>DASPMY010000013.1:0-111315 GCA_035626815.1 Croceibacterium sp.
CTGCTGCGCGCGCGCCGCCAGCTCCAGGCGCTGTTCGATCGACGAGGTCATGATGGCCCCGCGTGCTTACCACGGCTTCGGCGGCAAAGTCGCGAGTCTTGATCCTAGTGGTGCGCGTCGACCGCGCGGCCGTCCTCGGTGCGGTAGATTTCGCTGCCCTGCTGCTTGAAGGCGTCGGACATCTCGGCCATGCCCTTCTCGGCGAACTCGCGCACTTCCTGGCTGATCTTCATCGAGCAGAACTTCGGCCCGCACATCGAGCAGAAGTGCGCGATCTTGGCGCCCTCGGCCGGCAGCGTCTGGTCGTGGAATTGCTCGGCCGTCGCCGGATCGAGCGACAGGTTGAACTGGTCGCGCCAGCGGAACTCGAACCGCGCCTTGCTCAGCGCGTCGTCCCACTGCCTGGCCGCCGGATGGCCCTTGGCGAGGTCGGCCGCATGGGCGGCGAGCTTGTAGGTGACGACCCCGACCTTGACGTCGTCGCGGTCGGGGAGGCCGAGGTGCTCCTTGGGGGTGACGTAGCAGAGCATCGCCGTGCCGAACCAGCCGATCATCGCCGCGCCGATGCCGCTGGTGATGTGGTCGTAGCCGGGGGCGATGTCGGTCACCAGCGGCCCGAGGGTGTAGAACGGCGCCTCGCCGCAGACGGCGAGCTGCTTGTCCATGTTGGCCTTGATCTTGTGCATCGGCACGTGGCCGGGGCCTTCGATCATCACCTGGACGTCCTGCGCCCAGGCCCGCTTCGTGAGTTCGCCGAGGGTGTAGAGCTCGGCGAACTGGGCCTCGTCATTCGCGTCGGCGATCGAGCCGGGGCGCAGGCCGTCGCCCAATGAGTAGGCGATGTCGTAGGCCTTCATGATCTCGCTGATCTCGTCGAAGCGTTCGTAGAGGAACGATTCCCGGTGATGCGCGAGGCACCACTTGGCCATGATCGAGCCGCCGCGGCTGACGATGCCGGTGACGCGTTTGGCGGTCATCGGGATGAACGGCAGGCGCACCCCGGCGTGGATGGTGAAGTAGTCGACGCCCTGCTCGGCCTGCTCGATCAGCGTGTCGCGGAAGATCTCCCAGGTGAGGTCCTCGGCCACGCCGCCGACTTTCTCGAGCGCCTGGTAAATGGGGACGGTGCCGATCGGCACGGGGCTGTTGCGGATGATCCATTCGCGGGTGTCGTGGATGTTGCGGCCGGTGGAGAGATCCATGACGGTGTCGGCGCCCCAGCGGATGGCCCAGACCATCTTGTCGACTTCGGAGGCGACGTCGCTGGCGACGGCGGAGTTGCCGATGTTGGCGTTGATCTTGACCAGGAAGTTGCGGCCGATCGCCATCGGCTCGGCCTCGGGGTGGTTGACGTTGGAGGGCATGATCGCGCGGCCGCGCGCCACCTCGTCGCGGACGAACTCGGGGGTGACGTGGTCGGGGATGCTCGCGCCCCAGGCCTCGCCGTCGCGCTCGCGGATCAGCTTCTCGCGGCCGAGGTTCTCGCGCTCGGCGACGTATGCCATCTCGGGCGTGACGATGCCGCGCCTCGCGTAGTGCATCTGGCTGATGTTGCCGCCCGCTCTGGCGCGCAACGGCCGGCGCAGCGCGGCCGGGAACGGGGGGACGCCGCCCGAGCGGTCGGGGCCCAACTGGCCGTTGTCCTCGGGGCGCACTTCGCGCGGGGCGTATTCCTCGACGTCGCCGCGGGCGAGCTGCCATTCCCGGCGCAGCGGCGGCAGGCCGGCGGCGATGTCGATCGTCGCCGCCGGATCGGTGTACGGGCCCGAGGTGTCGTAGACCCGCACCGGCGCCTCGCCGCTCGACGGCTCGAGGTCGATCTCGCGCATCGCCACGCGTAGCGGTCCCACGTGCACCTTGCGGCTGCCGCGGATCGGGCCGCTGGTGACGCCGATTTCGAGACGGGAATTGATGTCGGCCATTGCAGCTCTCCAAGTTGGAGGGAGAGCTTGCGCCGCCTCCCTCCCTACGCCGGTGTCAGCCGGATCAGGTTCGGCGGGTCGGAAGCTCGCGCTTCCCTCTCAACCGCCGACCAGCGGTCCCCCGGGGATGGCGCGACGATAGCCCCGCCGCCGGGGCAGGGGAAGGCCCTTGTCCCGCGGCGGACGCGCTTTCGCTCGGCCGCGCAATGGCGTAATCACGGGGCCGGGAGACACAGGGGGAGAGTCGCCATGCCATCGATCCGTGCCGCCGGCGCCGCGCTGCTGCTCGCCGGCTTCGCCGCGCCGGCCGCGGCGCAGACCAGCCCGCTCAACTGGGAGTGGTGCGCCGACATGGACGGCGAGTTCACCACCGACCAGCAGCTCGCCGGCTGCACCGCGGCGATCGATTCGCCGGGGGAGACCCAGTCGAACCGCGCCACCGCCTATATGAACCGCGGCATCACCCATACCACGCTGCAGAACTACGACCGGGCGGAAGCCGATTTCGGCGAGGCGCTGCGGCTCAGCCCGGACGATTCGGAAGTGCTCTACAACCGCGGCGCGCTGTACTACGAGATGGGCGACCGCGAGCGCGCCCGCGCCGACTACGACGCGGCGATCCGCCTCAATCCCGAGTACGGCGACGCGTTGTTCAACCGCGGGCTGATCTTCTACGAGTGGCAGGACTACGCCCGCGCCATCGCCGACTACGACCACGCCATCCGCCTGACCCCGTTCGACCCGGACGCCTACTTCAACCGCGGCCTCGCCTACGCCGGGAGCGGCGACCATCGCCGCGCGGTGGCCGATTTCAGCGAGACGATCCGGCTCAACCCGAGCGACGCGGCGGCCTACCACGAGCGCGGCGAGGCGCGCATCGCGCTCGGCGAGGACGGCGCGGCCGACCTCGCGCGGGCGACGGAGCTCGGCTACACCCCCTGACGCCGCGCGGCTCACGCCGCCTACGGGTGCGCGCCGCGACAATCCTTGTGGCCCCCGGCCGGCTGTGGCAACCTGGCCGCGGCTACGACCTGTTGGGGGGGAACACAGGCATGGCCGAACACATCCGACATTGGCTGGTCGCCGCGCGCCCGGCCGCCGGCGCGCTCTGGCGGCTGGCCGGCGCCGCGCTGCTGGCATACGTCTTCATCCTCATCCTGATCACGGCTTCGCTGCAGACCAGCGTCGCCGCCCGCCTCGCCGCGATGGACCTGCCCGACGGGCGCAGCACCCCGCTGAACTACAGCTCGGGCTACGCGCTGTGGCGGGCGGACGAGGACAACCGCCAGGCGCTGGCGACGCTGCGCGGCGAGCAGCGCCGGCTGATCGACAAGATCGAGGCCGCGAAAGACGCCTTCACGCGCGCCGATTACGCCTGGCAATCGACGATGGAGGTGCACGAGCTGATGCTGCGTCGCCTCGCCTCGGCGCGCGGCTGCGAGTTTCTCGGCGAGCGCGCCCGCAGCGCGCTGACGACCGAGCTGGTGCTGTCCGACTTGCGCGCCTGCCTCGATCAGGGGACCTCGCTGAGCGAGGCGCAGCGCGAAGCGGCGCAGGAGCTTCTCAGGGAGGCTCCGGCCTTCCGCAAGAGCGCCGCCGAGTACATCGATCGCGAAAACGAAGTCGCCGCGCTCGAGCGCCGGCTCGAGCGGGTGGCGGGCGCCATTACCGTGCGCAGCCGCAACGAGCCGGTCAGGGCCGAGGTCAGCGGGACGTTCAGCGAGCTGGCCGCGTTCGCCGGCGACCGGATGGTCGGCGGCGGCCTGTTCGGCGGGTTTCCGCCGGCCGTGATCCATATCCTGCTGGCGTTCGTCTCGGGCATGTTCGGCGCCCTGCTGATCACCCTGGTGCTGGTGGTCTATCCGAAGACCGAGCTCAGGCTGTCCTCCGGCGAAGGCCGTTACGAAGCGCGCATATTCCTCGGCGGGCTCATCTCGATCTGCGTGTTCGTCGTCCTCGGCGGGGGCACCGCGGTGCTCGGCACGACCGAAGGCTTCGGCTCGGGCGAGGCGAATTTCCTCGCCTTTTGCGCCATCGGCATTCTCGCCGGAATGTTCTCCGACCGCGTCGCGCACTGGCTGTCATCGCGCGCGGACGCCTTCTTCAAGGGGCGCGGCGAGGATGAGAGCCGGGCCGTGCGCGCGACCCCGGCCGGCGGCGTCGCCGACGAGGAGGGAGACGGCGTCAACGGCGAGGCCGGCGGCGCCCTGCCCGATCCCGTCGGCGAAGGCACGGCCCCGCCCCCCGGGCAGCCGGGCGGCTAGCGAGCGCCCTAGAACGCCTGCAGCCGCGACAGCGCGACGAGGACCAGGGCGATGCCGGCGAGCGCGGCAAACCCGGCCCACGCGCGCCCGGCGCGTCCGAGCAGCGCGCGGGCGACGTGCAGCAGGCGCTCGCCGGCGGCGAGCATCAGCAGCCCTTGGGCGACATGGAGCCCGCCGAGCACGCTGACCGCGAGCGACAGCCAGTCGTCCGGCCGCCACGGGTTGACCAGGTAGATCGCCGCGCCGAGCGCGAGCATCACCGCGCCGCTGACCAGGCGCAGCGCGGCGTTGCGCTCGAGCTCCTTGAGCATCGCCCACCAGCCGTTCGGGCGGCGCAGCTCGCCGGTCGCCGCGGCCAGCGCGTAAAGGCCGAGGAACAGCGCGATCCAGGCGGCAATCTGATCGGATTCGGCCATGCGCGGGGGCTCGCTTGCCAGGGAGCCTCAGCCTAGGCCGCGGCGGCGGCGGCGGCAAGGACGCGCGGTGGCGCCAACGCCCGCGCCCGTGCTATGCTTGGCGGACGGGAGCCGGACAGGAGAAAGGCCTTGAACACGCTCGCACGACGCTCGCTCACGCTGGCCGCGGCGCTGGCGCTGCCCGCCGCGGCCGCCGCTCATCACGGGTGGGGCTGGACCGAGGAGCGCGAGACCCGCCTGTCGGGCACGATCGAGTCGATCAGCTTCGGCAACCCGCACATGCACCTCCAGCTGCGGGCCTCGCGCGGGACGTGGGAGGTCGACCTGTCGCCGCCGATCGTCGCGCGCGGCTCGGGCTTCGGCCCCGGCGCCGCCAAGGCCGGCGACCGCGCCGTGATCACCGGCCACCGCGCCCGCGACCCCGACCTGCTGGCGTTCAAGGGCGAGACGATCACCGTCGGCGGCAGGACCTACGACGTCTATCCCCAGCGCGAGAAGACGCTGCGGCCGGGGTGAGCGCGCGGAACAAGGCTAGGCAGGCCGGCTTTCGCCCCAACGCGGACATTGGCGTCCAGTCATACTGCGGTGATGGCGCGCACGGATCTTAGCGATGAAGCCACGGCACTGTTCCGGCGCTTCGCCGAGCGGCATGGACGCGGCTTCGAGGTAGAACCGGCGGTCCGATGGAGGTCTCTCTAGACGCTGCGGGCGGTCGGGGCACGATCTGACAGGCGCCGCTATTGGGTGGCCGCGCTGGCTTCATCCTGCAACGCCGTCCGCCGCACGTGGCGGATGGGCACCAAGCGTTCGGGGAGCAGGCGCACGTCCTTCAGGACCGCGTCGCGCAGTTCAGGCCGCGCTAGCACCAGATCGCGCACTTTACGCAGCTGCCCCGCTGGCGGCCCGAACAACTCGAACCGGTCGTCCTGCATGTCGGAGAGCACTTGATAGCGAGCACTCTCGTCCGCGAGGGCCCGGACAACGAGCCCGGCCGCTTCGTCATCGCGGTCCGCGCACATCATGGCTTCCACCCCAGCGGACGGCCCCTCGGTGATGTGGTCGCGCACAAAGTCGAGATCGCGGTCGCGCTCGTCTGCTCGCCCCAGCTTGTGGAGGGCGCAGGCCCGATAGCTGGCAACCAGCATGCGCGCGTAGTCGGAGCCACGCGCCTGCGCCACGGGCCAGGCCAGTTCGCTCGCGTCAAGGCCCTCCTGCCAGCGTCCCATCGCGACCAGGCGTCCAGCGCGGTTGATGACGAAGTTGACCACCCACGGATGCTCGTCGGGCGCAATCTGCGCGAGGCGGTCAAACACCCGGTCTGCCTCGTCCGGTTTGCCGAGTGCGTCATAAGCATTGGCCTGGACGTTGAGCGCCCAGCCGTCGCCTTCCTCGATCTCGCCCTCGCGCTGCTTGCTCTCGAGCCAGTTCTCAGCGACGTCCGCCGCCTCGCGGAAGCGGCCGGCGTACAGTAACGCGTGCGTATAGAGAGCCAGCCGGTCGCTGTCCTCTGGCCGATCAGCCGCACGCGCAGCGGTCCAAGCCACGTAATCGTTGCTGACCTTCGCGAGATTCTCGCCGGCGTACGCCTCGATTTGCGGCCAGATCGACTCGTATTGCCGCATCGCAAGCAACTCGATGACCGACACAGGGGACCGGACGTGACGTAGCAAGGCCTCGACGCGCGTGGTTGTGCCGGACCGCGCGGCATGCGCGAGCGCGGTGTAAGCTACGCCGTCCTGAACGTCAGACTCCAGCCGTGCGAAGGTGCTCGACGACGCCAGCTCATAAGCGAACGCCTCCAGTTCATCCCCCAGGCCGTCCTGGTCCACGGTGCGAAATCCGGCGAAAAGGAAATCGGCCGGGAGAAATCCGATCCAGTCCGCCTGCGCGATACTGCGCAACCGTGCGAGAGTTTCGGCGCCGTCCGACATCCGGATGGCGAGTTCGAGACCGAAGTTGTTTTGTATCGGGACGGTCTGCGCGCGCTCCGATTGCCTGAGCAGGTCCAATGCCTCATCCAGACGCCCCTGCCGGCCCACGCAAAAAGCCTCCGCGAGGAGGGCGCCCGATTTGTAGCCGGAATGAGTTGGATGGCGCCGCGCGAGCTCGGAAAACAGCGGCATCTCGTTGTCGCAAGGCTCATAGAAGCCGGTCTTGGTCACGACGGTCACCCGTTCGACCAGCTCGGCGTCGCTCATCGTGCGAAAGTTCGGTGCATCGGATTGCTGCGCGGCCGCGGGGGCGACACAGCAGAGTGCCACGAGCGCAAGCCATTTCATGCGCGCAGCTCCTCAGATCCCCCTGGGATACACGGAAGTCTGGCTCGCTTTCATTGCGACAAGGTGCCTGAATGTCCTGGCCGGGGCAATGTCCGCTTGCCACCCATTTCAACAGTCGCCCTCACCCCATTCCCTGCCACTGGCGGATCGCCTCGACCGGCCAGAACAGCATGATGACGTTGAGCGTCAGGTTGTCGCGGATGATCCACAGCGTCAGCAGCTCGAAGCCGAGCGCGAGGGCGATGCTGACCCGCGCCGGCAGCCGCGCGGCGAGCAGGAAGCCGGCGACCATCCAGCCGATGTCGGCGGCCGAGTTGACGATCGAATCGCCGCTGTAGCCCCAGCTGACGGTGACCGCGCGGTAGCGGTCGATGACCATCGGCGTGTTCTCGGTCACTTCCCACGCCGCCTCGACCAGCACCGCGATCGGCAGCGCCCAGCGCGCCGGCTTGCCGCCGAACAGCTTCCACCGCCGCCACAGCAGCCAGGCGAAGAAGTACATGATGAGGCCGTGGGTGAAGTGGCTCGGCGAATACCAGTCGGTCAGGTGCTGGCTGTTGCCGCTCGACTGGACGGTGCCGTGCCACAGCGCGACGGTGCCGCACGCGCAAATCGGCGGGCGGTCCATCGCGAACAGCAGCGCCACGGCCAGCGCGACCAGCGCCAGCGTCGCCAGCACCGCCTTGCGGTGCGGATAGAGCTTGTTCCCCACCCGGCGGTTGTCGCCGCTGCCGGCGCGATTGACAAGCGGCGCGGCGGGCGCCGCCGGCTTAGGCCGACGGGCCGGCCAGGTACCAGGTGACGAAATCGCCGGTCAGGTCCTGCGCCGCGGCGGCGCGGAGCGCCTCGAGGTCGGGCGCGCGGGCCATCTTCATCGCCGCGCAGCCGCGCGCGCTGGCGAACGCCTGCGCCCGCTCGCCGACGCGCGCCTGCACCGGGCCGACGATCGCCTCGCGCTGCGCCGCGTAGTCGAGCTGGAGCTGCGCCTGCAGCGCCTCGAGCGCGGCGGCGACCCGTTGCGTCTCGTTCTGCACCTCGACCAGGTCGACGGTGTCGTCCTGCCCCTGCATCGCGCGCTGCTGCTGCCGCTGGAGCGTCTCGAGCTCGAGCTTGAGGCGGTTGATCTCCTCGACTTGCGGCCGCAGCGTGGTGTCGAGCTGGCGGATCGCCGCGCCGAGCTCGCCGACCCCCGACGGCGGGTCGGCCATCAGCCGGCCGAGCTCGATGTAGCAGGTCGCTGGACCCGTCTCCGCCCTCACCGTCGCGCCCGTGGCCGCGAGCGCCAAGGCGCCGGCGGCCCCGATCAGGATATGCTTCATGACCTCTGCTCCCCAAGGCCTGGCGGCACGATACCACACGCCGTGCGCGGGTCCAAGCGGCAGCGCCGGTTGCGCGGGGTGGGCGTTGCGCTAAGGCTCGCGAGATGAGCGGGCCGGAGCGCGACATCGCCGAGGAGGCCGGCCGGCCGGGCAGGCCGGTGGCCTGATGAGCCTCGAGGGCAAGCGCGCCTGCGTGATCGGCGCGGGCTTCGGCGGGCTGGCGCTGGCGATCAGGCTGCAGGCGGCCGGCGTCGCCGTCACGCTGGTCGAGGCGCGCGACAAGGCCGGCGGGTGCGCCGGGTCGTGGCCGCGCGAGGGCTTCACCTTCGAGGCCGGGCCGACCGTGATCGCCGACCCGGCGGGGCTTCGCGAGCTGTGGGCGATCACCGGCCACGACATCGCCGCCGACGTCGAGCTGATGCCGGTCGAGCCGTTATGGCGCCTCAGCTGGCCCGACGGCACGACGCTCGACTGGAGCAACGACCCCACTGCGCTGCGGCGGGAGATCGCCCGGCTCGATCCCGCCGACATCGCCGGCTACGACGCGTTCCTCGACTACGCGGCGGCGGTTCGGCGCGACGGCTGCGCCGGGTTCGGCGCGGCGCCGTTCCTCACGCCGGGCAGCTTGGCGAGGGCGGCGCCGGCGCTCGTCCGGCACCAGGCGTGGCGCTCGGTATTCTCCACCGTCAGCCGGTTCGTGCGCGACGCCCGGCTGCGCCAGGCGCTGAGCGTGCGCACGCTGCTCGCCGGCGGCAACCCGCTGACCGCCAGCGGGCTTCACGCGCCGCTGCACGCGCCCGAGCCGGACGGCGGCGTGTGGTGGCCGCGCGGCGGCACCGGCCGCCTCGTCGCCGGCATGGTGCGCCAGCTCGAGCGGCTCGGCGGCGAGGTGCGGCTGGGCGACCCGGTGGCGGCGATCGAGACGATGGGCATCCGCGCGACCGAGGTCGAGACGCGCGGCGGCTGGCGCGCCCGGTTCGACGCCGTGGCCAGCAACGCCGACATCGTCCACACCTATCGCGACCTGCTGCGGAGCCCCCGCGGGCCGCAGATCGGCCGGAGGCTGGCCAGGAAGCGCTTCAGCGCGTCGCTGTTCGCGGTCCATTTCGGGATCGAGGGCAGCTGGCCGGGCATTCCCCATCACATGACCCTGTTCGGACCGCGCTACGAGGAGCTGCTCGGCGATATCTTCGAGCGCGGCGTGCTGCCGGCCGATCCGCTGATCTTCCTCCACCACCCGACGGTGACCGACCCGTCGACGGCGCCCGAGGGCAAAAGCGCGTTCTCCGCGCTGGTGGCGGTGCCGCACCTCGGCAAGCTGGCGGTCGATTGGCGCCAGGTCGGGCCGCTGCTCGAGCGGCGCGTGCTGGCCGAGATCGAGCGGCGGCTGATCCCCGACCTGGCCGACCGCATCGTCACCAAGTTCCACTATACCCCGCGCGATCTTGCGCACGAACTCGGCGCGCACCTCGGCAGCGCCTTCAGCCTGGAGCCGACCCTGACACAGAGCGCCTGGTTCCGCGGCCACAACCGCGACGCCGTGATCGGCAACCTCTACCTCGTCGGCGCCGGGACCCACCCGGGCGCGGGCGTTCCCGGCGTGCTCGCCGGCGCCCGGGCGACCGCCGGGCTGATGCTCGAGGACCTCGCGCGATGACCCGCCCGCTTGCGCGCCTGGCGATCTACTGCGGCTCGGCGAGCCCCGAGAACCCGCGCTACGAGGAGCTGGCGATGGAGATCGGCGAGGCGCTCGCGCTGCGCGGCATCGGCGTGGTTTACGGCGGCGGCAAGCTCGGGCTGATGGGCGCGGTCGCGGCCGGCGCCTTGCTGGCCGGCGGCGAGGTCATCGGGGTGATCCCCGAGGCGCTGGTTGCCGCCGAAGTCGCCAACAAGGCGTGCACCGAGCTCCACGTGGTGCAGACGATGCACGAGCGCAAGAAGGCCTTCACCGACCTCAGCGACGGGTTCCTGACCCTGCCCGGCGGGGTCGGCACGATGGACGAGCTGTGGGAGGCGGTCAGCTGGGCCCAGCTCGGCTATCACGACAAGCCGGTCGGGCTGCTCAACGCCTACGGGTTCTACGACGGGCTGGTCGAGTTCTACCGCCGGATGGGCGAATCGGGCTTCATCCGCGCCGAGCACCGCGGCATCCTGATCGTCGAGCGCGAGCTCGACGCGCTGCTCGAGCGGATGGCGACGTACGCGCCGCACAAGCCGATCTTCCGCATGAGCGCGGACGAGCTATAGCCGTCGCGATGCCGATCCGCCGCTTCCGCGACCGCCGCCCGCGCCTGCTCGCGCCATCGCAGATCCTGCGCCCCCCGGTGCGGCAGAGCGGCGGCGGGCGCTGGCGCGAGGACCTGGTGCGCGAGGCGCGCGGCACGATCGGCCGCGGCAGCCGGAGCTTCGCCTTCGCCAGCCGCCTGCTCGACCGCCCGACGCGCGAGCGCGCCTGGCTGCTCTACGCCTGGTGCCGGCGCGGCGACGACATCGTCGCGGGCGACCGGCCCGAGGGCGCCGAGGACGCCGAAAACCTCATCCAGGCGATCCGCGTGCTCACCCGCCGTGCGCTCGACGGGCAGCCGACCGCCGATCCGGCGTTCGACGGCTTCGGGCAGGTCGCGCAGGAGGCCGGGCTCGGCCTGCAGCTCGCCGACGACGTGATCGAGGGCTTCGCGCTCGACGCCGCCGGGTGGCAGCCGCACAGCGAGGCCGACCTGATCCGCTACTGCTACCACGCCGGCGGCGCGGTCGCGGTGATGATGGCGCGGATCATCGGCGTGCCCGAGGACGACGAGGAGCGGCTCGACCGCGCGTTCGAGCTCGGCGTGGCCTTCGAGCTCATCGCCATCGCCCGCGACTTGTGCGACGACGATGCCGCCGAGCGCTGCCACCTGCCGCTCGACTGGCTGGCCGAGGCCGACATCCCGCCCGGCGAGCACCTCAAGCCGACCTTCCGCGGGCCGCTCGTCGCGCTGGCCGGGCGGCTGCTCGACCTCGCCGAGGCGTATGCCGCCTCGGCGCTGCGCGGCACCGAGGGCCTCGGGTTCCGCCAGCGCTGGGCGGTGCTGACCGCGGCCAACATCTACCTCGCCATCGGCCGCAAGGTGCGCGAGCGCGGCGCGCATGCGTGGGACCACCGCGTCGCCACTTCGGCCTTCGACAAGCTCGGGGCGATGTTCCGCGGCTTCATGGAAGCGCTCGACGCCCCGCTGCCGGCCGCGACGCCGCGGTACACCCGCGGCGCGGTGCTGCTCGCAGTGCGCATGGAAGGCCCGGTCGCGCCGATCCCGATGACCCCGCTGCGCGACGAGGACGTGCGCGTCGAGGCGCCCGGCGACGGGGAGGGGCTGTGAGAAATCCTCCCCGGAACGGGGAGGGGGACCATGCGCAGCATGGTGGAGGGGCACGTGCGGTGATCACAGGGCCGAAGGACACACTCAAGCGCGCCCGCAAGTTGCGCAGCGAGATGACGTTCCCCGAGGCCATGCTTTGGCGTGAGCTGCGCAAGCGGCCCGAGGGATTGAAGTTTCGACGACAGCACCCCGCCGGCGTTTACGTTCTCGACTTCTATTGCACTGCCGCGAAGCTGGCGATCGAGGTCGACGGCTGGGGACACGACAACCTTCGCTCGGCCGAGACAGACGCTGCCCGATCGAAATTTGTCCGCTCCCAACATCTCGCCACGTTGCGTGTCCCGGCGAAGGCCGTTCTTGACGATCTTGCACCCGCCGTGGTTCGCATCGTCGAAGTTTGCCGGGAGCGCGTCACGCGGATGTCCGATTCACCGCACGTGCCCCTCCACCACCCTTCGGGTGGTCCCCCTCCCCGTTGCGGGGAGGATTTGGGATGATCGGCTCTCTCTTGATCGCCAACCGCGGCGAGATCGCCTGCCGGGTGATCCGCACCGCGCGGGCGCTGGGGATTCGCACGGTGGCGGTCTATTCGGACGCCGACGCCAGGGCGCTGCACGTGCGCCAGGCCGACGAGGCGGTGCATATCGGGCCTTCGCCGGCGGCCGAGAGCTACTTGCGCGGCGACCGGATCATCGACGCCGCGCTGGCCACCGGGGCCGAGGCGATCCACCCGGGCTACGGCTTCCTCAGCGAGAACGCCGAGTTCGCCGAGGCGGTGGCGGCGGCCGGGCTGATCTGGGTCGGCCCGAGACCCGAATCGATCCGCGCGATGGGGCTGAAGGACGCGGCCAAGCAGCTGATGCAGGACGCCGGGGTGCCGGTGACGCCCGGCTATCTCGGCGCGGACCAGTCGCCCGAGCGGCTGCTGGCCGAGGCGGAGACGATTGGCTGGCCGGTGCTGATCAAGGCCGTCGCGGGCGGCGGCGGCAAGGGCATGCGCAAGGTCGATGCTGCGCAGCAATTCGTTGATATGCTGGACAGTTGCCGGCGCGAAGCGAAAGCCAGCTTCGGCAACGACGAGGTCCTGCTCGAGAAGTGGATCACCTCGCCCCGCCACATCGAAGTGCAGGTGTTCGGCGACACCCACGGCAACGTCGTCCACTTGTTCGAGCGCGACTGCTCGCTCCAGCGGCGCCACCAGAAGGTGATCGAGGAGGCCCCCGCCCCCGGCATGGACGCCGCGACCCGCGAGGCGATCTGCCAGGCCGCGGTGCGCGCGGCGAAGGCGGTCGACTACGTCGGCGCCGGCACGATCGAGTTCATCGCCGACGCCAGCGAGGGCCTTTCCGCCGACCGCATCTTCTTCATGGAGATGAACACGCGCCTGCAGGTCGAGCACCCGGTGACCGAGGAGATCACCGGCGTCGACCTCGTCGAATGGCAGCTGCGCGTGGCCAGCGGCGAGCCGCTGCCGCTCAAGCAGGACCAGCTCAGGATCGACGGCTGGGCGATGGAAGCGCGGCTTTATGCGGAGGACCCTGCGACGGGGTTCCTGCCGAGTACAGGCAAGCTGGAAGACGTGCATTTCCCGCCTGAGCTGCGTGTCGAAACTGGCGTCACAGAAGGCGATGCGATTTCGCCCTACTATGATCCCATGATCGCCAAGCTTATCGTGTCGGGACCAGATCGGGAGGGTGTCCGGCGTGCATTGGCCGAGGCCTGCGGGCGCACCATATGCGCACCGATAAGGACGAACGCATGGTTCCTCAAGCGCTTGCTCGAACATCTCGACTTTGCCACAGGCCGAGTGACCACGGGCTTCATCGCCACCCACGAAGCCGAGCTCATGGTTCGGCCTGCGCCTTCGAACCGCTCATTGAGCGATGCGCTGATCTGGGCGCTGCGGGAATCGACTAATTTCGACCCTCGGATGGGGGGACTTGCGACATTCCGCCTGAACGCCCCGCCACGATCACGCCAAAGGATGAGCGTTGACAGTCATCCGATCGAATTCGACTACTCGCCGCGACATCCGGGCGAATCCTACGAGCACTCATTCGCCGAAACCGCGGGGGCCGACTCACATACGCTCTACATGGATGGCGAAAGCTTTATCATATCCTGGCCGCGCACCGACCGATCCACCGGCGCGTCGGCAGCAGACGGCGCCATCCTCGCGCCGATGCCGGGCAAGGTGATCGCGGTCGACGTCGCCGCGGGCGAGACGGTGACCAAGGGCCAGCGGCTCATCGTGCTCGAGGCGATGAAGATGGAGCACGCGCTGACCGCGCCGTTCGACGGGACGGTGGCCGAGCTCGGCGTCAGCGAAGGCCAGCAGGTCCAGGTCGAGGCGCTGCTGGCGCGGGTCGAGCGGACCGGAGAGCAGCCCTGACGCGATCGGCGGTGCGCCGTGGTAGCGCTAACAAGACGCTTGTCTGATCGCCCGTCCTGCGGCACCAAGGGCCACAGAAGACCGACACGGGGGACCCGCCGCAGATGACCGAAGCCGCCGCCGACGCGCCGATCGCCAGCTCGCAAGTCAAGGTCATCGCCGCCAGCTCGCTCGGCACGGTGTTCGAATGGTACGACTTCTACCTCTACGGCCTGCTCGCCACGGTCATCACCGCGCAGTTCTTCTCGGGCGTCAACGAGACGACCGGCTTCATCCTCGCGCTCGCCGCGTTCGCCGCCGGATTCGCGGTGCGCCCGTTCGGGGCGCTGGTGTTCGGGCGCATCGGCGACCTCGTCGGGCGCAAGAACACGTTCCTGGTGACGATGGGGATCATGGGCGCCTCGACGTTTGCGGTCGGGCTGCTGCCGAGCTACGCCACCGCCGGCGTCACCGCGCCGCTGCTGCTGGTCGCGCTGCGCCTGCTGCAGGGGCTCGCGCTCGGCGGGCAATACGGCGGCGCCGCGACTTACGTCGCCGAGCACGCGCCCGAGGGCCGCCGCGGGTTCTACACCAGCTTCATCCAGACGACCGCCACGCTCGGCCTGTTCGCCGCGCTGCTGATGGTCATCGGCACGCGCTCGTGGCTGGGCGAGGCCGATTTCGCCGCGTGGGGCTGGCGGCTGCCGTTCTTCGCCTCGGCGATCCTGCTCGGTGTGTCGCTGTGGATCCGCCTGCAACTGAACGAGAGCCCGGTGTACCAGCAGATGAAGGACGCCGGCGCGACCTCCAAGGCGCCGCTGACCGAGGCGTTCGGCAACTGGAAGAACGCCCGGCTGGTGCTGGTCGCGCTGCTCGGCGCCGTCGCCGGGCAGGCGGTGGTGTGGTACACCGGCCAGTTCTACGCGCTGTTCTACCTCGAGCGCATCCTCAAGGTCGACGGCGGCACCGCCAACGTGCTCATCGCCACCGCGCTGCTGATCGGCACGCCGTTCTTCGTGTTCTTCGGCTGGCTCAGCGACAGGATCGGGCGCAAGCCGATCATCATGGCCGGCTGCGCGCTCGCCGCGCTGACGTATTTCCCGCTGTTCGGGGCGCTGACCGAAGCGGCCAACCCGGCGCTGGCCCATGCCCAGGCGAACGCGCCGGTGACGGTCCATGCGGACCCCGCGACCTGCTCGGTGCAGTTCGATCCGATCGGCAAGGCGACCTTCGACAAAAGCGGCTGCGACATCGCCAAGTCGGCGCTGGCCAAGGCCGGGATTCCCTATGCCAACGTGGCGACCGACGGCGACGCGCTGGTCACCGTCGGCGAGATGCGCCTGGCAGTGCACGACAAGGCGGGCTTCGATGCCTCGCTGCCGCCGGTGCTCGAGGCTGCCGGCTATCCGGCCGCGGGCGACACGCCGGAGCTGAACAAGCCGCTCGTCGTCGCCATCCTCACCGCGCTCGTGCTGCTGGTGACGATGGTCTACGGCCCGATCGCCGCGCTGCTGGTCGAGCTGTTCCCGGCGCGCATCCGCTACACCGCGCTGAGCCTGCCGTACCACATCGGCAACGGCTGGTTCGGCGGCTTCCTGCCGACGATCGCCTTCGCCATGGTCGCGGCGACCGGCGATATCTACGCCGGGCTGTGGTACCCGGTCGGGGTGGCGGTGCTGACGCTGGTCGTCGGCCTCCTGTTCCTGCCCGAGACCTTCCGCCGCAAGATCGACCACGGCAGCTAGCCGCCGAGGTAGTCGGCCAGCGCCGCCTGCTCGGCGACATTGGTGCGCAGGCCGAGCTTGCTGCGGCGCCACAGCACGTCCTCGGCGGTCCGCGCCCACTCGGCGCGGCGCAAATAGTCGACCTCGGCCTCGCTCAGCCCGGGGCCGAAGCGGCGGCCGAGGTCGCCCCAGCCCCGGGCCATGCCGAGCCACTCGCGCGCGCGGGTGCCGTAGGCGCGGACGATGCGGGTGGCCTCGGCATCGGACAGGAAGGGGTAACCGCGGCGCAGGATGGCGATCAGCTCGGCCTGATCGTCTCGCGGGAAGTCGCCGCCGGGGAGCGGGGCGCTAGCGGTCCACGCGCTGCCCGCCAGCGCCGGGAGGCGCGCGGCCAGCGCATCGACCGCCTCTTCGGCGATCGCGCGGTAGCTGGTGATCTTGCCGCCGTAGATGCCGAGCAGCGGCGCGCCCTCCCCCGGCTCGCTCAGCGGCAGCTTGTAGCCGCGGCTCGCCGCCTCGGGTTTGCCCGAGCCGTCGTCGACCAGCGCGCGCACTCCGGCATAGCTGTGGACGATGTCGGCCGGCGCGACGGGGACACGGAAATAGCGGCTCGCGGCCGCGCACAAGTAGGCGATCTCGTCGTCGGCCGCGGCCGCGTCGAACGGCGAGCCGCAATGGTCGCGGTCGGTCGTCCCGATCAGCGCGAACTCACCCTCGTACGGGATGGCGAAGACGATGCGACCGTCGGGCAGCTGGAAATTGTATGCATAATCGTGGTCGAACGGCTTGCGGACGACGATGTGCGAGCCGCGCACGCGGCGGATGGCGTGATCGGGCGTCACTCCCGCCAGCCGCGCGACGTCGTCGGCGCCGGGGCCGCCGGCATTGACCAGCGCGCGCCCGGCGAACGGCCCCGTCGAAGTCTCGACCCGCCACAAGTCGCCATCGCGCCGCGCTGCGGTGACCGGTGTCCGGGTGCGAATATCGGCCCCGCGCTCCCGCGCGTCGAGCGCGTTGAGCACCACCAGCCGCGCGTCGTCGACCCAGCCGTCCGAGTATTCGAACGCCCGGCTAAGGCCCGCGACGAGCGGAGTCCCGGCTGGGTGCCGCCTCAGGTCTACGCGCGCGGCGCCGGGAAGCCCGCCGCGTCCGCCGATGTGGTCGTAGAGGAACAGCCCGGCCCGCAGCACCCAGGCCGGGCGCGTGCCCTGGCTGACCGGCAGGACGAAGCGCAGCGGGCGGACGATGTGCGGGGCGATGCGCCACAGCGTCTCGCGCTCGCCGAGCGCCTCGCGCACGAGGCCGAACTCGAGGTGCTCGAGATAACGCAAGCCGCCGTGGACCAGCTTGGTCGAGGCGCTCGAGGTGCCCCCGGCGAGGTCGCGCGCCTCGAGCAGCAGCACGCGCGCTCCGCGCCCGGCGGCGTCGCGCGCCACCCCCGCGCCGTTGACCCCGCCGCCGATGACGATGAGGTCGAACGGCTCGCTCACGCTTAGCGTTTCGGCTTGGCCTGCGGCGGGTTGAGCCGGCGGAACAGCCGTCCCTTCTCGCTGAACGAGACCAGCAGCAGCGCGCTGACGCTGCAGATGAGGAGGGCATGGGCGAACGGCCGGGCGCTGCCGTCGTAAGCCTGGCCGATGACCAGCCCGACGACCGCCGCGCCGAACATGCGGAAGAACATCTGGATCGAGCTCGCCGCCCCGGCGATGGCCGAGAACGGCTGCATCGCGATCGAGCCGAAGTTGGCGCCGAGGAAGCCGAGCAGCGCGAGGTTGAGCGCCATCAGCGGGATGAACCAGGCGAGGCTGTCGGGCCGGTAGTGCGCGGCCCACACCTGCACCATGGAGACGACGATGAACACCAGCACTCCGCTGTGCGATACCCGCCGCGCGCCGAACCGCTCGACGATGCGCGAGTTGACGAGGTTCGACACGATCATCACCGCCGCGGTGCCGCCGAACACCAGCGGGAACGCCTCGCCGGCGCCGAAGTGCTCGCCGATCAGCTGCTGCGCGCTGTTGACGTAGCCGAACACCGCGCCGATCAGCAGCATCGTGCCGAGCACGTAGCCGACCGAGGCGCGGTTGATCAGCGCCACGCGCATGTTGCGCGCGATCGCCGGCAGGTCGATCCGCTGGCGGTTCGCCGGATCGAGCGTCTCGGGCAGCCGGAACCACACCCACAGCGCCGCGACCAGCGCCATGCCGGACAGCAGCACGAAGATCCACCGCCACCCGGCGAACAGCAGCACCGCCTGCCCGAGGCTCGGGGCGATCACCGGCACGGCGATGAACACCGCGCCCACCAGGCTCATCAGTCGCGCCATCCGATCGCCTTCGTAGCGGTCGCGGATGATCGCGTTGGGCACGACCATCAGCCCGGCGGTCAACACCCCCTGGATGCCGCGCAGCACCAGCAGCACATCGAAGTCGCGGACCATCGCGATCAGCAACGAGAACGCCGCATACGTGCCGAGCGACAGCATCAGCAGCGGCCGCCGTCCGAAGCGGTCGGCGAACGCGCCCGGCACCAGGCAGCCGATGCCGTTGGCGAGCAGGAACACCGCCACCACCAGCTGGCGCCGGTTGCCCTCGGCCGCGCCGAGCTCGCGCGCCATGTCGTCGAGCGCCGGCAGCATGCCGTCGATCGCCAGCGCATTGAGGCTCATCAGCAGGGCGACCATCACCACCAGCTCGCGCTGGCCGATGGTCTTCTGGTCGTGAGGCATGCTCATGGTCATCAGCGCGCCTTGCCTACTGTTGCCGCGCCGCACAACGATTAGATTGCCGCCATGGCGACTCCCGCCCCGACGGACGCAGACGACGAGGCCGCGCTCGGCCTGCGCAAGATCATCCACATCGACATGGATGCGTTCTTCGCCAGCGTCGAGCAACGCGACAACCCGGACCTGCGCGGCAAGCCGGTCGCGGTCGGCGGGTCGAGCGGGCGCGGGGTGGTCGCGGCGGCGAGCTACGAGGCGCGCAGGTTCGGGGTGCGCAGCGCGATGCCGTCGCTCACCGCCAAGCGGCTGTGCCCCGAGCTGATCTTCTGCAAGGGCCGCTTCGACGCCTACCGCGAGGTCTCGCAGCAGATCCGCGCGATCTTCCGCCGCTTCACCCCGCACGTCGAGCCGCTGAGCATCGACGAAGCCTTCCTCGACGTCACCGAGGACGACCTCGGCATCGGCTCGGCGACGCGCATCGCCGAGCTGATCCGCCGGCAGATTCGCGAGGAGACCCGCCTCACCGCCAGCGCCGGGGTCAGCTACAACAAGTTCCTCGCCAAGCTGGCGAGCGACCAGAACAAGCCCGACGGGCTGTGCGTGATCCGCCCCGGCGAGGGCGCCGCGTTCGTCCAGTCGCTGCCGGTGCGGCGGTTCCACGGCGTCGGCCCGCGCGGCGCCGAGAAGATGGCCAAGCTCGGCATCGAGACCGGCGCCGACCTCGCCGCCCGCGACATCGCCTGGCTGCGCCAGCACTTCGGCAGCTTCGCCGACTACCTGTACCGCGCGGCGCGCGGCATCGACTTGCGCCCGGTACGCGCCAACCGCATCCGCAGGTCGCTCGGCAGCGAGCGGACCTTCGGCGAGGACCTGTCGAGCGGCCCGGCGCTGCGCGAGGCGCTCGACACCATCGTCGACATCGTCTGGCAGCAGATCGCCGAGCGTGAGCTCAAGGGCCGCACGGTGACGCTCAAGCTGAAGTACACCGACTTCCAGCTGACCACGCGGGCCCGCTCGCTCCCGCACCCGGTCGCCGACAAGGCCGAGTTCGCGCGGGTCGCGCGGGCGCTGCTCGACGAGCAGCTGCCGCTGCCGCTGCCGATCCGCCTGATGGGACTCACGCTGAGCTCGCTCGAGGGCGACCGGGAAGCCCGCCCGCCGAAGGACGAGGCGCAGCTGTCGCTGCTATGAGCGCCGCTCGCCGGCGCGCAGCGCGACCGCCTCGGCGACCCACCCGGCCACGCGGCGGTCGGCCGGGCGCGGCAGCCCGGCCGGATCGAAGAACCCGGCGGCGACGATCTCGCGCATGTCCGGCACGGGCGTCCCGGCGACTTGCGCGACGAACACGTTGAGGCGGTCGAGCGCGCCCGATTCGTCCTGCGTCGTCTCGCGCAACGAGCGCACGTCGGCGAGCGGGCAGCGCAGCTCCTCGGCGAATTCGCGCGCCGCCGCCGCGATCGGCTGCTCGCCCCGGTCGATCCCGCCGCCGGGCAGGGCCCACACCGGCGGCCCGTACGAGTGGCGCACCAGCAGCACCCGGCCGTCGCCGTCGAACGCGACCACGCTGACGCTGTGGCGACGGGGCTTGCGGATCGACCACCAGCGGCGCCGCAGCCAGTCGGCGATGCGGTAGAGGCGGCGGTGCACCGGCGCCGGAATCGCCCGCAGGATCAGGTGAAGCATGTCACCGGCTGCCGCGCCGCGCCGAGCAGCCGCGCCACCGGCAGGTCGTTCTCGCGCATCGCCGCGGCCTCGAACAGCGCGCGCTTGCCGGCCCCGCGGATGACGAACAGCAGCTCGGCCGAATCGAGCAGCGCGGGGATGGTCAGCGTGATCCGCTCGAACGGCGCCTCGGGCGGCAGCGGTTCGGGCGTCAGCCGGCGGATCGGCCGCGGGTCGTCGGCGCGCGGGTCGGCGCTGGGGAACAGCGAGGCGATGTGCCCGTCCTCGCCCATGCCGAGCCAGGCGAGCGCGAATCGGGGCACCGCTTCCATCGTCGTCAGCGTGACCACTTCGGCCCCGGCGGGCTCGAGCAGCGCGCGGATGCGGCCGGCGTTGCTCGCCGGATGGTCCTCGGGCACCACGCGGTCGTCGCCCGGCCACACGGTCACCCGCCGCCAGTCGAGCGGGCGTTCGGCGAGCAGGGCGAGGATCGGGAACGGCGTCGAGCCGCCGGGCACGGTGATCGCCACCGGCGCCTCGCCGGCCGCCAGCGCGGCGGCGAGCCGACCGTGCAGCCACGCGGCGATGTCCGCGTCGCTCGCGTCGGCGACGATCTCGACGGCCGCCATCAGCCGAGCAGGCCGCGGGCCGACAGCCCGGTGACGAGAGCGGCGGCGAGCAACAGCCCGGCGACCGCGTAGCGCAGCAGGCGGAGCGGCACGCGCGCTTCCCATTCGGGCCCGGCCGACCATGCCGCGGTGAGCACCGCGCCGCTTCCGAGCGCGCCGCCGGCCGCCGCCAGCCACGGCGTCGCCGTCGCCGCGGCGAGCGCGAAGACGAGGAAGCCCGAGGCCGCGGTCAGCTGCGCCGCGCCGAGCACCAGCGCGATCGCGCCGAACGAGCGCGTCGGCTCGGCCGGCGCCCGTCGGGGCGGCATCACCGCGAGCTCCAGCCCGGCGAGCAACAGCGCGATGGCGACGAGCATCGCCTTCGCCTCGGCGAACAACTGGCCGGCGATGCCCGCCCCGAGCCACGCCGCCAGCGCGCAGGCGACGGCGCACGCCAGCCAGCCCGCGGCGAGCAAGCCGCTGCCGCTGCCGAGCGCCGCGGCCAGCCGCGCCACCCGCACCGCCTCGCGCCCGCCGAGGGTGGCGGCCGCGGCGGCGAGCAAGGCGAGGAAGAACGACGGCACGGCGTCAGCGGGAGCGTGGAGCGGGTGAAGGGAATCGAACCCTCGTCGTAAGCTTGGGAAGCTTCTGCTCTACCATTGAGCTACACCCGCAAAATGGCAGAAGTCCGCCATTCCCGGACCCCACCACATCGGCAGTTTACAGGGTGGTTTACAGAGCACCCCTCAACCGCCTCGCCATTGCCACGACTTTCGCGGACTGGTCAACGTAGACGTGGCGGATGCGAGCGACATTTTCCGGAGACCAGCCCATCAAGTCGGCCACATCCTTATCGGAGATGTTGGGCTTCGCTAGCATGAGGCGGGTGGCGAACGTCCCTCTGGCGTCATGCAGGTGCAGCTTGCGCTCTCGCCCGGTCTCAGGATCAACGTGGACAATCCCAGCCTCGTCTCTCACCCTCGCAATGGCTTTGGTGAAGCGGTCTGGCGACCATGGCTTGCCACTTTGGTCCACCAGAACGGTTTCAACGCCCTCGCCACGTTGACGCGTCCGGAGTTCGGCCAGCAAGGCTTTGAGGGCAGGCCCCATTGTCGGAACCGTGGCAAAGTATCGCTTGCGTCTGCTCACCTTCTTGGCCCGTTTTAGGATGGCCTTGGGCGTGACCTCCGACCATAGCAAGGTCACCAAGTCCTCCCGACGAAGTCCAGTCATCACTGCGAGGAGAAGTCCATCGAGTGCGGCTTGCTCGCCGGTCCGGAGGGCAGCCTGCTCGAACCGTTTCAGATCGTTATCGGTCCAGATGACCTCGGCCCGGTCACCGCCCCGGTAGAGGGTCGGAATACCTGCTGCGACGTTGATCGTCAGCAATCCTTTGAGGACCGCGTTTTTCAGCAAGGCGTGCAAGACGGTGATCCCAATGTCCGCTGCACGAGGTGTCGACGAACGACCATCCCGCCAAGCAACGACCTTGGCCTTCATCCGACGATCATCGAATATCGCCAGCGGGACATCGCCCCACTTTTCCTCGATCCTATCGAGCGCCGATCCCCATGTTTTTTTGGTCGTGTCTGCCAAATGCGCCCATTCCGGGCTATGCCGCCAATCCCTTATGACGGCCAACAGCGTGGTGGGGTCCGGACTGTTATCAGCCTCGTCTGCGGCGGCGATGCGGCGCGCAATGTCGGTGTCGATCCGAGGCCGCTTGGCGCCTTCCGAGCGATGGACCTGCGGCCCTCCTCTCCAAGCATAGACATACCAAACGATACCGGCTCGCGTCTTCTTGGAAACAATGTGAGGCGTTCGTTTCAAAGGCGGTCAGACCATTCCGCAAACACGTCTCCGGTCTGGACGCCCCGCGCCGCTTCAACGGTGGTTAGGCTGATTGTTCCGTCAGGCCGTATTTCGACGCTGCCCACACGCAATCCCACGCGATGCGCCGCATCGACCGCGCGCTTGAGATCAACTTTCTTGAACCCCGATCTCGGCTTTCGCCTCGGAGGATCAATCGGCTGAGCAGGTTGCGGAACAATTCGACGGATCATATCGGGCACCGGAAATGAAAGAATGTGACCTAAACCTAGAAAGGCGCGGCATCTCGATCAAGGATTAAGTATTGACATTGAAAGTCGACCGCGCTCATTCTGCAACACTGCGCCGGGCCTCCGTCTAGACGTAAAGAACGATGTGCAACGCGTTGCAAATCTCAAGGAAGTTTAGCAGTTCTATTGGAATACAAGGCTCGAAAGGATCAGGAGTGGCTCAAGGGCCTCTTGATACGCTCCTCAACCCTCCCTCAGGAGGGAATTGCCGTTTGAGAAACTAAGGCCCCGCGCGGCAACTCCTGCGGCCACAGCCGATCTTACGGAAGTTCCGAGAAGCGCTCCTCGGCCAGCACGTTTCCGCTAATTCTATCGACGACCGCCACCCTTGAAAGGCGAGCCCTATAAACGCAGGTGCTTTCTGTGGTGTCGTAGGCGCTCGTGAATTCCGGTTCGAGATGGGTGACCCCACAGATAAGCGAATTTCCATCCGTCCATTCGCTCAACTCCCCCTCGATCTCAAGGGTCAGGTGAGGAACCATCTCCCGTGCTTCGCTGCCTTCAAGGGGAATGGATTTTAGCAGGAAGGCCCTGCCCCTGTCCCATCCTTCTATCGCCAATGCTGTGGCGCTGACGCTCCTCCTGACGATAGACGAGCGCGCACCAAATGCGTTCACGACACGGTAGGCGCTTCCTTCCTTTTCTGAGCACGAAATGACCAATGTGCGGTGGCCATACATGCTCAGAAAAGGGAATGGGTCACCATCGTAGCTGAGGAAGGCATGCCCGAGTATGAAGCCGCCCGTCACGTTGAAGTTGAGGCGTCGGCTCTCGGAGTTGAAATCCCACTTGGGTAATCCAGCGCAACTCTCGCCCATTTGCTGCTCTAGCGCTTGATGAACCACGAAGCGGCGTCCGTTCCAACTTATCCTTGGCGAGGTTTCCAAGTCGTCCCTTGGCCTGAACGCTCGCGCAGTTTCGCTTGCCTCAATTAGCGAAGTCTCTGTCAACGGTGGTAGAGAGGTCGTCGGACGTTCCGCGCCTTGCTCAATCTCTTGAGCAGTCGCTGGCCAAGCCATCCCGGCGAGCAAGGCCAATCCAGCAAGTCTCGAAAATCTTAGCAACGCCGACATATCGCATCCCCCTTCAAGGGGGGAGCCTATCCTAGCAATCAGCCCACGAGAAAGGAAAAATGACCCTTATATCGGGTGGTTCAGATCGCGTGCCGCTGCCCTTGTTGCGACATGGAAGCCAAAGCGATCTTTGGAGAGAACGTCCGACGTGCTCGCAAAGCTGCTGGTCTATCTCAGGAGCAACTTGCCGAGGATGCCGGTGTCGGTCGGTCTTACATGTCCGACATCGAATGTGGGCGGCGGAACCCGAGTATCGAGATCGTTGGCCGGATAGCGCTCGCGTTGAATGTCTCGGCAGCCCGCTTGGTAGATGGCATACCGGACCGGCTCAACGATCCGGTCTAGTTCCAGTGCTCCACTTGCGACCTTCGGAAGCGGCCTGGGGGATTGATCGTTGGCAACGGACTAGCACTACGCACAAAGCGTTCATCGTCCACTTCGGTGAGTTCAGCGATGGTGCGCAATGCTGCGGGGCAGTGCTGATGCGCCACTCCGCGCAGCCAGAACCCGGTCCAGAATAGCGGTTCGTTTGTTCGCCACTGAGAAAACGCGCTGACCCAGCCGAGGGCCGAGCGTTGCAGCTTTATGGCTGCGTCGGGCTGGCGGCGCTGAGCGATGTCCCTCATAAGGCGCAAGGCCGATGTGAAAAATTTGACCTCTGATTTTTTGGACGGCCGGCAATGGATGCGGCCCCGTTTCATTCTGAAATGATAACCCAAGAACTCGAAGCCATCGCACACACGTCGCAAGCCGCTCTTATCGGTCAGCCGAAACGGCCCGTGAGGACTGCGCCGAAACGCACCGGTCAGGGCTGTGATAGCCATCCTCAATTCCGCCCTCGTCCGGGCGATCAACTCGAAGTTGTCTCCATAGTTGATGACGCTGACGGTCGAGCGCAGATCACGGAGCGCGGTCGCGATGACCGCCTCCGCGATCAGCGGAGAGAGTGATGACCCCTGACTTATTCCCTCACGGGACACTGTGACCAAGCTGATGGGTCCTATTGCGTTGCCGATACGTCCGGGAAGGATATTCCCCGGAGGGCCGACGACGTTGTCGATCACCTCACATGGCAGTGGGATGATTTGGTAAAGCCTCCTTCTGTCGATGCTTCGATAGAACTCGTTGATGTCCAGTTGGACGCACCACTTCTTGCCTGCATCCAGTTCTCGGAGAACGCGCTTCACCGCCTCGTCGCGGCCGCCATTCCGGTAGGCGTGCTGACGCGGATCAAGCGAAACGCTGCCCTCGATGGCCCGTCGACAAAGTAGGTGGGTTGCACGCCATTTGTGCGGAAACGACATCACTACGCGAAAATCCCAGCCAGCCTTGTCAACAGCATGCGCGGTAACCGCATCGGCAATGGGTCTCCATGCGTTGATCTCGGCAGCCATCGCTTCAAGCTGATGCGTCGGCGTGCGCATCCCACGTTTCATTCTCATGTTGCTGTCGGCAGCGGCAACCAGTCTGGCGTCGGCTGACTTGAGAAGTTTCTCACCAAGTGCACGGGCTTTGTGTGGGTTTTCTTCGGCTACAGCCTTGTCGATGCGGCGAAGTAGCTTCTGGTGATGCTTGCGGGCTTTTCTCAGCCGACGCCCAAGCCGCATCGGCGGATGCGAGCGAGGGAGGGAAGGTTCAGGTGAAGTCGTCATGCGAGCGCCCATTGAAGGTGCTGCCGACGAAGTTTGGGCGCTCGCAGAGCCTTCGTCGACAGCACTATATGCGGGGGATCAATCCCGGCATCCGTCAGTTAAGGTTTGGCAAGAATATTGTCAAGTATATATTGCGAATAGACTTTGCTCAATACTTGCCATCTAGATGTCTAGACCGCTATAATCCTACAACTCCGCTAGTGCTGCGAAAACGTCGCGAGCCGATGCGACCTGCTCGGCCTGTTGACGGTCCAGTTCGAAAGTCCGCAGACAGAGCGCCCAATCACCTAGCCGTGCCCGGCCACCGAGAAAAACGTGCCAACCGTTGGGATCAACAAAGCGCCGGTGGACCCTGTAATGACAGGAGCGGCACACCGATCTGACGGCGACACTTCGTAGGTAAACTTCGGAATGGAATTGCTCGGCGCTCGCCGAGTGGCAAACGGAACAGCGGCCCCCCCGACTGAGAAGCCCCAATCGCTCCGCAATGAGAACCTTCTGCCAACCAGCGATCCTTTCGGCCCCGGTGCTAGAGTTGTATGCCACAGGTGTTTTCCACCCCCAGCGGGGCAACGGGTGTCCTAGCGCAATGGCTTCCTCGACCTGCCGCTGGATCACGATGTCGGGAGGAACAGGATCAAACATCCTGTAGGCTCAAGCGAATATCAAGCGGGATGCGGGCAGTGCGTTGCAACCCGTTGCAGAGGGCGTCAGCCAAGCTGTGAGGGACCTCCGGAGGCTGACCTGATGCCCTACCGTCGACCACGGGCCGGTGCATGTCTTCAAGCTGCGCAGGGAGGTCCGCAAAAAGGCGGCTGGTCTCGCTCACCGCCTAGTCTCCGCGAGCAAACGATATACTGAGGCGCGGCTGCATGAGACACGCTTCGCGATCTCTGTTGGGCGCAACCCTTCGGCAGCAAGTCGCTTCATCTCGGGCAACTTCGCGCGGGCGGTGGGGGCGCGGCCCTTGTATTTCTTGAGCCGCTTGGCTCGTTCGATCCCCTCGCGCTGGCGACAAAGCATGAGCGAGCGCTCAAACTCGGCCAGTGCCCCGAACATCGTCAACATCAGTCGACCAGTCGGGGACTGTGTGTCCATCTCGGCTCCGCCGAAGTCGAGAACCCGCAATCCGACGCCCTTGGCTTCGAGCAGGTCGATGATCCGGAGCAGGTCGGATGTAGAGCGGGCTAGCCGGTCAAGGCGGGTCACGATCAGGGCGTCACCCTCGCGGATGTAGCCCAGCGCCGCATCTAGTTGAGGGCGATCTCCAACCGATGACGTCTGTTCTGAAAAGACCTTGCAGCCCGTTGCGATAAGTTGGGCGATCTGCGCCTCAAGCCCTGCAACCTGATCGAACGTCGACGTGCGAGCGTAGCCTACTAGCATCTGATATTCCTCAGCAAATCAGATGCTTACACCCTATCCGAGTGCGGAGTGGAGGCTACCCCGAAGTGTCCAACGGTTCAAAATCTCCCCGCTATTCCGATATTTTTCAATGTCGTTCAGGTTCGATGCGCGGAGTTATCTGCTTTTCGTTCACTCTCGTTTAGGTTTGCGGCCCGGAGTTATCTCGGTTCTGGGGAGGCGGCCTCCTCCAGACCTCTATTTGCTGGTCCATCGAAGGCAGTATCTCGACGCGCGTGCTAAGAGGCCGCACCATCCTCTCAGCCTCTGGCGCTAGAACCGCCCAGACTTCCTTCGGGACCTTGATAGTGGCAACTGCAATCTCTGCGTCATGACACTCAGCAAGAAGTGCCTTCACTAGCGCGGCCGCTTCATCTGGAGGCTCGTTCCAAAGATCAATGGAAAGCGGCTCTGGCGTGGTCGAGTGCTGCAAGACGCTTGAGATGCCAAGCGCGATTTCTCGCATGGAAGCCATGATGTCCACCTTGGTTGATGATGGCCAAGTTGCGCTGCTATCACCTGGGACGAGGGGATTTACATGCTGAAACTCAATAGCGCGGTCGTCGAGTGCCTCAAGGCTCATGCGGATCATCGCCTTACGGCGCGTGAAGTGGCGCAATGGATCAGAGAACGTTATTCCGAGGAGTGCCTGCACAAGCTGGAAAGAAGCCGGACACTCACAACGGAAGCTGAGTTGATCCAGCAACTCGTTGCCGAGATCGGGGCTAACCGGCCGCAGATCGAGAAGAAAAATCCGCAGGTGAGAACCACGGAGGATCGTCCTCGACTATACTATTGGACCAACGCGTCGGAAGAAGCGGAAGTGGCCGCGACCGAGGGTGTTGCGCGGTCCGCTCCGCAGACCACGACCTTGCCTGTCATCGAGACCCCGCCCCGAGAGATCGGCTTGTATCCGAAGCTGGCTCAGTATCTGAGCGCGGAGTTTGGTATACACGCTCAGCGAATTGACGAGAAAAGGTCAGCGAACAGGCGAGGCCCTCAAGGCAACCGCTGGCTTTACCCCGATGTTGTAGCCTTCGAGGACCTTACCCGCGACTGGATTACGGAGGTTCGCAACTGCGTATCACAAGCCGGTGCGAGAAAGGCGCGCATCTGGTCGTTTGAGGTCAAACTGCTTCTAAACCGTTCGAACGTTCGCGAAGCCTACTTCCAAACCGTGTCCAACTCCTCATGGGCTAACTTCGCATATCTCGTGGCAAGCGAGATCGAAGCAACGGATACCATCAAAGAACTTCGCATGCTCGCTGCGCTGCATGGCGTCGGCCTGATCAAGCTGGATGCGGAAAATGCTGCTGAAAGCCAAGTCCTTATTCCTGCTCGCGAGCGGCAGGAGATTGACTGGGCCAACTGCAATCGGCTGGCGTCCGAGAACGCTGATTTCCAGAAGGTGATCAACCTCGTTTGGCAGTTTCATCTGACTGGTGATGCGCGTCCGGCTGACTGGCGCGCGTGAAGTCCGTGCTCGGTGGGAACCGTGGAGCCTAGATGCCCGTGGCGCTGGCGAACACGGGTCTAGAGGCCAACTAGATCGTCTCCCATGGCAACAATCCGACCTCTGTGAGACCCGCTGTCGATCCTCGGCGTGTCGATCTAGAGGAAGGTTCAGTAAGAGATCATCTCCTGATGTCCTGCAACATGTGAGCACGAGCCTCGTTCAGCCCCTCCAAGATTTGCCCCGCCGCTTCAAGCGCATGGTTGGGCACATCGTCCGGCACGTCGCTCGTGAAGAACTTCTCAGATGCGGCTTGCGACCGGATCGCTTCAATTTTTTCCCGGACTGGGCCGCTGATCACGGCAGAATGCAGCTCCAGGTAATCCTCTAAGTCTGTCTCGACCTGCCCAAGCCTGTCCGCAACGTCCTCACAGGCATCATGCCACTCCATATCCGGGCGCGAGTAGTCAGGATAAATGCGGCGATAGAGTTTCATCAGAGCGTCCGCGGCTTCAATCTCTCGGTTGAACAGCAGCTCTTGCCTTTTAAGAGACAGTTTGTGTGTCTCAGTGTCTCGGGTCAGCTCCGCTTTGTGCGTTTCCAAGACTTGGTCCAACTGCCCCTTATGCGTTTGAAGCCACTGCTTAGACGCATGGTCGCTAACGTATTTCGCCACCAGCCCGCCAACGACCGCCGCCCCACCAAACGCGCCGAGCATCGACAAGATGAGGGTCCCGATCCCGGTTGCTGTGAGCATTAGGTTGTTCCCTTAGATAGTGACTTTGGAGAGGCCGATTGACGCGAGCCTCACCAGAGTTTCTGAAACGTCAAGCCCAGACGACGCTGCGGCTCACGGCAGACGCTTGATGGCGATGCCGAGCAAGGCCAGAGTGGTTCGATGATAACTATTCCTCGCCCAGACCTCCCAACGTCCGACTTGAGGATTGATGCAGTGTATCAGGGAGGACGAGCGGGGAACGCGGGGGATGATCCATTGGGGCCTCTGCTCCAGGTGAGCAATAGTGGAGGCTTTCGTTACCGCGGCTCAATCGACGCTCTGACCATGGTCGTTTTGACCACTTCCCTGGACAGTGCCGATTGGCCCGACGCAATCGATCCAGAAACCGGCACCTTCACTTACTTTGGGGACAATCGAAATCCCGGCCGCGGTCTCCACGAAACACCCCGACGCGGTAACGAGCTGCTTCGCCGAGCATTCGATTTGGCGCATGGATCGCCGGCGGAAAGGGCGCAGCTCCCTCCCATCTTCGCATTCGCAAACGTCGGCCCCTGCCGCGATGTTCGATTCTTAGGTTTGGTTGTCCCGGGCGCACCCGGCCTACGCCCATCTGAGGATTTGGTCGCCGTCTGGAAAGCCAAGCAGGGCGCGCGCTTTCAGAACTATCGCGCAATTTTCACGATCTTGGACGCCGGGGTGATCTCACGAAAATGGCTGGACGAAGTCGTCTCGGGCAACCCGGTTACTAACGCCGCTCCAAAGGCGTGGAAGCAGTGGATATTGTCAGGCACCTACAAGCCGCTCACCGCTGAGCGGACGGTCGAGTATCGCACCAAGGCCGAGCAGCTTCCGAGCGACGACGCCGGCCGCCGTCTGATCTCGTTCTTGCACGCCTATTTCGGTGATCAACCGCACAGATTTGAAGGCTGTGCGGCCGCCATTTCGAGATTGGCGCTTCCCGAGGTGGCTAGCCTGGATGTAACTCGACCCTCTCGTGATGGTGGACGCGACGCCGTCGGACGGGTTCGACTGGGCAGAGGGCCGGGCGCGATCCTCATCGATTTCGCACTTGAGGCAAAGTGCTATGCTCCGGCGAAGTCAGTGGGAGTTCGCGAACTCTCACGCTTGATCTCCAGATTGCGCCATCGTCAGTTCGGCGTTCTCGTGACGACCAGCTTCGTCGACAGATATGCATACAAAGAAATAAAGGAGGACCAACATCCGATCATTATCATTGCGGCAGGTGACATCGTTCAGCTGCTGCGGGATCATGGTTTGGGTGAGATTTCGGCTCTCCAGAAGTGGCTCGTTAACGAGTTCCCTCCAACAGCTTAGCGCCCTACTCCGCGGCAACGGCCACGGATTGATCCGCTGTCAGCTGTGCAATAATCGCCTTCATCACAGGGGGTGCTACTCCATTGCCGAGAAGGCGGATTTGATCACGGCGCTGGCCCAGCAAGGTGAAGCTGACCGGGAAACCCATGGCTCGCCTTAGCTCGGGCACTTGCAGCATTCTGAGCATAGGCTCGTCTTGGTCCCATGTGACCAAGCCGAAGCGGTCGAGTGTGGTCATCGTCCTCAGAGGTTGGTCCAAACTCTGCCAACCGCCGGCTCCGTCTGAGCCGTAGTACACGATAAGGAAGTCATTGCCTTCGCCCAGCGCTGCGATAGCTCTCTCAGCGCGCGCGAGAGTTCCAGTCGCTCGCCCTGGGCGATACAGAGGTCTTGATCTCCACGTTCCGGGCAGGTCGAGGACGCGTCGAGCTGGACGCGATGTTCTGAACGAGGGCTCAATAGAAGGCGGCGTTGCAAGAAGGTCAGCAATGAGGAAGAGCCTGCGACGGTTCTGCGGGACGCCGAAATGTGAGGCGTTCAGAACTTGAGGCGATACATGATACCCCAAATTGGTCAGGCTGGTGATCACGGGCTCATAACCGTGCCAGCTCTTCATGTGCACGACATTTTCAAGCACGATCCAGCGAGGCCGAAGGTCAGCGGCAAATCTGGCAACGTAGTTCGCCGTCCGCCTGCTGTCGTCATCTCTCGGCTTGCTGCCGCGAGCGCAGGTGTGATGAGTGCACTCCGGAGAAGCTAGTAAGAGGTCTATTTCCCCGATATCGCCCAGATCACGCGGGCGGGACTGCTCATTCAACCTGAGGCATCGGGAGGCCGAGCGTCCAAAGTTGGCCGCGTAGGTGGCTGCCGCTCGTTCGTCGGCGTCCACTCCACAAACGATAGTGGCCCCGGCCTGCTTCGCTCCCCAGCTGCTGCCGCCCGCACCGCAAAAGAGATCGAGGGTTCGGATCATCACGTGCGGCGCTACCAGGTTTAACCGCCCGCGGCCAGGCTCCGAACGTCGCGGGTCAACATTTTCCTCGCTGCAGGGCTCGCTTCACCCGCATCGCCGACGCAGTTGGGCGAGCGGTCACCTGATGCTCCCAAATCCTGACGACATGCCAGCCGAGGCTTCGGAGGGTGGCGCGGTTTCTGACATCGCGCCTAATGTTGCCTGCAATCTTCCTCTCCCAAGCCTCGGATAGCTTGTCTCGCCAATCTCGGAATTGGTAGCCGTGCCAAAAGTCGCCATCGACGAAGACAGCGACGCGGGCCTCGCGGAAAACGAAGTCGGGGCGACCAGGTAGGTCGCGGGCGTGCTCCTCCCATTCCAAGCCCAAGAGCCGCATTTCGCCGGCTAGGAGCAGCTCCGGCCCAGTTTCCCTTCCTCGAATGCGAGCCATCACGGCACTGCGCGTTTCGGGAGACATGAAATCCCCTTTATGGCGTCGCGGTTTGCCGCCTTTTGGGGGTATGCTGTTCATCTGTTGATGCTTGCCGAACGCCACCGTTCAACGGATAACGCGGCAGGGGGCAAGACGTGGCAGACGAAGAGAAAATCCGCGAACGTATTGAGGTTCGTGTCAGTCAGGGTGAGTTCCTGGCGGGGATGCTCCACGTTGCGGCCCGCGGATCAGCGAACGCACAGCAGAACTACATCGACCGGCTGTCGGAAATCGCGACCGCGGTTCGTGGCATGCTCGAAGCCAATGGGCTCATTGGAACTCTCACCTACCGGCCGGAGAGCTATTGGAAGCAACTCGCAGGCACCTCGATTGCGTTTCTCGACGGTGGAGTTGCGAGCATCGATCTTCCCTCGGCCGCTCCGATAGGAATACGCGTCGGCAGCTACATCGTCACACCAGGTGAACCCGACCCACAGAAGCGCGAGCAGTTCAATATCGAACTCTCGATGGTCGATGATCTCTACAGCGACGATGCCGCCATCTACGACGACGATTTCTCAGACATTGCGAAACTTCGGGACGCCGCGCGCATCATTTCCGAGACGAGCGCAGCGTGGCACTTGGCGAACAGGGGCGATAGCCCTGACCTAATCCTGCTCCACGGACCACTGATTAACCCGGCCGCACCTTACGGCCTGGATTACTTCCCCGGCTATGGACTGGAAGCATGCGGCGCACTTCTGAACGAACCGACTTGGCGAGGCCAGGACGAAGAACGCCAGTTTGTTGCCCTGTATCTTGAGTTGCTGAACAGATTGAAGTTGTCAGGCAAAGCGGTAGCGGGGGTGGTCGAGCGTTCGATAGGCAAAGACCCGGTCGTCATGCGACGCGTCTTGGACCTGTTGCTCACAAAAGAGATCATTAAGAAATCTGAAGCGCGGGACCTGCTGGCGAACCTGGCGCTATATGCCCTCAACGATGCCGCCCTTCTCGACGTCGTTCTTCAAGCCGGAGAATACATCGGCCCCATATCGGTCCCGAGGCAGGGGCCGGAGAACAAGTGGCCGGAGGTTTGGAAGCCCTGGATACGCATGTATCCGAACGCATTTACCACCTACCTCAAACCTACTGACCTCGCGATGCCCTTCCGCGTCGAGATGTTCGACGACGTTGCCAACCATCTACAGCTCTTGGATTTGATCCTGCATACCAGTCGGCTTCTCCCGTCGTATGGCTTTCCAGTGGGCCTCGATATTGTCGACAAGTATGCGAAGGTCCCTGAGTGGATGAGCCGTGGGATCAGGGGACAGCATCAGATCGTGCTGTTGAAGAAGGCGCTTGCCAGCGGTGATCCGCGCGCGCTCACCTTTGCCAAAAGAGTGCTGGCTTCGAAGGGGCGGGACTGGTTCTTCCGTCCAAACGCATAGGGGGTAACCGGAATGGCGGAGTGGGCCAAGGTAGGGACCGTCGTCGGCAGCGCTTCGACAGGCAGTTTTACCTTCATCTTGAAGAGCCTTCAGGGAAAGCTGGGTGACATCGTCGCAACGCGGGTGGAGGTGCCAGGGCTTTCTGGCGGATCACAACGGGTGGCGACGGTTTGGGGCCGCATAATCTCCATCGACAGGTTCAATCCGTTCTTTCCGGCCGAAGCGGCACAGGAACTGACGGATCAGAGCATCGATTTGATGGATACCGTATTGTCAGGGAGCAGGGACCATCTGGAAGCCCAGGTGCTCATCCTCGGGACGACGATGGAGGGAGAAGCTGAAGCCCAGCTATCACCGCTCACTTACCCGGTGAAGCCGTCCGCACCCGTCCTTTATCCTGATGCCGAAGCAGTCCAGCTGCTTCTGACCGGACGACCGAAAGGAGGCGACGACGAACCGCGACTTCTCATCGGCTCATTGATCGGACGTTCGGATGTTGAAGTCTCCCTGACTGCGAAGCAGGTAGTCTCTCGTCACTTGGCGATCTTGGCCATGACTGGCGGCGGCAAGACTGTCGCCGCGCGGCGGATCATTCGAGAACTCATTGACCTGAAGTATCCGCTTCTGATCTTCGACCCTCACGGAGATTATCTCGGCCTATTCGAGAAAAGGCATCTATTTGCCGGCTCGGAAGTGAAAATCTTCTATCCCGTCATCAGGGTCTGGGAAAAAAACATCGGTGTGATCGCCGACCTCATCAACAAGATGGGAAGGAGCCTTACCGATCCTCAACAGCATTTCTATACCTACCTGATTGGCGAGGTTGATGCCGGCGAAGGCGAGCCGGCAACGACATTCATCCAAAGGCTTATCGACTTTGCCGGTGCCATCGCTGCCAAGAAGCGGTCGAAAGACCACGTGAGCGATGAGTTGGCCGAGGTTCGCACGGCCAGCATCAATGCGGTGATGCGCTCGCTCAGGTTTGTCCGTGACAACCTTCTTCAGATGGAGCGAAACAACGAACGCCTGCGCGGTCAGCCGCGGTTCGCGGCTTACGAGTTCAACGATATGCCGGACCCAACGGATAACCCCGAAAGCATCGTTCGTCCGGGGCAGGTCTCGATCTTCTATCTGGCTGGCTACGACCACCTCAACCAATCGGCCATCGTCTCAATCGTGCTCGAAGCCTTGTTCAGTCACAGGCTGACGCTTTCCGACCGCATTCCGCCCTTTCAGGCGGTCATTGAGGAGGCGCACAACTTTATTCCCAGCCGTCGAGAGGGAGTTGATGAAACGCCGTCGCTTCAAACCATACGGAAGGTTATTACCGAGGGACGGAAGTTCGGAACTGGGCTGGTGCTCATATCCCAGCGCCCCTCTCGGCTAGACGAAACCACCCTCGCGCAGTGCAACAGTTTCCTGGTCCTTCGGCTCGTCAACCCGAATGACAAACGCTTCGTGCGGTCGGTGATGGAGAACCTGTCCGAGGCCGATGCGAACATCTTGCAGACCTTTGGACCGGGCCAGGGGATCGTTTCCGGTCAAGCCGTTCGATTTCCTTTGCTCGTCCGGGTTCACTTTGACGCCGAGTTGGTAAGCGAGGCCATTGGCGACGAAGATTTCATCGCAGAAGCACAACGCTGGTCGCCCAACAAGGCTCGTGAGGCGACCGCTCGCGCAGTTCGGGACGTTGTTTCTCGTCCATCAAGGCGAGCAAAGCCGCCAGTTAGTCCGATCAAGCAAACCCGCTCCGGCAAACGTTCGAGACGTCTAAAGCCCGAGGGCTTCGGAGACTAAGCCACCTCCAGAATGCCTGCCCGTTTGGCAGCATCGAGCACTCGGGCTCCTCGTTGAGCTTGCTTCGCTGATATCTCTTTTTCCCAACCAGCCAAAGCATACCCCACGATGGTGTTTGCAACCTTCAGATCGAAGTCGGTCACCGCGGTGGATGTCGAAGCCCAAGCCACGATCCTCGCCCAATCAGCACCATTCAACTCCATGCATCTATCAATCAGCTCTCTTTCCGGATCGGAGCGGGCTGGCTTGGGTTGAGCTATCTTGATGGCCCCTCCACTCAGTTCCGGAGGTAGCGGCTGAACCGTCGGAAGCGTCAATGCATGTAAGCGCTCCCAGCATTCCTCCTTCTTGCAGAACTCCGTCACGTTCCTCGCACCGGCTCCCGCTACGATGGCCTCGTGGACCAAGCCGGACCACTCGGTAAGCATCGACGTCATCTCGGCTGAGAGAGACTGGTTTTCCCAAATCCACTCAAGGTCGATTTGGTCTGCATATTCAGCGTGGATTTTTGCCAGCACATAGGTGACCACATTGGCGCGATAAGATTGTATCGACGCTTTGCGCACCGCTCCCTGGGCAGTCTTCGACAGGATCAGCAGGGCAATCGTTTGCCGGTAAAAAATGGGATCGGGCGACCACCCTGCGGAAAAGCGATCAGGCAATGCGGCCATAAAGGCCGCAAAGTTCTTCTGTGCCCCGCGGCTGACCACATGAGGCTGCTCCCACCAGCTCATCCATAACTTCGCCAAGTCAGTCTTCGTGAAGCGCTGGTTCTTAGGATACTCGGCGTCGAAATCTCGTCGCTTGGCGGGCGTCGAGCCGAGACGCATTCGGGCCACTTCGTAAGCGCCCCGAGCCCTCTCATAAAACCAACGGCTCTCCTCCCCCGGTGCCCATATCTGTTCTGACAGTCTCTCGATGGCAATGTGGAACTCGTTGTTGGCTGATAGGTCAGCCAGCTGGACAGGGTTCTGCGTGTTTGCAAAGCGCGCGATGAGCGGAACGAAATCTCCGAGTTTAGTCGGCTCAACCCTCGTCAATTTTACCGAGACCGCAACTCGGCTGATGTCGATCTTGTCTACCTTAGCGGCGCGATGGATTGACGCGGTCGTTTGCGCTCCGTTGACGATCTGAAGACCGCGCAGCCGCCGAATGACAGTCTCGCCATTCAATTCTCCAACCTCGATCTCGTCGGCGGTCGCAGTCAGACCGTTATTATACGCGAGAAAGCGCTCCGGTTCGTTCCGCAGTGTCTCCCGGATGCCCTTGTTCACATTGCCGCGGGCTTGCAGGAATGACCGGACGTTAAACTCAAACAGGCGAGCCCCGAACTGATTGTAAAGCCGCGAAAGCGCTTCGCCAGGAAGAACAAGCAGAAATGTCTGATATTCGGCAGGAGGCGGTTTCATCTCCAAGGCCGGGATCGGCCGCCCAAGCAGCTTTGCAAAATCGATCTCGATGCGATCTCGCGTTACCTCTTCGCCCGCCGCTCGATACAGCCGCTCCAGGTCCCAAACAGAGAACTCCACAGGGCGGCCGTCGATTTCCAGCTCTTCAATGGCCTTGTCCCGCACCAAGCCATTCGTGAGGATGTTCACTCGAACTTCGGCGATCCGCGGCAACTCTTCCCGGATACGTGTCGCCGCTTCCGCGACCATTTGATTGGTCTGGAACCGTTCGTGATCCCCAGAAGCTGCATAGGTGAAGAACCGCGCCGCGCGGCCCGCCAGCCTCTCGATTTCCTGCGCTTGTAGATACTCTCCGTCGCTTTCCGGAAGGAACCTAGCGATAATCAGCTCTAATCGTGTGCTTTCGTCCGGAAGTGAGTAGGCGATGATCTTGCATCGGTTGCGCCCCTCGACATCCTCATAGGGGCAGAGATCATGCTCAGTCAGAACGCCGCCCTCTTCGAGATCGGCAAGCATTACTTCGGCCAATGCAACGTCCGAGGCTAGAGAATGGCTTTCGCCACGGTCATGGCGCTCTTGCTCGGTGTCTCGCAGCAGGCGGGCCTTAAACTCTTCGACTAGTTGAGCCTCAAGCATCGACCATCACGCCCCCTCAGCTATCGCCCTCAAGGTGACGACTGTCGCATTCCTGCCCCGTCTTGCAAGTTGCCTTCGTGCCAAGGTTTTTGCAACGCGTTGCTCGTGCGTCCGCAATCGGTTTACACCCCCACGGTAAGCCTCTGATTGATAAGGGCCAGAAAGGTCGCTGGTTTACAGGATTAGGCGCAGAAAACCGCCATTTCGCCTAGCTTGGGAAGCTTCTGCTCTGCCATTGAGCTACACCCGCATTTCAAGGACATGCTGCCGCGGCAAGCCTTGTGGCCGGCCCCCTGCAGCGGTGCCCTCGAAGCACCGCCCTTCGCATGCGACGGTGGGGCGGGTCAATGGCCAGGCGGCCGCGCCCGCTGCCGCCTCGAGCCGCGGCGCGTGCTCGAGGATGCCTTCGTGGTGGGCGGGCCCAGCCCGTGCATCAGGGCTGCGCCTGCGGCGCGCGCCAGGTATCGTCGAGCATCTTGATGATCGCCGAGAAGTCCTTCGCCGACCCGCCGAGGTCGGAGAACCGGGCATACAGGTCCGCGGCGCGCGCGCCCATCGGCGTGTAGGCATGCGCATCCTCGGCCGCGGCCATCGCCAGCCGCAAATCCTTCAACATCAGGGCCGCGGCAAAGCCGCCGTCGTAATCGCGATCGGCCGGGGTCTCCGGGCCGACGCCCGGCAGCGGGCAATACGTCGTCATCGACCAGTTCTGGCCCGACGCCTGGCTCGAGATGTCGAAGAACACTTGCGGGTCGAGCCCGAGCTTGCGGGCCAGAATGAAGGCCTCGCAAGTCGCGACCATCGATGCGCCGAGCAGCATGTTGTTGCAGATCTTGGCGGCCTGCCCGGCGCCCGCGTCGCCGGCGTGGATGACCGCGCGGCCCATCCGCTCGAGAACCGGCACCGCGCGGTCGAAGCCTTCCCGGCTGCCCCCGACCATGAACGTGAGCGTGCCCGCCTCGGCCGCGGCGATGCCCCCCGAAACGGGGGCGTCGACCATGACGTAACCCCGCGAAGCGGCCTCGCCTTCGACCGCGCGCGCCGTGGCCACGTCGATCGTCGAGCAGTCGATCAGCAGCGCCGATGCCGGCGCCGCGCCGAACACGCTCGCTTCATAGACCTCCCGCACATGCTCGCCGGCCGGCAGCATCGTCACCACCACGCCGGCGTCGGCGACCGCCTCGGCCGTCGAGCCGGACAGCTTGCACCCGGCGTCTGCCGCGCGCCGCATCGCCTCCGGCGACAGATCGAACGCGTGGACCTCGATGCCCGCCCGGACGAGATTGGCCGCCATGCCGCCGCCCATGTTGCCGAGGCCGATGAACGCCAGGTGCGGCATTGTCAGCGCCCCTTCCACTCCGGCTTGCGCTTGGCTGCGAAGGCCGCCATGCCCTCCTTCTGGTCGTCGGTCCCGAACAGGCCGTGGAACAGGCGGCGCTCGAAGGCGATCCCCTGCGCCAGCCCGGTCTCGAACGCCGCGTTGACTGCCTCCTTGTTGGCGATCGCGGCGAGCGGCGCCATCGCGGCGATCGTCGCGGCGACGGCCAGCGCCTCCTCGAGCAGGCTTGCGGCCGGCACCACCCGGGCGACCAGGCCGGCCCGCTCGGCCTCCTCGGCACCGATGCGCCGGCCGGTCAGGCACATGTCCATCGCCTTGGCCTTGCCGACGGCGCGGGTCAGGCGTTGCGATCCGCCCATGCCGGGGGTGACGCCGAGGGTGATCTCCGGCTGACCGAACTGGGCGCTGTCGGCGGCGATGATCAGGTCCGCCATCATCGCCACTTCGCACCCGCCGCCGAGCGCGAAGCCCGCGACCGCGGCGATCCACGGCTTGCGCGTGGCCGTGACCCGCTCCCACCGGGCGAAGAAGTCATGCCCGTACATGCTGGCGAAGCCACGCTCGGCCATCTCCTTGATGTCGGCGCCGGCGGCGAAAGCGCGCTCGCTGCCGGTCAGCACGGCGCAGCGCTGGCCGTCGTCGGCATCGAACGCCGCAAAGGCGTCGACGAGCTCGTCGAGCACCTCGGTGTTGAGGGCGTTGAGCGCCTGCGGCCGATCGAGCGTGATCAGGGTGACCGCACCCCGCTGTTCGACCTTGATGGTTGCGTAGCTCACTCGGCAAACTCCCTTCTCGCACAGCCTGCGCCGGCCCGGCCGCGGGCATTCAGGCCATCGTCGGAATCACGAAGGCGTTGCTGCCGTCACCGCCGCCGTCGGGCCAGCGCTGGGTCACCGTCTTGGTCCGGGTCCAGAAGCGCACGCCGTCCATGCCGTGCTGGTTGGCGTCGCCGAAGGCGCTGCGCTTCCACCCGCCGAACGTGTGGTAGGCCAGCGGCACCGGGATCGGCACGTTGACGCCGACCATGCCGACGTTGACCCGCGCGGCAAACTCGCGCGCGGCATGGCCGTTGCGGGTGAAGATGGCGACCCCGTTGCCGTACTGGTGGCGGCTGGGAAGCTCGACCGCTTCCTCGAAATCCTTCGCGCGCACGATCTGCAGCACCGGCCCGAAGATTTCGTTGCGGTAGCTCTCCATCTCGGGCGTCACATGGTCGATCAGGGTCGGGCCGACGAAGAAGCCGCTTTCGTGGCCCTGCAGGGTGAACCCGCGCCCGTCGAGGACGATCTCGCCGCCTTCGGCTTGCGCCTTGGCGATCCATTCCTCGATCTTCGCCTTGTGCTGGGCGGTGACGACCGGTCCGTAATGCGCTTCGGCGTCGGTCGAGATGCCGACGCGCAGGCTTTCGATCGCCGGGATCAGCTTCTCGCGCAGGCGCTCGGCCGTCTCGTCGCCGACGGGAACCACGACCGGCAGCGCCATGCAGCGCTCGCCCGCGCTGCCGAACGCCGCGCCGGCGACGTCGCTGACGACCATGTCCATGTCGGCGTCGGGCATCACGATGCCGTGGTTCTTCGCCCCGCCCATGGCCTGCACGCGCTTGCCGGCCGCGACTCCGCGCTTGTAGACGTAGTGGGCGATGTCGGACGAGCCGACGAAGCTGACCGCGGCGATGTCGGGATGGTCGAGGATCGCGTCGACCATCTCCTTGTCGCCGTGGACCACCTGGAGGATGCCCTCCGGACCACCGGCCTCGCGGAACAGCTCGGCGAGGCGCACCGGCACGCTGGGGTCGCGCTCGCTGGGCTTGAGAACGAACGCGTTGCCGACCGCGACGGCGATGCCGAACATCCACATCGGGATCATCGCCGGGAAGTTGAACGGCGTGATTCCGGCGCCGATGCCGACCGGCTGCTTCATCGAAAAGACGTCGATGCCGGGCCCCGCGCCGTGGGTGTACTCGCCCTTCAGCGCGTGGGGGATGCCGCAGGCGAACTCGATCACGTCGAGCCCGCGCTGAACGTCGCCCCTGGCGTCGGCGACGACCTTGCCGTGCTCGCTCGAGAGCAGCCGGGCCAGCACGTCGAGGTCGGCTTCGACCAGCCGCTTGAATTCGAACATCACCCGGGCGCGGCGCTGGGGATTGGTCGCCGCCCACGCCGGCTGCGCCGCCTTCGCCGCGTCGACCGCGCGGTCGAGCTCCGCCTTGCCGCCGAGCGCGACCCGCGCCTGGGGCAAGCCGCTGTTGGGATCGAACACGTCGCCCATGCGCCCGGCGCGGCCGCCGCTCCCGCCGACGATGAAGTGCTCGATGAGGCGCATCCGTTATCTCCTCACGCACGCCCGGCGCCTGGCCGGGTGATCGCGCCCAGTCGCGCCATTATGCAATGACACGTTGCGCGGGCAAACCCCGGGGCTGGTCGCGCACGGCGCTACTCGGCGTCCGGCTGCCGCTCGGGCACCGCGCGCCGGAACGCCTCGAGCCGCATGCAATTCTCCTCGATCTGCGCGATCCGCGGCCAGCTCACCTCGAGCCCGAAGCGCCGGGCATTGCCGAGCTGCGGTATCAGCACGACGTCCGCCAGCGTCGGCCGCTCGCCGCAGGCGAACGCGCCGGACCGCGGGCTGACGACCGCTTCGAACGCGTCGAGGCCTTCGCGGATGACCGTTTGCGCCCATTGCCGGGCCGCCGCGTCGCCCGCCAGCGCGCGGATGCGGTCGAGAACCTTGAGATTCTGCAGCGGATGGACATCGCAGGCGATGATCTGGGCAAGCGCGCGGATCTCGGCGCGCTGCGCCGCGCCGCCCGGCAGCAACGGCGGCTCGGGCGCCACTTCGTCGAGATACTCGAGGATGGCGAGCGACTGGGTCAGGACGCGCCCGTCGTCGAGGGCCAGCGCCGGGACCAGCCCCTGGGGGTTCAGGCGCAGGTAGTCGGCCGCGCGCTGCTCGCCCTTGCGCAAGTGGTGCGAGCGATGCTCGACCGCGAGGCCCTTGAGCTCGAGCGCGATGCGCACGCGCCAGCTGGCCGACGAGCGAAAGTAGCCGTGCAGGATCACGTCGCCGGCTCGCCGGTGTTCGGCGCGCGCGATGGCAGGCTGTCGACATGCACCGAGATGCGATCCCCCCAGGACGACGGCGGCCTTCCGGCGTTAGCCCGCTTTGGGGACACGGTCGACCCGATTCCGGCGCGGCCCGGGCCGCGCCGGTGCTGGCGTCACAGGGCGAAGTCGGTGGCGGTCAGCGGGTGGTCGGTGGTGACGAGGATGACGAGGTCGGCGGTGCCGCCGCCGTCGACGTCGCCTTCGACCTGCCACACTCCGCCGCCGGCGTCGAACGCGCGCAGCTCGCCGGCGGCGCCGCTGAACGCATTCGAGCCGATCCAGCCGAACGCCTGGCTGCCGCCGGTGACGGTGTCGGCGTCGATCGCCGACAGGTCGATCTCGTCGCCGGTGGCGAAGTCGAGGATCTGGTCGGTGTCGGCCGCGGTCGAGTGCGCCGCGCTGACGTAGGCGAAGCTGTCGTCGCCGCCGCCGCCGGTCAGGTCGTCGGCCCCGCCCGCGCCGTAGAGCGTGTCGGCCAGCGCCCCGCCGGTGATCGCGTCGGCGCCGGCGCCGCCGTAGACGACGAAGTGCCCGTCGAGCTCGAGCGCGCCGTCGAACGTCAGCGTCTCGCCGGCCGCGGCCAGCGTGTTGGCGCTGACCCGCAGCGTCTCGGTGGCGGCGACGTTGCCGTCGTCCATCTTCAGGTCGTAGGCGAACGAGTCGGCGCCGCCGCCGTAGGTCGTGTTGGCGGCGCTCAGCAGCACGATCATCTCGATCCCGGCGAGCTGCGTCGCCCCGAACGCGATCGTGTAGTCGCCCTGCAGGCCGAGCTGGTCGTTGGTGCCGCCCTGGCCGTCGACCGTGTCGCTCGCCCCGAACCGCCCCACGCCGAAGTAGAACCCGTCGTCCTGCTGCCCGCCGGTGATGGCGTCGACGCCGTTGCCGCCGAACGTCAGGAAGTAGCCGTCGGACTCGAGCGAGCCGTCGAAGATCACGTCCTCGCCGAGGCGCAGGCGGTTGAAGTCGACCACCAGCCGCTCGCCCGCGCCGACGTTGTCGTCGATCGTCGCCAGGTGGTAGTCGTAGGAGTTGGTCCCCGGATCGCCGAACCGGGTGTCCTGGCCCGACAGCAGCACCAGCGCCTCGATCCCGGCGAGGTTGCCGGCGCTGAACGTGTACGGCGTCGCGCCGATCCCGAACGTGCCGTAGTTGCCCTGCAGCCCGAGCTGGTCGTTGGTCCCGCCGCCGCCGTCGAGGTCGTCGAGCGGGCCGAGCGCGCCGCCCATGTAGAACCCGTCGTCGCCGCCGAGCCCGCTGGCGGTGTCGTCGCCGCCCTGCGAGAGGATGAACAGGTCGCCCTGCGCCGTGCCGATGATGGTGTTGTCGCCGCTGTCGCCCTCGAGCCAGTCGCCCGGCCCGGCGACGCCGTTGACGGTCACCGTCACGGTCACCGTGTTGCCGCCGGTCAGGGTGTACTGGAAGGTGTCGCCGACGGTCGAGGTGTTGACCGCGCCCGAGGTGTTGTCGGTCAGCGTGTCGAACTCGCCGTTGGGGTCGTAGGTGTAGCTGCCGTCGGCGTTGACGGTCAGCAGCGCCCCCGAGGTGAGCATGACCGGGTTGCCGACGTCGCCCGCCACCCCGTTGACGTGCGAGATGACCAGCGTGTCGCCGTCGACGTCGTCGTCGATGCCCGAGCCATTGTCGGCGAACAGCGCCCCGGCCAGGCCGGTCAGCACGTCGTCCTCGTCGGTCGCCACCGCATCCGGCTGCGCCACCGGCGCGTCGTCGACCGCGGCGATGTTGATCGTCTGGGTGGCGTAGTCCTCCTCGCTCGTCGGCCCCACCGCCGGATCGAGCACCGATGTCGGATCGGGATCGACCCCGGTCTGGCCGAGGTCGTTGACATAGACCTCGAGCGTGTCGCTGCCGTTGAAGTCGGCGTTGGGGGTGTAGCGCAGCGCGTTGGTCGCCGCGAGCGTGGTGTTGATCTCGGTCTGCGTGGCGAGGATCGAGATGAACTGGCTGTTGTTGGCGCTGCCCGGCTGGATGTCGCTCGCCTGCACGCCGCCGACGACGGTGGTGTCGAGCGTCAGGATGCCGCTGGTGACGAACAGCGTGTAGCTGATGTCGCCGGTCGCCTCGGCGTCGCTGACCGACATCGCGCTGCCGGTGGTCGACAGCACGACGTTGGTGTCGTCCTCGTTGATGTTGAGCGTGCCGCCGACGACGAGGACCGGCGCGTCGTTGAGCTCGACGAAGCCGAAGTCGAGCGTGTCGTTGATATCCATCTGGCCGGTGCCGTCGTCGACCGTCTCGTCGTCGAAGGCCAGCGAGATCGCCTGGCTGACGACGATCCCGCCGGTCGCCGCGACGCCATTGTCGTCGTTGTCGGCGTTGTCGTCGGGGTCGTTGCCGCCCGTCGCCGTGGCGCGGCTGACCAGCTCGCCGCCGGCCGTGAAGTTCGAGGCGTCGACGCGGACGATGTAGTTGCCCGGGGCGAGGCCGGTGAAGCTGTACAGGCCGCCGCCGGCGGTGGTCGCCGTCGCCAGCTGCACGTCGGTGCCGTCGTCGTAGGCGTTGTTGCCGTTGGTGTCGGCGAACAGCGTCAGGTCGACGTCGTCGATGCCGCTGTCGCCGGCGCCGTACGCGCCGTCGTTGTCGACGTCGAGGAACACCTGGTTGCTCAGCGTCAGCGAATCGAGCGCCACTCCGGACGACACGCTGAGCGTCTCATGGTTGCTGTCGGTGGCGGGGAAGTTGGCGCCCGACAGGGTGCTGTAGTTGTCGTACGCCGGGATCAGCTGGTTGGTGTAGCCGAGCACGGTCGAATCGAACTGCACGGTGACGGTGCGCCCGGCGGGGATCGTGCCGAGGTTGACCGCCGTCAGCGCGAACGCCGTGCCGGAGACCGGCGCGCCGCTGGCCCCGTCGAGGTCGTCGCTGCCCGGCAGGCGGCGCTCGCCCGGGTTGATCGTGCCGTACATCAGCTCGTCGCGGTCGGTGGCGCCGTACTGGTCGCTGAGCCCGACCTGGTGGCCGAGCTCGTGCATGATCGTGGTCAGCAGGTCGATGCGGACGCCCGCCTGGGTGTCCTTCGGCGCGGTCAGCACGCTGCCGGTGCCGCTGTATTCGCTGTCGTCGCCCGGCGTCGCGTCGACGAACCAGTTGAAGCCGGCGGCGTTGGTGTCGACGACGATATGGCCGGCGGTGCTGGCGCCGAGGTAGAGCCCGCCGAGCTCGTTGACCGAGACGGTCACCGCGCGCATCGCCGCGAGATCCTCGGCGCTGGCGCCCGCCGCTTCCCAGCGGTCGATCGCCGCCTCGACGATCAGCGCCAGCTCGGCCTGGCTGAGCACGCCGTCGTCGACGACGACCGGCTGGTCGTCGCCGGTATCGGTGCCGGTATCGGGATCGGTGCCGGTATCGGTCGTGCCGGTGCCGGTATCGGTATCGGTGTCCGGCTCATCGACGACGGGTTGGTCGGCGACCGGCTCCTCGACCACCGGGGCCGGAGGCGTCGCCACCAGCAGCGGCTGCGAGGGCAGCGTCGGCGTCGACGGCGACGCCGGCGCGGGCTGGCCGAAGTCGACGCCGGCGCTGGCGGTCACGGTGGCGCTGCTGTTGGCCGCCGACACGGCCGCGCTGCTCGCCTGCTGCACGTTCAAGTCTGCCGGCGTGGTGCCCGATGCCCCTTCGGTCAGCGTGATGGTGCCGCCGACGGTGAGGATGTTACCGCTGATGCTGGCGTTGACCGTCGCGCCCGGTTGCCCGCCCGACGTGCCGGTCGCGACGGCCAGCTCGAGCCGCGTGCCGTTGGTGTCGGTGACGTCGTTGCCGGTCATGGTGACGTTCATCAGGCCGGAACCTGCGGCACGCGCGCGAATCACCTCGAGCGAAGCATTGGCGTCGACCACGTTGTTCGCGATGAGGGCATCGATCGACGCGCCGAACGCGTTGGTGACGAAGATCGCTTCGGCCGTGCCGTTGCCGGTGGACCACAGGTTCCCGACCTGGCCGATGTCGTTGTTCTGGATGGTGACGTCGACGTTGCCGACCGTTCCCGCGCTGCTGGCGTTGGTCGAATTGACGCTGATGGCGAACTTTGTGGTCGAGCCCAGATTGTCGATCGAATTGTTGTCGATCATCAGCTCGGTGTGGCCGCCGTCGACGGTCGCGGTGATGCCGCGCGCGCCGTTGATGTCGTCGAGGTCGTTGTTGCGGATGGTCATGTCGACTTGCGCGGTGAGCCCGCTGGTCATGCCGATCGCGCCGAGGTTGGTCACCGGGCGCATGATGTCGGTAAACACGTTCTGGTCGACATCGACGAAGAACGTCGCCCCGCCGAACGCATCCACCTGCACGCCGCCGTTGCCGAGCACCGCCGCGTTGGTGAAATCGTTGTCCCACACGCGGACGTTGACCGTGCCGGTCGAGCCGGTGATGCTCTGCACCTCGACGCCGTCGCCGAAGATGTCGGTAAACACCGAGTCCTCGACGCGCAGGTTCATGTTCGAGGTGCCCCACGCCTCCATGAACACACCGTCGTTGGAATCGTTGGTGCCGTTGAAGACGCTGTCGTCGATCACGAGGGTGGTGTTGGTGTTGGAGTTGACCAGCCGCACGCCGTCCGCGGTGTCGGTGGCGTCGAGGCCGAAGTTCAGCACCGACAGGCGCGTGAAGCTGTTCACGCCGCCGAGGTTCCCCGCGGTGGCGATGCCATCGCCGCCGGCGTTGATGCCGTCGCCGCCGACGTTCTGGATCAGCAGGTCGGTCAGCGAGACGTTCGAGGTGTTGCTGAGGACGATGCCGTCGCCGCTGGTGCCCTGGATCGTGCCGCCGGAATTCGCGCTGCCGGTGCCGGTGATGCTCAGGCCCGCGGTGGTGCCGGTGTTGCTGAGGATGATGGCGTTGACGCCGCCGTTCTGGTTGATGCTCTCGAACACCAGCCCGCCGGCGCCGATGGTGGTGTTCTGCACGTCGAGCGCGGTGCCGGTGGTGGTGCTGATCCGGTTGGCGGTGGGGCCCGCCGGGTCGGTGATGACCAGCGTGCTGCCGATGTTGCCCGCGGCGGTGATCGCGTCGTTACCCGCGGTCGACAGGTTGATGCCGCCGTCGAAGCGCACCGTGCCGCCGGTGTTGCCGCCGAGGTGAATGCTGCCTTGCGTGGTGTTGATGCCGCCGTCGCCGTCGAACTTGTCGGTGACGAGGCCGTTGAAGTCGATCGTCCCGCCGGTGCGGCTGGTGATGTTGACCAGCTGGCCGGTGTCGTCGTCGATGACGCCGTTGAAGGTGATGTTGCCGCCGCCGCCGCTGACGGTGAAGGCGGTGCCGCTGGTGCCCAGCAGCGAGGTGTTGCTGCCGAAGGTGAACGCGCCGTCCGAGCCGGTGTCGATGTCGATGCCGGCGTCGCCGCCTTGGAGCGCGGCCGTGCCGTTGAAGTTGTAGGTCCCGTCGGCGTTGCTGAACTGCAGGCCGCTGCCGTTGTTAGCGTTGATGACGCCCGTCTGGAAGGTGATCGTGCCGCCCGAATGGTTGGTCACGTCGACCGCGGCCGCGTTGTTCGCCTGGGTGATGTTGCCGCTGTAGGTGACGTTGGCGTTGCTGTTATCGACCCGCAGGCCGATCCCGGTCGGGCTGGTGATCGCGGTTCCCGAAGCGAAGTTGAAGGTGCCGTCAGAGCCGCTGATGATGTCGATCCCGGCATTGCCGCCGGTCAGCGTGGTGGTGCCGTTGAAGTTGTAGGTGCCGTCGGCGCCGTCGAGCTGGATGCCGGTCCCGTTGGTCGCGTTAAGCGTCCCGGTAAAGGTCACCGTGCCGGTCGAATGGCCCTGGATGTAGACCATGTCGATGTTGTTCGCCTGCGTGATGTTGCCGGCGTAGGTGACGTTGGCGGTGCCGCCGGTGATCGCGAAAGCCCCCAGCGACGTGCCGGTCAGCGAACCGGTGCCGAGATCGAGCGTCCCGGAAACCGAGGTGAGGTTGACGTTGTTGGTGTTGCTCGAGGACGAGCTCGTCGAGACGAACCCGGTGCTGCCTGCCGCGATGCTGCCGGTGTGCAAGTTGAGCGCCTGGCCGCTCGTGTTGAGGGTGACGTTATCGACGGTGAGCGCGCCGAAGCTGGTGCCGGTGATGCCGCCCTCTGTGGCGTCGATGGTGCTGACGATGTTGAGGCCGGCGATCTCGTTGTTGCCGGTGCCTCCGCCCGCCAGCGTCACCGCGAATCCGTTGGTAGTGTTGGTGATCGTCGAGCGCGTGCCGTCGTCGGCCAGGTGGTAGCCGCCGACGTCGAGGTCGGCGCCCTGGCCGATCAGGTGCTCGCCGGTTTCGAGGACCACCTGGCCGCTGACGTCGCCCTGGACGTAGATGTAGTCGTTGGCGCCATCGACATTGGCCGCGCTGAACGCGGACATCGTGGCGTACGGATTGGCCGAGGTGCCGGTTCCGGTGGCATCGCTGCCGTTGACGCTGTCGACGTACCACACCTGGTCGGTGATGGTGATCGTGACCGTGCCGGTGCTGGTGGTGTCGTCGGCATTGCCGGCCACGCCGTCGATGCCCGCGTCGCGGATGGTGTAGGTGAAGGTATCGTCGACGGTGTCGCCCGCGGCGCTGACGTAGTTGAACGAGCCGTCGGTGAACACGTTGAACGTGCCCCCGTCGCGGCTGATGCCATTGGTCACGACATCGCACGTGAACCCGGTCACGTCGTCGCCGGCCAGCGCGCCCGGGCCGATCGTCGTCGAGCCGACGTCGTTGGTCAGCAGGTTGCCGAGCGAGGTCACCACCGACGACGGGCCGGAGCCGATGTTGCCGCCGGCCCCGACCGCGGTTTCGCCCGCCTGGCCGACCCGCAGGACGGTGTTGCCGACGGCGGTGAACGAGTCGTTCATCGCGATCGGGGAGATGTTCATCAGCCCGGTCTCGGTCGAGCCGCCGAGCAGGTCGTTGAACACGACCGAGGTCGCGTCCTCGGTGCTGGTGTTGGTTATCGTGACGGTCGTCCGCAGGGTGTCGCCCGAGTCCGCGAAGCCGTCGAGGTCGACGTCGGTGTGGAGGTCGGTATCGCGATTCAACATGAAGCTAGCAGCCATTGGTGACCCCCATGATCCGGCATTCGATCCGCCGCGCGAGCGGGGATCTCAAAGATGCTGTGTTCGCACAATATGGGGCAGCCCGCCAGACCCTTAGGTGTCCGTGGCTGCCTTGTTTTCCGCTTTGCCGCAGCGAAGCGGGAAGCCTAGTTCCGCGCCGGGAACGCCCCCTGCAATGCGATGCAGATGTTGAGCGTGAGATAGGGCATCATGTTGTTGTGCGGCAGGCTGCCGCCGGCGATGCCGAGCGCTTGCGGCGCCGCCTGCTGGATAGCGCCGGGCGCGGCGTAGATCGCGTTGCCGGTGCCGAGCGCCAGCGCCGTCGGGTCCAGGTTATCGGCCGGCCTGACCGACTGGCTGAAGCTGTGGCTGTGGACCGGGATCTCAGACTGGAGCAAGGTGACGAACTCCGCCCCGCTTTGCTCGCCGAGGAAGCGTTGGCTCAGCCCCTGCCCCTGCCCCTGATGGACCGGGACGCTGCCCTGCAAGTCAGGCAGCGCGAACGTCGACTTGCCGTCGCCGCCGTAGAACGTGCCGAGCAGCGAGAACAGCGCCGTGTTCTGCGAGATCGGCATCAATTGCCCGTTGCACTGCGCCCACCCGGTCGGGGCGAAGTTGAATCCGAAGATGCGGATCTCGGCGACGAAAGGTGCGGTCATGGAAAGCTCCTAGTTCGGCGACGGGAACAGGCCGAAGAGCGAGATGATGAAGCTGATCACGAGGAAGGGCTGCATGTTCTCGTGCGGCTGGCTGCCGCCGACCGGAGAGATGCTCTGCGGGGACAGCAGCTCGGGCGTGAACTCGGATGCGTAGGCTTCGGCCGGCGCGCGCCCGAGCACGCCGCCGGTGGCGCCCTTGACTGAGGCGGGGTCCGACGAGGCCACCGGAGCGTGGCTGTGGATCGGGATCTGCTGGGTGCTCAGGGTCACGCTCTCGGCCCCGCCCGCCTCGCCGACGATGTGGCCGTTCCCCGAATGCATCGCGACCCGGCTCTGCAGGTTGGGCAGGTTGAACGTTTCTTCCCCGTCGCCGCCGTAAGTCGTGCCGATGACCTGGAACAGCGCGTCGTTCTCGCTGATCGGTATCGCCTGCCCGTCGCAGAACGCCCAGCCCGCCGGGGCGAAGCTGCCCGCGAACATTCGGATCTCACCAATGTACGGTGTCGTCACGATGCGCTCCTTAATTTCGCGAGGGGAAGGCGCCGATGAGGCAGATGATGTAGTTGAGCACCAGGTAGGGCTGGTTGTTGAGGTGCGGCTGGCTGCCGCCGACGGTGCCGACGGTGCCAGGATCCATCGCGGTCAGCGAGGTCGGCGGCCGGTATAGATCGAGCGCGGCGGTGGCGAGCACGACGCCGGAAGAGGGCGTATCGTCGGTGGCGTTCGCCGTCGTGACGTTCAGGAAATGGGTGTGCGCGGGCATCTCGCTCTGCGTCACCGTGTGCGCTTCCTCGCCGCCGGCCTGCCCCTGGATGAAGCCGGAGCCCACATGGATCGGCACGCGACCGCGCAAGTCGGGCAGCGCGAAGTTGGTCTGGCCGTTGCCGCCGTACATCGTGCCGAGCAGCGAGAACAGCGGCTGGTTCTGGTTGATCGGCAGCAGCTGGCCGTTGCACAGTGCCCAGTTTCTCGGGGCGAAGCTGTAGGGAACGATCTTCAGTTCACCAAGAAACGGCGTGCCCATCTTGCCCTCCCCCTTGCCAGTGCCTTGCCTATGCCAAAGATCCGGCGAGGGCCAGCCTTTTTCGTGCTGGGCGGCGACACAAAAATAAACTGGCGACGAGCCGCGCGATGCGCATTATGGTGGCCGTCCGCGGGCGAGTTCCGCGCCGAATGAGGGGGTAGAGCGATGGTTGGCATCCTGGGCCTGTTTTCACGCCGCAACATGCTTCTCGGGCTGGGCGGCGCCGCCGCCGCCGGCGCGGTCACCGCGCAACCTTCTGGCGGGGCGAGCTATTTCGCCCGGCTGCTGCGCCCTTCCGCCGGCCGCGCCAACGGCTCGCTCAAGAACGGCAGCTACGCGGACTGGTCGGCCCAGGTCGGCTCGAGCTTCACCGCGCATACCGGCCACGTGCTCAAGCTGGCCGACGTGCAGGCCTTTCCCAAGCGCGGCGCGCGGCCGGCCGGCGGGCGCGAGCAGGCGTTCGTCGCCCGGTTCGACGTCGTCCGCGGCGCTTCGCTGCCCGAGGCGATCTATCGAGTCGCGCACCCGCGCGGCGGCACTTTCGAGCTGCTCCTGAGCAATGCCGACAAGCCGCTGAAGATGCTGGCGGTCCTCAACTGAGCTTCCCCGCAGGGGCATGCCGCCGCCGCTCCGCGCCGCCGCCGAATTCGGAATCGCCTATCGGCCGATGACCGACGCCGACCTGCCGTTCGCGGCGGAGCTCTACGCCTCGACCCGCCGCGAGGAAGTCGCCGCGACGGGCTGGCCGGCGGAGATGCAGGAGGCCTTCCTCGCCCAGCAGCACGAAGCGCAGCACAGCCACTACACGATCCACTTTGCCGACGCCGAGTGGCTGATCGTCGAGCGGTCCGGCGAAGCGGTCGGCCGGCTCTATCTGCGCGACGAGCCCGGGCAGTTGCACATCGTCGACATCTCGCTCCTGCCCGGCAGCCGCGGACAGGGGATCGGCGGCGCGATCCTGCGCGACGTGCTCGACCAGGCGCGCGCGAGCGGCAAGGACGTCGCCATCCACGTCGAGAAGTTCAATCCGGCGCGGCGCCTCTACGCTCGGCTGGGCTTCGAGATCGCCGAGGAATCCGGCGTCTACGACCTGATGCGCGCGCGGCCCTAGAAGAAGATCGCCTCGTACTGCGTGCCGGCGGCGTCCTGGCCGACCGGCACGATGAAGATGTCGTAGCTCTGCTCGCGGTGGCGCAGCGAATAGGTCGCCTGCTTGAGGATCGGGTCGACCGGGCCACGGAAGACCAGGCGGAAAGCGCCGCCTGCGCGCGGCGAGGGCGGCAGCTCGCCAACCGTCTCGAGCACCAGCTCGATCTCGACGTCACCGGAGGCGGTGCGGAAGACCGTGCCTTCCCGGCCGGCGAAATCGTCCTTCGTCAGTGGCTGCATGATGGCTCCCGGCAATGCGTTCTGGCGGATGAGCGCGCGACCCTAGTGGCGCGGGCGCAGCCTGACAACTCGCGGGCGCGAAGGCGAAATCGCTTTGCCGGTCGGCGGCGCGCGGGTAAGCCGCTCGCGGGATTCGGATTGGGTCGGGGTGATTTCGCGAGCGGTTCTACTGACGGCATGTTGCTTGCTCCCGGCTGCCTCGGCGGCCTGGGGGCAGGACGCGTTGCCGGCGCCGGCCGAACGGCCGATGGACATCGACCTGTCGCGCGATCCGATCCTCGCCCTCGGCCGCGAGGAGGGCGATTTCGAGACCTTCCGCCAGCTCATCGCCGATGCCGTCGCCCGCCACCCGGCGCGCTCCGAGGCGCTGGCGCTGGAGGACGAGGCCGACGCCCTCGTCGACCAGGCGCGCGAGGCGCGCATGCCCTCGCTCGACGCCACGGTCACCTCCTACCGCGTGCTCTCGCGCGAGTTCTCGAACGATCCCGAGAACATCGTCGAGCGCTCGCGCCCCGAGCAGCGAACCGACGCGTTGGTCCAGCTCAATCAGACGATCTTCGATTTCGGCGCCAGCGCGAGCCGCGTGTCGGCCGCCGGGGCGCGGCTGCGGGCCGCATCGGCCGATCTCGAAGGCACCGCCGACCGCGTCGCGCTCAACGCCATCGCCGCGTGGCAGGACGTGTTCGGCTACCGCGCGCTCGTCCTGCTCACCGAGAGCTTCCTCGCCAGCGAGATGGACCTGCGCGCGTCGGTCGAGGAACGCATCCGCCAGGGCGTATCGGCCGAGGGCGACCTCGCCCGCGCCGACAGCTACATCGCCCAGACCGAGACCCGGCTGGCGCGCTTCCGCCGCCTGCAGGCCAACGCCGAGGCGCGCTTCGCCACGCTGACCGGAGCCCCGCCGCCGCCGGGGCTGAGCCGCGCCCCGGCCCCCGGCGGCGCGCTGGCCAGCGAGGAAGGCGCCATCGCCGCCTCGCAGACCACTCCGTCGGTCCGCAGCGCCGAGGCGAGCGCACAAGCGGCCCGGCAGGAAGCCTCGGCCGCCCGTTCCGACCAGCTTCCGCAACTGAGCGGCGGGTTCGACGCGGGCCGCTACGGCGTGTTCGAGAACGAGCGCGACTACGACATCCGCGGCCGGCTGACGCTGCGCATGCGGCTGTTCGGCGCGCGCGATCCGTGGCCGACGCAATACGCGGCGCGGGCGCGGGCGGCCGGCGCGCGCGCCGACCGGGTGCGCGAGGAAGCCGCCCGCGACGCCGAGATCGCCTGGGCCGATGTGCAGGCGCTGCAGCAGCAGCTGGCGGCGCTGGAGAGCGCCTATGCCGCCAGCCGCCGCTCGCGCGACGTCATCCTGCAGCGGTTCCAGGCGGCGCGCGGCACGCTGTTCGACGTGGTCCAGGCGGAAGAAGCATACTTTGAGAGCGCCACGTCCTATGTCGAGGCGCTGATCGAGCTCGACACCGCGCGCTATGTCCTGCTGTCGCGTACCGGCCAGCTGCTCGACCGGCTGGAGATCGACGACTACGCCCGGGAGTGGCAGGGATGAAAGCCGAAGACCTGATCAAGATCCCGCGCCCGCGCTTCGCCGAGTGGCTCGCCGAGCCGATGCGGCGCAACTGGAACACTTACATGCAGGTCGCCGTCGCGGCGGTGTTCATCAACCTGTTCGGGCTGGTCACCTCGCTGTTCACGATGACCATCTACGACCGCGTGCTGCCGAACAACGCGACCTCGTCGCTGATCGCGCTGTCGATCGGCTTCGGCATCGTCGTGCTGTTCGATTTCGCGCTGAAGATCCTGCGGGCCTATTTCCTCGATCATGCCGGCGCGCAGATCGACCAGGAAATCGGCGAGCGCGTGTTCGCCCGGCTGCTGTCGATGCGGCTCGAGCTGAAGAAGGGCTCGACCGGGGCGATCACCGGGATGATGCGCGAGCTCGAGGCCCTGCGCGACTTTTTCGCCTCGGCCACCGTCACCGCGCTGGTCGACGTGCCGTTCATTTTCCTCACCCTCGCGGTGGTCGCGCTGATCGGCGGCCCGGTGGTGCTGGTCCCGGCGCTGATGGTGCCGCTGGTGATCCTCGTCGGCTGGCTGACCCATCCGGCGATGCAGCGTCTCGCGGCGCGGTCGATGGGCGAAGGGCTCGTCAAGCAGTCGGTGCTGGTCGAGGCGGTCGGCGGGCTCGAGACGGTCAAGACCACCGGCGCCGGGCCGATGCTGGCCAACCGCTGGTCGCGCGCCGTGCAGCAGCACTCCGACAGCTCGCTGCGGCAACGCCTGGTCGCCTCGCTGGGGATGACGTTCGCCAGCTCGGCGTCGATGATCTCGTACGCCGGCGTGGTCATCGTCGGGGTCGAGCGCATCGCCTCGAACTCGCTGACGATGGGCGGACTGATCGCCTGCTCGATCCTCGCCGGGCGGGCGATCGCGCCGCTGTCGCAGATCTCGCAGATCCTCACCCGGCTAACCTCGACGCGGACCGCCTATCGCCAGATCAACGCGATGATGGAGCAGCCGACCGAGGGGCCCGAAGGCGAGGCGCTGAGCCTGCGCGGCGTCAAGGGACTGATCGAGGTCAAGAACCTCAGCTTCCGCTATCCGGGACAGGCGGAGAAGGCGCTCGACGGCGTTTCGCTGACGATCCGCCCGGGCGAGCACGTCGCGCTGCTCGGCCGGGTCGGCTCGGGCAAGTCGACGCTCGCACGGCTGGTGATCGGGCTCTATCCGCCCGAGGAAGGGCTGATCCTGGTCGACGGGACCGACATCCGCCAGCTCGACCCCGCAACGCTGCGCAGCCAGGTCGGCGCCGTGATGCAGGACAGCGTGCTGTTCACCGGATCGGTGCGCGAGAACGTCGCGCTCGAACGGCCGGAGGTCGACGATGAGGAGCTGCTGCGGGCGTGCGGGATTTCCGGGACGCATCAGTTCCTCGGGCAGATCGCCAACGGCTACGACTTGCGCCTGGCGGACCGCGGCGAAGGCCTTTCGGGCGGCCAGCGCCAGTCGATCGCCCTGGCGCGGGCGCTGGCCGGACGCCCGCCGATCCTGATCATGGACGAGCCGTCGAGCGCGATGGACGATCAGACCGAAGGCGCGCTGCTCCAGCGGCTGCAGGACGAGCTGAAGGACCGCACGCTGGTGCTCATTACCCACCGACTGCCGTTGCTGCGTCTGGTCGACCGGATCGTCGTGCTCGACAAGGGCCGCGTCGTCGCCGACGGGCCGCGCGACACCGTGCTGAAGCAGCTCACCCGGAAGGCGGCCTGACACCGTGGATCTCGAAGACTTCGCAACAGCGGTGAAACCGCGCAAGGCATCGACCATCCTGCTGTGGCTGCTGGCGGCATTCGTAGTGATCTTCATCGTCTGGGCCGCGTTCGCCGAGCTCGAGCGGACGGTCCGCGGCGGCGGACGGGTCATTCCCAGCTCGCAGCTGCAGGTCGTCTCGGTCCTCGAAGGCGGGATCCTCCAGGAAATCCTCGTCAAGCAGGGCGAGATGGTCGCCGCCGGCCAGGCGCTGATCCGCCTCGACCCGACCGAGAGCGGCGGCGAGTACGGCAGCGGCGAGGCGTCGCTGGCGGCGCTGCAGGCCAAGATCGCTCGGCTGCAGGCCGAGGTGAGCGGCGGCTCGCCGGCATTCCCGGCGGCGCGCACCGCCGCAGCCGCCGAGCAGATCGCGATCGAGCGCGCGCTCTACGGCTCCCGCGTGGCCGACCTCGCCAGCATGACCCGCGCGGCGCAGGCGCGAGTGACGCAATCGCAACGCGCGGTTACCGAGGCCGAAGCCGCCTATCGCGCGCGGGCGGCGGCACGCGACGCGCGCGTCGAGGAAGCCAACATCATTCGCCCGCTGGTCGAGCGCGGGATCGAGCCGCGGCTCAGCCTGACGCAGGCCGAAAGCGCGGCGGCGATCGCCGCGAGCGAGGCGGCTGCGGCCGCCGCCGCCATTTCCCGCGCCGAGGCCGGAGTGGCCGAAGCGCAGGCGACGCTGGCGCGGACGCGGCAGGACTGGCGCTCGCAGGCCGCGAACGAGCTCGCCGCCGCGCAGGCGGAGATGGCCGCGCGGCGCAGCATGTTGCCCGCGCTCGCCGAGCGGCGGGACCGGACCGTGGTCCGGGCGCCGCTGCCGGGCCGCGTCAACCGGGTGCTCGTCACCACCGTCGGCAGCGCCGTGGCGCCCGGTGCTCCGGTGGCGGAGATCGTGCCGAGCGACGAGAACCTGCTGGTCGAGGCACGGGTGCGACCGCAGGACATCGCCTTCGTCCGCATCGGCCAGCGCGCCCGGGTCGAGATAACGGCCTACGAATCGTCGGTCTATGGCCAGCTCGATGCTAGGGTCGTGTCGATATCGCCCGACGCCGTGCCCGACCCTCAGACGGGCGAGACGTTCTACCACGTGCGGGTCCAGACGCTCGAGGACGCATTGCATGACGCGCAGCAACGCGAGCTGCCGATCGGCCCCGGGATGGTCGCCAACGTCAGCCTGATCGGCGACACGCGCACCGTGCTCGAGTACCTGCTGACCCCGATCAGCAAGCTGCGCGAGACCGCCTTCCGCGAGTGAGCGCGCGCCTCCCGGCGTTGGCCGGGCGAGCCCGCTGTCGGCGAAGCGGGTACGTGTTCTTGCCAGGCGAGCGGCCCGGATCCGGCTACCGCGGATGGGGCCGCATCCGAGGGCGGCTCAGCTGCCTTGCGAGAAGGCCCCGTCGTCGACGACCGGAGTGGGACCGAATTCGGCTTCCGCGGCGCCCAGCCGGGTCACCGCCGGTGCGGTCCAGGTCTTCTTCGAAGCTCGGCCGCGCTCGGCGCTAGCGGCGAGCGCTTCGGATTTGCCCCTGATCATCTAAGTCTCCGCCCAACGTTCGCGGTTGTATTAGCCCAGTATCGGCGCTTTGCAATCCGCCAATCCACACGCCGCTCGACTATTCGATCTCGCGAGGCGAGACGGCCCGGGGCATCGGCCGTCGGCTGGCGGGCTATCGCCCCGATCCCCCCGCGGAACGATTTCATCGGTCCGCCGAACGAGCGGATTGCCCGCCGACGAACCCGTCCGGAACTCGCTGTCGGCAAGTTGACAATATCTGTGGCAGCCCCCGGTCGCGATGGCTATTGGACTCTCCAAACGGGCGCACTATGCGCCGCCCAGGATTTCAAGGAGCTCCCATGCCGCTGGTCAACATGAAGCCCCTGCTTCGCGATGCGATGGAGCAGGGCTACGCGGTCGCCGCGTTCAACCTGGTCGACTACGGCACCACCAAGGCGATGGTCCAGGCCGCCGAGGAGCTGAACGCCCCGGTTATCTGCCAGACCAGCACCAAGACCATCCAGTACTGGAGCCACAAGGAGATCGTCTCCTGGGTGCGCACGGTCGCCGAGGATTCGCCGGTCCCGGTCGTGCTGCATCTCGACCACTGCAAGGACCTGGCGATGATCGAGGCTTGCGCCAAGGCGGGCTGGACCTCGATCATGATCGACGCCTCCGAGCTGCCGTTCGAGGAGAACCTCGCTGAATCGCTCAAGGTCCGCGAGATCGCCGAGAAATACGGCGTCGGCATGGAGGCGGAGCTCGGGCAGATCATGGGGGTCGAGGACGACATGGTGGTCGACGAAGCCGACTCCGTGCTGACCGATCCGGAGGACGCCCGGCGCTTCTGCGACGCGCTCGACCTGTCGGCGTTCGCCTGCGCGGTCGGCACCGCGCACGGCTTCTACCATGGCGATCCGGTGGTCGACTTCGACCGTATCGAGGCGATCAACCGGCTGACGCGCACGCCGATGGCGCTGCACGGCGGCACCGGCCTCAGCGACGAGACCTTCGCCAAGGCCATCGCGCGCGGCAGCGCCAAGATCAACATCTCGACCAACCTCAAGCACGTCTTCGTGCAGAGCTTCGTCGACTATCACACTGCCAAGCCGACCGACTACGAGCCGCTGCGGCTGATCGACGCGCAGTACCAGGCCTGCAAGGCCATGTTCGCCGGCTTCATCGAGAAGTTCGGCGGCAAGGGCCGGGCGCCGAGCTTCCTCGCCAAGGCTGCCTGAGACCGATGATCAAGGCGCTCATTTTCGACTGCGACGGCGTGCTGGTCGACACCGAGCGCGACGCGCACCGGGTCGGCTTCAACCGCGCGTTCGCCGAGATGGGAATCGACGCGGAATGGGACGTCGAGCTCTACGGCAAGCTGCTGCTGGTAGCCGGCGGCAAGGAGCGGATGCGCGCCTATTTCGACGAGTACGGCTGGCCGCAAGCGACGGACACGCCCGAGGCGAAAGACGCGCTGATCGTCGCGCTCCACAAGAGCAAGACGCAGATCACCTCCGAGCTGGTCGCCACGCTGCCGGTGCGGCCCGGCATCCGGCGCATCATCGACGAGGCGATCGCCGCCGGCGTCAAGCTGGGCGTGTGCACGACCTCGAACCCCAAGTTCATCGACGCCGTGCTCGACCTGCTCGGGCCCGAGCGGAAGGCGGCGTTCGATTTCGTCCACGCCGGCGATTGCGTCGCCAGGAAGAAGCCGGCGCCCGACATCTACCTGCTCGCGCTCGAGACGCTCGGGCTGCCGGCGAACGAGTGCATGGTGGTCGAGGATAGCCGCAACGGCCTGCTCGCCGCGCGCGCGGCCCGGCTGCCGACGCTGATCACCACCAGCACCTACACCGTCGACGAGGATTTCGCCGGCGCCGTCAAGGTCGTCCCCGAGCTCGGCGACGAGCCCCATGTCAACGTCACGCTCGCCGATCTGGGCGAGCTGGCCGCTGCCACCGCGGCCTGAGGAGAGGAAAGAATGGCTGAGATTTCGCAGGCCGACATCGAACGCGCGATCAAGACGACTTGCAGCACGGTGCTGCGCAACGAGAAGTACTTCGCCGACCTCGACGGCCTCGCCGGCGACGGCGACTTCGGCACTTCGCTCGCGACCGGCTTCCGCCAGATCGAGAAGGACTGGGACGAGATTCCCAAGACCGACATCGGCGCAATGCTGCTCAAGATCTCGATGATCGTCAGCAAGCACGTCGGCGGCAGTTCGGGTCCGATCTGGGGCACCGGGTTCATGAAGGCGGCGATGCTGACCCGCGGCAAGACCGCGATCACGCTCGACGATCTCGCCGGCATGCTCGGTTCGGCGATCGAGGGCATCCAGGCCCGCGGCGGCGCCAAGCTCGGCGACAAGACGCTGCTCGACGCGCTGATCCCGGTGCACGAGAAGCTGCAGGCGGCGAGCGGCGACAAGGCCGCTGCCCTCAAGGAAGCGGCCCAGGCCGCCGACACCGCGATCGACGAGACCCGCACGCTGGTCGCCCATCGCGGGCGCGCCAGCCAGGTCGGCGAGCGCAGCGCCAACACGCCCGACCCGGGCATCGTCGCCATCGCCACGATCCTGCAGGACTGGTGCAAGGAATACGGAGTGGAGCGCACGCCCGTCGCCGCCGAGCTCGCCAAAGCCACCGCTTAATCAAACGATCCACGGAGAGGAAAACCCATGAAGAAGTTCGTCAACGATCCCGCCGCTTTCGTGCCCGAGTTCATGAAGGGCATCCAGATGGCCAACCCCGACCTGCTCGACTTCAACGCCGAGTTCCAGATGATCACCCGCAAGAGCGGCCCAGACAACGCGAAGGTCTCGGTCGTGCAGGGGTCGGGCAGCGGCCACGAGCCGGCGCACGTCATGGCGGTCGGCCCGGGCATGCTGACCGGCGCCTGCCAGGGCGCGGTGTTCGCCGCCCCGGCGGTCGATTCGTGCTACGAGACGATCAAGGCCTGCAACTCCGACGCCGGCGTGCTGGTGCTGGTCAACAACTACCAGGGCGACCGCATGGCCTGGGACATGGCGACCGAGATGGCCCAGGCCGAGGGCATCAACGTGCGCCAGTTCTGGATCAACGACGACGTCGCGGTCGAGGACAGCCTCTATACCGTCGGCCGCCGCGGCGTGGCCGGCAACTTTTTCGTCATCAAGTGCTGCGGCGCCGCCGCCGAGCAGGGCAAGAGCCTCGACGAGGTCGAGGCGATCGCCGACAAGGTCAACAAGAACGTCCGCACGATGGGCGTGGCGCTGACGAGTTGCATCCCGCCGGCCAAGGGCACGCCGATCTTCGACATCGGCGACGACGAGATGGAAGTCGGCGTGGGCATCCACGGCGAGCCGGGCCGTCGCCGCGAGAAGATCAAGAGCGCCGACGAGATCACCGAGGAGCTGTTCGAGGCGGTCGCCAAGGACGTGCCGTTCAACTCGGGCGACCGCGTCGCGATCATGGTCAACGGCCTCGGCGGCACGCCGATTACCGAGCTCTACGTGATCTACGCCAAGGCCCACGAGCTGGCCGAGAAGGCCGGGTTCACCGTGGTCCGCAACTATGTCGGCGAATATTGCACGTCGCTCGAGATGGCCGGCGCCTCGCTCACCATCCTGCGCCTCGACGCCGAGCTCGAAGCCCTGCTCGACGCCCCGGCCGAAAGCGCCGCGCGGATTTTCTGACTTAGTCGATCAGGCGAACGATGCGCCCGGTTCCGCAAGGAGCCGGGCGTTTTCGTTGACGCAACAAGAAAGGCGGCGGCACCGAAGTGCCGCCGCCAGTGGGAGCGAAGTCAGTCCTGCGAACGGCGAGCCGAAACCGCCTGACCGATGGCGATCGTGGCGTTGGCCAGGACGCGAACCGAGCCGCCGAGTACTTCGTTGAGCTGCGGCTGGGTCGCCGCCCAAGTGTCGGTACGGCATTCGGCGACCTGGTTCGCGGAATGGATGTTACGCACGTCGGCTTTCCCGCAGACCTGTTCGACGGCATCCGACACGCGCTGGCGCAGCGCCGCGCGGCCAGCCGAATTGGTGAGGTCGAGGTCGGCATACGATACGTAGCGCGTGGCTTCGGCCGCAGCCGGGGTGGCGATGACGGCCAGCGAGAGCGCGGTCAGGGCGGAGGTGATGACGATGTTACGCATGATGATCAATCCTTTGCTCGAGTATCCAAATGACGGCCGGGGCCGCCGGTGATCCTCGGGAGCAAGTTCGAAAAGGAACCCTCTCCGTCGGCCCATCCGTTCTGCGCCGGATCGAGCCACGGCACTTTGGCGGTTCGGTGAAGCTTCGCTGAAGCTTTCGTGAAACCTGTTGGTCAGCTTAAGAACAGGCCAAAATCGCGCATTCCCGCGACTGGCCGCCATTGCGCAAACCGTCTCCAGCATTTGGCAGCGCGGAGTCGCCAGCGCAGTTCTTCTTGCCGGTTTGTGGTATTGTGGGTCAGGGGCAGCGGGGGCGAAAGCCTTGGACGAGGTTAGGCTAGGATCGAGAACTCTGCAGCCGGGGCGGCAGCTGCTGGCCGGCGGGCGGCGCGAGCCGCTCGGCAAGCGCGCGCTCGACATCCTCTCCATGCTCGCCGAAGCGCGCGGCGAGATCGTCACCAAGGACGAGCTGCTCGACGCGGTCTGGCCGGGCGTGACGGTCGAGGAGAATGCGCTCCAGGTGCACATCGTTGCGCTGCGCAAAGCGCTTGGGCCCGAGGCCGACCGGCTGAAGACGATTCGCAGCGTCGGTTACCAGCTGGACATCGATATGCAGTTGGAGCCCGCGGCCGACAGGGCCGCGGTTACACCTGTGCCAGTCATCGGGCCGGCGCGGCTGGACCAGGCCCGGACCGCGGCGATGGCAAACCCACGGGGGTTGAACGTTGCAGCGATGTGGGCGAGCGCGCGTCGCCATCGCTGGGCGATCGGCTTGATGGCGCTGCTCGTCGTGCTTGCAGGTGCCTGGACGCAATTTGGCGATGACGTCGGTCTCCGCCAGCAGGAACGCATTCCGGTGGTGGTGCGGGCTCTCGCTGCGAGCGGCAAAGCCGACCGCACCGAAGCGGCGTTGGCCGGCGGTATTACTGACGAACTGATCGTCCGGCTGCGCAGGTTGCCCGAACTCCGGATCGCCACCGCCGAGGCCGATGGACGTGTGCCTGCTGACAGCTTCAAGCGCGCCTATATCGTCGATGGCAGCATTCGCAGCAGCGGCGACCGGTTGCGGGTGACCGCGCGCCTGTCCGATGCCGATGGCGAGATCCTCTGGTCGGAGACCTTCGACCGGGGCATCGCGGATCTGTTCGAGGTGCAGGAGGCGATCGCCGCGTCGATTTCCGATGCCCTTGGTGTGTCGCTGGATGTCGGCGCCAATTCCGCGGCCTACGGCGGCACGGACAATCCCGAGGCTTTCGCGGCATACCTCGAATACAAGGCCCACGTCTTCGACCAGGACCAGAGCGTGGCGGTGCGCCATCTCGAGCGCGCGCTGGCGCTCGACCCGGACTACATCAAGGCGCTGGCCGCCTTGTCGACCTCCTTTGGTGTCCAGTCGAACCTAGCCGCCACGAGGGAACGGGCGCTCGCCTTGTTGGCGAAGATGGATAACAGCACGGCGCGTGCTCTGGCGGCGGATCCCGATTTGTGGATCGGCCACGCGGCCCGCGGAAATTACTACAATGAGCGGAAGGACTACGCGGCCGCAGCAGCTAGCTTCCGGCGCGTCGAGGAACTCGACCAGGGCATAGACCCCGAATTACGAAATTTTCTTGCCAGCTATGCGCTGCTTAACGGGCGAGCTCGGGAAGCTCTTTCGCTTCTCGACTCGAACGAGGCAATCGATCCCATCACGCGTAATGACCCCATTAGAGTCTGGGCCCTTGCGAGTCTGGGCCGTCATGAGGAAGCGATCGAGCTGTTTGAGAAGTTATCCGCCAACGATCCAATCAGCGCCCAGCAATACGCCCGCTACGTGGTCATGGGACACCTGCAGCTGGGTCACAAAGCAAAAGCGATCCAATTCGCAGAGCACCATGATGTGGCGATGGATAGGTTCGACGCTCACGACGAGGGTCTGACGGCGATGTCCAGGCAGGAGCTGAGACAATGGGCCACAAGGCGTTTTGGCGAAGGCGGCAAGGTCCAGATCGTTGGCGCCGCGCAAGACGCGAGCCTCGATGGACATCCCAAGCTCGCGCTAGACCTCTTGCGCCTGGCCTTGGAAAAACCCGGCGGCTACGGGATCAACTCTCTCTGGTTTCCCACGATGGCGAATGCGCGCAGGACGGCCGGCTTCGAGAAGTTCGTAACCGACCTCGGGTTGGTCAGGTTCTGGCGCGAGAGCGGCCAGTGGCCGGACGCCTGCCGACCGGTTTCAGCCACCGACTTCACCTGCAACTGAGCGCTTACCGCCCCGCGAACCGCGCGCCCTGGATGTCGACGGTCTTCGGGGTCTTGGCGAACAGCTCGCCGAACGGATCGTCGCCGGTCTCCATCGTATGCGGCTCGGTGCCTTCGCGCACGGTGGTGCGGCGCATGTCGCGCTTGTAGGTGTCGTAGGCGTAGTCGCCGCCGCGGTGCATCGAGCACAAGTTGTCCCAGATCACCATGTCGCCGACGTGCCAGTCGACGCTGAACACGTATTGCGGCTGGGTGCAGTGCTCGATCAGGTCGCGGATCAGCTTGCGGCCTTCCTCCTTCGGCATGCCCTCGACGTCCATCGTGTGCGCGGCAATGAACAGCGCCTTGCGGCCCGAGCCCTTGTGGACGTGGACCAGCGGATGCCGCGCCTTGGGCCGCTCGTCGATCTCGGCCTCGTCGATCTCGGCGCCGGCCAGCTTGCGGCTCCACCACAGTGTGTTGATGCCGACCTTGCCGTCGAGGAAGTCCTTCATGTCCTGCGGCAGGTCGTCGTAGGCGCTGCGGGTGTCGGCGAACCAGGTCTCGCCGCCCTCGGGCGGCACTGAGTGCGCCAGCAGGATCGAGTAGCTCGTGCGCTTCTCCATGAAGGCGCTGTCGGTGTGCCACAGTCGGTCACCCTTGCGATACTGGATCGCCGCCTCGTCCCGGGTGATGTCGCCGTCGAGGTTGAGGTTGGAGGCGTCGAACAGCTCGCGGAACGGCAGCCGATATTTCGCCCCCTCGCGGCGCGGCACGCGCTCGAGGTAGCCGAAGTTGCGGCTGAAATCGACGTGCTGTTCGTCGTTCATGCCGGTGTCGCGCCACACGGTGACGCCGTAGGAGTCCATCGCGTCGGTGACTTGCCTGACCTCGTCCTCGCTGAGCGGCCGGGTCAGGTCGAGGCCCGAGCACTCGGCGCCGAAACGCGGCAGGATGGGTTCGACGTGCAGCGGCATCACACTCTCCAGTTGGTCAGGCGGTCAGGCGCTAGCCGCGGGGCGCTTGCGCTGCAACGATGCGCGCTTGCACTGGGCGACCAGCTCGCCGGCCTGGTTGTAGGCCCGATGGGCGAAGGTGACGATCCCCTGGTCGGGCCGCGACCGCGATTCCCGAACGTCGAGCACCTCGGTTTCGATCCGCAAGGTGTCGCCGACGAAGATCGGCCTGGGAAAGCGCACCTCGTCCCAACCGAGGTTGGCGACCGCGGTGCCCTGGGTGGTGTCGTTGACCGAGATCCCCACCATCAGCCCCAGCGTGAAGCACGAGTTGACCAGGATCCGGCCGTACTCGGTGCCCTTCATGTACTCGGCGTCGAGATGCAGCGGCGCGGGATTGTGCGTCAGCGCGCTCATCAGCAAGTTGTCGGTCTCGGTCACCGTGCGGCGGAGCGGGTGATCGAACACCCGGCCCACCGCGAATTCCTCGAACCACAAGCCGGCCATCGCATCCCTCGCCCATTGCCCGGACGGTCTCTAGCGCCGGGCGCCGCGCGAGGAAAGGAATGGCCGCCCGGCCGTTGTCGGGCAAGACAGCGATGGAGGTTCCGCGTGAAGACCATGGCCCTGCCCGCGCTGGCGCTGGCGCTGGCCGCCTGCGCCACCGTGCCCGCCGAGGGCGAGGAACGCCCGGCGGGCGACACCTGCCGTGCCGAGCCCGGGCAGAGCTTCGTCGGCCAGCGCGCCACCGCCGAAAGCGGCGCGGCGATCATGGCGGCGACCGGTTCGACGCGCATCCGCTGGGTGCCGCCGCGCACCGCGGTGACGATGGAATACGCGTTCGGGCGCGTGACCGTGAGCTACGACGACGACTACCGCATCACCGCGGTAAGCTGTAGCTAGGGGCAAACGGGAGGGGACCTGGCATGAGCACATCGCACCGTGGCTGATCCGCAGGACGGCCGCCAGCGCATTCCGGCGCGCTCGCCGCTCGAGGAGGAGATCGGCTTCACCCGCGGCTTGCGCGTCGGCAACCAGATCTTCGTCTCGGGCACTATCGGGGTCGAGGCCGACGGCTCGGTCTCGCCCGGCGCCGGGCGCCAGGCCGAGCGCTGCTACGAGCTGATCCGCGAGCACATCGAGGAGCTCGGCGGGCACATGGGCGACGTCGTGCGGGTGCGTATGTTCGTCACCGACATCGCCGACGGCGACGCGGTCAGCGCCGCGTTCACCAAGGCGCTCAAGCCGACCCGCCCGTGCGGCACGCTGGTGCAGATCGTCGCGCTCTACGGCCCGCAGTTCAAGGTCGAGATCGAGGCCGACGCGGTGATCGGCAGCGGGCAGTAATGAGCCAGTTCGCCCTTACCGACGACCAGCTCGCGATTCAGGACATGGCGCGCCGGTTCACCGCCGACCGGATAACCCCTTTCGCGGCCGAGTGGGACGAGAAGCACGTCTTTCCCAAGGACACGATTCGCGCCGCCGCCGAGCTGGGCTTCGCGGCGATTTACGTGAGCGAGGAATCGGGCGGGATCGGGCTCGGGCGGCTCGAGGCGGCGCTGATCATGGAGGCGATGGCTTACGGCTGCCCGTCGACGAGCGCGTTCGTCTCGATCCACAACATGGCCGGGTGGATGCTCGACCGGTTCGGCTCGGCGGCGGTCAAGGCGAAGTACCTGCCCCGGCTCGTCGGCATGGAGTGGATGGCGAGCTATTGCCTGACCGAGCCGAGCTCGGGCTCGGACGCGGCGGCGCTCAAGACCACGGCCGCGGACGAGGGCGATCACTGGCTGGTCAACGGCACCAAGCAGTTCATCAGCGGCGCGGGCGAGAACGAACTCTACCTGACGATGGTCCGCACCGGCGACGACGGGCCGAAGGGCATCTCGTGCCTGGCGATCGAGAAGGGGATGCCCGGCGTCTCGTTCGGCGCGCCCGAGCGGAAGACCGGCTGGCACTCGCAGCCGACCGCGGCGCTGATCCTCGACAGCGTGCGGGTGCCCAAGGAGAACCTCGTCGGCGGCCTCGGCGAGGGGTTCCGCATCGCGATGGCCGGGCTCGACGGCGGGCGGCTCAACATCGGCGCCTGCTCGCTCGGCGGCGGGCAGCGCTGCCTCGACGAGGCGGTGCGCTATACCAAGGAGCGCCAGCAGTTCGGCCGCCCGATCGCCGATTTCCAGAACACCCAGTTCATGCTCGCCGACATGGCGACCGAGCTCGAGGCCGCGCGCGCGCTGCTCTACCTCGCCGCCGCCAAAGTCACCGCCGAGGCGCCCGACAAGACGCGCTTCGCGGCGATGGCCAAGCGCCTGGCCAGCGACACCGGCAGCGCGGTCGCCGACCGCGCGCTCCAGCTCCACGGGGGTTACGGCTACCTCATGGACTACCCGGTCGAGCGGTTCTGGCGCGACCTCAGGGTGCACTCGATCCTCGAGGGCACGAACCAGATCATGCGGCTGATCGTCGGGCGGGACCTGCTGCGGCAATGAGCGACGTGCTGACCCGCCGCGAGGGCGCGGTGGGGCATATCTCGCTCAACCGCCCGCAGGCGCTCCACGCGCTGACCCGCGAGATGTGCGAGGCTATCTCGACCGCGCTGCTCGAATGGCGCGTGGACGACGGCATCGAGCTGGTCATGATCGACCACGCCGGGGGCCGCGGGTTCTGCGCCGGCGGCGACGTTGCGCTGGTGCGGCGCTCGGCGCTCGAGGACGGCGGCGCGGCGGGCCGCGCGTTCTTCCACGCCGAGTACAGGATGAACCATCTGCTGTTCACCTATCCCAAGCCGACCGCGGTGTTCATGGACGGGATCACGATGGGCGGCGGCGTCGGCCTGGCGCTGCCGTGCACCTACCGCGTGGCGACCGAAAACACGGTCCTAGCCATGCCAGAGACGGCGATCGGCCTGTTCCCCGACGTCGGCGGCGGGCGCTACCTGTCGCGGCTGCGCTGGCGCTACGGGCAATTCCTCGCGCTGACCGGGGCGCGGCTCGACCCGGCAGAGTGCCTCCACCTCGGCCTGGCCACACGTTACGTGCCGTCGGAACGGCTGCCCGAGCTCAAGGCAACGCTGGGGCGCGATCCGCGCACCGCCGACCGGCACATCGCCTTCGCCGGAGCCAGCCCGGGCCAGCCGCGCATCGCCGGCAACCGCCTCGACATCATGCGGCTGTTCAAGTCCGACCGCTTCGCGGACATTCTCGCCGCGCTCGAGGCCGACCCGGGCGAATGGGCGGCGAAGGAGCTGGCGACGCTGCGCCGCAAAAGCCCGCAGGCCTGCCAGGTCGCGCTCGAGGTGCTGCGCCGCGGCGCCGCGACCGAGGACTTCGCCGAGGAGATGCGCCGCGAATACGCGGTCGCGGCGCGGGTCATCCTGCGTCCGGACTTCGCCGAGGGCGTGCGCGCGGTGCTGATCGACAAGGACAACGCGCCGCGCTGGGACCCGGCGACGCCCGAAGGCGTCACCGCGGACATGCTCGCGGCGATCTTCGCGCCGCTGCCGGCGCAGGAGGAGTGGACTCCCTTCCCCGCTTGACGGCGGTGAAGAATTTCTCCCGCCCGCGCGCCTTGCGATTGCGCCGCATAGGAGGCAATTCGCGCCGGTGCAGCGCCTGACCCATCTCGACCGCCTCGAGGCGGAGAGCATCCATGTGATGCGCGAGGTGGTCGCCGAGGCCGCCAACCCGGTGATGCTCTATTCGGTCGGCAAGGACAGCGCGGTGATGCTGCACCTGGCGAGGAAGGCGTTCCACCCGGCGCCGCCGCCGTTCCCCCTGCTCCACGTCGACACCACGTGGAAGTTCCGCGCCATGTACGCGCTGCGCGACAAGGCCGCCAGGCAGGCGGGGATGGAGCTGCTGGTCCATCACAACCCCGAGGCGCAGGAGCGCGGCATCAACCCGTTCGACCACGGCCCGCTGCACACCGACATGTGGAAGACCGAAGGGCTCAAGCAGGCGCTCGAAAAGTGGCAGTTCGATGCCGCGTTCGGCGGGGCGCGGCGCGACGAGGAGAAGAGCCGCGCCAAGGAGCGCATCTTCAGCTTCCGCACGGCGAGCCACGGCTGGGATCCGAAGAACCAGCGCCCCGAACTGTGGAACCTCTACAACGCGCGCAAGAACAAGGGCGAGAGCATCCGCGTGTTCCCGCTCTCCAACTGGACCGAGCTCGATATCTGGCAGTACATCATGAAGGAGCGGATCGAGATCGTCCCGCTGTACATGGCTGCGCCGCGCCCGACGGTCGAGCGTGACGGCCTGCTGCTGATGGTCGACGACGAGCGGTTTCCCTTGATGCCCGGCGAGGTGCCGGTGGAACGCTCGATACGCTTCCGCACGCTCGGCTGCTACCCGCTGACCGGCGCGATCGAGAGCGAGGCGGCGACGCTGCCGCAAGTCGTGCAGGAGATGCTGCTCACCACCACCAGCGAGCGCCAGGGCCGCGCGATCGACAAGGACGCCGGCGGCGCGGGCATGGAGAAGAAGAAGCAGGAGGGGTACTTCTGATGAAGGGCCAGTTCCTCCCCGGAACGGGGAGGGGGACCATGACGCGCAGCGGCATGGTGGAGGGGGCCCTCCACCAGCGCGGCGCATGGGGCGGGCCCCCTCCACCGTCCTGCGGACGGTCCCCCTCCCCGTCCCGGGGAGGATTGAGATGAACGAATCCTTCCGCCCCGACGCCCTCATCGCCGAGGACATCGAGGCCTACCTCGAGCTACACCAGAACAAGGGCCTGCTGCGCTTCATCACCTGCGGCTCGGTGGACGACGGCAAGTCGACGCTGATCGGCCGGCTGCTCTACGATGCCAAGATGATCTTCGAGGACCAGCTGGCCGCGCTCGAGGCCGACAGCGCGCGGGTCGGCACGCAGGGCAAGGCGATCGACTTCGCCCTCCTTGTCGACGGCCTCGCCGCCGAGCGCGAGCAGGGCATCACCATCGACGTCGCCTACCGCTTCTTCGCCACCGAGAAACGCAAGTTCATCGTCGCCGACACCCCCGGCCACGAGCAGTACACCCGCAACATGGTCACCGGCGCGAGCACCGCGGACCTCGCGGTGATCCTGGTCGATGCGAGGAAGGGCGTGCTGGTGCAGACCCGGCGCCATTCGTACCTCGCGCACCTGATCGGCATCCGCCACCTGGTGCTGGCGGTGAACAAGATGGACCTGGTCGACTACGCGCAGGAGGTGTTCGACGAGATCGTCGCCGACTACCGCGCGTTCGCGCATGAGATCGGCATCGCCGGGTTCACCGCGATCCCGATCTCGGGCTTCAAGGGCGACAACATCACCGCCGCTCCGTCGCGCGAGACGCCATGGTATGCCGGGCCGAGCCTGATCGAGCACCTCGAGACGGTCGAACTCGAGAGCGCCGCCGCGCAGGCCCGCCCGTTCCGCCTGCCGGTGCAATGGGTCAACCGCCCCAACCTCGACTTCCGCGGCTTCGCCGGGCAGATCGCCGCCGGCACCGTCAAGCCGGGCGACGCGGTGCGGGTGCTGCCTTCGGGGAAAGTGACGACTGTCAAAGAGATCGTCTTTCCCCAAACCCCGTTCGCTTCGAGCGAAGTCGAGAAGCGTGTCTCGACTTCGCTCGACACGAACGGAATTTTGAGTGAGGCGGTCGCCGGCCAGTCGGTCACCCTGACCCTGGCCGACGAGATCGACTGCAGCCGCGGCGACGTCATCGCCGTCGCCGACGATCCGCCGCAGAGCGCCGACCAGTTCGAGGCCACCATCGTGTGGATGAGCGACGACCACCTGATCCCCGGCCGCGGCTACTGGCTCAAGCTGGCGACGCAGACCGTCACCGCCACCGTCGCCCAGCCGAAGTACGAGGTCAACGTCAACACGATGGAGCACCTCGCGGCGATGACGCTCGAATTGAACTCGATCGGCGTCGCCCAGGTCACCACGGACCGGCCGATCGTGTTCGAGCCGTACGAGGACAGCCGCGAGCTCGGCGGGTTCATCCTGATCGACAAGCTGACCAACGCCACCGTCGCCGCGGGCATGATCCACTTCTGCCTGCGCCGGGCTCAGAACGTCCACTGGCAGGCGCTCGAGGTCAGCCGCGAGGCGCACGCGGCGCTCAAGGGCCAGCGACCCGCGGTGCTGTGGTTCACCGGCCTCAGCGGCTCGGGCAAGTCGACGATCGCCAACCTCGTCGAGAAGAAGCTCCACGCCGCCGGGCGGCACACCTTCCTGCTCGACGGCGACAACGTCCGCCATGCGCTCAACAAGGACCTCGGCTTCACCGAGGCCGACCGGATCGAGAACATCCGCCGGGTCGGCGAGGTCGCCAAGCTGATGGCCGACGCCGGGCTGATCGTGCTGACGGCCTTCATCAGCCCGTTCCGGGCCGAGCGCCAGCTGGTCCGCGCGATGCTGCCCGCCGGCGAGTTCATCGAGGTGTTCGTCGACACTCCGCTCGCCGTCGCCGAGCAGCGCGACGTCAAGGGCCTCTACAAAAAGGCGCGCGCCGGTGATCTCAAGAACTTCACCGGCATCGACAGCCCCTACGAGCGGCCCGAGAACGCCGAGATCCGCATCGACACCACGCGGATGAGCCCCGAGGACGCCGCCGAGGAGATCGTCCGCCGCCTGATCGGCGAATGGGCGCCCGACCTGTGACCACGACCGACGCCGCGCTGGCGGCGGAGCTGGCGGAGGAGGCGGGGCGCATTCTGCTCGATCTGCGCACCAATGGCGGGCTCGAAGGCAAGGCGCTTGGCGAGGCCGGCGACCGGCTCGCCAATCGCTACCTGATGGACCGGCTGGCCGCCGAGCGGCCGGAAGACGGCGTGTTGTCCGAGGAGAGCCGCGACACGCTCGAGCGGCTGTTCAAGGACCGGGTGTGGATCGTCGACCCGCTCGACGGCACCCGCGAGTACGGCGAGGCGCGCGCCGACTGGGCGGTCCATGTCGGGCTGGCTATCGATGGCGTGGCGCAAGTCGGCGCGGTCGCGCTGCCGGGGCTGGGCCTCACGCTGCGCTCGGACAAGGCGGTGGCGCCCGCGACGCACGAGGGCGCGCCGCGCATGCTGGTGAGCCGCACTCGCCCGGCCGCCGAAGCGCTCGCCGTCGCCGAAGCGCTCGGCTGCGAGCTGGTGCCGCTCGGCTCGGCCGGGGCCAAGGCGATGGCGGTGGTGCTCGGCCAGGCCGAGATCTACCTCCATTCGGGCGGCCAGTTCGAATGGGACAACTGCGCGCCGGTGGCGGTGGCCAAGGCGCACGGCCTGCACTGCTCGCGGATCGACGGTGGGGCGCTGCGGTACAACGAGAAGGACAGCTACCTCCCCGACCTGCTGATCTGCCGGCCCGAGTGGGCCGAGCCGGTGCTGGCGGCGGTGGCGGGCCTATAGTTCCTCCCCGGAACGGGGAGGGGGACCATGCGAAGCATGGTGGAGGGGACTTTCCGCAAGCGCTGCGCCAACCGACAGCCCCCTCCGTCATCGCTGCGCGATGCCATTTCTCCGCTCGCGGGGAGGATTTAGGCCATCCACGGCCCGGTGATCGCCACGGTCTTGGCCGGCTTGTACAAGTTGGCGAACAGCGTCCGCCCGTCGGGCGAGAAGCAGGCGCCGGCCCACTCAGTGTCGACCCGCGACAGCGCCAGCGGATAAGCCACGCCATCGGGCGTGATTCCGCGCAAGTGGTTGTGGACGTTCTCGGTGTACTGGTCCTCGCACACCACCAGGTGGCCGTTCGGCGCCACCGTCAGGTTGTCGCCGAAGTTGTACTGCTCGATGCTGGTGCTCTCGTAGAACAGCTGCAGCCGGTCCCGGCCCGAGACCTGCGGGCGCAGGCGGAAGATCTGGCCGAGCTTGATCGCGCCGCCGCTGGTGCAGGCGAAGTAGAGCTCGCCCTCGCCCATCCACATCCCCTCGCCCCGCGCGAACAGCGTCGCGCCCATCGCCGCGCCGCGCTTGCGCAAGTCGTCGTCGGGCGCCTCGGGGTTGCCGAGCGTGACCCAGCGCACCTGGTGCCAGGTCTGCGGCGCGACCGCGGGCGCGGTCCAGTTGCGCGCGTCGGGCACGCCCTCGATCGCCAGCGCGTGGAGCGTGCCGCCTTCGGCCAGCCGCCCCTTCACCCGCGGCACGAAGCAATAGAGCAGGCCGTCCTCGCGGTCCTCGGTCAGGTACACCGCGCCGGTCCGTGGATCGACGCACGCCGCCTCGTGGTTGAACCGGCCCATCGCCTTCAGCGGCACCGGATCGACCGGCCCGGTGGCCGCAGCCGGGACCTCGAACACCCAGCCGTGCTCCTTGTTGATCTTGCCGTCGGGCTTCATCAGGTTCTCTTCGCAGGTCAGCCAGCTGCCCCACGGGGTCACGCCGCCGGCGCAGTTGCGGATGGTGCCCGAGAGCGAGCGGAACTGGCGCTCGACCTCGAGCGTGCGCGCGTCGAGCACCAGCGTGGTCGTCCCGCCGGCCAGCGGCACCAGGCTGCGCGCGCGCGTGTCGTAGGCCGGACCGGTGGCGCCGCCGTTGTCCTCATCGGGCATCAGCTCGTGGTTGCGGACCAGCGCGATGCGGCCGCCGCCGAGGTCGAAGCAGCCCATCCCGTCGGCGTTGTTGGGCACCCGCCCGCCATCGCTCATGGTATCGCCGAGCGCCGAGAGGATGCGGTAGGAGAACCCCGCCGGCAGGTCGATCAGCCCGTTGGGATCGGCCACCAGCGGGCCGTAGTTGCTGCCGCCGCCGGTCGTGGCCAGGCCGCCGCGCGTGCACCCGCTGGCGGCGAGCGCGGCGAAGGCGGTGGCGGTGGCGTGGAGGAAGCGGCGGCGGTCGGCGATCATCGGTCTCTCCCGGCCGCTCGAATCGCGGCGTGCAGGCGCATGCTAGAGGCGATTGCCGCGCCCTGTCAGCCCGCTCGTTGCCACCGCGCGCCCGGTGCCCGGGCCGGCAGGAGTCCGGGAATCGTGGTTTGCCAAGCCTTTGCCGCTGGTTATCATGCCCGTCCGGACCGCTGCCGCGGCAGCGCTGCGTCTGGAGATGCATGGCCCACGACCGTCCCGTCCTCGCCTTCCTCGCCGCGCTGGCGCTGGCCTCGCCGGGCTCCGCGCGGGCGCAGCCGGCGCCGGCCGCGCCGCCGCCCGATCCCCTGGCCGACGGCGAGATACTCGTGCTCGGACCGAACCGGCTCGACGAGCTGCCGGTCCAGGCGCAGAGCGTGGCGCCGCTCGGCCGGGTCAGCCGCTCGCTCGGGTCCGAGTCCGCCCGGTTCGTGCGCTGCGCCGACTTGCCCGAAGCGGAGGACTTGCGCGCGATCCTCGACCACGGCCCCGGCCATCACCGGGCGCAGCGCGCGCTGCACAAGTTCATCGTCCGCAACGAGGCGTGCTACGGCGGCTACGGCTGGCCGACGCCGGAATCGCCCTACTTCGGCACTTGCAACCCGCAGATCGGGCGGATGGTCACCGTCGAGGTCAGGGAGGAGGTCTGCCGCTCGACTTACGACCGCGGGGCGCTCTACGAGCGCGCGCTCGCGGACTACGGCGCCTCGCTCGAGCTGACCCGCGCGCAGACGTTCGATCCCGCCGTCCGCGCCCGCTTCAGCGCTCTCGACCAGCAGCGCGACAACGTGCGGCCGCGCATCGACCGCGACTATTTCGTCACCGTCGCCTGCATGGTCCAGATCGCCCCGCAGGTCGGCCGCGACCTGCTCGCCGCCGAGCCGGGCTCGACCGGAGAGACGACCGCGCGCCGCCTGCTGATCGGCAACGGCGGGCCGTGCGTCGGCGGGGCCAAGCGAGTCACGGCCGATCCGGTGCAGTTCCGCGCCTACACCGCCGAGGCGGTCTATGCCTGGCTGACCGCGGCGGCCGGGCGCACGCTGGTGCCCGGCTGACGCCGCAGCAGCGTCACAGGTCGGGCAGGTCCTGCTCGGCAAAGCCCCAGCCGGCGAGCGACTTGCTTTGCGCCCGGTCGAGCAGGCGCTTGGCATCGCGGATCGAGTACTCGTGGCCGCTCTTCATGTCCTTGAGCTCGCCCCACGCGATCGGCACCGCCACCGGCGCCCCGGCGCGGGCGCGCGCGGCATAGGGCAGGATCGCGGTGCTGCCGCGCTGGTTGCGCAAGTAGTCGAGGAAGATGCGGCCCTTGCGCTTGGCCTTGGCCATGTTCGAGGTGAACCGCTCGGGCTCGGCCAGTGCCAGCGCCTCGGCGAAGCGCTTGGAGAAGTCCTTGTGCGCGTCCCACGAGTGGCCGGGGTTGAGCGGCACCACCACGTGCACGCCCTTGCCGCCCGAGAGCATCGCGAAGCTGGTCAGGCCGATGTCGGAGAGGCGGTCGTGGATGTCCTTCGCCGCGCTCTTCACGTCGCCGAAATCGAGCCCCTCGTCGGGGTCGAGGTCGAACACCATGCGCTCGGGCGCCTCGACCTCGGGCACGCGGCTGCCCCACCCGTGGATCTCGATCACCCCCATCTGCACCAGCGTGAGGATGCCGGCGGCGTCGTCGACGTAGAGGTAGTCCTCGGCCTGGCCGTCCTTCTCGACGATCGGCACGTGGTGGACTTGCGGGCCGAACGTGCCGCTGTCGTGCTTCTGGAAGAAGCACTTCTTGGCCCGCCCCTGCGGGCAGCGGACCAGCGTCAGCGGGCGGTTGCCGGCCCACGGCAGCATCAACGCCGCGACCGCAGCGTAGTAGTCGGCCAGCTCGCCCTTGGTCTGGCCGCTCTCGGGATAGATCACCCGGTCGCGGTTGGAGATCTTGACCGCCGCGTCCTCGTCCGGCGCGGCCTGCGCCACCTCGGGCCTGACCTCGCTCGCCGGCTTGTCCTCGCGCAAGCCGAGGTAGCTGGCGTGGCGCAGCGTGCCGCCGCCTTTCTCGGTGGCGTGGGTGAACTCGGCGAAGGCGACCTCGGCGACCAGCTCGGGCTTGAGCCAGGTCGCCCCGCGGCGATCCTCGCGCGGCACTTCGGCCGGCGCTTCGGCGCGTTCGAGCTTCTTCATCCGCGCGGCCAGGCTCGCCAGCGTGTCGGTATCGAACCCGGTGCCGACGTTGCCCTTGTAGACCAGCTTCTTGCCCTCGTGCTGGGCAAGCAGCAGCGAGGCGAACGGCCGCCCCTTGGCGCTCGACTTCTTCCACCCGATGACGACGAACTCCTGCCGCCGGGTGCACTTGACCTTGACCCAGCTCTTGCTCCGCGCCGAGGCGTAGCGGCTGTCGATCTTCTTCGAGATGATCCCTTCCTGCCCGGCCTCGCACATCGCCTTCAGCAGCTTCTCGCCGGCGCCGATGACGTGGTCGGCGACGTGGATCGGCGGCGCGGCGGCGGCGAGCAGCGCCTCGAGCCGTTCCTTGCGCTCGATGTTGGGCAGCGCGGCGAGGTCCTTCCCGTCGAGCTCCAGCAGGTCGAACGCGTGGTAGCTCAGCTTGTCGCTGTCCTTCTGCGCGCCGTGGCCGCGCTTGAGCACCACCTGCAGCGCCGAGAAGCTCGGGTTGCCGTCGGTGCCGTAGGCGACGACCTCGCCGTCGATCAGGCACGGCGGCAGGTCGAGCGCCTTGAAGCGCTCGGCCAGCGGCACGAACTTGTCGCTCCAGTCGAGCCCCTTGCGGGTGTGGATGCGCACCTCGCTCCCCGCCGCGGCGACGAGCGTGCGGTAGCCGTCGAACTTGATCTCGTGCATCCACCCATTGCCCGCCGGGACCGCGTCGACCAGCGTGGCGAGCTGCGGCGGGCGGAACTTGGGCGGCTTGCCCCCCTTGCGCGCCTTCGGGTTGACCTTTCTGCCGAGCGCCTTGTTGCGCTTGGCCGCCTTGGCCATGACTGCGGTGAACTTGTCGCCGCGCACGCCCTTCAGCGAGAACGCGCCCTGCTTGTCGCCGGCGATCTCGGCCATCGAGCGCCCGGTGAGCACCGAGGTCAGACAATGCTCGACCAGCGCGTCGCCGTCCTCGGCGTAGGCGTCGTCGAGCTTGCGCAGCAGCCAGTTCTCGCGCTTCTCCCCGGGCTTCTTCTTCAGCCGTATGAGCAGCCACTCGCCCTTCATCCGCTCGCCCTCGACGATGAAGTGCAAGTGCCCCTTGTCGAGGTCGCGCCAGCTCTTGCCGGGCACCGGGGCCCAGGTGCCGCGGTCCCACAGCATCACCGTGCCTCCGCCGTACTCGCCCGCCGGGATGATCCCCTCGAAGTCGGCGTAGCTCATCGGGTGGTCCTCGGTGCGCACCGCCAGCCGCTTGATCTCCGGGTCGGGCGACGGGCCCTTGGTGACCGCCCAGCTCTTGAGCACGCCCTCGGCCTCGAGCCGCAAGTCCCAGTGCAGCCGCGTCGCGTCGTGCTTCTGCACGATGAACCGGCCGCCCTCGCCCGGGCGCACCTCCGCGCGCTTGCCGGCCGGCTCGGCGGTCTTCCTGAAGTCGCGCTTCTTGTTGTATTCGGCGAGGAGGTCGCGGGCGCTCACTGGGTGAAGTCCTCGTCGGGCCAGAAGCGCCGCGCCAGCACGCCGAGCCCGGTCAGCATCACCAGCGAGATGACCGTGCCGATCGCCACCAGCGGCCACTGTCCGGCGCCGCAGCCGATCCCGACCACCGCGGTCAGCCACAAATGCGCGGCGGTGGTCAGGTTCTTGACCTTGCCCTTGCTGAACACGATCAGCCCGGCGCCGACGATGCCGATGAACGCCCCGGCCGCCTCGAAGATGCGCAGCACGTCCGCTCCGCTGCCACCGGCCTGGTTGTGCAGCGAGATCATCGACACGGTCATCGCCGCGGCCGAGAAGCAGATCAGCCCGTGCGTGCGCAGCCCCGCCGCGCGCCCGCGCACCTCGCGGTCGAGCCCGAGCAGCAGCCCGAGCAGCGCCGCCGCCCCGAGCCGCGAGATCAGGTCGTAGTCGATCCAGTGGACCAGGATCGGCGGGTTCAGCTCCATGTCAGCGCCCCGTCAGCCCCCTCCCCTTCAGGGGAGAGGGTTGGGCGAGGGGAGTGAGGGCGCCGGTCGCGTATGCCACAGCTCCCGCTTCCTCCGCCCCGGCGGGGCTCCTCCCGCTCCCCTGAAGGGGAAAGGGCAAGTCCGTCGGCAACCTCACGCCCGCTTCCGGGCCTTCGCCGGCGCCGCCTTCTTGGCCGGGGCCTTGCGCGCGGCGGGCTTCTTCGCCGCGGCCTTCTTCGCCGGCGGCTCCTTGCCGCCGACCGACTTCTTGAGCGCCGCCATCAGGTCGATCACGTTGGAGCCGCGCATGTCGGCCGGCTCCTCGACGTCCTCGAGGATCTTCTTGCCCTTCGACTTGGCCTTCTTGGCGATCAGCTTCTTGAGCGCATCGACATAGCGGTCATGGAACTCGCCCGGCTCGAACGGCGCCGCGCGCTGCTCGATCAGCGTGGTGGCGAGGTCGAGCAGCGCCTTGTCGGGCTTGGTCGCGGGGATGTCCTTGAAGTAGCTCTGCGCCTTCCTGACCTCGTCCTCGTAGCGCAGCGTCTCGAGCACCAGCCCCTTGCCGCACGGCTTGAGGCTGACCAGCGTCTCGCGCCCGCGCACGCTGATCTGGCCGATGCCGACCTTGCCCGCGCTCTTGAGCGCGTCGCGCAGCACGATGAACGCCTCCTCGGCGAGGTCGTCGGCGGGCACGACGTAATACGGCTTCTCGAAGTAGAACACGTCGATCTCGCCGGCATCGACGAACTGGACGAGGTCGAGCGTCTTGCGGCTCTCGACCTTGGCCGCCTCGATCTCGTCGTCGTCGAGCAGCACGTAGTTGCCCTTCGAGACCTCGTAGCCCTTGACGATCTCGTCGCGGTCGACCGGGCCGATGCCCTGGACGACCTTCTCGTAGTTGATCCGCTTGCCGCTCGGCTCGTGGATCTGGTGGAAGCTGATCGAGGCGCCCGACTTGGTCGCGGCGTAGACCTCGACCGGGATCGAGACGAGCGCGAGGCGGATCTGCCCCTGCCAATAGGCGCGTGCGGCCATGTGCGTGTGACTCCTGCTTGCGGGGGAGTCAGCGCGCGAGGGCGCGGGGGGTTCCGGGAGGGAGGCGTCGCGGCAGCTGTCACTATTTGTGAGCCCCTAGCCGCGACCTGTTATCGTGCGCCGACGAATTTATGCGCTTGTGTTGGCGGGTAGCCTGTTCGAACTTCGCTAGATGCGAAAAAAGCCCGACAAACGAGTAATCGACGAGCGCGTTGCGGATAATCAGAAGCGGCGCCTCCTGCTTGAAATGCCCGCACGAACACTCCGCGAACAACTCGCAGATCGCATCACCTATGAAGGGTCAGGTGCGCACAAGGCCGATCCCTACAGCTGGGGCATCGAACCTTATCGCGGTCGACGACGCGATCGAACGTACTGCGACTTGCATGCACGATTTAAGTTTAAGGACCGACTTCGCATCCAACGCCTGTTGAGGCGCGGCGTCATTGGAGGGCTCATTAGCGATCATGCGCTAAAGGGCGATCCCAGCATGTTGTGGACAATCGATGATAATGGTTGGATCTACGAGTTGAGGATCACCAACCCAGGGCATGCGATTTACCATGGCTATCCAGTCCTGCCGTCCGACCCACTCGCTCGCAAGATAATTGCCCGCCTCTCAGCTTGGGCTTCCGATGAAGCTGAAGAGAGAGTAGAGGACACGGAAATTCTCGAGGCGGCATTACTCGCGGCAGAGAGACGCTATGTCTGAGTGCGACGATCGATGACGTTCAGCATTGAAACTGAGTGGGACGCGGATCGCGGCGCGGAGGACATTGATGTCGCGCGGATCACTTTCATCGCAGAAGACGAGCCACTCACGCGCTTGATCGATCGAGAGACGCAAACCAATCGGCAATATTTCGAAACCTCGGCACTGAGCTTGGCTTTCTTCTTCGCCGATAATTGGTGGCGGCTTCGTCACGAGACTTTGGGTGATCTCCGCTATCCATCGGTCGAGTGGCGTTTGCGACATGAACTGAGCGCAGCTGCAGGCGGAAGTCTCTGGCCTCCGATGATGATTTATGGAGTGGGTGAGCGAGTTACGCTAGCGATGGCGCCCAATTACCGCCAAGCGGCTGGTCCAACTCGCTATCTGGACTTTGCGCCCATCGCAATCGATGGCCGAGATTACGAGGCGGGAGTTGATGCGCTCTTAGAACGAGTTGCGCACGAAAGCGCCTCGCATCCGGATGGCCCTGCCTTTCGCCACTTGCTCAAACAGCTTGGCTCCGAACGCCGCGATCCTGATGTGGCCTCTTGGCGTATTCTCGAAGCCTGCCTCGGTTTCGATCCAGACGAAGCGCCAGACCGTGTCATTGAGACGATGGCCGAGTTCGAAGAGAAATTTGGCGAGGACGCTGTTGAAGAAGCAGCAGTGGCAGCGCCTGGGAAGGAAAGCCCAGAGGTCCTTGAGCGAGCTATCGCAGCGTCCGAAGCTTCAAAGATCGTCGTGGATTTTAGCGAGCTTGAGGCAATCGATCCTTGGCACCAGATGCAACAGGGGACCGTCCCTTGGCGATTGGCTGAGAATGCAGCGCGACAGTTACACAAGAGGTTAGGTAGACCACGGAACCTCGCAGGAAACCTATTTACAGACCTGCTCAAGATCCGTGCTGACGATTTCCGTCGAGCAAATGCGACCGCGCGAGACCTACCTTATGCTGCAAAACTCGCCGATGATCGGCGAAATCAGTTAGCAATGCAGATGGAGCCTGAGCGGCTCCGCCGGTTCGAAGCTGCACGTATGATCGGCGACGAGCTATGGAGCAAGCATGCGCGGCTGGGTGTAGTGAGCCGGTCGAAATCTGATCGCCAAAAATTCCAACGTGCATTTGCTAAGGCACTGCTTGCCCCATTCGCTGAGCTTCGACGGCGTATCGATCTCGACCGCCCGGACTCAAAGCAGATTATTGCGGCAGCCGACTACTTTGATGTCGATAAGACGGTCGTGCGAGCAAGTCTCATCGATAAAGGCTATCTCGCTGCACCAAGCTTTGAGGACATGCTGGAAAACGCGTGACTTGAGAGACGTGTAGCTTGGTGTCAACGCGCTACCGAATTGCGCATCGAGCAATAGATTCTAGCACCGCCCCACCAACCGCACCAGCGCCTCGTCCAGCGCCTGCAGGAACCGCGAGCGGTCGGCCTTGGCGAACGGCGCCGGGCCGCCCATCAGGCCGTCGGCGCCGGCGCGCAGGTCGGCCATGATCGCGCGGGTGGCGATGGCGCCGCCGATCGAGGCGCGGGTGAACGGGCGGCCGTTCATGCCGAGCACCGTCGCCCCGGCCTTGAGGCAGCGCTCGGCGAGGAGGATGTCGGCGGTCACCACCACGCTCCTCGCGTCGGCGCGCTCGGCGATCCAGTCGTCGGCGGCGTCGAAGCCCCCGCTCACCACCACGCGCACCACCAGCGGCCCGACCGGCACGCGGAACGGGCTGTTGCTGACCACGCTTACCATCGCCCGGTGACGCTCGGCGACGCGGTAGATCTCGTCCTTGACCGGGCAGGCGTCGGCGTCGACGAGGATGTGGAGTTCACTCATCGCGCGCGCTTACGCCGGAGGGCCGGGAATGCCTAGTTCCTCCCCGGCACGGGGAGGGGGACCATGCGCAGCATGGTGGTGGGGCACCCACGGATGCTCAAGACCTCGAAGGGACGGATCAATCGAACGTGCCCCTCCACCACCCTTTGGGTGGTCCCCCTCCCCGTTCCGGGGAGGATCGGGATGCCTCAGCTGTTCTTCATGTTCTCCAGGCCCTTGACCGAGCCGAGCTTCTGCGTCGGCTGCGAGGCGTTGGTCTTGACCTTCTCCTTCTTGGGCTTGCGGATTTCCTTGTTCGACTTCTTCTGACCTTTGGCCATGGCGGTTCTCCAGCTGAGCGGTGCGCCGGCTTCTACCCGTTCCGCGGGCGAATGGCGAACCGCGAGCGAAACCACGGTCCGGCCAGCCCGAGGCTCTGGATCGACGTCAGCCCGGGCCGAGCATGTCCTCCGGCCGCACCAGCCGGTCGTAGTCGTCGGCGCTCACGCCGGCCGCCAGCGCCGCCTCGCGCAGCGTCAGCCCGCGCTTGTGGGCGTCCTTGGCGATCGCCGCGGCCTTGTCGTAGCCGATCGCCGGCGCCAGCGCGGTGACCAGCATCAGCGAGCGCTCGACCCCGGCGGCGAGGTTGTCGCGGCGCGGCTCGAGCCCGGCGAGGAGGTTGCGGGTGAAGCTGTCCGCAGCGTCGGCGAGCAGGCGCACCGACTGGAGGAAGTTGTAGGCCACCACCGGGCGGTAGACGTTCAGCTCGAAGTGGCCCTGGCTGGCGGCGAAGGCGATCGCCGCGTGGTTGCCGAAGACTTGCGCGCAGACCTGGGTCAGCGCCTCGCACTGGGTCGGGTTGACCTTGCCGGGCATGATCGAGCTGCCAGGCTCGTTCTCCGGCAGCGCCAGCTCGCCGAGCCCGGCGCGCGGGCCCGAGCCGAGGAAGCGGATGTCGTTGGCGATCTTGTAGAGGCTCGCCGCGAGCGTCTCGAGCGCGCCGTGGGCGAACAGCAGCGCGTCCTGCCCGGCGAGCGCCTCGAACTTGTTCGGCGCGGTGACGAACGGCAGGCCGGTGGCCTCGGCGATCTCGGCGGCGATCGCCTCGGCGAAGCCCTGGGGCGCGTTGAGCCCGGTGCCGACCGCGGTGCCGCCCTGGGCGAGCTCGTAGAGGCCGGGGAGCGCGAGGGCGACGCGCTCGAGCCCGGCGCGGACCTGGCGGGCCCAGCCCGACACTTCCTGGCCGAGCGTCAGCGGGGTCGCGTCCTGGGTGTGGGTGCGGCCAATCTTGACGATCCCGGCCCACGCTTGGGCCTTGGCCTCGAGCTCGCCGGCGAGCCGCTCGAGCGCCGGGACCAGCTCGGCGGTCAGTGCCGTCGCGGCGGCGACGTGGATCGCGGTCGGGAAAGTGTCGTTCGACGACTGGCTCATGTTGACGTGGTCGTTGGGGTGGACCGGGTCCTTGCTCCCGGGCTCGCCGCCGAGCAGCTCGATCGCCCGGTTGGCGATCACCTCGTTGGCGTTCATGTTCGACTGCGTGCCCGAGCCGGTCTGCCACACGACCAGCGGGAAGTGCTCGTCGAGCGCGCCGGCGACGACCTCGCCGGCGGCCGTCTCGATCGCACCGGCCAGGCGCGCGTCGAGCAGGCCGAGCTTGTGGTTGGTCGCCGCGGCGGCGCGCTTGACCACGCCGAGCGCGCGGACCAGCGGCAGCGGCATGCGCTCGCCGCCGATGCGGAAGTTCTGCAGCGAACGCTGCGTCTGCGCGCCCCACAGCCGGTCGGCGGGGACGTCGATGGGGCCGAAAGTATCGGTTTCGATGCGGGTCGGGGTCATCGGGCGGTCAATGGACCGTCGGCGCAAAAAAGGAAACCGTCCTCGGCCACGCAACCGCCCGCAGCGGGCGGTTTTCCGAGGCTCCGCGCAGGCTCTGCGGCGGCCATCAAATCCCTATGGACTCGGTGTCGCAACAGGCTCACCTTGCCGGCATTAGGTTACAGGGGAAAGTGAGTCGTCGGGGCGCAAGGTTCGTAACGAGGACTTTGCCGGCGCACTCGGATTGGGGCATCTACACTTCGACTAAAGACACGACGAGCCGCTTTCCTCCTGAACGAGCGTGATCGGCGCGGGTCCGCGTCTGTCACGCATCGGAATGCTTTCGTTCTGCGAAATCCGATGAGGAGGGGAACGTGTCCAACGACACCATCTACGGCACCAGCGGCAATGACACCCTGTCCGGCGGCAACGGCGTCGACACGATCCACGGCGGCGACGGCGACGACATCATTTCCGGCGGCAACGGCGTCGACACGCTCTTCGGCGACGCCGGGAACGACAAGCTCTACGGCGACAACGGCGCGGACAATCTGACGGGCGGCGCCGGCGACGATCTCCTCGACGGCCTCAACGGCTTCGACGTCGCGTATTATTCGGGGCTGATCGGCGAGTACTCGTTCCTCGCCGCCGCCGGCTACCTGCACATCATCCACCAGGGCGGCGCGGGCGCCGATGGCCACGACCAGGTCATCCGGGTCGAGCAGCTGGTGTTCGCCGACCGCATCATCGACCTGACCGGCAACACCGACAACGCGCCGGTGGCGGCCGACGATCACGTCTCCGTCGGCGAGGATGCCGGGACCTACAGCAGCGGCTCCGGCAGCGTGCTCGACAACGACTTCGACTTCGAAGGCGACCCGCTGACGGTGACCGGCACGACCCTCACCGGCACCTACGGCACGCTGACGATCAACGCCGACGGCACGTACAGCTACGCACTGTCGGCCTCGGCCCAGGCGCTCGCCGAGGGCGAGCTCGTCGAGGACAGCTTCAACTACACCGTATCGGACGGCAACAGCACCGACACCGGCGCGCTGGTGTTCCACGTCGCCGGCGCCAACGACGCGCCGGTCGCCAATCCCGATGCCGCCACCACCGGCGAGAACGACGTCGCGCTGATCGACGTCCTCGCCAACGATACCGACATCGATAACAACTCGGTCCTCGCCGTGCTCGCGACCTCGGCGCCGCCGGGACAGGGCGCCGCGACGGTCGTCGGCAACCAGGTCGAGTACGACCCGGGCACCGACTTCGAGGCGCTGGCGGTCGGCCAGAGCGAGGCCGTGGCGGTCAGCTACACCATCGGCGACGAGCATGGCGCCACCGCGTCCGCGACCGTCACCGTCACCGTCACCGGCGCCAACGACGGCCCGGTCGCCAATCCCGACAGCGGCGGCACGAGCGAGAACGCGACGCTGCTGGTCGACGTGCTGGCCAACGACACCGACATCGATAACGGCGCGGTGCTGACCGTCACCGCCGCCTCGGCACCCGCCGGCCAGGGCCACGCCTCGATCGTCGGCAACCAGGTCCAGTTCGATCCGGGCAGCGACTTCGACGACCTCGCGGTCGGCGAGAGCGAGACCGTCGTGGTCAGCTACGACATGCAGGACGAGCATGGCGCGGGCTCGTCGTCGACGGTGACCATCACGGTGACCGGCACCAACGACACCCCGGTCGCCAATCCCGACACTCGCACGATCGGCGAGAACACGGCGATCGTGGTCGACGTGCTCGCCAACGACACCGACGCCGACCACGAGCCGGTGCTGGTCGTCACCAGCGCGTCGGTGCCGGCCGGACAAGGCACGGTCACGATCGTCGAGAACCAAGTGAGGTTCGACCCGGGCAGCGACTTCGACCATCTCGAGAACGGCGAGACTGCGGTCGTCGTCGTCGACTACACGATCGACGACGAGCATGGCGCGCAGTCCTCGTCGTCCATCACGCTGACCATCCAGGGCCGCACCGAGGCCACTGCGAACACCGGCACCAACGATGGCGAAACGCTGGTCGGTACACCGGGCGACGACACCATCGACGCGCTCGGCGGCGACGACACCGTGTTCGGTCTGGCCGGCAACGATACCCTCTCGGGCGGCGACGGTTCCGACGCCCTGCACGGCGAGGAGGACGACGACGTCCTCGAAGGCGGCAACGACCGCGATTTCCTCTATGGCGGCGACGGCCACGACCAGTTGCTCGGTCAGGCGGCCAACGACACCCTCGAGGGTGGCGAGGGCGACGACCAGCTTTCAGGTGGCGACGGGTTCGACGACCTGCACGGCGATGGCGGCAACGACGATCTGCAAGGCGGCAATGACGACGACTTCCTGCTCGGAGGTGAAGGCAATGACCAGTTGCAGGGCGAGGCCGGCCTGGACAGCCTTTTCGGCGAGATTGGCGACGACCAGCTGACCGGCGGCGCCGGAAATGACGCGCTCGACGGCGGCGAAGGCAACGATGTGCTCGACGGCGGCGACGGCGAGGATTTCCTGGCCGATTTCCTCGGGGCCAACAGCCTGGCCGGCGGCCTCGGTCACGACCAGATCATTGCCAGCTCGTCCGGCGGCATCCAGACGATCGATGGCGGCGACGGCAACGACACCATCCGTCATTACTATCGGGAATCCGCCAGCACGATCACCACCGGCACAGGCAGCGACACGATCGAGCTGGCCCACGTCAATGTCGGGACGGCCGCGATCGTCGTCAGCGACTTCACGCCCGGCGCCGGCGGCGACGTTGTCCGGCTCTCGGGTGATGACGGATCGCTGCTCGGCCTGCTCACCGGCTGGGACGGCAGCTCCAACCCGTTCGGCTCGGGTTTCCTGCGGCTGCAGCAGAGCGGTGCCGACACCGTCCTCGAATGGGACCATGATGGCGACACCGGCGGCTCGAGCTTCGAAACGCTCGTCGTCTTCCAGAACACCACCGCCGGGGACTTCACCGAGGCGAACTTCTTCCCCGCCTATCCGCCCGACGGATCGGCTCCCGCGGGCGAGACGATCACCGGCACCGCAGACAGCGAATCCCTGACGGGCACTGTCGGCGACGACACGATCGATGGTCTCGCCGGTGAAGACACCATATTTGGCCTCGCCGGAGCTGACATCATCAACGGCGGCGACGGGTTCGACTACCTCAGCGGCGACGCCGACGATGACGTCATCGACGGCGGCAACGACGACGACTTCCTGTTGGGTGGCGAGGGCAACGACCAGACGCTCGGCCAAGCCGGAAGCGACAGCCTCCTCGGCGAGGCCGGCAACGACCAGCTTACCGGCGGTGCCGGTAACGACAGTCTCGACGGCGGCGACGGCGACGACGCGCTCGACGCCGGCGAGGGGGACGACTTCCTGAGCGATGTCGGCGGAACCAACAGCTTGGTCGGCGGCCTCGGCAACGACTTTATCGTCGCCGCTTCTTCGGGCGGGATCCAGACGATCAATGGTGGCGACGGCAACGACACCGTGATCCACTATTATCGGGATTCGGCGAGCACGATCACCACCGGCACCGGCAGCGACACGATCGAGCTGGCTCACGCCAATCTCGGCGCGGCGGCGATCACCGTCACCGACTTCACTCCGGGCGCCGGCGGCGACGTGTTCCGGCTCGGTGGCGACGACGGATCGCTGCTGAGCCTCCTCTCGGGGTGGGACGGCAGCTCCAACCCGTTCGATACGGGCTTCGTGCGGCTGCAGCAAAGCGGCGCCGACACCCTGCTCGAATGGGACCAGGACGGCGATGCCGGCGGGTCGGCGTTCGAGACGCTGGTGGTATTCCAGAACACCACCGCGGGGGACTTCACCGACGCCAACTTCGCGCCCGGCTATGACCCGGACGGGTCGGCACCGGCGGGGCGGTCGATCATCGGGACCAGCGAGGACGATACGCTGGCCGGCACGATCGGCGGTGACACCATCGACGCGCTCGGCGGCAACGACTTCGTCACCGGCGGCGCCGGTGCCGACGTTATCTATGGCCGGGACGGCAGCGACCTGTTGACGGGCGAGGCCGACGACGACGTCATCGAGGGCGGCACCGAGGACGACTTCGCGTGGGGTGGCGACGGCAGCGATCAACTGCTCGGCCAGGACGGCAATGACCTCCTCTTCGGCGAGAACGGCGGCGACCAGTTGACGGGCGGAGCCGGAAACGACGGGCTCGAGGGCGGCGACGGCGACGATTCGCTGACCGGCGGCGATGGCGACGACTTCCTGGCCGGCGGGCTGGGTGCAGACATGCTGTCCGGCGGACTCGGCACCGACATTTTCGATTTCCGGTCCGCGTCCGAGGGACCGGACGAGGTCACCGACTTTGTCGGCGGCGGCGACCTGATCCGCGTGTGGGCGGACGGCTTCGGCGGCGGCCTCGTCAGTGGCGGCGCGGTAACGCTCGTCTCCGGGTCCGATCCGACCGCCTCGGACGAGACGGGCCAGTTCCTGTTCGACACCGACGACGGCAGCTTGCTGTGGGACGCCGATGGCACCGGAACCGCCGATGCCGTGCTCGTGGCCACGTTCAGCAACGTCCCTACCCTGACGGCGACCGATTTTTTTGTGAATTAGCACGCCGATCCCCGACCTTCCGTCGGGATGCCAAGCATTTCGCAGGCTGGAGGGTGCTCGCGAACACGTCTTGGCGCGAGCGCCTGCTTGGACTCCGCTCACTCGATTTCGCCGCCCGGCAAGGTGCCTAGGCGCTCGAGCAAGCCGGGATCGGCACGATGTGGTGGACTGGAGGCAAGCGCCTGGCATTCGGCGACGGTCCGGTGTCTCGACAACCGGCACCAAACTCGGACCACCACCCGCCGACACAAAAGATCCGCCGACGAATGGCGACGGAGCATTTTCCGGCACGGGATGAGCCCGAGGCCCGACGGTGATCGCGCGATGGCGCCGTCCGCGCGCAATGGCGGCAAGCAACGACGCCTGCGTTCAGAGCGTTGATCTTGAAACGGTGGTTGCGGGGGTCCGCGACCGACACAGCAGTATAGGTCGATCGATTAGCGTCTGACGGGGCCGCCGCGCCCCCACGATCCACGCGCCGGCAGCGCTCGCGGACCGCCGTGAGCGCCTCCTTCTCACATCGCTGCACGATTGCCCGCCGCCGGCCGACGTGATTCCGGCGACGGTTTCGTGCGTCCGAAATCCCGAGACGGGAGAGGCGCAATGTACCGCGTCAATAATGTTCCTGCGGCCAGCAAGGCACGCCCCTTCGACGCGCAGCCGATCGGCGCGATCGCCGCCGCGGTCGCCGGTTACGAGCTGGACCGTAAGACTCGCCTGAAGCTCGGCCGGGGCGACAGCAAGCGCACCGGCCAGCCTGTTTGGCGCAACAGCTACTACGAAGGCATCGAGAAGAAGGTTTGGCGCCCGTTCGGAGACGGGACGACCCGAGGCGGGAAACGCCTCGCAGGCGCCCTCCTGGCCGCCGCACGGCGCGTCGAGCGCACGACCCGGGCGGAGCGCAAGGCCGGGACGCCGGGCCTCAAACGCGGCGTTCTGGGCGACGTCGGCGTCGCCGTGCTCGAGACGTTGCTCGAGCTCGTCGACTTCGCCACCGGCCGCCTCGAGCCGGCGATCGAGACGATCGCGGAAAGGGCCGGCTACTGCTACTCAGCCGCGCATGCGGCGCTCTGCCGTTTGCGCGAGCACGGCTTCCTGCACTGGGTGCGCCGATCGAGGCCGATTGAAGAGCCGCGCCCGGGCGGCCAGCAGGTCGAGCAGATCACCAACGCCTACATCCTGCTCGTGCCGGAGCAGCTGCGCGGCCTGGTCGAGCTGATCTGCGGCAAGGCCCCCTTGCCGGCCGACGAGGAGTGGCGCCGCGCCGAGAGCAAGCGGCAGGTTGAGGTGATGCTCGCCGGGTTGGATGCTCAAGAGTTCATGCGCGCCACCTGGACCGGCGACCCGCTCGCCGGCGAGACGCTGAGGCGCATCGCCTCCCTGCTCGAGCCGGCGTGGAAGGGGGGGGCGAATACGCAAATGCGTGAGAAACCGGGGGATCATACTGATCCTTAAGCGGAATGAGGCCGCTAGGCGGCCTCATGCGCAGAATTTGCTGGCCGATCGCAAACCGAAACGACCGAAGAGAACGCCACGAACCGCCGGACGCACCGGCGGAACGGCCGGCTTGCGCCGGCCGGGCTCGGCGGGGGCCGAGGAGCAAAGGTCGTGCCAGCCCGCGGCCGTCGCTCGAACCGCTCGGTCCGCGCATCAAATCGCAACAGCCGGCAACCAACGCGGCCCTCCGGGGTCCAAGGGGGCCGAGCGGTCGCACTACGCCCCGCTCAACTGCATCAAAACCGACCCCAAAAGCTCGCAGGCGAGGCGCGGGGGCAAGCGCGGCGCGCGGGGTCAAGAAGGCTGGCATTCGGGCCGTTCATGTGAGGGAGTGCGTGACTGAACGATTGTCAGGCGGCCGCGCGGCGTGGCGCTAGCGCGGCGCCGGTGCGATGTTCGCCGGGCAGCTGCCGCATGCCTTGCAGCGGAAGTGCGACGCCGCGCCGGCCAGGCCGATCGGCCAGCCCTCGCGATTGAACCGGGCAACCACCTCGAGCCGCGCGAGCACGGCCCGGTGCCCGCAGTAGCAGGTCACCTCGATGTCGCAGCGATGGCGGACGAAGTCGTGGATCGTGCGGAAGACTCGAGTGCTCACCCGCCGGCTTTGGAACAGACACGGAACAGCGGCAATCGGGCGCGCGCCTGATCCTCCCGGCTTTTCGCGCGAGGTGGACTAGTCCGGCGCCGAATCGGGCCGGACTAGTCCACCTCTGGCCTGGGCGTCAGGCCGCCCGGCCTCCGGTGATCACCAGCTCGCGGGCGATCTTGCCGTTGTCGTTGCCGGCGATCGTGTAGCGCACCTCCTCCTCGCGGAAGGCGAAGCCGGCGAAGATACGGCGCACGTCGGGATGGTCGTTGATCGACAGGATGAAGCGGCCGCGCAACGCGCGCAGCTGCTCCGCCATCAGCTCGAACTGGTCGCGGCCGAACAGTTCGGCGCCGTAGTCGCCTTCGCTGCCGTAATACGGTGGGTCGAGATAGAACAGGGTGCCCGGCCGGTCGTAGCGGGCGAGGAACTGGCTCCACGGCAGTCGCTCGATCGTCACGGACGCCAGGCGCTCGTGGATCGCCTCGAGCAACGGGCCCAGCTTGGTGACGTCGAACCGCGCCGGCGCATCGATGCGCACGCCGAAGTTGCGCCCGGCGACCTTCCCGCCGAAGGCGAGCCGCTGCAGGTAGAGGAACCGCGCCGATCGCTGCAGGTCGGTCAGCGTAGTCGGGTCCTGACGCATGAGCCGCTCGAAGCCGGCGCGGCTCGAGATCTGGAACCGGAGCATCTCGAGAAAGGCGATGTAGTGGTGCTGCAGCACGCGGAAGAAGGTGGCGACGTCCTCCGACCAGTCGTTGATGACCTCGACCCGTGGACGTCGATCGCGGCGGAAGAACACGCCGCCCATGCCGACGAACGCCTCGGCATAGGTCACGTGCGGCGTGGCGCCGATCAGCGGCACCAGGCGCTTCGCGAGGTTGCGCTTGCCGCCAATGTAGGCCGCGGCGGGACGGACTGGCTCGACCGGCTCAAGCTGGACAGCAACAGGGGAATTACAGGACATTAACCAAAGCTCCTTAGACCCCGCCGAGCCGGACGCGGCAGGCGGGACGGCCCCTGGCGGGACCGGTGGGGTTCGTGAGGAGCTGTGTTCCTCGGTACTTGGGCGTTGGCGCGCCCGGTCCCCCGCCTTTTCGCCGCGGGGGTGGCGATCTCTCGCCGCTCAGGCGGCCGGCGCCGCGCCTCCCGCGGGATCGTAGGGAGCGAACGCCACCGCCGGCAGGCCGAGCCAGTCGTTGACCTCGGCCAGGCGCACCATCAGCGGCTCGATCTCGTTGCCCATGAACACGTCGAGCGCGGTCCGCGCGTCGCCGAAGCCGCCGTTGTTCTCGGGGATGATCGCCACCAGCTGCGGCGGGGTGCGGTGCGCGGCGAGCATCTCGTCGCGGCTGACCCGCTTGATGTTGAAGAACTCGTCCTTGGCGGCGACCTCGCCGACCGGGATGATCTGGATGTCGTCCTTCTTGCCGCCGGGCGCGTGCAGGAACAGGTTGCGGAAGTTGCCCGGGCCCTTGCTCGCGCGCATCGCCTCGCGGACCTTGTCGGCGTCCTCGTTGGTGATGCCGGCGCCGGCGGCGTAGAAGATGAAGCCGGCATGGCTGCCGTTGAGGTAGTAGCGCCGGCGGAACAGCGTCGCCGCCTCGCCGAGCAGACCGGCCTGCAGCGCGCCGAAGAACTCGGGCACGCCGTAGATCTCCTGGCTCGGGTGCTCCTGCATCAGCTGGAACACGCTGCCGGGCTCGAAGGCGTGCTCCTGCTTCCAGCCCTGGACGAAGAAGAACTCGCCGTCGGCGACGCCGCGGCGGGTGTAGCGCGCCAGCGCGTGGGCCAGGCGCAGCGGCCGCCCGGCGAGGTTGTCGCGCCGCTCGAGGTAGCCGTCGCCGATCGCGAGGAAGTCGAGCGCCCACTTGCGGAACGTCGCCCGGTCGAGCCACCGCGAGGGGATGAAGTGCTTGGCCAGCAGGTTGACCTTCAGCCGGATGCAGCTCGCGTGCGGCCCGGGCATGTCGAACGCCTTGGCGAGGCCGCAGCGCGACACCGGCGGCACGTACCAGCGGCCGTTGGTGACGCTTTCGATGTGGCTGAGGAACCCCGACCGGTCGAGCACCGGCTCGGGATCGCCGAACGTGAAGGCGGTGATGTTGCCCTTCCCGTCCTGGTCGATGACCGCCTGGCTCGCCGGCGGCAGCTCGCGGCCGCGCGCGTCGTAGAGGGTGACCGCTTTCTCGCTCATCAGAAGATCTCCAGTGTCGACTTCGCGCCGCCGAGCTCGCCGTCGAGGCTCTCGTTGAACAGCACGTGCATGATCGCCCAGGCGACGTCGGCGTGGCCGGTGTCGGCGCGCCGGTCGGCGACGTAGGTGAGCTGGCGCTCGCTCTTGGTCAGCTTCGGCCGGATCGACAGGAAGCTGGCGGTGATGTCCTTGTCGCCGGCGTCGTACTCGAGCCGGCCGGCGCGGATGACGTTCTTCGCCTTCAGCACCATCAGGTTCTTCAGCGGCGCCGAGTACTCGAAGCCGCGCACCGCGGCGAAGCGCTTCTGCACCAGCTGCAGCACCGCGGCGCCGACGCCGGTCTTGTCGACCGCGATGTCGACGACGAAGTACCGCTCCATCATCTCGAAGATCGCCGCGGCCTGGACCTCGAAGTCGCCGCGCAGGCGCTTCTTCTCGAGCACGCGGTACTTGCCGCCGGGCTTCCCGGGCAGCGCCATCACCACCAGCGCCGCGTCGTCGCCCTGGGCGCTTTCCTGCGGATCGTAGCCGATCGCGACCTCGCCGGCGTAAGGCCGCAGCGCGTAGGGGTTGAAGTCCTTCCAGGCGGTGAAGCTGTCGACCCGGCAGCGGTTCATCAGCGCGAACGGAAAAGCGCTTTGCGTGTCGTCGACGAACTCGCACAAGTAGAGGTTGGCGAAGACGTCGGGCGCCTTGCGCCGGCGCAGGTCCTCGATGTCGAACAGGTCGCAGCCGCCGGCGGCCGCGTCCTCGATCGTCACCCGCTGGCGCCAGATCGCGTCGCCGCACAGCACGCCCTCGCGCAGCTGGTCGGCGGTGTAGGCCTCGATCTTCGTCCAGTCGGTCTTCGGCTTGCCGTCGTTGAACCACTCGCCCGACCACTTCTTGTAGGCCTTGTGGCTGGTGGTCGACGGCGTCGAGAAGTAGGTCTCGCGGTAGATCTTCTGGCTCGCCATGCCGCTGGCGACCTCGTCGATCCGCTCGAAGTCCTGCGCCCAGAAGCACTCGTCGTAGTAGAAGTTGCCGTGCTCGCCCTGAGCGGTGCGGAAGTTGGCGCCGAGGAAGAAGATCGTCGGCCGCTCGAGCGGCTTGCCCGCCTCGTCGTCGCCGCGGTCGATCAGCAGGTGCTCGCCCTTCAGCTGCACGCCGGTGACGCGGAACACGAACTCGATGATGTAGCGGCGGAAGATCTCCGCCTGGCGGCGCGACGCCGACAGGAAGATCTGGTTGCGCCCGCTCTCGAGCGCGTCGATCAGCGCCTCGCGGGCGAAGTACCAGGTCGCGCCGATCTGCCGGCTCTTGAGGATGAAGCGGGTCCGCCGGCCGAGGTTGCGCCACCAGACCAGCTGGTACTCGAAGCACTCCTCCTCGAACGCCGCGCGCAGCTGCGCGGCCATCTCGGCATCGATCAGGTTGGGGCGCTTGGGCTTCTTCGGCCCGGCGTTGCGGTTGGCGACGGCGGGGTTGAGGTCGGCCTCGTTGCCGCTCTCGCGGTACTTGCGGCAGCGCTCGAACCGCTCGATCTGGCGGCCGAGCAGGTCGATCTCCTTGAAGTCCTTGCCGCTCTTGTCCGCCTTGGCGACGAGCTGCTGGTAGCGCACGAGCAGCGATTCCTCGGCCGCGCGCATCGGCGTGGCCTTGTCCCACTCCTCGCGCCGCGCCCAGCTGGCGATCGTCGCGCGCGGGATCGCCCGGCCCCCTTCGGCGCGGATGCCCATGCGCTCGAGCTCGCCGGCGATCTCGGTCACGCCCCACCCGCGCCAGTACAGGCTGCGCGCCTCGCGGCGCACGTCGGCGTAGTGGGGCTGTTCGATCGGAGCTAGCAGCACGGCGAGGCCCGACCGCCGGCGAGGGCAGCCCAGACGCGCTCAAGTAGCGCGAAGCGCGGTAGCGCAGACACCATGCCCGCAGCTAGCCACGGCTCCGCCCGCGCCGCGCGCCGCGGCTGTTGTAACCGCCCGGCGATACAACAGCCCCGGCTTGAGCCGCGGCCCGCGTTCCTCCCTTCTCGCGCGCAGCGAAAACGCCGGGCGATCCTCCCCTCCCGGCGCGACCCTGGGCCCCGGCCGACCAGTCCCCGGCCGGGGCCGCCTTGGAAACGGAGCGGCGACGAGCATGGCCAAGCGTTCGAAATTCTTCTGCATCGCCGTCGAGGGCGCGACCTGCGACGGCCGCACGCTCGATCGCAACGCCCTCCAGGAGATGGCCGACACCTACGATCCGAAGACCTACACCGCGCGGGTCAACATGGAGCACATCCGCGGCTTCAGCGCCGAGCCGCCGTTCAACGCCTACGGCGACGTGGCCGCGCTCGAGACCCGCGAGGTCGAGCTGCAGCTCGGCGGCAAGACCGAGAAGAAGCTCGGGCTGTTCGCCCAGGTCGACGCGCTCGACAACCTCGTCGCGGTCCAGGCCAAGGGCCAGAAGCTGTTCAGCTCGGTCGAGCTCAACCCCAACTTCGCCGCCACCGGCAAGGCCTACCTGCAGGGCCTCGCGGTGACCGACAGCCCGGCCTCGCTCGGCACCGAGGTGATGGAATTCGCCGCCGGCCAGGTCAGCGCCGGCAGGCCGAGCCTGTTCGCCGATCGCAAGGTCGACAAGGGCAACTTCTTCTCCGCCGCGCAGCCGATCGACGGCCTCGAGTTCGAGGACGACAAGGCGCCCACCGAGGGCAGCGCCGCCGCGATGTTCGCCGCCGCGACCGACTTCTTCAAGAAGTTCACCGGCGCCGGTGCCGAGCCCGCCAAGCCGGCGGACAAGCCGGCCGAGACCCCGCCGGCGCCCGCAGCCGCCAACGACAACCTCGCCGCGCAGATCGGCCAGGGCTTCACCCAGCTCACCGCGGCGATCGCCAAGCAGGGCGACGAGATCCGCGCCGACCTGACCCAGCTGCGCAGCGACCACGATGCGCTCAAGGCCTCCGTCGAAGGCACCGAGAAATCGGCCCCGAAACGCCCTCCGGCGACCGGCGACGCCGCCAACTACGCCCGCACCGACTGCTGACGCCGCCATGAGACTGAGCCCGTTCGACCCCGCCGCGTACCTCGAGACCGAGGAAGACCGCGCCTTCTACCTGCAGGTGGCGAGAGCCGACGACGATCGCGGGCACGCCGCAGGCGCGCGCGATGACGTCGAGCGCTCACGCCGACTGCATCCGTCAGCCGCAACCGCCTGATCCGACCACCGCCCCCGCCCGCCAGTAACCGCCTTCGACAGGATCGACCGATGAACAACAAGACCCGCATCCTCTTCACCGGCTACGTGTCGCAGATCGCGCTGCTCAACAGCGTGCCCGACGCGACCGTGAAGTTCGCCGTCGACCCCGCGATCGAGCAGAAGCTCGAGGAGCGGATGAAGGAATCGTCCGAGTTCCTCTCGGCGATCAACCTCACCCCGGTCACCCAGCAGAAGGGCCAGACGCTCGGCATCGAGGCCACGCGCACGATCGCCGGCCGCGTCAACACCGGCGCCGGCAACAAGCGCAACCCGACCGACCCGAGCGACAACGCGGAGCGCAACAGCTACGAGTGCAAGCAGACCAATTTCGACTGGGCGCGCAGCTACGCCAAGCTCGACGCCTGGCGCCATCGCCCCGACTTCGAGACCAAGCTGCGCGACGCGATCCTCAAACAGCAGGGCCGCGACCGGATCATGATCGGGTGGCACGGCGTGGCAGCCGCGGCCGCCACCGACCGCGACGCCAACCCGATGCTCGAGGACGTCAACGAAGGCTGGCTGTTCAAGATCCGCGATCGCGCGCCCGAGATGGTGCTCGACGACGGCAACCTGACGGTCGAGACCGACGGCACGAACAACGCCGCGCTCAAGGCGATCTACGTCAAGGCCGGCGTCGAGCTGTTCGACGAGAACGCGGCGCACGACGCCGTGGGCGGCTCGGCCCACGCGGTCGCCGACTACGCCTCGCTCGACGCTCTGGTCCTCGACGCCAAGCGGCTGCTGCCCGAATGGCACCGCGGCGACACCGACCTCGTCGTCATCGTCGGGCACGACCTGGTCGACGACAAGTACTTCAACATCGCCCAGGCGACCGGCGCGACCGCGACCGAGGTCGAGGCCACCGACCGCATCCTGCGCTCGCAGAAGACGCTCGGCGGCCTGCCGGCGGTGCGCGTGCCGTTCTTCCCGGGCGACGCGATCCTGATCACCCGGCTCGATAACCTGAGCATCTACTGGCAGGAGGAAACCCGCCGCCGGATGCTCCGCGACGAGCCCGACTACGACCGCATCGCCAACTACGAGAGCGTCAACGAGGACTACGTCGTCGAGGACTACGAGCTCGCCGTCCTGGTCGAGAACATCGTCATCGGCGGCGCCGGCGCCCGCCCGGCCCCGTAAGCACGCTGAATTGAGCCAGGCCGGCGGCTTCCGCGAGCCGCCGGCCAACCCGGAGACCCGAGCGGCATGACCAGCCTCGCATTGCGCCACCGCGCCAGGATGATGGCCCGCAAGAACGCCGAGTCCGGCGCGCGCTCGATCGGCCACACGACCGTCAGGCTCGGCCAGGTGCTGGCCGGCTCCGTCGACGCGCGCGCCGCCACCGAGTACGAGCTGCAGCGCGCCGCGCTCGGCGAGGACCTGCGCGCGCTGTCCGAGATCCAGTCGATCGAGAAGAAGATCGAGCGCAAGGCCGTCCTGCTGCCCAAGTACGACGACTGGTGCGCCGGCGTGCTCGGCGTCGCGGCCGCCGCCAGGGCTGAAGGCAAGCGGCTCGAGACCGACGACGTGCTGGTCCAGACGATGATCTGGGCGATCGACTGCGCCGACGCCGAGCGCGCCGTGCCGCGCGCCATCGCGGTGATCGAGCACCGCATGGACCTGCCGGCCCGGTTCGACCGCACCCCCGGCTGCCTGATCGCCGAGGAGTTCGCCGAGACGGCGATGCAGGCGCTGCGCCTCGATCAACCGGCCGAGCCGCACCTGCAGCCGCTGCTGGCGATCGAGGAGCTCACCGCCGAGGAGGACATGCCCGACCAGGTCCGCGCGAAGCTGCAGAAGGCGCTCGGCCTCGTCCTGTTGCGGTGCATGGAAGCGCGCAGCGACGAGGAGCACGCCCAGGGGCCCGCCGGCGGCAAGGCCGCGATCCTCTCGGCCGCGCTCGACCGCTTCAGGCGCGCGCTGCAGCTCGACGACAAGTCGGGCGTGAAGAAGATCATCGAGATCCGCACCCGCGAGCTCGACGCGCTTCGCGCCGCCCCGGCCGACTGACGAAGGAGACGACGATGAGAGACCTGCTGTTCGCCGCCCTGATGTTCCTGCCGCTGGTCGCCGGCCTCGCCGTCGCCGCGGCGATCGCCTGGTTCGCCTGGCCGCGGCTGTTCGACGAACGCCGGCCGGCGCCGGCGACGCCGCGCTCGATCTTCGAGACGCGCCGCGCCGGGCTCGCCTGAGCGGCGCCTGACGATTTCCGGCCGGGCCCGCCCGGCCGCACCAGCTCGCCCCGCGGCGCTCGGGGGGCGGAAGACGATCGCCGGAGCGGGCCAGCCCCGCCCACCGCGCCGCATCGGCCTTCCCCACCCCCCGTTAGCCCGGGGCGGGAATCGCACCCACCGGGCCCCCGCGCTCAAGTAGCCGAAGGCAATAGCGCAGAAAGAAGACCATGAACGGCTTCGTCGCCCAGCCTCCGACCAACCCGCCGGCGCCCGATCCGCTCGACCAGGTGGCCGGCGACGCTTTCTGGCCGGCCCTGTCGATCGCCGAGTTCCGCGATGCGATGGCCATCGCCAAGAGCGTCGCCGACACCCGCGTCCGCGACGCGCTGCGCGGCGGCATGGCGCACGTCCGCCGCGAGCTGCGCGCGTGGAAGGCCGGCCACGTCGCCGCCGGCGCCGCCACGCTCGGCGACGTCGACGACGAGGAGATCGACGGCGAGGGCGCGGCCGAGCTGCTGTACCGGCGTGCGGTGTTCTGCGTCGCCGCCGCCGACATCGCCGAGACGCATGGCGAGGTCAGCGCGACGATCGACGGCCGCGACCGCATCGCCGAGGAGCGGGTCGCCGCCGGCGAGCTGCGGCGCAACGCGACCCACGCGATCCGCGACATCCTCGGCGTCACCCGCACCAGCGTGGAGCTGATCTGATGCGCGCCACCGCGATCGACGGCGACACGCTCGACCTGGTGTGCTGGCGCGAGCTCGGCACGACCGAGGCCGGGATCGTCGAGCAGGCGCTCGAGCTCAACCCGGGCCTCGCCGACGCCGGGGTGACGATCGCCGCCGGCACCGCCCTTATCCTGCCCGACGCGCCGGCGCCCGCCGCCACGCCGGAGCGCGAACTCGTCCAGCTGTGGGATTGACATGAACCTGCCTTCCGAATTCTTTGCCGGCATCACCGCGCTCTCGCTTCTCGGCCTGGTCGGCGGCGCGGTGAAGTACGCCTGGGCCCAGCTCAACGCCCGCTTCGAACGCCGCGCCGCCGAGCTCGACGCGCGCGAAACCGCGTTCGAGGAAGCCCGCGACAGCCGCATCAGCATGCTCGAGCAGCAGGTCGCCGGGCTGACCGCGCAGCTGCAGGAGCTGGTCGACAAGGTCGGCCGCCAGCGCACCGCGATCCACCTGCTGGTGGCCAAAATCGCCCGCGACGATCCCGGCGCGCCCGAGCTCAAGCTGGTCGAGCAGCTGCTCGGCGAGGAATTCCCCGGCTTCCTCCGCCCGCCGACCCGGCCGGCGCTGGCCAGCGAGGCGGAGCCGGGCTGATGCAGCTTTCGCCCCACTTCACCCTGGCCGAGCTCATCCGCAGCGACACCGCCACCCGCAAGGGCATCCGCAACGTGCCGACGCGCGCCCAGGTGGCGGCGCTGACCGCGCTGTGCGAGCACGTGCTCGAGCCGGTCCGGGCCCACTTCGGCCGCCCGGTGCGGGTCACCAGCGGCTTCCGCGCGCCGGCGGTGTGCGTCGCGATCGGCGGCTCGACCTCGTCGCAGCATACCAGGGGCGAGGCGGCCGATTTCGAGATCCCGGGCGTGCCGAACCTCGACGTCGCCCGGTGGATTCGCGACACCCTGACGTTCGACCAGCTGATCCTCGAGTTCTACACCCGCGGCCAGCCCAACTCGGGCTGGGTCCACTGCTCGTATCGCGTCGACCGCGCGCGCCACGACGTGCTGACGTTCGCCGGCCGTCGCTACCTGAAGGGGCTGGTCGCGTGAGCTGGCGGGCCCGCCTCGGCGCGATCGCGGCGCGGATCGGCCTGTCGGGCGCGGCCATCGCCGTGCTCGCCGCGTTGCTCGCGGTGCAGACCGTGCGGCTCGAGGGCGTCAGGCTGTGGCCGGTCTCGATCGCCGGATGGAAGCCCCGCGCGCGCGCCGCGGAGGCGCAGCTGCGCCAGGTGCCCGACGCCCAGGCCGAAGCTCGCCGCCGGGCCGAGCTCGCCAGGGCCGAGACCGAGCAGGCCTACCGCGAGATCGCCCACCGGACCGACCAGGAGACCGACGATGCGCTTCCCCCCGCCATGGCTGCTGCTGAGCGCCATATTGCTGACAACCGGGTGCGCTGCCCGTCAGCTGGAGATCCAACCGGCCGAGCCGATCCCGCCGCCGGCGATCGAGGCGCCGGAGACGGTGACCCGGCCGGTGCGCCGGCCGAGCTGGATGCAGCCGGCGGTGCTGTGGCTGATCGCGACGCCCGGGTTGCCGTTGCTCCCGAAGACGTGAGGATCTGCACCGAGAACACCGTCCGCCTCGAGGGCGCCCGCGCGTGGGGCCTCGCGCTCGAGGAATCGAGCGCCGCTCGGCAGGCTCAGGGTGACCGGGGCGCCGCGCCCTCGAGCAGCGACGCGCCAGGGCGCTAGGACCCATGCGCAAGCACGATTCCTTCCGCGCCGCGCTGGTCGCCGCGTTCCCCGAGCTCGGGCGCAACCCCCAGTCGCTCGCGGTGTGGATCGAGAAGGGCCGCATCGCCGCCCGCGGCGGGCCCGCCGGCGCCGGGCGCATCACCGGATTCGAGTGGCGCTACACGCTCACCGCCGCGCTGCAGGATTTCGACGGCGACACCAACCGGCTCGCCGCCGTCGTCCTCGAATGGATTCGGCTCCACCAGCCCGAAACCCTGCTCAATCACGGCCGCGGCGACGAATCGTTCAGCTTCGAGGTCGACGTGCTCGACGAGACCAAGGTCGACATCGTGCTGACGATCGACCTCGACGAAGCGGTCGACGTCGCCGCCGACGGCACCGCGACCTATCGCGCCGAGCCGGCGGTCGAGGAGGGCTACGCGGACGTCCCCGCCGGGACCGCGCTCGAGCGCATCCTCGTCAGCGGCGAGGCGCTGTTCGGCGCGCCCGAGCCATGACCATGTCGCGCGACGGGCTCGAGCACCTGTCGGCGTACTTCGACGCCCTGCTCGCCGACCTGTCCCCGGCCAGGCGCAAGGTGGTGGCGCGCAAGATCGGCATGCGGCTGCGGCGGCTCAATGCCCGGCGCATTGCCGCCAACGTCGAGCCCGACGGCGGCGCGATGGAAGCGCGCAAGAGCCGGGCCCGGCAGCAGAAGCACCGGCCCGGCCGGGGCCGGCGCATGTTCCGCGAGATCGCCAAGGCCCGCAACTTGCGCGTCCGGCCCTCGCCCGATGGCGTCGAGCTCGCCTTTCCCGGCGCGATCGGGCGCGTCGCGGCAGAGCATCACTTCGGGCTCGAGGGCTACGTCGGCAAGACCCGTGCCGGCCGCACGATCCGCGCGCGCTACCCGGCGCGCCGCCTGCTCGGCTTCGGGCCCGAGGATCTCGATGCGGTGGCCGACGAGGTGCTCGCCTGGCTCGACCGCGACTAGCGCAAGGTCAGGCCGATCACCACGACGTAGAACGCCGCGGCCAGCAGCATGCCCGCGACGTCGCGCAGCCGCATCCGGCCTAGCCGCCGGCGCACGACTTGCCGCGCGGCCAGTAGCGATCCCAGCGGACGGCGGCGCCGGAGGCGATCAGCGCGCAGGCGAGATCGCGGCCGTCGGCGAGCCGGCCCTCGATCACCGCGCGGCCGTATGGGTCGCGGTAGCGGACCGTGTAGCTGAATCCGCCGGCGACGAGCCGGTCGAGCGCCGCGCGCGAGCGCTCGCCGTCCATCTCGCCGCACGGCGCCGCGGCGCGGCAGCTGCCGTCGAGCTCGCGCGCGTTGACGCCCTCGATGCGCAAGTCGGCGCCGGCGCAGATCACGTCGTCGCCGTCCTTAGCCACCGGCTCGGCGCAAGCGATCGACACCGCCAGGAGGAGGAGCGCGGACATCGCGTCAGCGTAGCGGACGCGCTCCCTGTTGTAACCGCCCGGCGATACAACAGCCGCGCCTCGCCGCCGCCGCGCGCCGCGCGCGATAGCTGCCGGTCATGCCGGGCTCCATTTCCACCTCGACCGCGGTCGACCTGTCGCGGCTGCCCGCGCCGGACGTCGTCGAGGCGCTCAGCTTCGAGACGATCTACGCGGCGATGCGCGCCGAGCTGGTCGCGCTCGACCCGACGCTCGATGCGCTGACCGAAAGCGATCCCGCGACCAAGGTGCTGCAGGTCGCCGCCTACCGCGAGCTCGGGCTGCGCCAGCGGGTCAACGAAGCCGCCCGCGCGTGCATGGTCGCCTACGCCGCCGGGGCCGACCTCGACCAGCTGGCGGCGGTGTTCGGCGTCACCCGGCTCGAGCTCGAGCCGGCGGACGAAGAGGCCGGCACCGCCGCGGTGATGGAAAGCGACGAGGATCTGCGCCGGCGCGTGCTGCTGGCGCCCGATTCCTACTCGGTGGCCGGTCCGCGCCACGCCTACGTGTTCCACGCGCTGAGCGCCGACGGCGACGTGCTCGACGCGTCGGCCGTGAGCCCCGCGCCGGGCGAGGTGGTGGTCGCGGTGCTATCGCGGCTCGGCGACGGGACCGCTTCGGCCGAGCTGCTCGACGCGGTCGAGGCAGCCGTCAACGGCGACACCGTCCGCCCGCTGACCGACCAGGTCACGGTCCAGTCGGCCGAGCTGGTGCCGTTCGCCATCGAGGCCGAGCTGACGCTCTACGCCGGGCCCGACGCGCAGCTGGTCGAGGACACCGCGGCGGCCGCGCTCGACGCCTGGCTCGCCGCCAACCGCCGCATGGGCCGCGACGTGCCGCGCTCGGCGCTGATCGCCGCGCTCCACGTCGCCGGGGTGCAGAAGCTCGAGCTGCTCTCGCCGGCGGCCGACGTCGTCGTCGGCGAGCTGCAGGCGCCGGCGCCCGGCGAGATCACCCTGACGCTCGCGGGGACCGACGAATGACCGGCGCCCGGGCCGCCGCCGGCGGCAGCGCGGCATGACCGCCTCGCTGCTCCCGCCCAACGTCACCGCGGCCGAGCGCGCGCTCGAGGGCGCCGCCGCGCGCCTCGAGGACGTGCCGGTGCCGATCCGCGCGCTGTGGAACCCGGCCACCTGCCCCGCCTTCCTGCTCCCGTGGCTGGCCTGGAGCCTGTCGATCGACATCTGGGACAGCGCCTGGTCGGAGCCCGAGAAGCGCGCGGCGATCGCCGGCGCGATCGAGGCCCAGCGGCGCAAGGGCACGCCGGCCAGCTTGCGCGCCGTGCTCGATCGCTTCGACCCGATGCTGCGCCTGGTCGAGTGGTTCGAGGACCGCGACGTGCTCGACCCCTACACCTTCCGCCTCGAGATCCCGCTCAGTGCCGAGACCGAGGTCGCCTACGACGAGGCGCTGGTCACCGCGCTGCTGCGCGACATCGCCGCGGTCAAGCCGCTGCGCGCGCACATGGAGGCGGTCCACGCGCTGCGCCTGCGGGCCGGCGCCTACCTGATCTCGGGCGCCGCGCTGGCCGGATTCGAGCGGTTCGACGCCGACGTCGATCTCGACGCGCCGCTCGATCCGATCTGGGCCGGCTACCTGCAGACCGAGAACGGCGAGCCGGTGGCGGACCCTGACGGCGCGTTTCTGGAGACCGCCTGATGGACCCGCTCACCCTCGTCATCACCAGCGCCGGGCTCGACAAGCTGGTCGACGCCGAGAACGGCGACACCGATCCGATCGTCATCACCGAGATCGGGCTGAGCGCGGCCGCGGTCGACGCGGCGCCGACGCTCGAGGCATTGCCGGGCGAGTTCAAGCGGCTCGCCGGCGTCTCGGGCCAGTCGGTCGCCGCCAACGTCATCCACATGACCGCGCAGGATGTCAGCGCGGACATCTACGACTTGCGCTCGATCGCGCTGTACCTCGCCGACGGGACGCTGTTCGCCGCCTACGGCCAGGCGGACCCGATCTTCACCAAGGTCTCGATCGCCGCGTTCCTGGTCGCGTTCGACGTCGCCTTCAGCGGCGACATCGCCGATTCGATCGAGTTCGGCGACGCCACCTTCCTCTACCCGCCGGCGACCGAGACGGTGAAGGGCGTGGCCGAGCTCGCCACCCAGCCCGAGACCGACGCCGGCGCCGACGACTCTCGCATCGTCACCCCGCTCAAGCTGAAGAACTTCATCGACCCGATCATCGCCGCGCTCGAGGCGATCTACGACGCGGCGATCGCCGCGCTGACCGGGCGGACGATCACCGGCGCCGGCCTCGCGACCGGCGGCGGCGACGCCTCGGCCAACCGCGTGATCACCGTCGCCGCGGCGAGCCTGGCCGAGACCAACGCCGGCGCGATCGGCGACAAGGCCGTCGTGCCGTCCGGCCTCGCCACGATCCTCGGCAACATCGCCGCGCTGTTCGCCCGCACGATCGCCGGCGGCGGCCTGGTCACCGGCGGCGGCACCCTCGCCGCCGACCGCACGCTAACGGTGACCAAGGCGACCGGCGCCGAGGTGCTGGCGCGCCTGCTCGACACCGCCGCGGTGACCCCGCTCGGCCTCGCCAGCCTGATCTCCGACAGCCAGTCGGGCGGCGTCCAGGTGCTGAACGTCGGCGGCGTGATCGTCCAGGCCGGCAGCGGCACCCTCGCCGGCGACACCTCGACCACCGTCACCTTCCCGGTCGCCTACTCGAGCCTGTGCAAGTTCGTCTGCGCCGGCGCGTCGACCAACGTCACCACCGAGGGCTCGATCGCCAACACCGGCAATTCGCTGACCCAGGGCTCGGTCGTCAACAACGGCAACGAGAGCGCGTCGTACGCCTGGATAGCGATCGGAAAGTGACCATGAAGGCCCTCTACAGCCCGTCCGCCCGCGGCTTCTTCTTCGCCGGCATCCACCCCGCCGAGGCCATCCCGGCCGATGCCGTGGCGGTCGCCCCCCGGCGCTATCGCGAGCTGCTCGCCGCGCAAGCCGACGGCGCCGAGATCGTGCCCGACCCGGCGACCGGCCGGCCCGCGATCGCGCGGCCGAGGCGCGACCGCCGCGCCGAGCTGCGGCGCGCGGTCAAGCGCGAGGCGGGCCGGCGGATCGAGGCGGTCTCGCCGGTCTGGCGCCAGCTCAACGACATGCGCGACCCGACGCACCCGGGCGCAGCCGCGCGCTTCGCCGCGATCGACGCGATCCGCGCCGCCTCGGCCGCGATCGAGGCCGAGATCGCCGCGCTGCCCGCGGCGGCGGCCGAGGCCTTTTCCGTCGCCGCCCATCCCGCCTGGCCCGCCGAGGAGACCGCCTGATGGCCAAGATCACCGATCTGCCGGCGATCGACCCGGCCGCGATCGACGGCAGCGAGACCGTGCCGGCGGTGAAGGACGGCGAGATGGGGCGCGCGACCGTCAGCGAGCTGCTGCAGCCGATCGTCGACGTGGCCACCACCGCCGCCGAGGCCGCTCACGCGCTGACCAATTTCCGCGACACGCTGGCCGCGGGCGTGGCCGATTTCGCGGTCGGCGAGTATTTCAGCAGCGCCGAGACGGGCGAACTGCGCATCTACAAGCGGATCGCCGACGCGCCGTTCTACGTCGACCAGGGCGACGCCGCCGCGCCGCTCACCAAGGCGAAGCTGGGCGCGGACGCCGGCTTCACGCTGATCAAGCACAGGCCGCAAGAGGAGGGGACCTTTGCGCGAACCGCGGCGCAGCGGGCGCTTGCCGGCATCGCCGACGACGGCGCGACGTATGTCAACCACTGGATCGATCCCGATCTCGACCCGTATATCGCGCTCAACAACGGCACGGTCGACACCGACCTCACGCCGGCCTTCCACGCGGCGCGCGACACGGCCTGGGGCGGGATCACGCGGGGGCGAACCGGCGCCGTAAGGGCGCCTTCCGGGTTCTACTCGGTGGGCGAGACCGTCGAAATGGGGCTCAACGGGCTCAAGTTTCTGGGCGGGCCGCGCACCTACATCAAGCAGATGGCGGTGTTCGAGGACCCGCTCTTCGGTGTCGATGCCGACGTCGAATATCCCCGCATCGTCTCCTGCGACTGGACGCATTGGGGCGGGTACGTCCGTAACAGCGTGGTCCAGAACCTCATCGTTTACGGCAATGGCAGCAACAGCGTCGCGTTCTGGGATCGGGGGGTGTCCAATTCCGAGCGGTCGCGGCTCATTGCGCGCAACGTCGGGGGCGCGGTGCTGGCGGCACATGCGGGCGTCGACAGCTATTACATAGGCATCCAGTCGCTCATTCGCGCCGAAGGCCTGAGCACCGAGGCGGTGCCGGATTACGGGGTCATCGTCGGGCGCGCCCAGGTCGGCGACCCGGAATTGGTCGGCTTCTCGGCAACGACGCAATGCCGATTCTTCGTCCGCATGGAGGAGGTGCGCCTTTGGGCGCTCCTGCTGCGCTACTCCGACACCAACAGGTTCGCCGGCATGGCCGAGTCGCTGGAGGGGGGCGCGGTGCTGATCGAGGCCCCCAGCCTCCGCAACGTGTTCGAGCAGTTCTATTGCGAAGCCAACGCCGGGCTCGATTGGGACATTTACGGCAACGAGACGGTCGTCGGCGATCAGTGCACCAGCTACAACGGCGGCCCGACGACGAGCATTCGCATCCGCTCGGGCGCGAAGAAGACATCGATCCGCGATTGCGGCAACACTCTCACCGTCATCGACATCGACGCCGGCGCCGAGGATACGTTCCTGCAGAACCTCGTCACGCGCCAGATCAACGACAGCGGCACACGGACCCAGCGCACCGGCTTCATCTACCAGCACGCCGTCAGCACTTCGGTGCTGCATAGCCAGACCTTCGGGAACGTAGCCGACAGCAACGCCAAGGCGCTCGACTGGTACGAGGAGGGCACGTTCACCCCCACCTTCACCGGGTCGTCCGGGGCCGGGACGCTGGGCGCTTACGCCATTCAGGATGCCAAGTATCAACGCATCGGCAACGCGGTCCGTTTTCGGATCGCGCTTCGGCCCGGAACCGTCACCGCGGCCCCATCGGGCAGCCTGCTCATCGGCGGCCTGCCGTTTACGGCGGCCGCCGGCCAGAACCAGACGGTCGTCGTTGGCGATCACAGCACGGTCAACCTTCCGGGAACGGCTACGCAGTTGAGCGCCACCGTTCTCGGAGGGACGACGACGATCGCGTTGCGCGCCTTGACGGACAACGCCGCCAGTCAGGGCATCGCCGGGAGCGACCTCGTCGCCAACACCACCACGGTGTTCCTGGCGGGTTGGTACGACGTTTGAGAAAGGAGCGGGCGATGCTCGAGAAGGACATTCAACTACGCGAAACCACGATTACCGACACCGGGGTCGTGCAGGTGCTCTACGACCAGGTGATCACGGAAGGGGGCGCCGAGATCAGCCGGGCCCCGCACCGCAAGAGCTTCATGCCCGGCGATGACGTGTCCGAGGAGCCTGGCCAGGTCCGGGTCCTGTGCGAAGCCGCGTGGACCCCGGACGTCGTCGCCGCGCATCGCGCCCGGCTCGAGCTGGCGGCCAGGTAGGGGCTAGGCCAGCGCGGGCCGGTCGGGCACGGGCATGACGGTGGTGGAGCCGTCGCGGTGGCGCATCACCGGGCCGGGATATCCCGGATAGACCGTTGCCCTGACCCGCCGCGCGATCTCGCCGCTCGGCATGTCGTCGGTGAGAACCTTGAGCGCTTCCATCTCCCGGTGGGTGTAGGGCTTGCGCGTCCAGTGCGTTCGCGCGCTCGGCAGGACTTCGCCGCGGACGACAACGCCCAGTATCTCGCGGAACATGCCGAGCATCGTGTGCATCGTCGCCAGCTTCAGCGTCTCGACCGTGTCCTCACGCGCCACCGGGAACCGGCGCTCGAGCACCACGCGGCCGGTATCGACCTTCGGCAGCATGTGGTGGCAGACAGCGCCATACTCGGGCGCTTCGTCGTAGAGCGCGAAGTTGTAACAGCCCGTGCCCGGATACTCGACGGACGCCGGGTGAAAGTTGATCGCGACGGGGAAGCGCGCGAGCTCGTCGGCCGTGACGATCCATGGCGACAGGAAGGAGATCAGCACACCGCCTGCTTGGCTCAAGCTCGCAGGCCGGGGATCCCCAACGAAGCCCTCGGCGATCTCGACGTGCGGCAGCGCCAGTTGCGCGACGCTCTGGGCTTCGCGGCTGAAGCGGTCGGTCTTGGTAAGTAGAACCACTCGCATGCCGGTACCCTAATGCATTGCGGACTCTAAGAAAAGTTCGCCTCGGCGCGCCCGGCGGCCCGCGGCCCCCGTTCGCCCGAGCGCCCGCCCTGTTGTAACCGCCCGCCGATACAACAGCGGCGGCGCGCATTGGCCGCGGCCGCGCGGCACAGTGCCGCGCCATGGCCGCCCGCACGCATCCGCACGACGAAGAGCCGGTCGATCCGGCCGCGATCTTCCGCGTCGGCACGATCGCCGCGGTCGACCTCGAGGCCGGCACCGTCGAGGTCGACACCGGCGACGTGCGCACCGCGCCGATCCGCTTCTCGACCGGCCGCGCCGGCGCGACGCGCATCTGGTCGCCGCCGACGGCCGGCGAGCAGGTGCTGCTGCTGTGCCCGGGCGGCGACATCGAGGGCGCCGTCGCCATCGGCGCGATCGCCCAGGACGCCTTCCCGCTCGCCGGCTCGACGCTGCGCGAGCTGATCGCCTTCGCCGACGGCGCGCTGATCGCCTACGATCCCGAGAACCACCAGCTCGACATCCAGCTGCCCGACGGCGCGAAGATCCGCATGGTCGCGCCCGGCGGGGTCGAGATCGAGGGCAACGTCGCGATCACCGGCGACGTCGCGATCGACGGCCAGGCCGATGTCACCGGCACCCTGACGGCCGACGAGGACGTCGTCGGCGGCGGCAAGAGCCTCAAGAGCCACAAGCACGGCAACGTCCAGCCCGGCGGCGGCCAGACCGGGGAGCCGCTCTGATGTCGGCGCTGTCGCCTTGCGGCCCGTCCAGCGCCGGCGTGAACAGGCGTTCACACGCCTCCGCCGAGGGTGTCGGCGGATGAAGGGCATGGACGCCCGCACCGGCCGCGCGCTCGAGGACGACGCCTGGCTCGCCCAGGCCGTCGCCGACATCCTGCTGACGCCGATCGGCACGCGGGTGATGCGGCGCGATTACGGCTCGCTGCTGCCGGCGCTGCTCGACCAGCCCCTCAACCCGTCGACCGGGCTGCAGATCTACGCCGCCACCGCCGGCGCGCTGCGCCGCTGGCTGCCCGAGCTGACGCTGCTGCGCTGTCACCTGGTCAAGGGCGCCAATGAAACCGAGGGGGGCGGCACCGCCGAGCTGGTGATCGAAGGCCACCGCACCGACCACCCTCCGCCCAACAGCTACACCCGCCTGACGCTGCCGCTGCCGCGGCTCAACTGACGCCAACCGACGAGAAGGACCCCCCGCATGTTCCACGGCATCAAGGTAGTCGAGCCGGCCACCGGCGCCCGCGCGCTGCAGATCGTCGCGACCGCGGTGATCGGGGTCGTGGTCACCGCGCCCGACGCGACGCCCGACGTCAAGGCCTCGGCCGCGATCGGCGTGGTGGCCAACAACAACGCGCTGACGCTGACGAGCAAGAAGGCCGGCGCCCTCGGCAACGCCATCACCATCGCCCTGGTCGATCCGCTGGCCAACGACGCCGCGCTCGACGTCGCCGTCGCCGGCGACGCGATCACCGTCAGCCTCGCCACCGGCGCCGGCGGCGCGATCACCACGACCGCGGCGCAGCTCGAGGCGGCGATCGAGGCCGACGCCGATGCCAACGCGCTGGTCGCGGTGGCGGCCACCGGCGCGAGCTCGGGCGCCGGCGTGGTCACCGCCGTGGCCGCGACCGCGCTGGCCGGCGGGGTCGACGAGCCGTTCCCGCTCGACCGCCCGGTGCTGGTGACCGATATCGACGCGGCGATCGGCAAGGCCGGTGACAGCGGCACCATGAAGCCGACGCTCGAGGCGATCGCCGACCAGGTGACGCCGGTCCTCGTGGTGGTCCGCGTGGCCGAAGGCGCCGACGCCGGGGAGACCGACGACAACGTGATCGGCGACGTCGTCGCCGGTGTCGGCACCGGCCTGCAGGCGTTGCTCGCGGCCGAGGCTGAAGTCGGCGTGCGGCCCCGCATCCTCGGCGCGCCCGGGCTCGACACGCAGCCGGTGGTCAACGAGCTGATCGTGATCGCGCAGCGGCTGCGCGGCTTCGCCTATGCCGCCGCGATCGGCGCCGACGAGGCCACGGCGGTGCTCTACCGCGGCAACTTCGGCGCGCGCGAGCTGATGCTCATCTGGCCCGACTTCAGCACCGGCGGCGCTTTCCCCGGCGACGCGGTCGCCCGCGCGCTCGGCCTGCGCGCCAAGATCGACGAGGGCATCGGCTGCCACAAGACGCTGTCGAACATCGCCGTCAACGGCGTCACCGGGCTGACCAAGGACGTCAGCTTCGACCTGCAGGATTCGAGCAACACCGCCGGCGTGCTCAACGCCGCCGACGTGACCACGATGGTCCGGCTCAACGGGTTCCGCTTCTGGGGCAACCGCACCTGCTCGGACGATCCGATCTGGGCGTTCGAGAGCCGCGTGCGCACCAGCCAGATGCTGCAGGACACGATCGCCGAGGGCCTCGCCTGGGCGATCGACAAGCCGCTCACCCCGCAGCTCGCGCGCGACGTGATTGAGACGATCAACGCGCTGTTCCGCCGGCTCAAGGGCGAAGGCCGCATCATCGGCGGCCAGGTCCTGCCGCTCGACGTCAACGTCAACACCGCGGCCTACCTCGCCGCCGGCCAGCTGGCGATCGACTACGAGTTCACCGACGCCGCGCCGCTCGAGGGTCTGACGCTCAACCAGCGCGTCACCGACCGCTTCTACGCCAGCTTCGGCGACCAGCTCGGCCGCCTGTGATCAACCCTCCGGAGTAACCCGCGATGCTGCCTGCCAAGCTCAAGAACTTCAACGTCTTCAACGACGGCGCGTCCTACCTCGGCGTCGCCAAGCAGCTCGAGCTGCCGAAGCTGAAGATGGCCGGCGAGGAGTACCGCGGCGCCGGCATGCTCGCCCCGGTCGACGTCGACCTCGGCCTCGAGAAGCTCGAGCTGACCGCGACCTACGGCGGCGTGGTCGTCGGCGTGCTGCGGCAGATGGGCCTCACCCGGGTCGACGGCGCGATGCTGCGCTACGTCGGCGCCTACCAGGGCGACCAGGGCGGCTTCGCGGTCGGCGAGCTGGTCACCCGCGGCCGCATCATGGAGCTCGACCCCGGCTCGGCCGAGGCCGGCGAGGACACCGAGTGGAAGGTGCAGTCGACGCTGTCCTACCTCAAGTGGACCTTCAACGGCACGGTGGAAGTCGAGATCGACGTCCTCAACGGCGTCTACCTGATCGGCGGCGAGGACCGTATGGCCGATGTCCGCGCGATCATCGGCGGCAGCGACACGCTCGGCGTCGGCGGCGGCAGCGGCATCGGCGGCGCGATCGGCGCCGCCGCGGGCATCGCCGGCTTCGTCGGCGGCTTCCTGGGTTAGCGCGCTGCCGCCCCGGTAGCGCAACACGAAACGAAGCGATCGAGTAGCCGAAGACGGTAGCGCAACACGAAACGAAGGACTGAACGATGGCCGAAGACACCGCGACCGCGAAGACCGCGCCCGTCACGCTCGCCAACCCCGTGCGCCGCGGCGACAGCGAGATCGCCGCCGTCGTCCTGCGCAAGCCGCTCGGCGGCGACCTGCGCGGCCTGACCCTGCAGGACGTGCTGCAGTCCGACGTCAACGCCCTGATCAAGCTGGTCCCGCGGATCTCCGACCCGCCGCTCACCGAGCAGGAAGTCGCCGCGCTCGAGGCCGACGACATCGCGGAGGTTGGCGGAACGATCTTCGGTTTTTTCATGACGCCGGCGCAGAAGGCGATGCTCGCGAGGCTGACGGGCTGACGGTCGAGGACCTGCAGGCGGACATCGCCGCGGTGTTCCACTGGTCCCTGCAGGAGCTGAACGCGCTGGGAATCGACGAGCTGAGGCAGTGGCGCGAGCGGGCCGTGGCCTGCTGGAACCGGATGCAGGGCAAGGAAAAGTGAGGGCCATCCCGCCCTTGGCCGACCGGGCGCGACGGAGGGCGAGACCTCCCGCGCTCAAGTAGCCGGAGGCGGTAGCGCAAACGCAAATGGACAACCGGCTCAACCTCGTCGTCAGCTTCGCCGAGAAGGGCCTCGCCCAGCTTCAGGGCGGGCTCAAGAATCTCGTCGGGCTCGGCAAGTCGGGCGGCCAGGCGCTGCGCGACATGGCGCGCGAGACGCGCGGCCTCGAGCGCGAGCTCGCGGGCGTCCGCCGCGAGCTGGCCGGCGCGTCCGGCAACGTCTCCAGCCTGATCGAGCGCGAGCGCGAGCTCGAGCGCCAGCTGCAGCGCACCAACGACCAGCTGCGCCGGCAGCGCGCGCTCAACCGGGTCGACGCCCAGGCCGCGGCGATGCGCGCCCGGGGCCAGGCGCTCGTCACCCGCGGTCGCGACAACGTCCTCGGCGGCGCGACGATGCTGGCGCCGCTGCTGCTGGCGACGAAGAAGGGCGCCGAGTTCTCGAGCGGGATGGTCGACATCCAGCAGAAGGCGGAGCTGACCAATGCCGCCACTGCCCGGCTCGCCGGCAGCATCCAGCGCATCGCCGAGGATTCCGCCCAGTTCCCCGAGGACGTCCGCTCGGGCCTCGACCTGCTGCTGGCACGCGGCATGGGCGTCGACGCCGCGACCGCCGCGATGGGCCCGGCCACACGCCTGGCGACGGCCTACAAGGTCGAGATCCCCGACGCCGCCGGCGCCGCCTTCGCCAGCCTGACCAACCTGAAGATCGCCGCGGGCGAGACCGGGCGGGTGTTCGACGTGATGGCCAAGGCCGGCAACGAGGGCGGCTTCGAGATCCGCGACATGGCGCGATTCTTCCCGTCGCTCACCGCGCAGATGGCCGCGCTCGGCGAGCAGGGCGTCCCCGCCGTCGCCGACCTGTCGGCCGCGCTGCAGGTGGCGATGCACACCGCCGGCGACGCCGACGAGGCGGGCAACAACATCGTCAACCTGCTGGCCAAGATCAACGCCCCGGGCACGATCAAGAAGTTCGAGGACAACTTCGGCATCAACCTGCCGGCGGCGATGAAGAAGCTGACCGACGCCGGCTACAGCTCGCTCGAGGCGATCGCGCTGATCACCGAGAAGG
>DASPMY010000014.1:0-40336 GCA_035626815.1 Croceibacterium sp.
CCCGAGCAGGCCGCCGCGATCGCCCGCGTCGCCGACGGCGTGGTGGTCGGCTCGGCGCTGGTCGAGCTGGTCGGCGCGCATGGCAAGGACGCGCCGCGCCACCTCGAGGCTTTGACCAGAGCGCTTGCGCAGGCGGTCCATTCGGCAACCGTCGAGCCTGCCTGATGGTTGGATCGGCACGGGTGCCTCGCGAAAAACGCTGTCCTACACGGCGCTGTTTTGCCAACGCTTCTGGCATGCTTCCCGACTCACCCCGCTTCGTGGCCGTTAACCGCGCGAAAGGCTCGGCGGCGCGCCGCTTCGAACCGCACCGGGGATGGGTGAATCGCGGGGGACGTGGCTTAAACTTCCTCAACTTCCGCGGGCAAATCGCATGAGCTGGCTGTCCCGCGTCCGCAACTCGCTGTCGTTCGCCAAGAAGCGCGAGACACCCGAGGACCTGTGGGTCAAGTGCCCGCGCTGCCACGACATGCTGTTCACCAAGGAATACGCCGAGAACCTGTACGTCTGCCCGCGGTGCGAGCACCACGGCCGGATCGGCGCCGACGCCCGGCTCGCACAATTGCTCGACGAGGGCTACGAGCTGCTGCCGCAGCCCGAGGTGCGCGAGGATCCGCTGAAGTTCCGCGATTCCAAGCGCTACACCGATCGCCTCAAGCAGGCTCGCGCCGCCAACCCGCGCGACGACGCGTTCACCGCCGCGTTCGGCGCGATCGAGGGCCGGCCCGCGGTGGTCGGCGTGCAGGACTTCGGGTTCATGGCCGGGTCGATGGGCATGGCCGTGGGTGAGGCGTTCTGCAACGGGGCGCAACGGGCGCTCGACGAACGCTGCGGCTACGTCGTCGTCACCGCGGCGGGCGGCGCGCGGATGCAGGAAGGCATCCTCAGCCTGATGCAGATGCCCAAGGCGACGGTGATGACGCGGCGGCTGAAGGAAGCCGGCCTGCCGTATATCGTCGTGCTGGCCGACCCGACCACCGGCGGGGTCACCGCCAGCTACGCGATGCTCGGCGACATCCACATCGCCGAGCCCGACGCGCTGATCGGCTTCGCCGGCCAGCGGGTGATCCAGGAGACGATCCGCGAGCAGCTTCCCGAAGGCTTCCAGCGCGCCGAGTACCTGCACCGCCACGGCATGGTCGACATGGTCGTGCATCGGCGCGAGCTGAAGGCGACCCTCGCCCGCGTGCTCGACTACCTGGCGCCCGCGGTGGCGGCGTGATTCTCCCCCTCCCCTTCAGGGGAGGGGGTCGGGGGGTGGGGGCCGTCAGGCCACCACGGCATTCGTCGACATTCCCCACCCCAACCCCTCCCCTGAAGGGCAGGGGCTTTTTGTGAAGGACTTCGCCGCCTCCTCCGACCCCGCGGTGCAGGCGCAGCTCGACCGGCTGGCGGCGCTGTCGCTGCCGCAGGGACGGCTCGGGCTCGACACGATCCGCGAGCTGCTCGCCCGCCTCGGCGACCCGCAGAAGCGCCTGCCGCCGGTGTTCCACGTCGCCGGGACCAACGGCAAGGGCTCGACCTGCGCCTACCTGCGGGCGATGCTCGAGGCGGACGGCAAGGTCGTCCACGCCGCGATCAAGCCGCACCTGGTGCGCTACAACGAGCGCATCCGCATCGCCGGCGAGCTGGTCTCGGACGCGGAGCTGGCCGGCCTGCTCGCGGAAGTGCTCGACATCGGCGAAGCGCTCGGCCCGAGCTTCTTCGAGGTCACCACCGCGGCGACGTTCCTCGCCTTCGCCCGCCACCCGGCCGATGCCTGCGTGATCGAGGTCGGGCTCGGCGGCCGGTTCGACGCGACCAACGTGCTCGAGCGGCCCGCCGCCTGCGGCATCGCCACGCTCGGCATCGACCACGAGGCGTTCCTGCTGGTGCCCGAGGACGGCGCGCCCGAGGACCCGCTGGTGCGCATCGCGTTCGAGAAGGCCGGCATCGCCCGACCGGGCTCGCCGCTGGTGACCCAGGCCTATCCCGAGGAGCTCGAGCTCGAGATCGAGCGCCGCGCGGGCCTCGCCGGGGCGCCGCTGCACATGCGCGGGCGCGACTGGTGGGCGGAACTGGGCGACGCGATCGAGTACCGCGACCGCCACGGCGCGCTGACTCTCCCGCTGCCGAGCCTCCCCGGCCGGCACCAGGGCGACAACGCCGCGCTGGCGGTGGCGATGCTGCGCCATCAGGATTGGGTCCTGGTGGCGCCCGAAGTGATGGCGGAGGGCATCCGCGCCGCGCGCTGGCCGGCGCGGCTGCAACGGCTCGGCGCGGGCCCGTTGACCGCGCTCGCGCCGGGCCGTGAGGTGTGGCTCGACGGCGGCCACAACGCCGACGCCGGGCTCGCCATCGGGCGGTATTTCGCGGGGCGCCGGCTGCACCTCGTCATCGGCATGCTCGCCAACCGCTATCCCGAGGCGATCATCGGCCCGCTCGAGGGCCGCCTCGCCAGCGTGACCGCGGTGCCGATCGAGGGCAGCGAGAGCCACGGCTCCGAGGCTTTCCCCGGCGCGCAATGGGCGCCGGACGTGGCGGCGGCGCTGCGCGGGTTGCCCGACGACGGGCTGCCGGTGCTGATCGCCGGCTCGCTCTACCTCGCCGGCAAGGTCCTCGCCGCGAACGGCGAGGTGCCCGACTAAGGCGGGCTCAATCGTCCGCCAGGTTGCCCGTCACCCATGCCTGCGCCATCTCGAGCACCACCGCCGGCGCGCGCTCGCGGGTCTCGTCGAGCACGCGCAGCGGCAGCAGGCGATCGAACTTCAAGCCGACGTCGTCCTCGGCCTGCCACATGGCGATGCCGAACGTGTCGAAGCGGAGCCAGCGCAGCACGCCTTCCCGGATCGTTTCCGGCTGGCTCAGCACCACGTGCGCTCCGGCGCGCGACAGGTCGATCAGGCGCACCTTCTGGCGCCCGTCGAGCGTGTCGAGGGAGGCATCGATCCCCACCCGCAAGCGCGAGTACGCGCGGCGCGGATCGACGCCGTCGTCGTCGGACGGTGGATCTGTCATGGTCCGAGGATAATACCGCCATGCCTATCGCGTCGTTAGGTGTTTGCCCTAATATCGAGATAATCCGCCGCCCACTGGCCGGCGCCCGAGCCCGGCCGCTACCCTGCCGGCACCACTGCCGGATCGGGCGCCACGACACCCGCATCGCGCCCGTAGCGGCGCTCGCGAATCCATTCGAACACGCACAGCACGATCGCAACGATGCCGATCAGCGTGACGAACATGAACATGTCGTAATAGCCGCGCGCCTCGATCATCTGTCCGAGCGCGCCGCGTCCGAGGGTTCCCACCAGCAACGTCAGCGAAGAGAGCAGCGCGTATTGCACGGCGCTGTGGCCCTTCGCCACGATCGACGAAAGCCACGCGATATACGCCGCGCCGGCGATCCCGGTGGAGAAGTTCTCGGCCCCGATGGTCACCATCAGCCGGGCGAGCTTCTCGGTGCCGCCGAGGTGCTCGATCGCCCAGGTGAAACCGATAGCGTTGCTGACCGCCGACATCGAAGCGCCGCCGGAAGCGAGGTCGGCGTACAGCAGGTTGGTCGCGGCGGCGAGCACGGCGCCGAGCGTCAGCGTCGGCATCCGCCCGATCACCGTCAGCAGCCAGCCGCCGAAGGCCAGCCCGAGCACCATCGCGCCGATCCCGAAGAACTTCGAGGCGATCGCCACCTCATCGTTGGTGTACTGCAGTTCGCCGAGGTAGAACGGATAGGCGAACGTGCCCCAGATCGAATCCGTGATGCGATAGGTCAGCACCAGCGCCAGGATCAGCACCAGCGCCCAGCCGATGCGCCCGACGAACTCGGTGAGCGGCAGCACGAGCGCGCGGTACAGATGGTCGGCGACCGCATTCGACCGCACCCGGCCCACGTCTTCCGGCCCGATGACATGCCGGCCTTCGCGCTGCAGCCTGGCCAGCCACCCCGCGATCAGCGCCGGCAGCACGATCGTCGCGATCACGATCAGCGGTCCGTAAGTCGCGGTGAACTCGGTCGGATCCGGGCGCGCGTCGGGCAGCGCGGTCATCGAACGGACCATGAAGACGATCACGGTACCGAGCGCCCAGGCCCACAGCAGCCCGACCGCCATCAGCGACCAGTTGCGGATCGACGGCTTGAGCTGGCCCGGTTGCCGCAGTTCGGCCAGCTCCTCCTCGCTGGCGCCCAGCTCGCGGCGGGCCTCGGCGTCGGGCGCGAACAGCCCGGCGATGCCGATTGCGAGCAGGATCCCGCCCATGATCATGTAGGTCTGCGGCCAGCCGATGCGGGCGGCGATGATCAGCCCCAGCGCCCCGCCGACCAGCGACGAGAGGCGGAACCCCATCTGATATACCGTCGAGAGGATATCGATGGTCGCCTCGTCGTCGGCGACGTCGATGCGCCAGGCGTTGATCACGATGTCCTGCGTGGCGCTGGCGAAAGCGCCGATCCCGGCCAGCAGCGAAAACCAGCCGAGCGAGGTTCTCGGATCGAGCGTGGAGAGCGTGACGAGGATCACGCCGAGCACGACTTGCGCCAGCACGATCCACTGCTTGCGCTTGCCCAGGCGCTTCATCACCGGGATGTCGACCCGGTTGAGCAGCGGCGACCACAGGAACTGGAACGAGTACGCCAGCCCGATCAGCGAGAACACGCCCATCGTCTCGAGGTCGACTTCGGCTTCCGTCAGCCACGCGTAAAGCGTCCCGAGGAAGAGCGCGAACGGCAGGCCCGAGGCGAATCCGAACAGGGCCATGAAACCGGTCTTGCGATTGCGCAACGCCCGCACGAGGGTACGCCATCCCAGCTTTTTCTTGGCGCTCGCTTCGGCCATCGGGCCCTCCCTCGTCGCTTCGGCGCACGCTACCCCCGCCGGAAAACATGCGAAAGCCCGCTGCATCCATGATACACAATTCGGGCAGGGAGCGCCGCCGGCGCGCCCGAGGGGGCGCCAGCCGTGTTGAACAGCCTGATCTGCCGGGTCGTCGGCCACAAGGTCGACCGGCGCCGCGTGTGGAACGACAGCGTCGATTTCCGCACCACCTGCACGCGCTGCCGCGATCCGCTCCTGCGCGGGGAGGCGGTGTGGCGACGCTACGATCCCGCGCGCGACGACAGCGCCATGCGCGACGTCCACCCGCGCGAGAGGGGCTGACACCCGCCGCTTGGTCCCCGCCGCCATCGCCGCTATGGGGCCGCGATGGCCGACAGCCCGAAACCGTCAGGCGAGCGCATCGCCAAGCTGCTGGCCCGCGCCGGCGTCGCCAGCCGGCGCGAGGTCGAGCGGATGATCGCCGACCGGCGCATCGCGCTGAACGGAGCGGCGATCGAGACGCCGGCGACGATCCTGCCGCACTTGCGCGGCGTGACCGTGGACGGCAATCCGGTCGCCCGGGCGGAGCCAACGCGCCTCTACCGCTTCCACAAGCCCGCCGGGCTGATCACCGCCGAGCGCGATCCGGCCGGGCGGCCGACGATCTACGCCGCGCTGCGCAACGCCCTGCCCCCGGGCACCCCGCGGCTGATGCCGGTCGGGCGCCTCGACCTCAATACCGAGGGGCTGCTGCTGCTGACCAACGACGGCGGCTTCAAGCGCGAGCTCGAGCTGCCGGCCACCGGCGTCCCGCGAACCTACCGCGCGCGCACGTTCGGCGCGGTCAGCCAGGCGCAGCTCGAGGCGCTGATGGACGGCATCGAGATCGATGGCGTGCGCTACGGCGCGATCGACGCCAACCTCGAGCGGCGCACCGGCCGCAACCAGTGGGTCGAGCTGACGCTGACCGAAGGCAAGAACCGCGAGGTCCGCCGGGTGCTCGAGCATCTCGGGCTCAAGGTCTCGCGGCTGATCCGGACCGCCTATGGCCCGTTCGCCCTCGGCGACCTGGCCAAAGGCGCCGCCGCGGAAGTGCGCAAGGAGGAGCTCGAGCGGTTCCGCAGCTCGCTCAGGCATCCGCGCCAATGAGGATCGTCGCCGGCGAATGGCGCCGCCGGCAATTGCGCGCCCCGCCGGGCGAGTCGACCCGCCCGACCGCCGACCGCACGCGCGAGACGCTGTTCGCGATGCTGGCGAGCCGGCTCGGCAGCTTCGACGACCTGGCCGTGGCCGACCTGTTCGCCGGCTCCGGCGCGCTCGGGCTCGAGGCGCTGTCGCGCGGCGCGGCGCACTGCCTGTTCGTCGAGCACGACGCGGCGGCGATCCGCGCGCTGCGGATCAACATCGCCGCCTTGCGGGCACAGGACCGCTGCGAGGTCCGCGCCGGCTCGGTGATGCACCTCGGCCCGGCGCAGCAGCCGCTCGATCTGCTGCTGCTCGATCCGCCTTACGACAGCGGCGCGGGCGCGGTGGCGCTCGACCGGCTGGCGCGGCTCGGCTGGATCGGCCCGGCCAGCTGGGTCGCGCTGGAGACCGCGCACCACGAGAAGGTGGCGCTCAAGGCGCTCGAAACCGAAAGCGAGCGCAAGGTCGGCAAGGCCAAGCTCACGCTGCTGCGGCTGGCGGCCTAGCTACTTGCGGCCCTCGCTCGCCGGCTTGCCCGGCCAGTGGTCGAGCGGCACGCTGCCGAAGTCGAGGCCGGCGTCGCGCGGGTTGATGCAGCCGTCGGTCTTGCCGTCGCGGCACACCTCGTAGACCTTGCCGTCGACGCTGACCTTGGTCGCCCGGCCGTCGGCGTCGCGCTCGACCACCTCCGCCTTGGGCCTGGGCTCGTCCTGCGCCAGGGCCGGCCCGGCCAGCGCGGCGGCGGCGAGCAATGCAGCGATCGTCTTCATCTCGCATCCCTTCGTTTCCCCTGCCAATTCGCGGCTTGCGCTCGCGCCCCGCTGTGGCAGGTTGGCGCCAACCATAAGAGCCCAGGGAGAGATTGGATATGGCCCTCGAAGCCTATCCCGCGGTGCCGCTGTTCCGCTATCCGTACACCCAGCTGAGCGAAGCGCAGATCGCCGCCAGGCTGGCTCCCGCGGCGCAAGGCGGGCCGGGCAGCAAGGGCCCGCTCGAGACCGACCTCGCCGGAACCAACCTGCGCATCGACCTCGACGGGCCGGGCACGCTGTTCTGGCGCTTCGGCCAGGGCAACCGCGTCACATTCGACGGCCGCGAGGGCGGCTACGGCGCGCTGACGCTCGATCACGTCACGCTGATCGCCCATCTCGTGCCCGGCACCACCAGCGGCTACGCGATCGCCTGGGACCGCCACAGCAACCTCGCCACCGTGCTCGAGCTGTGGTGGGGCGGCGGCCCCGCCCCGCACACGCGCGAGATCAACCGGGCGATCTGGCACGGCTACGTACAGGGCGGCGACGGCGAGGCGCCGACGGCCCGGCACGCGCCGACGATCCGGATGGAAGGCCGCGCCTACGCCTGGACCGAGGACACCGGCCTGCGCACGATCGAGTACTATCCTTCGTACACCTACACCCACTGGGTGGAGCTCGACCGGCTGAAGGACAGCCGCGGCTATTCGGCGCCTGCGGACTACATCCAGCTGACCGAGGACATCTACCTGTTCGCGCGGGTCGAAGCGGAGTTCTCGGGGCTGCTGCACATGTACCTGGTGGACTCCAACCGGTTGCACCAAGCTGGGCTGAGGCTCGGCTTCAACGGCGCCGATGAGCTCGAGTACTACATGTTCCGCGGCACCGGCGAATGGCTCGGCCAGAACGCCCGGTTCGAGAAGCTGGGTGATTTCTCCGCCAGCCCGATCCCGATCGAGAACGCCAGGAAGGGCGAGCGGCGCATCTATCGCCCGCTGGCGACGATGGACAAGATGACGCCGGCCGAAGTCGACGCGGTGATCGCCGCCGGCAACGTCCACGTGTTCGACCGGCCGAGCGCGATGGCCGGCAACGGCACGCCGCCGAGCGGGGCGCTGGCGACCAGGAGCTTCGCGATCGAGTACGACGACGGGCCGACGATGGAATACCGCTTCGTCTCGAACGACCAGCTGCAATGGCGCAAGGACGGGTCGGGCGACTGGCGCCAAGCGCGCTACAACGCCTGGGAGGTGATGCCTGGCGCGTTCATCTTCGGCCACCTGCTGCAGGGCCAGCCCAACCACGACTGCCATATCGTCGTCGCCGATCTCGAGAGCGGCCTGGCGACCAACTACCACGGCTTCCTCAACACCCCGTATTTCGCCAACGAGGCAGGGGCCGAGACGCTGTTCGGCAAGATCGCCGGCCAGGGCATTCCCGATCCGGGGCGTCGGCGGCACGAGCGCACGCGCGACCTGCTCGGCCGCGCGTTCACCTGGGAATACTCGCCCGGGCTCAACTCGATGCACCTCTATTCGACGCCCAACACGACCTCGTGGATCATCCCCAATGCCGCCACCGGACACTTCGGCACCGAGTGGAGCGGCACCGGCGACTTCGTGAAGATCCGCGACCAGCTCTATTTCGCGCGCTGGCAGGAGGAGGCGTGCAACGGCACGCTCGGCACGCTGCTGCTCAACATGCGCACGATGCACGACGCCGGAATCGGCTACCACTGCGGCAAGAACGGCCTGTCGATGAGCCCGGTCGGGGCGCCGGCACGCCATGCCGGCAAGTTCGAGGTCGACCGGTTCTTCGGGCCGGACGCATGGAGGACCAAGGCATGAGCGAGAACCCGATGTCGACCGACCGCCGCTCGTTCCTCAAGACCGGGGCACTGGTCGCGACGCCGCTGGTGGCGGCCGCGCCGGTGGCCGCCCTCGCCGCCGACGACAGCCGCGCGAAGCTCGCCCGGCTCGAGGACGAACGCGCGATCGAGCGCCTGCAGCGCACGTTCCTGCGGCAACTGAACGGCGCCGGCGATTGCGGAGAGTTCGTCGCCTCGGCCGATGCGGTGGATGTCGGCGAGGGCCTGCGCTCGATCGCCGAGGACCTGCGCCACGAGACGACCGTCGAGCTCGCCGCCGACGGCCGCACCGCGACTGCGCACTGCCCGTGCCGGGTCGAGCGCGAGGCCGAGCTCACCGGCGACACGACGCTCGAGCGCATGGCCCGCTTCGAGGGCCACGGCGGCCACCGCTACGCCGAGGAACGCATGCTCGCCATGGAGTTTGTCAAAGGCGAGGACGGCTGGCGCATTGCCAAGGCGCGGCTGGCCTGATGGCACGACGATGGATTCGTCATGGTGAGTCGCATCGAAGCCATCCAGGGCGTCATTCTCTGCCGTCGCTGGATGGGCTTTGTCGCTCCGCTCCTCCCATGACGCGGTGTTTGGGGAAAGGGTCACTCATGAGGATACTGGCTTCGGTCGCGCTCGCTGCGCTGGCCGCCGCGTGCACATCGTCGCAAACCGCCGAGGGGCCGAGCGCCGCAAGCTATCCGGCGCTCGCCGGCGCGGACCGCTGCGCGGCGGTGACCCCGGCGATGATCGGCGCGACGAGCGCCACCGGAAAGTGGGTCGAGGAAGCGAACGGCCTGCCGGGCTTCTGCGAGGTGACCGCCACGCTGTCGCCGGCGAGCGGTTCCAACATCGGCGTGGTCTATCGCCTGCCGGCGAGCTGGAACGGCAACGTGCTCGGCTTCGGCGGCGGCGGCTGGATCGGCAACATTGCGCTGCAGACCGCCTCGGAAGGGCTGCGCAAGGGCTACGCCACGCTGCAGACCGACGGCGGCCACCCGATCGGCAACGTGTGGGACAATACCTGGGCGGCCAATCCGGAAGCGGCCAAGGATTTCAGCTACCGCGCGATCCACGAGATGACCGCGGCCGGCAAGAAGCTGGTGGCCGCCTACTACAGCCAGCCCCACCGTCGGGCCTACTACCAGGGCTGCTCGACCGGAGGCCGGATGGGCCTGATGGAGGCGCAGCGCTATCCCGACGACTACGACCTGATCAGCGCCGGAGCGCCGGTCTACACGCTGCAGACGCAGACCAGCGCGGTGCTGCGCGGCCACGCTTTCGCCCGGAGCGGCGCGGCCTTCACCGCGGGCGACCTGCAGCTGGCGCAGACCGCGGCGCTCGATGCCTGCGACGCCGACGACGGGCTCAAGGACGGCCTGATCAACGATCCGCGCCAGTGTCGCTGGGACCCGGCCGCGATCCAGTGCACCGGGGCCAAGACCGATTCGTGCCTCAGCGCCCCGCAAGTGGCCGCGCTGCGCGCCGCCTACGAAGGCGTCCGCGGTCCCGACGGCGAATGGGCGATGCTGCCGATGAGCCGCGGCGGCGAAGCCGGCTGGGCCGCGTTCGTCGGCACCAGCGGCGCGCCCGACGCGACCAACGGCGGCGGGCTCGGGGGGCTATGGCCGCTGGTCTTCGGCGACCGCCCGGTCGACCTCGCCGGGATGACGCTGGCCGACGTCCAGCAAGTGCGCCGCAGCCAGTTCGCCCAGTGGTACGAAGCCAAAGACCCCGACTTGCGCGCGTTCTTCCGCAGCGGCGGCAAGCTGCTGCTGTGGCACGGCGAGAGCGATCCCGGGCCGAGCCCGGTCGCCACCAGCGACTACTTCCGCGCGGTCCTGGCGAAAGCCCCGGCGGCGAGCGAGCAGGCGCGCTACTTCCTCTATCCCGGCGTCGGCCATTGCGCCGGCGGGCCAGGCGCGGACCGCGTGGCGCTGCTCGATGCGCTCGAGGCGTGGGACGACACCGGCGACGCGCCCGACGTGCTGGTCGGCACCAAGGCCAATGCCCCGCTCACGCGCCCGCACTGCGCCTGGCCGAACGTGGCCCGCTACCGCGGCAGCGGCGACGCGAACGATCCCGCCAGCTGGCAGTGCCAGCCACGCGCCGCGACTTGACGGCAAAAGGGGCGGCCCCGGGAGGAAGGGCCGCCCCTCGCTCCGCTGCCTCGGGGATCAGGCAGCGGCCGTGTGCTTGCGGGCCAGCTCGGGCCAGTTGGCCGGATACTGGCTGAGGTCGATCCACGGCTCGACCTCGCTGAAGTCGCGGCCGAGCGATTGCAGGATCAGCCGGGCGCGCTTGAGCCGGGCGCGGTAGTCGGTGAACGGGTTGGCCCGGTCGGGCCTGGCCGCGACCATCCGCTTGAGCAGCGCGTCTCGCTCCGCGAAGCTTGCCGGCATCGCCCGCGGCAGCGCGACCGCGGCGCCCGAGTGGGAGAGGCTGGCGGCGGGACCCGGGGCGATCGGACGCGGATTGGCCCAGCTGTGGACGCGCGGCTCGGCGACGACGGGCGGTTCGGCCACCATCGGACGCGCGACGGCCGGCGCCGCGACGCGGTCCGGCGGCTGCTTGCGGCGGCCGATGGCGATGAAGCCCCAGACCGCCAGCGCCACCACGGCCAGCAAGCCGATGACGGCGGCGAGCGCATAAGTGCGCGAATTGTCGGCCTCCGCCGTCGGCCGGTCGGCGTCCGCGGCCGCGCCCGGTTCATCGGTGATCGGGGTGGAGCTCGGAGCGATCAGCTCGGGACCGGCCTCTGGCGCCACCGAAGCGCTCACCACTGGGGCCGGTTCCGCGGCGATAGGGGCGGGAGTGGCCGTCGCGCGGCGCACAGCCGGCGTCTCGGTCGCCGCCTGAGGCGATGGCGCCGTCGAGCGGGCGGTGGCCGGAGCAACGACCGGATTCGCCGAAGCCGGCGCGTCGGCTTTCGGCAGCTCGGTCGGCAGCATCACGGTCGGCGCCGGTGCGGCCGGGGGTGGACTTTGGGGGAGCGTCAGCACCGGCTGCGCAGGCGCCATCGTCGGCGCGTCGGCAGCCTGGGCCAGCAAGGGGGTGGTCGGGAGAGCGAGGGTCGCGGCCAGCGCGACGCCGGCCCAAAGCGAGGTGTGGTTCCGTTTCAACATGGCAACCCAAAATGGCCGCATTCCGAGTCGAGTTCCGAAAGCTCCCGTTCAGGTTCAGGCCACTGCACTGTTTTCGTTGAATGTTTTCTGGACCCTTTCACGGCGATCCGAAGGGTTAACGCGACGGACCGTAAGCGCGTGACGCCGCTTCCCTCACCGCGACTCGGGAAAATCGGCGCTTCGGGCGGCCCCGCGTTTACTTTTCGTTCCTGCTTTAGCATGACCGGGTGATGGTTTCCCTGACGCTCCCCGCGCTGCACGCGAGTCATGCCGGCACCTGGCTGCGGCGGGCGGGCGCGACGCAGGCGATCGGCAAGGGCGAGGCGATCATGGCCGCCGCCGACACGCCGCTGCTGCTGCTCAACGCGCCGCTGGTGGCGACCCGCCTCGGCTATCCCGACCTGTCGGGGCTCGACTTGCTCGAGCTCTACGCTTTCGTGCATCCGGCGCGGTTCGTGGTGTCGACGCCGAAGGGCCTCGCCCATGCGCTCGCCCTGCCCGAACCGACCAGCGACGATGCCGTCCCGGCGCTGTTGCAGGCAGCGGCAGGCGCGCTGCTGGCGGCGTGCGAGAGCGCCGACTGGCCCGAGCGCGACGGCGCGTGGAGCGCGCTGCACTCGCTTGAGCGGCTGCGCTGGCCGTGGGCACAAGTGCTCGCCCCCCATGTCGCCCGGCCCGAGCGCGCCGAGAAGTGGCTGTTCGCCAGGCTGCCCGAATGGGAGGAGACGCCCGAGCGGCCGCAGCCCGCGCAAGTCTCCGTCGATGGTGACGAGGTCGAGGCGCGGCTCCACCGGCTGACCGGCGAGCAAGCCGAGCAGCGCGAAGGACAGCGCAGCTATGCCCGCGAGGCCAGCCGGGTGTTCGCGCCGCGCGGCCGGCGCGGCGTGCCGCACCTGCTGCTGGCCCAGGCCGGCACGGGGATCGGCAAGACCCTCGGCTACCTCGCGCCCGCGTCGGTGTGGACCGAGAAGTCGCAGGGCACCGTGTGGGTCTCGACGTACACCAAGAACCTGCAGCGCCAGCTGCGCCGCGAAAGCGGCCGCGCCTGGCCCGAGCGGCGCGCCGACGGCAGCCGGCCGGTGGTCGTGCGCAAGGGGCGCGAGAACTACTTGTGCCTGCTCAACCTCGAGGATGCGCTGCAGGGCGGGTTCGGCGGGCGCGCGGCGATCCTGGCGCAGCTGGTGGCGCGCTGGGCGGCCTATTCGCAGGACGGCGACATGATCGGCGGCGACTTGCCCGGCTGGCTCGGCACGCTGTTCCGCAACCGCGCGATCCGCTCGCTGACCGACCAGCGCGGGGAATGCGTCTATGCCGGCTGCCCGCACTACCGGAAGTGCTTCATCGAGCGCGCGGCGCGCGCCTCGGCGCAGGCCGACCTGGTGATCGCCAACCACGCGCTGGTGATGGTCAATGCCGCGCGCGGGCGCGACCATGCCCAGCGCCCGACGCGGATCGTGTTCGACGAAGGGCACCACGTGTTCGAAGCCGCCGACAGCACCTTCGCCGCCGCGCTCACCGGGCAGGAAACGATCGAGCTCAAGCGCTGGATCGTCGGCCCGGAGAAGGGCTCGCGCGGGCGCCGCCGCGGGCTCGCCGCACGCCTCGCCGACGTCGCCAGCTACGACGAGGCCGGCGGCAAGGCGATTCTCCAGGCGCGCGAGGCGGCCGAGGCGCTGCCCGGCGACGGCTGGCTGCAGCGGATCGCCGACGGCAATCCGTCCGGTCCGGTCGAGGCGCTGCTCGCCGCGGTGCGCGGGGTCACGTACGCGCGCGACGAAAGCGGCGGGCAGGAAGCCGGCTACGGCATCGAGACCGAGGCGGCGCAGCTCGACGGCAACTTCGTCGAGCTGGCGCAGCAGGCGGCGAGCGCGCTGGCGGCGATCCGCCAGCCGCTTATTCGCCTCGGCGTGCGGCTGGAGGCGCTGGTCGAGGACGGGCCCGACTGGCTCGACGGCGCCGGCCGCGCGCGGATCGAAGGCGCGAGGCATTCGCTGGCCTGGCGGATCGATACGCTCGCCGCGTGGGAAGCGCTGCTCGACCGGCTCGGCGGCCCGGCCGATCCCGATTTCGTCGACTGGCTGGCGGTCGAGCGCTCCGACGCGCGCGAGTTCGACGTCGGGCTGCACCGCCGCTTTCTCGACCCCATGAAGCCGTTCGCCAAAGTGGTGCTCGAGCCCGCCCACGGCGTGATGCTGACCAGCGCGACGCTCCGCGACGGGGATGATTGGGACGCCGCCGTCGCCCGCTCGGGCGCGCTGCACCTCGACGGCCAGCCGCTGCTCGCCAGCGCCGACAGCCCGTTCGACTACGCCGCCCGAGCCGAAGTGCTGATCGTCACCGACGTGCAGAAGGGCGACCTCGCCGCGCTCGCCGGGGCCTATGCGCGGATCATCGAAGCCTGCGGCGGCGGCGTGCTCGGGCTGTTCACCGCGATCCGCCGCCTGCGCGCGGTGCACGGGCGCATCGCCGACCGCCTCGCCCGCGCCGGGCTGCCGCTGTACGCCCAGCACGTCGATCCGATCGACACCGGCACGCTGGTCGACATCTTCCGCGACGATCCGACCGCCAGCCTGCTCGGCACCGACGCGCTGCGCGACGGGGTCGACGTGCCCGGCCGCTCGCTGCGCTGCGTGGTGATGGAGCAAGTGCCGTGGCCCAAGCCCTCGATCCTCCACCGCGCTCGCCGGGCCGCCGGCGGCGGCAGCGCGCACGACGACCGGCTGATCCGCGCCCGCCTGGCGCAGGCGTTCGGCCGGCTGATCCGCACGCGCGACGACAGCGGCCATTTCGTGGTCCTCTCGCCCGCTTTCCCGACCCGGCTGCTGACCGCCTTCCCGTCCGGCACGCCGGTCCTGCGGCTGACGCTGGAGCAGGCTCTGCAGCGGATTTCGCCCTTGGGCCTCTCGCCTTCGGACGAGAGGTCGGCATGCGGGAGGTCGCCCGGTGAATTGACAAGCCCGACCCCCGGCCGCTCGCCTGAGCAGGAGGGGAGTCAGGAATGAAGACGCTCGGCCTGCTGCGTCACGCCAAGTCGGACATGGACGACCTCGCGCTGCGCGATTTCGACCGCGGGCTGAACGATCGCGGCCGGCGCGGCGCGGCGGTAATGGGCGGGCACATCCGCGCCAACGGCGTCGCCTGGGGCCTGCTGCTGGCGAGCCCGGCCGAGCGCGTCAGGCGCACGCTCGAGGCCGCGCGGCTGGCGGCGCCGGTCGAATGGAACGAGCGCATCTATCTCGCCGACAGCGACGCGCTGATCGAGATCCTGCGGCGGGTCGATGGCGATCCCGCCGCCGTGCTCGTCGCCGGTCACAATCCCGGCCTGCAGGAGCTGGTCTTCGCCCTTGTCGCGCCCGAGCACGAGAACGACCTGTTCGGCGCGGTCGCCGAGAAGTTCCCGACCGCCACGTTCGCGGTGCTGGAGCTGGAGATCGACCGCTGGGGCGATTGCGCGCCGGGTTGCGGCAGGCTGGTCCACCTCGCCCGTCCGCGCGACCTCGATCCCGAGCTGGGCCCGGAGGCTGTCCGCTAGGGCTCCAGGGGGGTCCCGCTCATCGACTGGCCGTCCTGAGTCAGCTCCACTCCGACGACCTTGCCGGCGGCGTCGGTGGTGAAGCGTATCTGGGCGTCGAGGATGCGCCAGAAGAAGCTCAGCGGCGCCTCGGCGTAGATGCGGTTCGGCGGCGCGTTGGCGCTTTCGTTCCTCGCCCGCAGCCTGTCGCCGTCGAGCGTTACCGCGATCACAAAGCCGGGCGTGAACCGGTAGCGGCCGACCACCCGCTCGAGCTCGGCCACCGGCAGTGTCACTTCGGTCCGCGCGACCCGCGGCGGCGGCGCGGGCGGAACGGGGGGCGTCGGCGGCATTGGCGAACCGATCAGGACTCGCATCCCGAGATCCGCCGCACCGGGTTCGGCCGCCGAATTGACCAGCACCACGGCCGCCCGGCCCTTTGCCGGTTCGATGCCGAGCACCGTGCGGTAACCACCGGTGCCGCCATCGTGCAGCAGGATTTCGCGCCCCGGATCGGGATGGATGACGACCCAGCCGAGCGCCTGCTCGGTCCGTTCGTTGCTGCCGGCCACGCGTTCCGCCAGAGCGGTCGCGCTCGCCGCCGCAAGGGACGAGTTCGGGTCGAGAATGGCGGCGGCGAACTTGAGCATGTCAGCGGCGCTCGAACGGATACCGCCCGCTGCTTCGTGCACGCCGAGCTCCCACGCCGGCGTCGGCCGCATGAAGGCATCGAACGCCGGCACCAGGCGCCCTGCGTGCGATGGCGGCAAGGTGATAAGGGTGTCGTCCATCCCGAGCGGGCCGGTGATGCGCTCGCGCAGCAGGGTAGCGTAATCCGATCCCGCCGCTCGCCCGAGCAGGTATCCGAGCAGGCCGACGCCGAGGTTCGAGTATTCCCATTCCGAGCCGATATCGCGCTCGAGCTGGTAGCCGTCGAGGAACGCCAGCAGGTCCGCTTCCTTGTAATTGACGAACGGGCCGGTGGGATCGGTCACCAGGTCCCCGAGGTTGTCCGCCATGCGCGGCAGGCCGGAGCGGTGCGTCGAAAGATCGCGCAAGGTGATCTGCCGCCCGCCGCGTTCCGGCATCGTGTGTCCGGCGGGGAGGTATTTCGCCGCCGGATCGTCGAGCGAGACTTCGCCCTTGTTGACCATGTCGGCGAGGATCAGCCCGGTGAAGACCTTGGTGATCGAGCCGATCTCGTACAGCGTCGTGCCATCGACCGCCGCCCCGGCGCCCGTACCGCCCGCGACGATGCGCTGCCCTTCGGGACCGAGCACCCCGACCACGATTCCCTGGCCTTCGCGCGGCGCGTTGCGCTCGGCGATCAAGGCGCGGATCGCGTCGTCGGACGGCAGCTGCCAATCCGCTGGGAGCGGTTGCGGCGCCGGGGGCTCACCCAGCCGGAGCGGCCAGCTCATGTCGGCCTGGCGCCATTCGCCTTGCCAGGCCTCCGCCTCCGCATCCCATGTGCCGCTGTAGTCGCCGACGATGGAGGGGACCTTGAACGTGAGCCGGCCTTCCACGAGGGCGATCTCCGCGAGCGGGATCCCGCGCGCGCCCTGCGCGGGACTGTCCATCGTGCCGGTCAGCACGCCGGCGTCGTCCTGCGCGATGTGCACGAGCAGCGGCAGCCTTGTGCTTTCGGTAACCTGCAGCACGCCGAACCAGTCGCCCTCAGCGTCCTGCGCTGCCACCGGCACGGCAATCGTCGCGGCGGCCGCCGCCAGCAGTGTGCTTAGACGTTGCACCGAAGTTCTCCCGCCATCACTTCGTCCGATCCAAGGCTGCGCGCAACGAGCCCCAAGATCAAGGACGTGCGGCGGCGCCGGCCGCGGGCGAACGCTCAGGCCGCGAGCGCCGCGGCGAGGCGCTGGCGGATCGCGCGCAGCTGCGGGAGGACCGCGGGGCTGCCCGGCACAGCGGCGGCGGGCGCCGGTGGCGAAGGCTGCGCGGCACCGCCCCGCCCCTGCTCGATCGCCTGGCGCGCGCCTTTGAGAGTGTACCCTTCGCGGTTGATCAGCCGGTCGATCGTCTCGACCAGCGCCACGTCCTCCGGCCGGTAGTAGCGCCGCCCGCCGCTGCGCTTCAGTGGCCGCAGCATCGGGAACTGCTGCTCCCAGTAGCGCAGCACGTGCTGGCGGATGGCGAACGCCTGCGCGACCTCGCCGATCGTGCGCAGGGCGTCCGGCTCCTTGCCGTCGTCGAAGCGCAGCTGGTTCACGAGCCCCGCGAGATCCTGTCCTTGAGCTTCTGGCTGGCGCGGAAGGTCATCACCCGGCGCGGGGTGATCGGCACCTCGACCCCGGTCTTCGGGTTGCGGCCGATGCGCTCGCGCTTGTCGCGCAGGATGAAGCTGCCGAAACCGGAAATCTTGACGTTCTGGCCGGCGGCCATGGCTTCGCACATCTTGGCGAGGATCGCCTCGACCAGGTCGAGGCTTTCGGCGCGCGAGAAGCCGAGCTTGCGGTTGATGGTCTCGGCCAGATCCGCCCGAGTCAGCGTGCCCACGGATCGCATCATGTTCATGCGTTCCTCCCCCCAACGTGCTGAAATGCGGCGACCTTGCGGGATGAATGACCGAATAGCACCCGCTTGGCAATGCGAATTGGCGGGCCGCGCGCGGATTTCCCCGGCTCAGATTCGCATCAGGCTGGCGCCCCAGGTGAAGCCGCCGCCCATCGCCTCGACCATGACCAGGTCGCCGCGCTTGATGCGCCCGTCGCGCCACGCCACGTCGAACGCCAGCGGCACCGAGGCGGCCGAGGTGTTCGCATGCCGGTCGACGGTGACCACGACCTTGTCGAACGGCAGCCCGAGCTTGCGCGCGGTGGCCTCGAGGATGCGCAGATTGGCCTGGTGCGGCACGACCCAGTCGAGCTCGGACGCGTCGTGCCCGGTCGCCTCGAGCACGTCGCCGAGGACTTGCGCGAGGTTGACCACCGCGTGGCGGAACACCTCGCGGCCCTTCATCCTCAGCTTGCCGACGGTGCCGGTGGTCGACGGGCCGCCGTCGACGTAGAGCAGCTCGGCGTGCGCCCCGTCGGCATGGAGCCGGGTGGCGAGGATGCCGGGCCCGTCGGCCTCGGCGATGTCCTCCGCCCGGAGCACGAACGCGCCCGCGCCGTCGCCGAAAAGCACGCACGTCGTCCGGTCCTCCCAGTCGAGCAGCCGCGTGAAGGTCTCGGCGCCGATCACCAGCGCGCAGTTGGCGAGGCCGGTGCGCAGCATCGAATCGGCCGTCGCCAGCGCGTAGAGGAACCCCGAGCACACCGCGGCCACGTCGAAGGCGATCCCGCCGTGGCAGCCGAGCGCGTCCTGGACCTGGGTGGCGGTGGCCGGGAAGGTGCTGTCGGGGGTGGCGGTCGCCAGCACGATCAGGTCGATCTCGCCGGCGTCGATCCCGGCATCGGCCAGCGCGCGGCGCGCCGCCTCGGTGGCGAGCGTGCCGGTGGTCTCGCCCTCGCCGGCGACGTGGCGCTGGGTGATCCCGGTCCGCTCGCGGATCCATTCGTCGCTGGTGTCGACCAGCGCGGCCAGCTCGGCGTTGCTCATCGTCCGCGCCGGCAACGCCGAGCCGCAGCCCTTGAACACCGCGCGGATCACTGCGCGGCCACGCCCGTGCCGCCGTTCTCGCGCAGGCGGCCCGCGCCGAGCTCGCCGAGATCGGCGGCGATGCGCTCGGTCAGGCTTTCCTCGAGCAGCCGCGCGGCGACCGCGACCGCGTTGGCCACGCCCGCCGCGGTGGCGCTGCCGTGCGACTTCACCACCACGCCGTTGAGCCCGAGGAAGACCGCGCCGTTGTGGTTGTTGGGGTCGAGGTGGTGGCGCAGCAGCTCGGTCGCCGGGCGCGACACGAGGAACCCGAACTTCGAGCGGATCGAGCTGCGGAAGGCGCTCTTGAGCAGGTCGGTGACGAACCGCGCCGAGCCCTCGATCGCCTTCAGCGCGATGTTGCCCGAGAACCCGTCGCTGACCACGACGTCGACGTTGCCGCGGTTGATCTTGTCGGCCTCGACGAAGCCCTCGAAGCTCAGCGCGAGGCCGGTCGCGGCGCGCAGCCGCTGGGCCGCTTGCTGCAGCTCGCCGGTGCCCTTGCCTTCCTCGGTGCCGATGTTGAGCAGGCGCACGCGCGGCCGCTCGTTGCCGGTGACGATCCGCGAATAAGCCGCGCCCATGATCGCAAACTGGACGAGGTTGCGCGCGTCGCACTCGGTGTTGGCGCCGAGGTCGAGCATGACCACGTCGTGCTCCTCGAGCGTGGGCATCAGCCCGGCCAGCGCCGGCCGGTCGATGCCCGGCATCGTGCGCAGCGCGAGCTTGCTCATCGCCATCAGCGCGCCGGTGTTACCGGCGCTGACCGCGGCCCCGGCATCGCCCTTCTTGACCGCCTCGATCGCCAGACCCATCGAGGTCTTCTTCGCCCGGCGCAGCGCGGCGGTCGGCTTCTCGTGGCCGCCGACGACGTCCTCGCAATGGAGGATCTCGGAGGCGTTGCGCATGTTCGGGTGGTTGTCGAGCGCCGCCTTGATCGGGCCCTCGTCGCCGACCAGCAGGAACTTGAACTTGTCGTGCCGCCGGCGGGCGAGCGCGGCGCCGGAGACCATCACGCGCACGCCTTCGTCGCCGCCCATCGCATCGACAGCGATACGCGGCAGGCTCATGCGCTAACCCCTGGCAACGTCGGGCTTTAGAGCCCGACCGAGACGATCTCGCGTCCGTTGTAGTGGCCGCACGCGGTGCACAGGTTGTGCGGGCGCTTGAGCTCGCCGCAGTCCGGGCATTCGTGGAACGCCTCGACCTTGAGCGAGTCATGCGACCGGCGGTTGCCCCGGCGATGCGGCGATACTTTTCTCTTAGGGACAGCCATTGCGGCACCTGTTCCTTGAAATCTGGGTCGTCTTTGACGGCGGACCTAGGCCAAGCCCCGTGCAGGCGCAAGGGCGCCAAAAGCTCGGGGGCGGCAGGGCAGCCATGCGGCGAAGGCGCGCGCTATAGCGATTTTTCGGTGGGGTGCAAGGGAGCCTGAGCCGAGTGACGGCCTTATCAAACGAAGCCAATCTGATATGCTTATACTGGGCAGCGGTAGCACAACTGGAGAGTGCACCGTGAAATACCGGGAAGATGTGTGGTTCAAGTCCCACCCGCTGCCCACTCTCCAATCCTGCGCGCTCAACCCCCAGCCGCGAGCGCGGCGTCGCCGACGAACGGGTTGGATTGGCGCTCGCGGCCGAAGGTGCTCGGCTGGCCGTGGCCGGGGACGAAGGTGACCTCGTCGCCGAGCGGCCACAGCTTGCCGGTGATCGCGTCGAGCAGGTCCTGGTGGTTGCCCATGGGGAAGTCGGTGCGGCCGATCGAGCCGGCGAACAGCACGTCGCCGACGAAGGCGAACTGGGTCGCGCGGTGAAACAGCACCACGTGGCCCGGAGTGTGGCCCGGGCAATGGATCACTTCCAGCTCGACCTCGCCGAAGCTGACGGTGTCGCCGTCGACCAGCCAGCGGTCGGGCTCGAACACCTTGGTCTCGATCCCGAAGCGGGGGCCGTCGTCCTCGAGCCGCGCGATCCAGAACCGGTCGGCCTCGTGCGGGCCCTCGATCGGCAAGCCCAGCTCCTTGGCGAGCATGCCCGCCTGCCCGCAATGGTCGGCATGGCCGTGCGTCAGGAGGATCTTCTCGAGCGTCACCCCGGCCTTGGCGACACTCGCCTTGATCCGCTCGAGATCGCCGCCCGGATCGACCAGCGCCCCGCGCATCGTCTTCGTGCACCACACCAGCGAGCAGTTCTGCTGGAACGGCGTGACGGTGATGATCGCGGCGCGCAGCGGGCTTTCGGGCATGCGCGGCTAGGTGGCTGGCGAGGAGCAGATTTGCAAGCCGACCCCAACGGTCGGCCGACCGTAAGGAATCGGGCCAGACCCGCTACTAACGGCGCAAAGGTAGGGAAATGTTGGACGCCGAACGCAATCAAATCTTCGGGGAATGGATCGAAGCGCACAAGGCCATCTTGTTCAAGGTGGCGCGGGCTTATGGCACCACGCACTCCGACCGCGAGGACCTGTTCCAGGAGATCGCGCTGCAAGTGTGGCATTCGGTCGACGCATTCCGCGGCGACTCGGCCGTCGCCACGTGGATCTACCGGGTCGCGCTCAACACTGCGATTGCCTGGGGTCGCAAGGAAGGCAAACACGGCAGGGGCCGGGAGGAATTCGAAGCTTCGACAGCGCTGCTTATGGCCGCCCCCGACCGCGATCCCCGGCTCGACTGGATTTACCAGCGGATCGCCGAGCTCGACGAAGTGAACCGCTCGCTCGCGCTGCTGATGCTCGACGGCTTCAGCTACCGCGACATGTCGCAAATCCTCGGCCTCGGCGAAAGCAACGTCGGAGTGAAGATCAACCGCATCAAGGCAGCGCTCGCCGCCCGGCTCGCGAAGGAGCAGAACGATGAACTTTGACCAGATGCTGGAGACCTGGAAGGCGCAGGACGAAGCGCCGCTCTACGGGGTTAACAGCGACCTCCTCCAGCTCGTGCTCGAGCACGAGCGGGCCGACATCCGGCGCCAACTGCGCCGCGAGCAATGGGCAACCTACGGGCTCGGGATGGGCATGGCGGCCTTCGCGGGCTTCTGGCTCTGGGTCGCCATCCTTCGTGCGGCGCCCGTGCTTACCACCGTCGCCGCCGGTGCCGGCACGGCCGCATTCGCGCTGGGGATGGCCGCGCTGTGGCTGAGCCTCCGGCGCCAGCGCCGCCGCGAGCGCCAGTTCGGCAACACGCTGCGCGAGGAGATTGCCCGCAACCTGTCGCTGCTCGATTATCAGCTCTCCCGCTTCGGGCGCTGGAGTGCCGCCATGCTGTGGACGGCGCCGATGATGGTGGGTTGCGGCCTGGTCTACTGGCTCATGATCGAGGTCAATCACGACCCCGGAGAGTCCCGTTGGGACCATGCCTGGATAGTGATCGTCCTTGTGTGGATGGGGGTGTTTCTCCCGTACGCCGGGAGCCGCGACGTGCAGAAGAAGCTCGAGCCCCGCCGGCAGCGGCTCGCCGAGCTGCTCGAAACCCTCAACGCCGGCGAATGATCTGCGAGGCGGCCTAAAGTCTGCCGCCCTTCCACACGACGCGCCCCACCACGTCGACGTCGGCCATCGGCACCTCGACCGGCTCGTAGGCGGCGTTCTTGCTGATCAGGCGCAGGCGGCCGGGCGGAACGGCCTGGAGCAGCTTGACGTGGAGCGCCTCGCCGAGGCGGACGACGTGCACGCCTTCGCGGAACGGGCGCGGGGTGCGGTCGACGAGGATTTCGTCGCCGTCGCGCAGCAGCGGGTCCATCGAATCGCCCATCACCCGGATCGACGACAGCAGCGCCGGCTCGAGACCCTGCTCGCGCAGCCAGCGACGCGAGAAGCGGAACGCGTCGAACGGGATTTCGGCGGCGCTCATCGCGCCCGGACCGGCCGAGGCCTCGAGCGGCAGGCGCGGCACCTCGACCCATTCGCCGGCGGCTTTCGAGGAAATTTCCTCTGGCCCGCCGAGCTCGGCTTCGGCCACGCCGAAGAACTGCGCCAGCCGGCGGCGGTCGATCTCCTCGAGCTTCCGCGGGCTGCCCTTGGTGATGTACTGCTGCAAGTAGCTGCCGTTACGGCCGATCATCCGCGACAGCTTGGCCAGGCTGTGACCCCGCTGTCGCGCCAGCTCGGCGAGTGTTTCACGCGGGTCCATGGCGGATTTCCTGCGGTTTTCCAGTCATGGCGTCCTACATGAAAGATTTTTCCTAGACAAGTAGGATTTCGCCGGCAACCAAGACGGTCCGAGAGCGACTCGCAACCCCTTGAATGCCCGAGAGGAGGGCGCCGCCATGCTGATCCGCAAGATTGAAGTGTTCCTCCGCCGCACCGGGATGCCGGCGAGCAAGTTCGGCCGCCTGGCGACGCGCGATCCGCGCCTCGTGCGCGACTTGCGCAACGGCCGCGCGCCCACCTCGCGGACCGAGACGCGCGTGGAACATTTCATGAACACCTACCGGGAGGAAACCCATGCATACTGATCTCTCGCTCGGCTACGCCGCCGCCCTCGCGCGCACCCGGCGCGAGCCGCGCATCCGCTTGCGCGAGGCGCTGCTCGGGCTCGCCGGGGAGCACGCGACGATCGTCAGCCACGACGAGAAGAGCTGGGCCAGCATCACCTTCGCCGGCGCGCGCCACAGGATCGAGCTGGTCTTCGAAGGCGCCGAAGGCACCCAGGCCGGCGAGCTGTTCATCGCCTTCCTGCCCGAGCACGAGTTCACCATCCCCGGCCAGCTGGTGGCGGACGCGGCGGTCACGGCGGTCGACCATCGCCTCGACCCGCCGCGCCTGCAGGTGAGCTGCGAGCTGCTGCTGCTGGAGGAAGGGTGACAATGCCGCAGCCCAAACGGCGCGGGCGAGAGGTTACAGCCGGCCGCCGGAAAACGACCCCTAACCCGTTGTCGCAGCAGGATAAAAGGGTCAAGTTGACGGAGTGTGAAAAGGCCGATCTGCGTGACCCCGAGGGTGACAACCGCCGCGAGCCGCGAACGGGCATGGCATCACGTCACGCGCGCTCGCTCGGCAAAGCGAGGATCGTCCCAGGCCTGCGTCGCCAACACCTGCGCCAGCGCTTCGACCGCGCGCCACGCGTCGGCGAAGCCGGTGTAGAGCGGCGCGAAGCCGAAGCGGATCACCGCGGGCTCGCGAAAGTCGCCGATCACGCCGCGGGCGATCAGCGCCTGCATCACCGCATAGGCATGCGGATGGCGGTACGACACGTGGCTGCCGCGAACCCGTCGATCCCGCGGAGTGACCAGTTCCAGACCGGGGCAGCGCGCGTCAACCTGCTCGATGAACAGGTCGCACAGCGCCTGGCCTTTGGCCGCGAGCAGCGCCATGTCGGTTTCGAGCATAAGGTCGACCCCGCATTCGAGGGCGGCGAGGCCGAGGATCGGCGGGGTGCCGGACTGGAACCGGTCGATGCCGGGCGCCGCGACGTAGTCGTCGGCGAAGGCGAACGGGGCGGCGTGGCCGAGCCAGCCGGTCACCGGCGAGTGCAGCCGGGCCTGCAAGTGGCGGGCGACGTAGAGGAAGGCGGGCGCGCCGGGCCCGCCGCTGAGGTACTTGTAGCCGCAGCCGACCGCGAGCTCGGCGCCGTCAGCCGCCAGGTCGAGCGCGACCGCGCCCACACTGTGGCTGAGATCCCACACGACGATCCCGCCGCGCGCCTTCACCGCGCGGTTGACCGCCGCCATGTCGTACTTGTCGCAGGTGCGGTAGTGGACGTGGGTCAGCAGCACGATCGTGCCCGGGCCGGCGGCGTCGGCGATCGCTTCCCGCGGCGCCAGCTGCACCCGGACGCGCGGATCGACGGCGGCGATGCCCTGGGCGATGTGGAGGTCGGTCGGGAAGTTGCCGGGCTCGGTCAGGATGGTGTGCCGCGCCGAATCGGCCGACAGCACGGCGCGCAGCAGCTTGTAGAGATTGACCGAGGTCGAATCGGCGACCAGCACCTCGTCGTCGTGCGCGCCGATCAGCCGGGCGATCTTCGCCCCCACCCGGCGCGGCGCGTCGTACCAGCCCGCCGTGTTCCAGCTGCGCACGAGGCCCTCGCCCCATTCCGCCTCGACGACCCGCGCGAGGTGGCTCGCGGCCGCGCGCGGCAAGGCGCCGAGCGAATTGCCGTCGAGGTAGATGACGCCGTCGGGCAGCGCGAAGCGTTGGCGGATGCGCGCCAGCGGGTCGGCCGCGTCGCGCGCCTCGCACTCGGCGAGCGTGGTCACAGCCGCCGGATCACCAGGTTTCTTATCTCGGTCATGTCCTCGATGGCGAAGCGGATGCCTTCGCGGCCGAGGCCCGAATCCTTGACCCCGCCGTAGGGCATGTTGTCGACGCGGTAGCTCGACACGTCGTTGACCACCACGCCGCCGACCTCGAGCGTGTCCCACGCTTCGAGCACCTTGTGGATGTCGCGGGTGAACAGGCCCGCCTGGAGGCCGAACCGGCTGTCGTTGACGATGTCGAGCGCTTCGCTCCAGTCGGAGAACCTGACCAGATTGGCGAGCGGGCCGAACGCTTCTTCCTTGTTGGCCGCGCAGACCTTGGGGACGTTTTCGAGCAAGGTCGCCTCGAGCATCGCGCCCTCGAGCCCGCCGCCGCACAACAGGGTGGCGCCGGCCGCGACCGCCTCGTCGATCCACCCCTTGAGGCGCTGCGCCTCCTTCTCCGAGATCATCGGGCCGATGAACGTGTCGCGGTCGTGCGGGTTGCCGGCGACGAGGGTCTTCGTCTTTTCGACCAGCATCTGCTTGAACCGGTCGTAGACGCTGTCGTGGAGCAGGATCCGCTGCACCCCGATGCAGCTCTGGCCGGACTGGTAGAAGGCGCCGAACACGATCCGCTCGAGCGCGTGGTCGAGGTCGGCGTCGGCATCGACCACCACCGCCGCGTTGCCGCCCAGTTCGAGCACGACCTTCTTCTTGCCGGCCTTGGCCTTGAGCGCCCAGCCGACGGCGGGCGAGCCGGTGAAGCTGAGCAGCTTGAGGCGCTCGTCCTCGGTGAACAGGTCGGCGCCGTCGCGGCTCGCCGGCAGGATCGAGAACGCCCCTTCGGGCAGCACGTCGCACTCGGCCAGCACTTCGCCCATGATCAGCGCGCCGAGCGGGGTGAGGCTGGCGGGCTTCATCACGAACGGACAGCCGACCGCGATCGCCGGCGCGATCTTGTGCGCGGCGAGGTTGAGCGGGAAGTTGAACGGGCTGATGAAGCTGCATGGGCCGATCGGCACGCGCTTCCACATGCCCATGTAGCCTTTGGCGCGCGGGCTGATGTCGAGCGGCTGAACCTCGCCGTAGTTGCGGGTCGCTTCCTCGCTGGCGATGCGGAACGTGTCGATCAGCCGCGTGACCTCGCCCTCGGAATCGCGGATCGGCTTGCCGGCCTCGACGCACAGCGCATAGGCAAGCTCCTCGGACCGTTCGCGGAAGCGGGCAACGCAGTGCAGCAGCACGTCGCGCTTCTCGTAGCTCGCCAGCCTTGCCATCGGCTCGACCGCCCGCGCCGCCCCGGCGATCGCCTCGTCGATAATGTCGGGCGTCGCCAGCGCGGTGCGGAACGCGACCTCGCCGGTGAACTTGTCGGTCACCTCGAGGTCGGTGTTCGGCCGCACCGCCTTGTTGTTGAGGTAGAGCGGGTAAGTGGAATTGAGCTTGGTCACAGCGCCCTCGACAGCTCCTTGATGTCCTTGTTGAGGATCTGGTCGTTCTCGGAATAGTCGACCGGGCAGTCGATCAGGTGCACCCCGCCCGCGTCGCGGCACATGGCGAGGAGCTGGCGCAAGTGCTCGCTGCTTTCGGCACGGTGGCCGCTCGCGCCGTAAGCCTCGGCATAGGCGACGAAATCGGGGTTGCCGTAAGTCAGGCCGAAATCCTTGAAGCCCATGTTGGCCTGCTTCCAGCGGATCATTCCGTAAGCGTCGTCGCGCAGGATCAGCACCGTCAGGTTCAGCCCGAGCCGGACCGCGGTCTCCATCTCCTGGCTGTTCATCATGAACCCGCCGTCGCCGCAGATCGCCATGACCTTGCGCTCAGGGTAAAGCATCGCGCTCATCATCGCGCTCGGCAGCCCGGCGCCCATCGTCGCGAGCGCGTTGTCGAGCAGCACGGTGTTGGGCAGGTACGCGGTATAGCCGCGCGCGAACCAGATCTTGTAGACCCCGTTGTCGAGGCAGATGATCCCGTCCTCGGGCATGCACTCGCGGACTTGGGCCACGAGGTGCGGCGGGAAGATCGGGAAGCGGTCGTCGGCTGCCAGCGTCTCGGTATGCTCGACCTCGGCCCGGCGATAGGCGAGCATATGGTCGAAGGACCACTTGCCCGAGGGCACGATCTCTTCCTTGATCTGCCAGACCGCGTTGGCGATGTCGCCGATCACCTCGACCTGCGGGAAGTAGACCGGATCGACCTCGGCGGTCTTGGTCGAGATGTGGATGACGGTCGGCGGGGTGTCGGAACCGAGCGGCCCGTCGCAATCGTTCCTCATGAAGAACGGCGGCTTCTCGATCACGTCGTGGCCGACGTTGACGATCACGTCGGCGTCGGCGACGGCGCGGTGCACGAAGTCGCCCGCCGACAGCGCGGCGCAGCCGAGGAACAGCGGGTGGCGCTCGTCGATCACGCCCTTGCCGAGCTGGGTGGTCAGGAACGGGATGCCGGTCTTCTCGACAAACTGACGCAGCATCCGCCCGGTCATCTTGCGGTTGGCCCCGGCGCCGATGACCAGCACCGGCGCCCGCGCCTGCTCGATCGCCTCGACCGCCTGGCGCACCGCCTTGGGCTCGGCCGACGGCCGCCGCGCCAGCGAGCGGGCGATCGGGCGCGCGCTGGTCGGCTCGTCGGCGACGTCCTCGGCGAGCTCGAGATGGACCGCGCCGGGCTTCTCCTCCTCGGCCAGGCGATAGGCCTCGCGCACGCGGCTGGGGATGTTGTCGGCCGAGGCGAGCTGGTGGGTGTACTTGGTGATCGGATCCATCATCGCGACGACGTCGAGGATCTGGAACCGGCCCTGCTTCGATTTCTTGATCGGCTTCTGCCCGGTGATCATCAGCATCGGCATGCCGCCGAGCTGGGCATAGGCGGCGGCGGTGACGAGGTTGGTCGCGCCGGGCCCGAGCGTCGCCAGGCACACGCCGGTCTTGCCGGTGTGGCGGCCGTAGGTCGCGGCCATGAAGCCGGCGCCCTGCTCATGCCGGGTCAGCACCAGCGCGATCTTCTCCGAGCGCGACAGCGAGTCGAGGAAATCGAGGTTCTCCTCGCCCGGAACGCCGAACACGTACTCGCAGCCCTCGGCCTCGAGGCACTCGACGAACAGGTCGGATGCCTTGTGCTCGCCATCGGCCATCGGTCGTTCCTCCCTGCCGCGCGTGGCGGGGTGGGTATCAAACGGCGGCGGCGGAGTCTCGCGTCAATAGCCGCGTCCCAGATCCACTTGCGCCTCGAGCGGCTCGCCCGCGCGGAAGCGCGCGCAGTTGCGCAGGAACCGCTCGGCCGCGCGGGCCTGGCTGGCCGGCGTCGGGATGCCCGAGAGGTGCATCGTGACATGCGCGTTGTCGAACGCCCACAGCGGGTGGCCGGGCGGAAGCGGCTCGGGATCGGTCAGGTCGAGCACGGCCGCGGCGATGCGGCGCTCGCGCAAGGCCGCGACCAGCGCGTCCTGCTCGACGCAGTCGGCGCGGGCGAAGTTGACCAGCACCGCCTCGGGCTTCATCCCCGCCAGGTCGGCCGGGCCGATGAGGCCCCGCGTCGCGGGCGTGCCGGGGACGGCGAGCACGATCCAGTCGAACGTGCCGATCAGGCTGCGCCAGTTGCGCGGGCGGCGGCTGGAGACCGCGACGACCTCGACGCCGAAGCCCGTCAACGCCCGGTCGATCGCCTGCCCGATCGCCCCGTGGCCGAGCACCAGCGCACGGCTGCCGGCGAGATCCCGGGTGCCCGGCGCCGCGTCGAGCCATTCGTGCCGGTCCTGCGCGCGCACGACGGCGCGATAGTCCTTGGCCACCGCCAGCATCGCCAGCAGCGCGAATTCGGCGACTTGCCCGGTCGTCAGCCCGGTGCCGCAGGTCAGCGCCACCCCGCGCCGCTCGAGCTCCGCCAGCGGCAGCCAGTCGACCCCGGCGTACGAGGTGTTGAGCCAGCGCAGCCCGCGCGCTTGCTCGACCGCGCGCAGCACCGGCGGCTTGTCGTGCCGGTCGAACCAGCCGATCTCGGCGGCCGGCGCGAGCGCGACGAGGCTGTCGGGGCCGTCCCACCAGCGCGGCTCGAGCCACCCGGGAAGGCGCGCCGCGAGCGCGGGCCGCACGCTGGCCGGGAGGACGGCGATGGCCAATTGACACGGCTCCCCTGCTGCATGACCCTCGCTTCCCTAACGGGAGGGAGGGACTCATGAAACGGCAAACCATCGCCGCCGCCTTGCTGGTGGCCGGCGCGGCCCCGGCCTGGGGGCAGGACCTCAACTTCGCCGAGGTGGTCGTCACCGGGAGCCGGATCGAGCAGGACGACTATTCCGACGACATGCCCGCCGTGGGCTTGCGCCGCACCGCCGACTACCTGGTCCAGCAGGTGACCATCCGCGGCGACACCCGCGACGTGACCCAGCGCCGCCAGGAGATCCGCGCGATGCTCGAGCGCGCCGTCGGGCTGGCGGCGCAGAACGGCGTCGAGCTCGCCTATGGCGACTACATCCTGACCCCGCTGACGCCAGCCAACGTCGAGGAGCTGAGCCTCGAAAGCGACAACCGGCCCGACAGCGAGCGGGTCGATTTCCTCGTCAAGGCCCCGCTCGGCGGCCGGGAAAGCGGCCGCGCCGCCGAGGAGCGCATCGCCCGCTACATCGCCGCGGTGCCCGAGGTCGGCCGGGCGCAGATGGACGAATGGGGCGATTCCACGCTGTCGGTGGTCGGGCCGGACAGCTACCGCGCGCAGATCGCCGAAAGCATCGCCGCCGATGCCCACGCGCTCGCGGCCAAGATGGGCGCCGGCTACGCGGTCGAGGTCGAAGGGCTCAACATGCCGGTGCAGTGGACCCGCTCGGGGCCGGCCGAGGTGCTGCTCTACGTGCCCTACCGGCTGACGATCGTCCCGCCGCGCTAGCCGAGCTTCCACTCCCACCCGAGCGGGTCGCCGTCCATCACCTCGACGCCTTGCGCGGCGAGCTCGGCGCGGATGGCGTCGGAGGTGGCGAAGTCCTTCGCCGCCCGCGCGGCCTGGCGGCGGGCGAGCGCGGCGTCGATCTCGGGTTCGGTGATGGCGGCGCCTCTGGGGCGCAGGCGGAGATCGGCGCGGGTGAGGCTGACCAGGCCGAGGCCGAGGACCTCGTCCATCCGCCCCACCGCTTCGCGCTTCGTTGGCGGATCGACTTGCTTCATCGCCAGCGCCTCTTCAAGCAGCGTCATCCCGACGGCCGTGTTGAGGTCGTCGCTTATCGCGGCCTCGAAGCGCTCGAGCAGCTCCCCGATCCTCCCCGGCACGGGGAGGGGGACCGCCGCCGCAGGCGGGGGTGGAGGGGGCCCGCCTTCGGGCGCAGCGCTGGTGGCGAGGCCCCCTCCACCATGCTGCGCATGGTCCCCCTCCCCGTTCCGGGGAGGATCCAGGTTTTCCACCGCCATCACCATCCGCTTGAGCCGCGTCAGCGCCGCGCCGAGGCCTTCCCAGCTGAACTCGAGCTCGCTGCGATAGTGCGCCTGGAGGCACATCAGGCGGTAGGCGAGCGGGTGGTAGCCCTTGTCGATCAGCAGCTGGAGGCGGAGGAACTCGCCGGCCGATTTGCTCATCTTGCCGCTGCGCTCGACCAGGAAGTTGTTGTGCATCCAGATGTTCGCGCCGCTCGCGTCGGAGCGGCAGAACGCCTGGTTCTGGGCGATTTCGTTCGGGTGGTGAATCTCGCGGTGGTCGATGCCGCCGGTGTGGATGTCGAACGGGAAGCCGAGCAGCTTCCCGCTCATCACCGAGCATTCGAGGTGCCACCCGGGCGCGCCGCGGCCCCACGGCGAGTCCCACTCCATCTGCCGCGTTTCGCCCGGCGGGGTGGTGCGCCAGATCGCGAAGTCGGCGGCGTTGCGCTTGCCTTCGACCGCCTCGATCCGGCCTTCGCCCTCGTCGGTCACCGCGCGCGCGAGGCGGCCATAATCGGCGACGGTCGAGACGTCGAAGTACAGGCCACCCTCGAGCTCGTAGCAGTGCTCGTCCGCGATCGATTTCGCGAACTCGATCATCGCCTCGATGTAGTCGGTCGCCACCGACCAGTGCGCCGGCTGGCGGATGTTGAGCGCGTTCACGTCCGCCCAGTAGGCCTCGGTGTAGTGCCGCGCGATGTCCCAGATGGACTGCGCGCGTTCGGCCGCGGCCTTCTCCAGCTTGTCCTCGCCCGCGTCGTCGGCGTCGTCGGTCAGGTGGCCGACGTCGGTGATGTTGATGACGTGCGTGAGCTTGTAGCCCTTCCAGCTCAGCGTCCGCCCGAGCACGTCGGCGAACACGTAGGCGCGCATGTTGCCGATGTGCGGATAATTGTAGACCGTCGGCCCGCACGTATAGACCCGCGCCTCGCCCGGATGGATCGGCTGGAACGTCTCGAGCTCGCGGGCCAGCGAGTTGAACAGGCGGAGGGGTGCGGTCATGGCCGCGGGCATTGGCCTGAACTCGGAAGAGTGGTCAAGCGAGGCTTGCTTCATTACGTCTGAGATCGACCTACGACGTACGTCGCGCGATTGGACCATCCGCCCATGTCAATATTGCCGATTCGAATGACTTGCGGGAGGACCGGATGACTGCAGCGATAGCAGATTGGGTCGTCACAGTGGCCACCGCTGTTGGTGTCTTTCTTGCCGTTTGGCAGCTTCGACAGAACGCCAAGATTGCTGGTCAGACGCATGCTCGAGATGCTTGGATTCGATACCTCGAGCATGGATTTCAACACCCTGAATACGGCTCAACGGAACTTGCCATGCAATGCCTGGGGGTCAGCGACGTTCGACAGCTATGGAATGAAGAGACACCAGAGAATGAAAGATACTGGTGGTTTCTGGACATAATGATGGAATCAAGCGAATCCTTGATTAACTTCTTCCCTCAAAGGGAATGGCAAAACACGATCAAGTTCAATTTACGACTTCACGCGGTTGCAATTCGTCTCATGTGGAAGGGAGAGAAACAATTCTATTCTGATTTGTTTTGCGAATTGGTCGAAGAAGTGTTGGCCGAGGGAGAACATGAGAGAGTAACAAGATTACCATACCCGAGATACTTGTTAGAGGCCGAACGAGAGACTGAAGTTGTCGACGTGGATCGGAGCGACAGTCCGGAACAATGCGTGGACGGCACCAACACAAAGGATCACTAGCGTCCCCTCCCCAAAGCAGCGAGTAGCTCACTCCACCTCGAACAACCCAGCCAACTGCTCGATGATCGTGCCGCCGAGCTGCTCGACGTCCATGATCGTCACCGCGCGCTTGTAGTAGCGGGTCACGTCGTGGCCGATGCCGATGGCGACGAGCTGGACCGGGGACTGCTTCTCAATCCACTCGATCACCTTGCGCAAGTGCGTCTCGAGGTAGCCGGCGCTGTTCACGCTTAGCGTCGAATCGTCGACCGGCGCGCCGTCGCTGATGACCATCAGGATGCGGCGGTCCTCGGGGCGGGCGAGCAGGCGGTTGTGCGCCCAGATCAGCGCCTCGCCGTCGATGTTCTCCTTGAGCAGGCCCTCGCGCATCATCAGCCCGAGGCTCTTCCTCGCCCGGCGCATCGGCTCGTCGGCTTTCTTGTAGATGATGTGGCGCAAGTCGTTGAGCCGGCCCGGCTGCGCGGGCTTGCCGCTCGCCAGCCACTTCTCGCGGCTCTGCCCGCCCTTCCACGCGCGGGTGGTGAAGCCGAGGATCTCGACCTTGACCCCGCAGCGCTCGAGCGTGCGCGCCATGATGTCGGCGCTGATCGCGGCGATCGAGATCGGCCGCCCGCGCATCGAGCCCGAGTTGTCGATCAGCAGCGTGACCACGGTGTCCTTGAACTCCTGGTCGCGCTCGACCTTGTAGCTCAGCGAATGGCCCGGGCTGACGACGACCCGGGCGAGCCGCGCGGCGTCGAGCAGGCCTTCCTCCTGGTCGAAGTCCCACGAGCGGTTTTGTTGCGCCATGAGACGCCGTTGAAGCCGGTTGGCGAGCCGCGTTACGACGCCCTGCAAGCCGGTGAGCTGGCTGTCGAGGTAGGCGCGCAGGCGGTCGAGCTCCTCGTAGTCGCACAGCTCGGTCGCCTCGACGACCTCGTCGAACTCCTCGGTGAAGACCTTGTAGTCGAACGTGTCGGGCAGGTCGGTCCACGGGCGGTTGGCGCGGACCGGCAGCATGCCTTCCTCGCCATCGTCGCCGGGCTCGCCGTCCTTCATGTCGGCGTCCTGCTCGACTTCCTCGGTCGTCTCCTCGTCGCCTTCGCCTTCGCCGCTGTCGCCGGCGACCTGCTCCTGGCGCAGCTCGTCGCCGCGGTCGTTGTCGTCGTCGTCGCCGTCGGTGTCGTCCGGGCCCGGCTCCTCCTCGCCGCCCTCGTCGTCGCCCTGCTCGTCGAGCGGCTCGGCCTCGACCAGCGAGAGGTGCCGCAGCAGGTCGAGCGACAGCGACTGGAACGCGCGCTGGTCGTCGAGCGTGAGCGCGAGGCGCTCGAAGTCGTCGCCGGTGCGGCTTTCGATGAACTCGCGCAGCAGCTCGACCCCGCCGCGCGCCGCATCGGGCACCGGCTGGCCGGTCAGCTGCTCGCGCAGCAGCAGCGCGACAGCGGTCTCGAGCGGCACTTCGTCGGCCTGGGTCGCGCGCGAGATCGGGTCCGCCCGGGTGCGCAAGTCGGTGGCGGTGGCGAGGTTGCCGCGCATCCCGGCGTAGTTGTTCTCGCCGAGCGCCTCGTAGCGCACGCGCTCGATCGCGTCGTAAGCGGCGCGCGCGCCGGGCTCGGCGGGCATGAGCCGGCGATGGAGCGCCTCGTCGTGATGGCGCAGCTTGAGCGCGAAGCTGTCGGCGAAGCCCCGCGCCTCGCGCGCCTGGTCGGCCGGCAGCGCGCGGCCGGGCATCGGCACGCGCAGCGACTTGCCCTGCATCGCCGGGGCGTCGGCGGTCCACGCCACCTCGGCCTCGGGATCGTGCCCGATCGCCCGCGCGGCGCCGGTCAGCGCCAGCTTGAAGCGCTCGAGGGGGGATTCGTCGGCCATGGCGGTGAGGCTATAGTGGCGAGCCCACAATGGGGCCACCCCAACCCCATAACCTACGTCGATGCAATTCGCAGCTTAGAACGCCGCGCCCGCGCCGAGCACGCCGATCAGCACCGGATCGCGCGTCGCCGCCGGATCGGCCCGGATGGCGGCTTCCTCGCGGCCCATCTCGCTCCAGATGGCGTCGTCGACCTGGGCGACGAAGGCGTCGGCGACGCCGCCGAGGTTGATCCCGGTGAGCCCGGCGATGAGCTGGCCGATCAGCGGGTCCTGCGCCACGCGCAGCGCCTGGCCGACCTCGGGCACCAGCGCTTCGACCAGCCGCACGCCCATCTGCTGGCGGAGGAACCCGGTCGCCGCGGTGGGCCCGCCACGGATCAGGTCGACCGCGTTGGCGAAACCGACGGTGCGTACGGCGTCGGCGACGATCGGCGCCGCGCGGTACGAGGCATCGACCGCCACGTCGGCCACCACGTCCTCCAGCCGGTTCTTGAACAGCGTCGAGGTGAGGATGTTGGTCAGCACGTTGCCGCGGTTGCCGAAGAACGCGTTGAGCCCGATCTGCGCCACCTGCTGGTCCCAGAAGCCGCCCGGAGCGGTCAGCCGGGTGAAGGCGCGCTCGCTCGACAACACCAGCAGCCGGCGGATCGCCTCGGTGAAGCTGAACGCGCCGGTGGTGGCGCAGCCGGGCAGCGCCAGCGCGCCCACGGTAGCGAGCGAGCCGGCGAGGAACGCACGGCGGCGATGGAGGATCAATTCGGGCATGGGCGTGACCTCGCTGCTTGCCGCCCCCTGCCCGCGGCTCCATTGGCTGATGATATGGACCGCGTTCGCCTCGTCATCTTCAACGCCGCGCTCGGGGCCCTCGACTACCGCGTGCCGGCGGGGATGGAGGTCGGGCCGGGCGCGGTCGTGGTCGCCCCGCTCGGACCCCGCCAGATCGTCGGAATCGTCTGGGAGGCGGAACGGCTGCCTGCGACCGAGGTTCCGGACGCCAGGCTGCGCCCGCTGCTGGCGGTGCTGCCGGTGCCGCCGCTCAAGGCCGAGCTCCGGCGGCTGATCGAATGGACGGCCGACTACTACTGCGCCTCGCTCGCCTCGGTCGCGCGGATGGTGCTGGCGAGCGGCGGCGCGCTGCGCGGGCCCGCCACGATCACCGAATACCGGCTGAGCGGCGGGATGCCCGAGCGGATGACCCCGCAGCGCCAGGCGGCGATCGAGGCGCTGCAAGGCGAGCAAGGCACGATGCGCGAGCTGGCCGGCATCGCCGGGGTCAGCGAAGGCGTGCTGCGCGGGTTGTGCAACCAGGGCGTGCTCGAGCCGATCGCGGTCGATTGCGACCGGCCCTACCCGCGCGCCGCCGCCGACTTCGCGCAGCCCCAGTTGACCGCCGACCAGGCCGCAGTGGCGGACCGTTTTGTCGCCGCGGTGAACGAGGGCGGCTTCGCCCCGTTCCTGCTCGACGGCGTGACCGGCTCGGGCAAGACCGAGGCTTATTTCGAAGCCATTGCAGCCAGTCTCAGGAACGGGAGGCAAACGCTTGTCCTGCTGCCGGAAATCGCCCTGACCGAAGCGTTCTTGCGGCGCTTCGAGGAGCGCTTCGGCGCGGCGCCGGTGGTGTGGCATTCCTCGCTCAAGTCGACCGAGCGGCGGCGCGCGTGGCGCGCGATCGCGGCTGGGTCCGCGCAAGTCGTGGTCGGCGCGCGCTCGGCGCTGTTCCTGCCCTACGCGAACCTCGGGCTGATCGTCGTCGACGAGGCGCACGAGGTCAGCTTCAAGCAGGACGACGGGGTGCGCTACAACGCCCGCGACGTGGCGGTGATGCGCGCGCGGTTCGAGGAGGTGCCGGTGATCCTTGCCAGCGCTACCCCGGCGCTGGAGAGCCTGCAGATGGCCGAAAGCGGGATTTACGAGAAGCTCGTCCTGCCCGCGCGGTACGGCGCCGAGCTGCCCGCCATCGACACGGTCAACCTGACCGACGAGAAGCCGCCGCACGGGCGCTGGCTCGCCCCGCGGCTCGTCCAGGCGATGCGCGAGCGGCTCGAGCGCGGCGAGCAGTCGCTGCTGTTCCTCAACCGCCGCGGCTACGCGCCGCTGACCTTGTGCCGCCATTGCGGCTTTCGCTTCCAGTGCCCCAATTGCAGCGCCTGGCTGGTCGAGCATCGCCTCAGCCAGCGCCTCGCCTGCCATCATTGCGGCCACGAGACCCCGCCGCCCGCCAACTGCCCCGAATGCGGCGAGCCCGACTGCCTGGTCGCCTGCGGCCCGGGGGTCGAGCGGATCGCGCACGAGGTCGAGGAGCTGCTGCCCGAGGCGCGGCTGGCGATCGTGACCTCGGACACGCTCAACTCGCCCGAGAAGGCCGCGCAGTTCATCGCCGAGGCCGAGGCCGGTGCGATCGACGTGATCGTCGGCACCCAGCTCGTCACCAAGGGCTTTCATTTCCCCGAGCTGACGCTGGTCGGCGTGGTCGATGCCGACCTCGGCCTCGAAGGCGGCGACTTGCGCGCGGCCGAGCGGACCTACCAGCAGGTCGCCCAGGTCGCCGGGCGCGCCGGGCGCGGAGCCAAGCCCGGCGAGGTGCTGATCCAGACGCGCCACCCCGAAGCTGCGGTGATCGCCGCGCTCGCCGCGGGCGACCGCGACGCGTTCTACGCCGCGGAGACCGAAGCCCGCCGCCACGCCGGCGCGCCGCCGTTCGGGCGCTGGGCGGCGATCATCGTCTCGAGCGAGGACGAAGCCGAGGCGCGCGAGGCTGCCAACCGCATCGGGGCCACCCGGCCGCGCCTCGACGATGTGATGATCCTCGGCCCCGCACCCGCGCCGATGGCACTGCTGCGCGGCCGCTACCGCTACCGGCTGCTGCTCAACGCCCGCCGCAGCGCCGAAGTGCAGCAGGTGATTCGCGACTGGCTCGGCGCGCTGAGCTTCCCGCAAGGCGTCCGGGTCGCGGTGGACATCGATCCGTACAGCTTCGTGTGAAGCGCGTGGTGGTTGTGCAAGGCGCGCCATGGGAGTAGCATTCCCATGGGTCGCGCCCACGGGAGCCGCGCCTCGTTCGCGGTCCCGACACGGGGGATCCGCTCATGCGACTCTGGCTGGCTTCTCTCGCCGCGGGCACGGTCCTGGCGGCAACACCCGCGATGGCCCGCGACGGCGCCTGGTACGTCGGCGGCGACTTCGGCGCGATGATCGTCGACGACACCGACTTTGACGTCGCAGGCCTCGACGATGTCATCTCGGTCGACCACGACTACGGCTACGATGCCGCCCTGTTCGTGGGCTACGACTTGGGCGCGTTCCGTCTCGAAGCCGAAGCCGCCTACAAGAAGGCCGACCTGGAAGCGATCGATTCGATCATCGCGCTTCCTGGCGAAGTGGGCACGAATTTCCTGCTGCCCCCCGGCGGGTACGACGCGGGCGGCGGCCACACGAGCGCGCTCAGCTTCATGATCAACGGCATGCTCGATTTCGGCGATGACGAGGGCATGAATGGCTTCGTCGGCGCGGGCGTCGGCATCGGACGAGTCAAGTACAACAGCTTCCGGGCGTTCGCGGACGCGAGGCCGCTGTTCGAGGAAGACAGCGATTCGCGGTTCGCCTGGCAGGTCTTCGCCGGCGTCCGTCAGGCCATCAGCGACCAGGTCGACGTCACGGTCAGATACCGGTTCTTCAACGTCAGCAACCTTGAGATGATCGCCTTCAACGGCGAAGACTCCGATTCGCGCTTCCGCTCGCACTCGCTGCTCGGCGGGCTGACCTTCAACTTCGGGGCCCCGACGCCGCCCTAGGTTCCGGCGTAGAGCGGCCGGGCCTCCTCGGTCAGCCGCTCCATCGCCCAGCGCCACGGCCGCGGGCCCCAGCTGATCCGCGCGACGCCGGCCTGCGCGGTAGCGGCGAGGTCCATCGTGTCGCCCTTGATCACGTTGACCGGCAGCGGCGAGGCGGCGCAGATCTCGGCGACTAGGTCGAGGTCGCTGATGCCGGGCACGAAGAAGCTGTGGGCACCGGCCTGGGCATAGGCGTGGGCGCGCTCGAGCGCTTCGCCGAGCAGCGCGCGGTCGTTCGGGTTCGTGCCGGCGATCAGCTTGCGCAGGAACAAGTCGGTGCGGGCGTTGACCCACAGCCCGCTCTCGACCACCGCGGCCACGCGCCGGGCCTGGTCCTCGATCGGGTGCAGCCCGGGACCGCCCACTTCCTGGTCCTCGAAGTTGCAGCCGACCGCGCCGGTCTCGGCGAGGTAGCGCGCATGGTCGGCGACGCGCGCGGCGTCGACCGCGAAGCCGCCTTCGAAGTCGGCGGTGACCGGGACGTCGACCGCGCCGACGATGCGCCGCACGATGTCGAGGAACAGGTTGAACGGGATGTTCTCGCCGTCGGCGAAGCCCTGCGCCTCGGCCAGCCCGTGGCTGCCGGTGGCGATGGCCCGGGCGCCGGCATCGGCGACCGCGGTTGCGCTGCTTACGTCCCAGATGTTGTACAGCAGCACCGGATCGCCCGGCACGTGCAGCGCGGCGAAGCGGTCGCGGAATTCCTGGTTCATTTGATGCCTTCCCGTTCGAGGAGCTTCTGCTTGATCTCGAGCCCGTAGGCATAGCCGCCGAGCGCGCCGTCGGAGCGGACCACGCAGTGACACGGGATCAGCACCGGCACGTGGTTGGCGCCGTTGGCCGAGCCGGCGGCGCGCACCGCGCGCGGGTTGCCCGCCGCCGCGGCGATCTCGGCGTACGAGCGGGTCTCGCCGGGCGGGATCCGGCGAAGCTCCTGCCACACGCGCTCCTGGAACGCGGTGCCGCGCACGTCGACCGGGATGTCGCGCCCGCTCGCCGGGTCGTCGACCGCGGCGACCACGCGCTGCAGCAGCGCGGCGAAGTCAGCCCCGCCTTCGACCAGCTCGGCGTTGGGGAACAGCCGCTCGAGCTCCTCGCGCCCGCGCCCGAACGACAGGCGGCAGACGCCCTTGTCGGTCGCGGCCACCAGCATCGGCCCGAGCGAGCTCTCGACCACCGCCCAGCGGATCGTCGTGCCCGCCCCGCCCTTGACCCATGCCGACGGCGCCATGCCCAGCCTCCCCTGCAGCGAATGGTAGAACCGCGAGGCGCTTTCGAACCCCGCATCGTAGATCGCGCCTGTCACGCTTCGGCCTTCGGCCATGGCCTCGCGCGCCCGCTCCTCGCGCAAGGCGCGGGCATAGGCGGCCGGCGACAGGCCGGTCAGCCGCGAGAACACGCGCTGGAAATGGCTCGGCGAATAGCCGGCCGGCCCGGCCAGCTGCGCCAGCGGCAGCGGCGCCTCGGCCGCCTTGATCGCCTTGATCGCCCGCAGCACGGCCTGCTCGTCGCGCGCAACGTCGTCGGGCAGGCAGCGCCGGCAGGCGCGCAGGCCGGCCGCGCGGGCTTCCTCGCCGCCGGCGAAGAAGCGCACGTTGGCGCGCCCGGGATGGCGCGCGGCGCATGACGGGCGGCAATAGATGCCGGTGGTCAGGACCCCGGTGACGAAACGCCCGTCGAAGGCGCGATCGCGCCGCAGCACCGCCGCCCAGGCTTCGTCGTCGGCAATCGCGGCGCTCATTGTCCGTCTCGCTCGATACGCGCGGCGAAGCATCCGGCCGCGGCGTTGTGGGCATTGATATAGGCAATCCGCGGGTCGGCAAGGAGCGCGCGGATCGTCGCGTCGGCGGCGCCGGGCGCGGCGAGACGCGAATCGGCCAGGGCGCCTTCGGCGTCGAACCCGCGCAGGCTGAGCGTCCGGCCGTCGAGCAGCGGCGGGCAGCGGTCCTCGAACACCGCCGCCTCGGCCGCGTCCTCGCGCACGAAGATCGCAAACGCCGAGCGGTACGGCGCGTCGACGTCGTTGCTGACGTGATTGACGAGCAGCAGCCGCTCGCCCCGCCGCGCTTCCTCCAGCGAGACCCGGCACGGGTGGCCCGTGTCGGAATCGGCGACGACGCGCCGGGCGCGGCGCCGCGCGAGCTCGTCGTCCGCCATCGACCACAGCGGAGCGAACTGCGCCGGATCGAGCCCGGCGATTCGGTAAGTCATGGCTTCGTCTCCTCGAAACATACCCCGCCGTACCCGGACGGCCGCGCCCGCGCGTCCCGCGGCTTGCGCTCAAAGCCGATCATGGCGAAAAGCCGCGCCATGACCGGCTTGACCAGGACCTGGATGCCGCGGCTGCTGGCGCTGCTCGCGCTGCTGCTCGTGCCGGCAGCCGCGCAGGCCGATCCGGCCGACATCAATGCGGCCGCGCGCGGGGTGGTGCGGATCGTCATCGTCGAGATCGACGGCGACCAGATCATCCCCGTCTCGCACGGCACCGGCTTCGCCGTCGGGCCCGAGCGGATCGTCACCAACGCCCACGTCGTCGAGGAAGCG
>DASPMY010000015.1:0-10974 GCA_035626815.1 Croceibacterium sp.
GCGCAGCGCGAGCAGCGCCAAGAAGCTCTCGGCGAGTAGGCACAGCGCCGAAGCGACCAGGAACAGCGCTTGTCCCGCCTGGTAGAAGCGCCGGTGCCCCATGCGGTCGCCGAGGCTCGAGAACGGCAACAGCACCATCACCAGCACCAACTGGTAGATCGTGACCACGTTGGTCACGACCGCGTTGCTGACCGCCAGGTCGCGCGCGATCGTCGGCAGCGCGACGTTGGCGATGGCGCCGTCGAGCACCAGCAGCGCCGTGCCGAAGCTGATCGCGGCGATCGCCCAATAGCGCCTCGGCTTCGGGAGGCCGTCGGCTGCCGAAGCGCCCGGGCGCGAGGACTCGCTCGCGGCCGGATCGGTCGCATCGGAAATGGAGCCTGGCCGTCGCAGCATGCGCCGGGAAGTTGCCCTCGCGCGCCCGGTTATCAAGGCCGCGAGCGGAAAATCGTTCAGGCTTGCGACGGCTCCGGCTGGAACCGCACCCGCCGCCGCGTGACGTAAGGGCGCGCCGCGTCTCCCTCGACCGCCAGCGGGGCGAGCTCGAGCGCGCGGGCTTCCTCGCACGCCATCGCGACATACGGCTCGAAGACCGCCGGCGGCCCGCCATAGGCCGCGTCGCACGCGGCGACTGAGCCGCCGCGGTCCACCAGCAGATCGACCTCGAGCACGAACCCGCCGGGATAGCCCGCGGGCAGCGAGTCGTGGGTGAGCTCGAGATCGATCGGCTCGACAGTGTTTTCGGCGGTCGCGAGGCCGTCGCCGGGGACCGTCAGCTGGAGCAGCGTGCGCATCACTCCGTACGTCGGGTTGCCGGCCGCGTCGGTGGCCGGACGGAGCCGCGTGCCTTCGGTCTCCTGGCACATTTCTTCGGCAAGCCGCTCGCTGCCGACCGCATCGAGCAGCTCGCACCGTTCGATCCGGCCGTTCGGCTTGACCACCAGCTCGACCAGCGCGGCGGCGGAGGTCTCGGTATGAAGCGCCCACTGCGGGTAGCGCTCGTTCACCTGTTCCTCGAACCGCGCGTCCAGCCGCGGTGCCGAGAGTGCGGCGGCCAGCAGGATGAGCGACGCGGACATGGGCCGAGCCTAACCGGGGCCCTTGCGGGCGGCAAGCTTCTTCGCCGGCGCCTTCTTCCGCCCGCCTTTCTTCTTCGCCGGCCCTTTGGCGGCCCGCGCGTCGATCAGTGCGATGGCCTGCTCCTCGGTCACGTCCTCGGGCTTCACGTCGCGTGGCAAAGTGGCGTTGGTGGTGCCATCGGTGACATAAGGACCGTAGCGCCCGGGCATGACCTTGATCTCGCCTCCACTGGTCGGGTGCGCGCCGAGCGTCTTGATCGCCTCGGCCTTGGCGCGGCCGCCGCCGGCGCCCCGGTTGGCGGCTTCGGCAAGCAGCGTCACCGCGGCGTTCATGCCGGTCTCGAACACGTCGCGCGTCGAGGACAGCTTGGCGTATTTGCCGTCATGCGCGAGGTAGGGGCCGTAGCGCCCGATGCTCGCGGTGATCGGCTGGCCGCTTTCGGGATGCGCGCCGATCTCGCGGGGCAGGCTCAGCAGGCGCAGCGCCCAGTCGAGGTCGAAATCGGGTAGGTCCTTGGGGATCGACGCGCGCTTGGCCTCCTTGCCGTCGCCGAGCTGGACGTAGGGCCCGAAGCGGCCGGTCTTGCGCGCGACCTCGAGCCCGGTCTCCGGATCGGTGCCCATCACCGCGTCGTCCTCGCCGTCCGCGCCGGGCTGGCCGAAGCGGCGGGTGAACGTGCACTCGGGGTAGTTCGAGCAGCCAATGAAGGCGCCGTTCTTGCCGCCGCGCAACGAGAGTCGGCCCTGCCCGCACTTCGGGCAGAGCCGCGGGTCGCTGCCATCGGCCTTGGGCGGGAACAAGTGGTCGTCGAGGAACTCGTCGAGCGCGAGGGTGACCTCGGAGGGCTTGCGCTCCATGACCTCGTCGCTCTTCGGCTTGAAGTCGCGCCAGAAGGCTTCGAGCACCGCCTTCCATTCGGCCCGGCCGCCCGAGACCTCGTCGAGCTCGTCCTCCATCCCGGCGGTGAACTCGAAGGCCACGTAGCGCTCGAAGAAGCGCTCGAGGAACGCGGTCAGCAGGTGCCCCGAATCCTCGGCGAAGAAGCGGTTTTTCTCCATTCGAACATAGGCGCGGTCGCGCAGCGTCTGGATGGTCGAGGCATAAGTCGAAGGGCGGCCGATGCCGAGCTCCTCGAGCCGCTTGACCAGGCTCGCCTCGGAGAAACGCGGCGGCGGCTGGGTGAAGTGCTGCGTGGCCTCGACGCCGCGCTTCGCGGGCGCATCGCCTTGGCGCATCACCGGCAGCAGGCCTTCGTCCTCCTCGTCCGCCTTCTGGTCGCGGCCTTCCTCGTAGACCGCGAGGAAGCCGGGGAACTTGATCACCTGGCCGCTCGCGCGCAGCTCGTGCCGCCCGGTCGGATCGCGCAGCGTGACCGTGGTCCGCTCGATGCTGGCAGAAGCCATCTGGCTCGCCATCGCGCGCTTGAAAATCAGGTCGTAGAGCTTGGCCTCGTCGCCCGAGCCGGCGTGCGCGCGGTTGAAGTCGGTCGGTCGGATCGCCTCGTGCGCTTCTTGCGCGTTCTTGGCCTTGGTTTGGTAGAGGCGCGGCTTCTCGGGCAGATAGTGGCCCGAGAAGCGCTCGGAGATCGCGCGGCGCGCGGCGCTGATCGCGCTGCCGTCCATCTGCACCCCGTCGGTGCGCATGTAGGTGATCGCGCCCGCCTCGTAGAGGGACTGCGCCAGCCGCATCGTGTGGCTCGCCGAATAGCCGAGCTTGCGCGCGGCCTCCTGCTGCAGCGTCGAGGTGGTGAACGGCGGCGCCGGGTGGCGCTTGAGCGGCTTGGTCTCGACCTCCTCGACGCTGAAGCGACCGGCCTCGACCGCGGCTTTGGCCTTCTCGGCGGTGCCAGCATCGCCGATCGAGAGCCGCTCGAGCTTCTGCCCGTCGAACGTGACCAGGCGCGCCTCGAACTCGGTCCCGTCGTGCTGCATCCGGGCGACGACCGACCAGTATTCCTGCGCCACGAAGCGCTCGATCTCGCGCTCGCGGTCGACGATCAGGCGCAGCGCCACCGATTGCACTCGGCCTGCGCTTTTGGCGCCGGGCAGCTTGCGCCACAGCACCGGCGAGAGCGTGAAGCCGAACAGGTAATCGAGCGCGCGGCGGGCGAGATAGGCGTCGATCAGGTCGCGGTCGAGCTCGCGCGGATGGGCCATCGCCTCGGTGACGGCCTGCTTGGTGATCGCGTTGAAGGTGACCCGCTCGACTTCCTTGGGCAGCGCCTTCCTCTTCTCGAGCAGCTCGCGCACGTGCCAGCTGATCGCCTCGCCCTCGCGATCGGGGTCGGTGGCGAGGATCAGCCGGTCGGCCTGCTTGGCCGCGTCGGCGATCTCCTTCACCCGGGAGACCTTGTCGCGGTAGGTCTCCCAGTCCATCGCAAAGCCCTCGTCGGGCCGCACGCTGCCGTCCTTGGGCGGCAGGTCGCGGACGTGGCCGTACGAAGCGAGGACCTTGTAGTCCGAGCCCAGGTACTTCTCGATGGTCTTCGCCTTGGCCGGCGATTCTACGATGACAAGCTGCACGATGCGGTGATGCCCCTTACGCGTATACGTACGCGCGAGGGTGCTGGGCCCGGCCGCGGTTCGTCAAGCGCCGATGCGCGGCCGCTACGCCGGGGTGGCCGCAGGTTGCGCGGGGCCGACCATCATCCCGTAGAGCGCCACGCCCATCGCCAGGAACACCGCGCTGGTTCCGCTGCTGGCGATCTGCGAGACGACGATCCGCACCGGATCGCCCTGCTCGAAGAAGGCGCTCACGCCGATGGTGATGACGATCACCGGGATGAGCAGCACCAGCGCCGCGCCGATGATCTGGAACTCGAGCCCCTTGGTCCGCTCCCAGCTCTCGCCGAGGGCCGGCATCACCCCGCGCCCGCCGGCGACCAGCAGCGGCTGGGCGATGCTCCAACGCGCCATGATGAACAGCCCCGGAAGAATGAAGGCGATCATGCCGAGCATGACCCCGAGCGTCGACAGCAGCGACAATCCGATGAAGGGAAGGAACGCATCGTCGTCGGCCCGCGCGTAAAGCCCGGTCCGCCGCACCATCGCCACGAGGAGGAAATATCCGCAAACCACACCGATTGCTGACTTCAGCACCTCGGCACCGGCGATTCGCGTGAACGACGTCGAGCCCACGGTGAAGTAACTGATCGAAGCGCACAGCACCGTCACCACGGCGACGAAGATCAGCGCCGGCACCGCGGCGCGTTCGACGACGCCGAGCGCCTTGTCGATGATCTTGCCGACCTTCACGGCTCGCGCGGGCAAAGTAGCCATGTCGTTCCCTCCCCGTGTCCCGGCGCCATCGTGCGGCGATTGCCTCGCCAGTCAAGCGGCAACTGCGCCGTGGCCGATCAGGCGAACACTTCGCTGAGCTGCGCTGCGTCGTGGTGGACCCGGCAATAGACGCCGATGGCGAAGGCCAGGAACAGCGCCCCCGCCGCGGCCTCGATGAACGCCGATGCCAGCGCGGTCGGCAGCTCGCCCATAAGGCCGAACAGGCCCCCGACGGCCCCGCCGGCGACGATCGCGGCGATGAACAGCACGATGGCGGCGAAGAATATCGGCCAGCTATGCCCCCGCGTGGCTCGCCAGCTTGCCCCAAGGGCGTCGGTCACCCCTTCGCGCCCGCCGATGAGGAAACCCGACGCCGTGGACCAGCGGACCATCAGGATGATACCGGGCACGATGACCAGCAGGAACCCGAGGACCATGGCGATGGCCGAGAGGATCGACATCCCGATGTAAGCCCAGATCCGGCTGCCACCCGGTTGAAGGCGGCCGCGGGCGGCGAGATAGCGCGCGAGCAGCAGATAGCCGGCCACCACGCCGACGATGCTGACCGCCACGTCGAATGCCGAGCCGGCCAACTCGCCATCGGGGGCGATTTGGAACCCGAAGCCGACGGCCATCGTCGAGGTCTCGGTCTGGCCCAGCGCGACCCCGGCGGCCGTCAGCCCGCCGACGACGAGCACGTAGAGGCCCACCGCGCCCAGGGTGTCGCCGATCAGCGCCACCGTTTCGGAGAGCAAACCCCCGACATTCGCCTCGTTCGCCATGCTCTCTCCCCGTCCCTCGTCGTTACCCCGTCGCCAGCGATACACGCCCGCCGGCATGGCGCACCAGCCGCCCGGCAATCTCCAGCTCGAGCAGCGCCATTTGCACCGCGCCGGCGCTCTCGCCGCTCTGACGGACGAGCTCGTCGATGGCGACCGGCGCGGTGGTCAGGAGAGCGGCGAGGTCGGCGGGCTCGTCCGCCAGTAGCTCGTCGTCGGCGCCGAAAGCGTGCGGTTGCGCCTCATGCAACCTCGAACGCGGGTTGCCGTCGAAGCCGGAGAGCAGCTCGACGATGTCCTCGGCAGACTGCACCAGCACCGCGCCTTCGCGGATCAGCTGGTTGCAGCCGTGGCTGCGCGCGTCGAGCGGGCTGCCGGGGATCGCCATGACCTCGCGCCCGGCCTCGCCGGCGAGCCGCGCGGTGATCAGCGAGCCCGACTTGGGGGCCGCCTCGACCACCAGCGTGCCGAGCGCGAGCCCGGCGATGATGCGGTTGCGGCTGGGAAAATGGCTGCCGCGCGGCTCGGTGCCCGGCGGCTGCTCGGCGATCAGCAGGCCTTCGCGGGCTATCCGCTCCTGCAGGTCGGCGTGCTGCGGCGGGTAGGCGATGTCGATTCCGCTGGCGATCACCCCGATGGTGGCGGGCAAAGCGCCTTCGTGCGCGGCGCCGTCGATGCCGCGCGCGAGGCCCGAGACGACAACGAAGCCCTCCTCCGCGAGGGCATGGGCGAAGTCGCGCGCCAGCTTGACCGCCGCCGCCGAAGCGTTGCGCGCGCCGACCATCGCCACGCAGGGCTTCGCGGCCAGCTGCGGATCGCCGCGGATCGTCAGGATCGGCGGCGCGCTTTCGATGCGGCCGAGCAGCTCCGGATAGCCGGTGGAGTCGTGGAACAGGTAGCGCCCTCCGGCTTCGCGCACCGCCGCGACTTCCCACTCGATCCACTCGCTCGGCGCGGGCCGGTAGTCGCGGCCTCCGCGCGAGGCCAGGTTCGGCAAGGCTTCGAGCGCGGCTTGCGCGGTGCCGAATCGGCGCAGCAGTTGCGTGTAGGAGATCGGCCCGACGTTGGGCGAGCGCAGCAGCCGGATGCGCGCAAAGGCCTCGTCCTGCGCCAGGCCGGCGGGCGCATTCACCGCTTGCGGCCCACCCTGGGCTCGGTCCCGGCCCGCAGCCGGGCGAAGTTCTCGCGGTGGAGGACCAGCACCACCAGCGCGATGCCGCCGAGCAGGGGCACCAGATCGACTCGGCCGAGCAAGAATGCCGCGGCCGGCGCCGCGGCCGCCGCGCTCATCCCCGAGAGCGACGAAATCCGCGTCACGGCGAGCATGCCGAGCCACACGGCGGCGTAGACCAGTCCGATGGGCCAACCGAGCCCGAAGCAGACCCCGGCCGTCGTCGCCACGCCCTTGCCGCCGCGGAAACGGAGCCACGCCGGAAAGCAGTGACCGAGCACGGCCCCCAAGGCCGCGAACGGTGCCGCATCGGGCCACCACCGCGCGGCAAGCCAGACTGCGGCAAACCCCTTGCCCGCGTCGAGCAGCAGCACCGCCGCCGCCAGCCCTTTGCTGCCGGTCCGCAGGACGTTGGTCGCGCCGATATTGCCCGAGCCGACCTGGCGGATGTCGCCCTTGCCCGCCGCCTTAGCCAGCAGCAGCCCGAACGGGATCGAGCCGAGCAGGTAGCCGAGGGCGAGAGCGAACAACCAGTCCATCACCAGCCCTGCTTTGTTTTTTCGGCAGCCAAAGTAAAGACGCCCTTGGGCCGGCACACGGCGGGCGGGGGAAAATCCTTCGAGAATGGACGCGAAAGACCCTATCCTGTTGTTCGATTCCGGCGTCGGCGGGCTGACCGTGCTGGCCGAGCTGCGCAAGCTGCTGCCGCACGCCCCGGTCATCTATGCCGCCGATACCGCGGGGCTGCCCTATGGCGAGAAGACCGAGGCCGAGATAGCCGCGCGCGTCGCCGGGCTGCTCGGCCGGCTGTCGGAGCGCCATTCGCCGCGGCTGATCACGATCGCCTGCAACACCGCCTCGACGATCGCGCTCGGCATGGTGCGCGAGGTGCTCAAGGTGCCGATCGTCGGCACCGTGCCGGCGATCAAGCCGGCCGCCGCGCTGACCCGGACCGGCACGATCGGCCTGCTCGGCACCGCGGCGACGATCCGCCAGGGCTACGTCGACCGGCTCGAGGCCGAGTTCGCGCGCGACAAGCGGCTGATCAGGCATGCCTGCCCCGAGCTCGTCGCCGCGGCCGAAGCCGTGCTGCGCGGTGAGGAGCCCGGGCCCGCGGTGTTCGAGGCGGCGGCGGCCGGGCTGCGCGAGCAAGCGGGCGGCGAGGCGATCGACACGGTCGTGCTCGCCTGCACCCATTTCCCGCTGGTCGAAAACCAGCTTCGCGCGGCGCTGGGGGCGGATGTGCGCTTCGTCCACGGCGCCGAGGGAATCGCGCGGCGCATCGATTTCCTCACCCGCGGGCAGGAATTCGCGCGCACGGCGCCCGACCTCGCGCTGTTCACCGGCGACGCCGCGCAGTTCGCCCGGCTCGCTCCCGCCTTGCGCCGCTACGGTCTCGAGCGGACCGAGCCGCTCTAGTTGCGAATCCTTCGCAAACTCCGTGCTTTAATCCCGGGAACCCATCGCCTAAGTGGCGCATCAGTCACTCGCCGCCGGGGCCGCGGCGCAATGGGACGAGTCCGCTGAACTACGACCACATCTTCGACCAGGCGATCGCCAGGCTCCATGCCGAAGGCCGCTACCGCGTGTTCATCGACATCCTGCGCAACAAGGGCGCCTACCCCGACGCGCGCTGCTTCGCCGGCCACAACGGGCCGAAGCCGATCGTCGTGTGGTGCTCGAACGACTACCTGGCGATGGGCCAGCACCCGAAGGTCGTCGCGGCGATGGAGGAAGCGCTGCACAACGTCGGCGCCGGCTCCGGCGGCACGCGCAACATCGGCGGCAACACACATTACCACATCGAGCTCGAGCGCGAGCTCGCCGACCTTCACGGCAAGGAATCGGCGCTGCTGTTCACTAGCGGCTACGTCTCGAACGACGCGACGCTCTCCACCCTCGCCAAGCTGCTGCCCGGCTGCGTGATCTTCTCCGACGAGATGAACCACGCCAGCATGATCGCCGGCATCCGCAACGCCGGTTGCGAGAAGCGCATCTTCCGCCACAACGACGCGGCGCATCTCGAGGAGCTGCTCGCCGCCGAGGATCCGGACGTGCCGAAGGTGATCGCGTTCGAGAGCGTCTACTCGATGGACGGCGACGTCGCCCCGGTCCACGCGTTCTGCGACCTCGCCGAGAAGTACAACGCGCTGACGTACATCGACGAGGTCCACGCCGTCGGCATGTACGGCCCGCGCGGCGGCGGCATCTCGGAGCGCGACGCGGCCGCGCACCGCATCGACATCATCGAAGGCACGCTGGGAAAGGCGTTCGGCGTGATGGGCGGCTACATCGCCGCCGACGCCAAGGTGATCGACTGCATCCGCAGCTACGCCCCCGGGTTCATCTTCACCACCTCGCTCAGCCCGGTGCTGGTCGCCGGCGTGCTCGCGGCGGTCAGGCACCTCAAGGAAAGCTCGGCCGAGCGCGAGGCGCAGCAGGCTTCGGCCGCGCGGCTCAAGGCGATGTTCCGCGAGGCCGGCCTGCCGGTGATGGCATCGACCACGCACATCGTGCCGCTGATGGTCGGCGATCCGGTGCGGGCCAAGAAGATCAGCGACATCCTGCTCGCCGAGTACGGCGTCTACGTGCAGCCGATCAACTTCCCGACCGTACCGCGCGGCACCGAGCGCCTGCGCTTCACCCCCGGCCCGGCGCATACCGAGGCGATGATGGCCGAGCTGACCGGCGCGCTGGTGGAGATCTGGGACCGGCTCGCGCTGCAGCTCAAGCAGGCGGCTTGACGCCACTGCGGGCCTAGCCAAGGCCGGTGGGAGTGGTTTACGCTCCTCCGGCAACCGGGGGGTAACATCATGCACCGATCAAGCATTCGTTTGGCCGCGATCCTTGTCGCGCTGGCCGCGCCTGTGGCGGCATTCGCGCAAGTCGTCTCGGGACCGTTCATGGTATTCTTCAATACCGGGCAGACGACCCTGACGCCGCAAGCCGCGGCGATCCTCGACAACGCCGCCGAAGCCTATCGCAACAACGCCAAGGAAGACCCCGACATGGCGGGTGCGCAAGTGATGATCGCGGGCCATACCGATCGCGCGGTCGAGGGAGACGCGGGTGTCCGGGAATCGCAGATTCGCGCCAACAACGTCCGCGACTACCTGGTGGCGAGAGGGATCCCCGCCGGCGTCATCACCACCGAGGCATTCGGCTCGACACGCCCGCTCGTGGACACCGCCGCGGGCGTCTCCGAGCCGCAGAACCGCCGCGTGGAGATCACTTTCGGGCCGGGCGCGGGCTGGTAGCGCGCCCGCGCCTCAGCGCAGGCTGACGACGTTGTCGCTCTTGCGCGGGTCCCGGCGCTCGCCGGTGTAGAGGCTGGCCATCGGCTCGTCCGCGACCACGAACTCCTCGGCGACGCCGAACCCGTTGAAGCGAGTCTTCATCGCCGCCCCGTAGGCGCCGAGCATGCCGATCTCGATGTAGTCGCCGGCCTGGATGTCGGCCGGCAGCATGAACGGGCCCTTCATGTAGTCGGCGTCGTCGCACGTCGGACCGTAGAAGGCGAACTCCTCGAGCGGCTGGGTCAGGTCGTCCTCGAGCGCGCGCACCGGAAAGCGCCAGGCGACGTGGGCGGCGTCGAACAGCGCGCCGTAGGCGCCGTCGTTGATGTAGAGCTCGTCGCCGCGGCGCTTCTCGACCTTGACGATCATCGAGCTGTACTCGGCGCACAGAGCGCGGCCGGGCTCGGCCCACAGCTCGGCCGAGTACGAAATCGGCAGCGCCTCGAAGTGGCGGTGGATGAGCGCGAAGTAATCCTCGAGCGGCGGCGGCTCCATCCCCGGATAGGACGACGGAAATCCGCCGCCGACGTCGATGATGTCGACCGTCACCGCCGCCTCGGCGATCGCCGCGCGGACGCGCTCCATCGCCTGGACGTAGGCGAACGGCGTCATCGCCTGGCTGCCGACGTGGAAGCAGATGCCGAGCGCGTCGCAATGCTGACGGGTGGCCTGCAGCAGCGAGCCGGCATCGACCAGGTCGGTGCCGAACTTGGCCGCCAGCGACAGCTCAGAATGCTCGGACGAGACGCGCAAGCGGACCAGCAGGTTGAGGTCCTGCGCCGCGCCGGTCGCATCGACGATCTTGGCCAGCTCCTCGTGCGTGTCGAGGCTGAAGGTGCGCACGCCGTGGGCGTGATAGGCTTCGGCGATCGCGCTTCGCGTCTTCACCGGGTGCATGAAGCACAGCACCGCTTCGGGCAGCAGCCCGCGCACCAGCCGCACCTCGGCGATCGAGGCGACGTCGAAATGGGTGATGCCGGCGTCCCACAGCAGCTGCAGCAGCTCGGGCGAAGGATTCGCCTTCACCGCGTACATCGACTTGCCGGGAAACTTCTCGGCGAAGAAGCGGGCGGCCCGTGCCGCGGCGTGCGGCCGGTTGCAGATCACGGGTTCGTCCGGCGCGAGCGCGCGGACTACAGCCTTGGCGTCAGGATGATGGTGCAACTCAAGGGACCTCCAAAAACAGAGCGTGTTTAAGCTGCCTTGCGGTTTGGAAGTCCCCATGGGGCAGCAGTGCGCGCGCATATATTCGGCGGCCGATGAACTGCAAGTGAAAATGACTCCGCCTGCCGCATCGCTGCGGCGCGTTGTCCACAGGGACGCGGGCAGTCGGCAGTCGGCAGTCGGCAGTCGGCAGTCGGCAGTCGGCA
>DASPMY010000016.1:0-39546 GCA_035626815.1 Croceibacterium sp.
CCGGCCGGCCCGCCGCCGACGACGAGCACGTCGAACGGCTCCCTGTCGGCCAGCTTCGCCGCCGCCTCGGCCGCGGCGCCGGTGTCGAGCCTGGCGAGCAATTCCTCGAGGCTCATCTTGCCGCTGGCGAACATCTCGCCATCGAGGAACGTCGCCGGCACCGCCATCACACCGCGCGCCTCGACCTCGGCGGGGAAGGTGCCGCCTTCGATCAGCGTCACCGAGACGCGCGGGTTCTCGAGCGCGAGCAGCGTCAGCGCCTGCACCACGTCGGGGCAGTTGTGGCACGACAGCGAGAAGTACATCTCGAACGCGAAGTCGCCGTCGAGCGCGCGGACTTGCGCGAGCACCGCGTCGGCCACCTTCGGCGGGTGGCCGCCGGCCCACAGCAGCGCCAGCACCAGCGAAGTGAACTCGTGCCCCAGCGGCAGCCCGGCGAAGCGGACCGCGCGGTCGGGGTCGGATGCCCGGCGGATGGCGAAGCTCGGGCGGCGCGCGTCGCCGCCGTCGAACCGCGCGGTCACCTTGTCGCTGAGCGCCGCGATATCCTCGAGCAGCTCGCGCGTTTGGGCCGAGCGGGCGTCGTCGCCGAGCGAGGCGACGAGCTCGATCGGCTCGCGCAGCAGCGCGAGGTGCTGGCGCAACTGGTCCTTCATGGCGGCGTCGAGCATCGAAAATCTCCTCAATCCTCCCCGCGGGTGGGGAGGGGGACCGCGCGCAGAGCGGTGGAGGGGGCTCGCCGCACGCGCCGCGATTGGCCGAAAGCCCCCTCCGTCAGCGCTGCGCGCTGCCACCTCCCCGCGGGCGGGAGGAAGTGACGGCCCGGAGCGCGGGTGGGGGGAGGCGCTCCGGGCCGCCGGCGACCCGCTTGTTCTGACGAAGCGGTTCGCTAGCCGGTTAGATCTTGCCGACGAGGTCGAGCGAGGGCGCCAGCGTCTCGGCGCCTTCCTCCCACGCGGCCGGGCACACCTGGCCCGGGTTGTTGCGGACGTACTGCGCCGCCTTGATCTTGCGGACCAGCTCGTTGGCGTTGCGGCCGACGCCTTCGCAGGTCTGCTCGACCAGCTGGATCACGCCGTCCGGATCGACCACGAAGGTCGCCCGGTCGGCCAGGCCGGCGCCTTCGCGCAGAACGCCGAACTGGGTGGCCAGCACGTGGTTCTGGTCGCCGAGGAACGGGAAGGCGAGCTTGCCGATCCGCTCCGAGGTGTCGTGCCACGCCTTGTGGCTGAAATGCGTGTCGGTCGACACCGCGTAGACCTCGACGCCGAGCGACTGGAGCAGGGCGTACTTCTCGCCCATGTCCTCGAGCTCGGTCGGGCACACGAAGGTGAAGTCCGCCGGATAGAAGAAGAATACCGCCCACTTGCCGGCGACGTCCCGGTCGGTGACCTCGAAGAAGTCATGGCCGGCCTGGAAGGCGGTCGCCTTAAACGGCTGGATGGTGCTGCCGATGATACCCATGAAAACATGCGCTCCTGAGAAGGGGGAAACTTTGTGCAGGTGCGAAGTAGGTAGGATCGCGTTGCAGCGCCAGTGAGTTAAACCGGTCGAAGTAATCGGAATTTCCGATTAGCGGGCGGCACCCGCCGTCGCGATCCGTTCGTGTCGAGCGAAGTCGAGACACGCTCGCGCCACTCCAACGAGTCTCGACTACGCGCGTCGCGCTCCGCTCGACACGAACGGCGAGGGGGCGATGCGATCCGTCACCCGCACTGGGCGCGGTGGAGCAGCTTGTGGTCGGCCAGCACCAGCGCCATCATCGCCGCCACCACCGGGGTGCCGCGGATGCCGACGCACGGGTCGTGGCGGCCCTTGGTGGCGAGCCGGGTCGCTTCGGACTTCCCGGTCTCGTCCGGGCGGGTGATCGTGTCCTGCGCGATCAGGATCGAGCTGGTCGGCTTGAACGCCACCCGCACCACCACCGGCTGGCCGGTCGAGATGCCGCCGGCGATCCCGCCCGCGTGGTTGGCGGCGAACTCGGGGTTGCCGCCGGCGCCCGGGCGCATCGGGTCGGCGTTGTCCTCGCCGCGCAACGCGGCGGCGGCGAACCCGTCGCCGATCTCGACGCCCTTGACCGCGTTGATGCCCATCATCGCGCTCGCCAGGTCGGCGTCGAGCTTGGCGTAGATCGGCGCGCCCCACCCCGCCGGCACGCCGGTGGCGACGCATTCGACCACCGCGCCGAGCGAGGAGCCGGCGAGCCGCGCCTCGTCGACCCGCTTCTCCCACCGGCTCGCCGCCCAGCTGTCGGGGCAGAAGAACGGGTTCTGGCCGATCTGCGCCTCGTCGAACGCCTCGCGGTCGATGCGGTCGCCGCCGATCTCGCACACGTAGGCGCTGATCGTCACCTCTGGGATCACCAGCCGGGCGATCGCGCCCGCCGCCACCCGCGCCGCCGTCTCGCGCGCCGACGAGCGCCCGCCGCCGCGATAGTCGCGCAAGCCGTACTTGGCGTCGTAGGCCCAGTCGGCGTGGCCCGGGCGATAGGCCTTGGCGACTTCCGAGTAGTCCTTCGAGCGCTGGTCGGTGTTGTCGATCGCGAGGCTGATCGGGGTGCCGGTGGTCCGGCCCTCGAACGTGCCCGCGAGGATCCGCACCAAGTCCGCTTCCTTGCGCTGGGTGGTGAACTTGCTGGTGCCGGGCTTGCGCGCGTCGAGGAACGGCTGGATGTCGCTCTCGGCCAGCGGCAGCCCCGGCGGGCACCCGTCGACCACCGCGCCGAGCGCCGGCCCGTGGCTCTCGCCCCAGGTCGTCATGCGCAAGACGCGGCCGAAGGTGTTCCAGCTCATCGGCGGCAGCGTGTGGCGGAACTCGCGACGGCTGTCCACATTCGCCCGCCCCTCGCCGGGGACAGGAAATGGCGCCGGCCCGCCGAAAAACCGATGTCCTACATCGCTTCGCCTTGTCATAGGATGGCGGATGCGCCCCGCCGTCCTCCTGGGTGACCTCGCCCCACCGCGTGCGGCGAGCTCGGCCGCCACTTTGGCCGCACCGAAGGCCCGGCGATTTCCCGTCGGCAAAGTGTCGCCCGCGCGAAATCGCCGTAAACCTCGGATTCTTCAGGATAATGAGGCGGGAAATGCGGGTGACGCACTGTCGCCTTTGTCGCCCGCCTGGCAACAATTCACGCGCACGCCGCGCATGCGCAACGGTGGACCGGTTCCGAATCGGCCTAGCCAAACCTTGCACGAACCGGCAGGAACAAACCATGATTGCCAAGCTGACGGGGCGGCTCGACGAGACGGGGGCGGACTGGGCGGTGATCGACGTCCAGGGCGTCGGCTACCTCGTCCATTGCTCGAGCAAGACTCTCGCCGCGCTCGGGATCGCGGGCGACGAGTGCACCGTGTTCACCGACCTCCAGGTCAGCGAGAACGACATGCGCCTCCTCGGCTTCGCCCACAGCGCCGAGCGCGACTGGTTCCGCCTGCTGACCACGGTGCAGGGTGTCGGCAGCAAGGTCGCGCTGGCGATCCTCTCCGCGCTCTCGACCGAAGAGCTGCAACGCGCCTGCGCCGTCGGCGACGCGGCGCAAGTGGCGAGGGCGCAGGGGGTGGGGCCGAAGCTGGCGGCGCGCATCGTGAACGAATTGAAGGACAAGGCCGGTGCGCTGCCGGGCGCGCCCGCGGGCGTCTCGCTCGCCGCCGTCTCGCAACCCGGCAGCGCCAGCGCCGACGCCGTCTCCGCGCTCCAGAACCTCGGCTTCAAGCCCGCCGTAGCCGCCAGCGCCGTCGCGCATGCGCAGGCCGACCTGGGCGAGGGAGCCGGGCTGAACGAGCTCGTACGCGTCGCACTGAAGAGGGCGGCGGGATGACTCCCACCCGTCAAACCCGTCATCCTGAACTCGTTTCAGGATTCATCTTTCCGCACACGCGGAGCCATCGGTTCGAATCCCATCCCCACCGCCAGGTCCCGCCACTCGGGGTTCGCGGCGTTGATCAGGTTGATTTTCCACTGGCGCCGCCAGTTCTTGAGCTGCTTCTCGCGCGCGATGGCGCGCTCCATGTCCCCGAACATCTCGAAATGGACGAGGCGGTAGACCGCGTAGCGGCTGGTGAAGCCCGGCGTGGCGCCGTTCCGGTGCTGCCACAGGCGCTTCATCAGGTCCGACGTGACGCCGATGTAAAGCGCGCCGTAGTGCCCATTCGCGAGGATATAGACGCACGGGTTGCGCTCGATCGGCATGCTCCGGAAAGTGCCGAGAAATGGACCCTGAAACAAGTTCAGGGTGACGAAGAAGGGTTTGAATGGGTTGCACTTCTCCCCTTCTTCCAAATTCGTCATGCTGAACTCGTTTCAGCATCCATCGTGCCCTAAGCGCGGAAGGCGAGGTGATGCGCCGCATAGCCTACATCCTGCTCGTTGGGGCTGCGTTTCTTGCGGGAGTTGTCACTGGATGCTGGACCGATGATTGGTTCGACATCGACACTTGCTTGGACCGTGGCGGGGCGTGGGACTACGACCGCGAGAGCTGCCGATACGCATGACCCAACCCGTGCCCCTCTCCCCCCAACGCCAGCCCGAGGACGCCGACGCTGAGCTGCGGCCGAAGCCGGTGGCTGAGTTCGTCCGTCAGGAGTGGGGGGGATGACGCGCGAAGTTGTGCCCGTCGCTGCTGGTCCGTCGTTGGTGGCTGTCTTGCTGGACGCATGCCCGTTTCTGCGGGCAAGGGTAGACCCCGAGCATCTCGACTTGCCGACAGTGGTGTACGGTGAGGTCGCTTCGCTGCTGATTGACCGGAAACTTCAACCCGACGAGGAGCGGGCGGTCTTCTCATTCTTGAACGAACTGGCATTTACCGGCGGTTCCGATGCCCTCGAAGTTCTGGGGACTGGGGCAATCGAACTGTTCAATGACAGCGCTGATGCCCAGCGTCTCGGGCGAGCCAATTTCGAGGGCACGGCTTTGCGAATGCTCGAAGACTGCCGGGTCCGTTGGGGACAGGCCGATTATGGCTGAACCAAACCCCACCCTCTCCCCCCAGCGCCAGCCGGAGGACCAGGACGCCGCGCTGCGCCCCAAGTCTCTCGGCGAGTTCGTCGGGCAGGAGGCGGCGCGGGAGAACTTGCGGGTGTTCATCGAAGCCGCTCGCAGCCGTGGCGAGGCGATGGACCATGTGCTGTTCTTCGGGCCGCCCGGCCTCGGCAAGACCACGCTGGCGCAGATTGTCGCGCGCGAGATGGGGGTCGGCTTCCGCGGCACCTCGGGCCCGGTGATCGCGCGCGCGGGCGACCTCGCCGCGCTGCTCACCAATCTCGAGCCGCACGACGTGCTGTTCATCGACGAGATCCACCGCCTCAATCCGGTGGTCGAGGAAGTGCTCTACCCGGCGATGGAGGACCGCGCGCTCGACCTGATCATCGGCGAGGGCCCCTCGGCGCGCTCGGTGAGGATCGACCTGCCGCCGTTCACGCTGATCGGCGCGACCACCCGCCAGGGGCTGCTGACCACGCCGCTGCGCGACCGCTTCGGCATCCCGGTGCGGCTCAACTTCTACACCGTGCCCGAGCTCGAGCGGGTGGTGACGCGCGGGAGCCGGCTGCTCGGCATCGAGGTCGACCCCGCCGGCGCGCGCGAGATCGCCCGCCGTTCGCGCGGCACCCCGCGCGTCGCCGGGCGGCTGCTTAGGCGGGTGCGCGACTTCGCGCATGTCGCGGGCGCGCCGGCGGTGACCGCCGAGGTAGCCGACGCGGCGCTGCTGAAGCTCGAGGTCGATTCGCTCGGGCTCGATGCGATGGACCGCCGCTACCTGACGATGATTGCCGCGACCTACAAAGGCGGCCCGGTCGGGGTGGAGACGCTCGCCGCGGGGCTCGCCGAGCCGCGCGACACGATCGAGGACGTGGTCGAGCCGTTCCTGATCCAGCTCGGCCTCGTCGCCCGCACCGCGCGCGGGCGCTGCCTCAACGATGCGGGGTGGAATCACCTGGGAATCGCCCCGCCGAGCGGCTCCCAGGCCGGGCTGTTCGACCCCGGGAAGTAGCGGAAAGTCTTAACACCGCTTCGGAAAGGGGCGGCGTTCGGTTCCAGATCGGGACAAACCGGGTTCGCGGCCCGTTCCGGCCGCCAAAAAACGACTCCGCGGCCCTCTAATCGTGGTTAACGCGATTGCCCGGCGGGCGTTCAGGCGTGTTGTTGGCAGCACAGGGAAGTGCCGAAAGGTCCATCCGGGCCCGATCGGCGATCCCCAGGCTGATGAGAGAGAATGCTCATGTCGGTACGTACGGCCCTCGCGAAACTGGCTGCCGCCGCGGCAGGCGGTGCGCTCGTAGGCGGCGCGGTGCATGTCGCCGAGCCCCAGGCGGCGGAGACGAGCTACCGCTCGGCCAAGCTGGTCAAGGGCGAACGCCCGGTGCGCTACGTCAAGGAGCGCCGCGCCGAGCGGACGATCCCGCCGCGCGAGACGCGCATCCGCCGCGTGATCACCCAGGAGTGCGAGGCGGACTGCGAGCAGGAATACGCGATGGTCCCGGTGCCGCTGCCGATGCCGCCGCTGCCGCAGGCGCCGGTCGTGGCGCACGGCGGCCAGGCGACGATGATCGGCGGCTCGGGCGGTTTCGGCGGCGGCTTCGGCGGCGGCTTCTTCGGCGGGTTCTTCGGCGGCAGCAGCGGCGGGGCCAAAGTCGAGATCAGCACGACCACCTCGACCTCGGGCAGCACCAGCGGCTCGTCGAGCGGCGGAGTCGACATCGACATCGACATCGACAACTCCACGACCGGCAGCTCGACCTCGACCAGCGGCGGCTCCACCTCGACAAGCGGCGGGTCGACCTCTACCTCCACCGGCGGCATCACCAGCACCACCACCAGCAGCTCCGGCGGCACGAGCAGCTCGTCCTCGTCGTCGTCGAGCTCGTCGTCGTCGAGCTCCTCGTCCAGCTCGTCGAGCTCGGGCGGCAGCGGCAGCACCAGCAGCGGCGGCAAGCCGTGCAAGTATCACTGCACCAGTTCGAGCGGCGGCTCGGGATCGAGCGGCTCGTCGGGCAGCTCGGGATCGAGCGGGTCGAGCTCGAGCTCGGGCGGGTCCAGCTCGAGCGGTTCGAGCTCGAGCAGCAGCTCGTCGTCGAGCTCGGGCTCGTCGAGCTCCTCGACCTCGGGCGTGTCGACCAGCACCTCGACCTCGGGCAACATGACCACCAGCACCTCGAGCTCGACGAGCGGTTCCAGCTCGACCAGCACCTCGTCCTCGACCAGCTCGTCGACGTCGACCAGCTCGTCGACCTCGGGCTCGAGCACCACGGGCAGCTCGACCTCGGGCACGCAAGTGCCGGAGCCGTCGATGGTGCTGCTGTTCGGCGCCGGGGCGGTGGCGGCGTTCTCCCGCCGCCGGCGCCAGGCCGGACAGCGCCTGGCGGCCTGAGCGGCAACGGGTTCCCAACAGGGGAGTCGAAGGGCGGTTCCGGGGGGAGCCGCCCTTCTTCACGCGTGCGGCAGCGGATCAACCCGCGAGGAAGAACAGCTCCTCGACCGAGCAGCCGAGCGCGCCGGCGAGCTTGAGCGCGACCACCGTCGAGGGCGTGAACACGCCGTTCTCGACGGTGTTGACGGTCTTGCGGCTGACCCCGATCAGGTCGGCCAGCTGTGCCTGCGTGAGGCCCTTCGCCTCGCGCAGCTCCCGCAGCCGGTTGCCGAGCCGCTCAGCCAAGCGCGCGCCGCTCGAGCAGGCCGAAGCGCAGCAGCGCCGCGGCGATGCCGGCGGTCACGACGAGGTGGATCGCCATCCGCGCGGTCATCGGCTCGAACAAGTCGACGAGGTAGAGCGCGATCGCCGTCAGCATCGCCACGAGAAAGCCGAGCGACAGCGCGGCGGCGCGGTGCCCGCGGGTGACCTCGTCGTCCATCAGGTCGCGCACCTCGCGCTTCTGCAGCCAGAACCCGCCGGTCCACAGCGCCGCCAGCAGCACGCCTGACAGCAGCAGCCAGGCGCCGAGCTTGACGTGGTCGACCGTGCGCCCGGCGTCGCCGCCGCTGCCTTCGAGAAAGAAGGCCGCCTGCTGGGTGAGGAAGAATACCGCCAGCAACGGCAGCATGCGGGCGCGGCGGCGGCTGAGGCGGTCGGCCCGTTCGGCGTGAGACATCATTTTCGGAAACCCCTGCTGTGTAACCTGTAGGTGACAAGTAACCTAGGGGTTACACAGCGTCAAGCCCCGAACGGTCAGGCCGCAAGCTTCCGGAGCACGTACTGGAGGATGCCGCCGTTGCGGTAGTATTCCATCTCATTGGCGGTATCGATCCGGCACCTGGCGGTGAACGTGAACGCAATGCCGTCGGCGCGCGCGACCTCGACCTCGACGTCCTGCCCGGCCTTGAGCGCGGCGAGCCCGCGGACGGTGAACCGGTCCTCGCCGGTGAGGCCGAGCGAGGCGCGCGTATCGCCGCCGGTGAACTGCAGCGGCAGCACGCCCATGCCGACGAGGTTCGAACGGTGGATGCGCTCGAAGCTCTCGACGATGACCGCGCGCACGCCGAGCAGGTTGGTGCCCTTGGCCGCCCAGTCGCGGCTCGAGCCGGTGCCGTATTCCTTGCCGGCGATGACGACCAGCGGCGTACCGTCGGCCTTGTGCTTCATCGCCGCGTCGTAGATCGCCATGGTCTCGCCGGCGTACCGGGTCATGCCGCCTTCCACTCCGGGAACCATCTCGTTGCGGATGCGGATGTTGGCGAAGGTGCCGCGCATCATCACCTCGTGGTTGCCGCGGCGGCTGCCGTACGAGTTGAAGTCGCGCTTCTCGACCTGGTGCTCGCGCAAGTAGCGGCCGGCCGGGCTGTCCTCCTTGATCGAGCCGGCCGGCGAGATGTGGTCGGTGGTGACCGAATCGCCGAGGATCGCCAGCGGCAGCGCGCCGACGATGTCGGTCACCGGTGCCGGGCTCATCTCCATGCCCTCGAAGTACGGCGGGTTGGCGACGTACGTGCTGCCCGCGCGCCACTGGTAGGTGTCGGAACCGGTCACGTCGATCTTCTGCCAGTGCGCATCGCCCTTGTAGACGTCGGCATAGCGCGCCTCGAACATCCCGCGATCGATGCTGCCCGAGCGGATCGCGGCGATCTCGTCGTTGCTCGGCCAGATGTCCCTGAGGAACACGTCCTTGCCGTCGGTGCCGGTGCCGATCGGGGTGTCGACGATGTCCTCGGTGACCGTGCCCTTCAGCGCGTAGGCGACGACCAGCGGCGGGCTGGCCAGGAAGTTCGCGCGCACGTCGGGGCTCACCCGGCCCTCGAAGTTGCGGTTGCCCGACAGCACCGAGGCGGCGACGAGGTTGTTCTTGTTGATGGCCTCGCTGATCGGCGGGTCGAGCGGGCCCGAGTTGCCGATGCAGGTCGTGCAGCCGTAGCCGACCAGATCGAAGCCGAGCGCGTCGAGATGCTTTTGCAGCCCGGCCTTGACCAGGTAATCGGTGACCACCTGCGATCCCGGGGCGAGGCTGGTCTTGACCCACGGCTTGGGCTTCAAGCCCCTCTCGTTGGCTTTCTGGGCGACCAGCCCGGCGGCGATCAGCACGTCGGGATTCGAGGTGTTGGTGCAGCTGGTGATGGCGGCGATGACCACGTCGCCGTCGCCGATGTCGTGATCCTCGCCCTCGACCGGGCAGCGGCGCACCGCGGACTTGCCGTAAAGCGACTTGAGCTCGTCCATGAACAGCTCGTCGACCAGCGGCAGCGCGACCTTGTCCTGCGGGCGCTTGGGCCCGGCGAGCGACGGGACGACGCTGGCCAGATCGAGGTCGAGCGTGCCGGTGAACACCGGCTCCGGCGCGTTGGGATCGAGCCACAGTCCCTGCTCGCGGGCATAGGCCTCGACCAGCGCGATGTGGTCCTCGTCGCGCCCGGTCAGCCGCAAGTAGTCGAGCGTCTTGCCGTCGATGCCGAAGAAGCCGCACGTGGCGCCGTACTCGGGCGCCATGTTGGCCAGCGTTGCGCGGTCGGCGAGACTGAGCGAGGCGAGGCCCGGGCCGAAGTACTCGACGAAGCTGCCGACCACGCCGCGCTCGCGCAGCATCTGGGTGCAGGTCAGCACGAGGTCGGTCGCGGTGACGCCTTCCTTGAGTCGGCCGCTCATGCGCAAGCCGACCACCTCGGGGATCAGCATCGAGACCGGCTGGCCGAGCATCGCCGCCTCGGCCTCGATCCCGCCGACGCCCCAGCCGAGCACGCCGAGCCCGTTGACCATCGTCGTGTGGCTGTCGGTGCCGACGCACGTGTCGGGGTAGGCGACCATCGCCCCGTCCTGGTCCTCGCTGGTCCACACGCATTGGGCGATGTGCTCGAGGTTCACCTGGTGGCAGATGCCGGTGCCGGGCGGCACCGCCTTGAAGTTCGCGAGGCTCTTCGAGCCCCACTTGAGGAAGTCGTAGCGCTCGAGGTTGCGCTCGTATTCGAGCGCGACGTTGTTCTCGAACGCCTTGGGATGGCCGAATTCGTCGACCATCACCGAGTGGTCGATGACGAGGTGCACCGGCACCAGCGGGTTGATCTTGGAAGTGTCGCCGCCGAGCCTTGCGATCGCATCGCGCATCGCCGCGAGGTCGACCACGCAGGGCACGCCGGTGAAGTCCTGCATCAGCACCCGCGCCGGGCGGTACTGGATCTCCTTGCCGGTCCGCGGGTCCTTCTGCCAGTCGGCGAGCGCCTGGACATCGCCGATCGACACGGTGAACCCGGCATCCTCGAACCGCAGCAGGTTCTCCAGAAGCACCTTGAGCGAGAACGGCAGGCGGCCGATGTCGCCGATCTTCGCGGCGGCGCTGTTGAGCGAGTAGTAGGCATACTGCTTGCCGCGCACGTCCATCAGGCTGCGGGTATCGAGCGAGTTCTTGCCGACCTGGGTCATGGGCGAGGGGGCCTCCTGAATGTGCTGTTCCAGCCGCTTGGATGGTGGGGGAGGGCCGGATTTGCGCTGGCGCTTGCGCGTTCGCAGGCGCTAGGTCAAGCCGCGGGGCGAGGCTGGCGAGGCTAGGAAACGGCGATGGCACTGGGTGGCGGAGGGAGGCGGCCGGAGCCGCTCCACGTGGTCCCGATGGCGCTCGCGCTGGTGCTGGCGGCCTTTGTCGGCGCGGCGCTCGGGCTGTTGTGGCACGCCGCCGGCTTCGGCGACGAGACCGAGCAGGGCCCCCCTGCCCAGCCGGTCGACTAGACCGCCGTCTGCTCGGGCGGCTTGCGCGGCGCGGCGATCCAGCAGCCGGCGACGATCAACCCGGCGCCGAGCAGCACCGGCGGCCGCACCGCCTCGGCAAAGAACAGCCAGCCGAACAGCATCGCCCACAGGAACCCCGAGTATTCGAGCGGGACCAGCGCCTGGGCCTCGGCGCGCGCGTAGGCCCAGGCGAACAGCAGCGCCGCGGACACCGCCAGCACCGCCGCCCCGGCGATCGTCGGCCAGCTGTCGCGCCCCGGCATCTCGAACGCCAGCGGGGCGAACAGCACCAGCACCAGCGCGACCATCGCGTTCTGCCACGCGGCGACCTCGATCGGCCCGGCGAGCTGCGACTGCTGCCGCTGCAGCACCAGATTCCAGGCGTAGAGCATCGACGAGGCTAAGATCGAGGCGATGCCCCAGCCGGCGCCCTCGTGCCAATCGCCGCTGGAAACCCGGCCGAACAGGATGACCGCGACCCCGACCAGCCCGAGCAGCGAGGCGCCGACCGCGCGCGGGCGGACCTGCTCCCCGAGCAGGATGGCGGCGAGATAGAGCGCGATCAGCGGAGCGACGAACGACAGCGCGATCGCCTCGGCCAGCGGGATCCGGGCGATGCCCCAGAAGAACGTGAACGCCATCGCCGCGGCGACCACCCCGCGGGTCATGTGGACCCGCAGCGCGGCGCGCGTCGGCCGGGCGGTACGCGTGGCGAGCCACACCGGGCCGATCAGCGCGGTGCCGATGAAGCTGCGCAGCAGCAGCGCGCTGTAGGCGCCGACGGCGATCGCCGCGCCCTTCATCAACGCGTCCATCAGCGAGAACAGCCCGACCCCGAGCAGCGTCACCGCGTACGGCAGCAGCGGATGGTCGCGCGTCATCGTGTTGCTTCTAGGCATTGGCGAGTGGCGGACAATCCACGGCCTGAAAGGATTCAGCGGACAGTCAGCCGCGCCGGTTGATAGCGGCCGGCGAAACAGGCAGAATCCGGGCCGCGCACACCCCGGATCGACCCGGTTTCCCGGGGCAGACAATGGTAAGCAGGGCCAGATTGACAATGAAAACCGTGTTCCGCACTTCGCTCCTCGTGAGCCTCGGCCTCGCCGCCGCGCTGCCCGCGGCCGCGCAAGGCTTGCAGACCGAGCCGGTGCTCGAGGAGGACGCGGTCGAGGTGCTCGCCCCACCGACCGGCCGCGAGCTGACGTTGCCGCCGGCGCCCAACTATCCGGCGGTGATGCAGTGGCCGGTGGCCCATGCGCGCTCGCTGCTGGCGGTCGCCGAGGGAATCGGCGCCGAAGGGCTCGACCCGCGCGACTACCGCACCGCCGACTTGCGCGCGGCGATCGAGGCCGGTCAGGGCGCGCAGCTCGACGCGGTGGCGAGCCAGGTGTTCACCTGGCTGGTCGAGGACTTGCGCGATGGCCGCACTCCGATGGAGGCACGGCGGCAGTGGTTCGTGGTCGATCCCGACCCCGACATGACGCCGACCGGCCGGCTGATGACCGAGGCGCTGGCGACCGGCAACGTCGCGGCGGCGCTCGCCGGTCTCAACCCGACGCACCCCGATTATGCGGCACTGCGCGAGGAGCTGGCGCAGACTCCGGCATCGCAAGCCCAGCGGCGCAAGCTCATCCGCGCCAACATGGACCGCTGGCGCTGGCTCCAGCGCGATCTGGGCGGGCAGTACCTGTTGACCAACGTGCCCGAGTTCCAGCTCCGGCTCACGGTCAACAACAACATCATCCGCACTTACCGCACGATCGTCGGCAAGCCGGGCCGGACGGCGACGCCGCAGCTCGCCGAGACGGTCGAAGGGGTGATCTTCAACCCGACTTGGACGGTGCCGCAGTCGATCGTCAAAGGCGAGGGGCTCGGCGCGCGGGTGCTCGGCAATCCCGGCTGGGCGCGCGCCAACGGGTACACCGCCACCCGCGGCGCCAACGGCTACGTCAGCGTGGTGCAGGGTTCCGGCCCCGGCAACTCGCTCGGCAAGATGAAGCTCGACATGCCCAACCCGCATGCGATCTTCCTCCACGACACGCCGTCGCGCGGGCTGTTCGCCAACGCCAGCCGCGCGCTGAGCCACGGCTGCGTGCGGGTCGAGCGGGCGCTCGAGCTGGCGATGACCATCGCCATCCTCGGCCAGGGCGCTACGCGCGACGAGGCGGTGGGCATCTCGACCTCGGGCGAATACACCCGCGTGCCGGTCAAGAAGTCGATGCCGGTCTACATCACCTACTTCACGATGGCGCGCGACATCGACGGCGAGCTGAAGACCTTCAACGACATCTACGGCCGCGACGCGCCGGTGCTGGCGAGCTTCGAGCAGCCCCGCGTCGGCAATCGCGCTCGGGTGACCAGCGAAGAGGTCGTCGAGATCGTCGACGACCTGCAGACGTCCTGAACGTCCTTCGAGACGGGCCTTCGACTGCGCGCCTGCGGCGCTCCGAAGACGCGTCTCGAAGGGCCGCTCGCTAGCTCAATCCCAGCCGGTCGGCGTAGAGCAGGCGTCCGCCGGAAAGCTGCGCCAGCGCGAACAGGAAGTCGTCGGGGGCTAGCGCGAAGCAGCCGTTCGAGCGGCCGAGGCGGCCCCAGCGTTCGACGTGCGCCTGCGTGCAATAGTCGGCCGCGTGCATCACGATCGCCCGGTCGAATGTGTTCGAGTTGTCGGGATCGAGGCTGCCGAGCCGGACCGAGGTGCCGTATTTCCCGGTGTACCACTCCCAGGTGATGTAGGCCCCGCGCGCAGTGGCGAGCGAGCCGGGCTCGTTCGAGAACCACTTCAGCCAGCCATCGTGCTCCGGGTCCGAGCCCATTCCGTGGGCGACGCGGTATGAGCTGACGGTGCCGGCTTCGAGGTTGGCGAAATGGAACCGCGGCAGCGCGGAATGGAGGCCGAAGTCGGCGACGCCGGCGATGTCGCGCCGCCACAGCACGTCACCCGCCCGCGCCACCTCGCGGCGGGCGATGTCGAGCACTTGCGCCTGCCACCCGGCGAGCCCGCTCGGCTGGGCGAAGACCCGCGCCGGCAGTGCCAGCGAGCCCGCCGCCGCGCCGGCCGCTGCGATGAAGTTGCGCCTGTTCACGGTCCCGACCATGCCCCGCGATAGCCGGTCCTGTCTAGCGCGTCGCTGAACGGCCCGGCTCAGCCGCCGAGGACCATCTGGTCATGGCCGATCTCGACCCGCTGGATCTGGCCGAGGAACGACTGGCCGAGCAGCGAGGTGCCGAGCCCGTCGGGCACGACGATCGCCTCGACCGCCTGCGCCTCGAGCGAGCCGAGCTGCATCCGCTCGATGGTGACGTCCACACCATAAACCGCGCCGCTGGCGCCCTGGGCGACCGGGCGGACGGCGTCGGGGTCCCACTCGATGCCCAGCGCATCGGCGTCCGCGCCCGTCAGCGCGACGACGCTCGCGCCGGTGTCGACCAGCATCCGTGTAGTGGCCCCGTCGACCGCGACGTCGGCATAGAAGTGCCCGTCGCTCTCGCGGGGAAGCACGACCTCGCCGGCGAGCCACTGCTCGCGCTGAACGACCTCGAGCCGGTTCGCCGACTCGCCCGGCCCGGCGGCGCCGGCAGAGGCGGGCGCATCCGGCGCACCCGGCGCGAGCCAGCCGATCAGCGCGCCGGTCGCGATGACGATGGCGATGAACGGGCGAACCTGCATGGCCGCAGGCTAAGCCGCGCGTGCTTAAGCTCGGGTAAAGCGCCTCAGAACCGCGGCACCGGGTTGGCCGCGCCGTCGACGGGGCCCGCGACCACGTCCCAGTGCTCGACGATGCGGCAATCGGCCACGCGGAAGAAATCGGCCACCGCATAGGGCGGCGCGCCCGGTGCCGGTGTGAAGCGCGCGTGCACCGCCACGGTATCGCCTTCGGCGGCGGTGCGCAGCACTTCCCAGTGCGCCTGGGGCAGCTCGGCCATCAGGCCTTCGAGAAAGCGAATCGCGCCCTCGCGGTCGCCGCCCGCGACGTCGGGCTTGTGCTCGACGAAGGCCGGGCTGACGAAGCCCTCGAACGCCGGCCGGACCTGCTTGTCGACCAGCGCCTGGCGGTAGAAGTTGGTGACCACGAACCGGCTGGTCCCGGCGCCGTCGCGGCAGTGCTCGAGAGGCGGCGGCTGGCCATGCAGCGCCCAGCCCGGGTCGCAGGCGGCCAGGGCCAGCAGCGCAGCGAGCGCTGCGGCGCGCTTCACTCGGCCGCCTCCGCGGGCAGCGCCTCCGCCGCCTCGATCTCGGCCGCCTTGCCCTCGACCAGCGCGACGATGTGGTCGAGCATCCGCTCGCTCTCGACGTGGTGGTCGGTGACGCCCGAGAGGTAGACCATGTGCTTGCCCGCGCCGCCGCCGGTGATGCCGATGTCGGTCTCGCGCGCCTCGCCCGGTCCGTTGACGACGCAGCCGAGCACCGAGAGCGACAGCGGGGTCTTGATGTGCTGGAGCCGCTCCTCGAGCGCCTGGACGGTGCGGATCACGTCGAAGCCCTGCCGCGCGCAGCTCGGGCACGAGACCACGCGCACGCCGCGGGTGCGCAAGCCGAGCGCCTTGAGGATCTCGAACCCGACGCGCACCTCCTGCTCGGGCTCGGCCGAGAGCGAGACGCGGATGGTGTCGCCGATCCCGGCCCACAGCAGGTTGCCCATGCCGATGGAGCTCTTGACCGTGCCGCCGATCAGCCCGCCGGCCTCGGTGATGCCGAGATGCAGCGGACAGTCGACCGCGTCGGCGAGCTGCATGTAGGCGGCCACCGCGAGGAACACGTCGCTCGCCTTCACCGCCACCTTGTATTCGTGGAAGTCGTGGTCCTGCAGCAGCTTGATGTGGTCGAGCGCGCTTTCGACCAGCGCCTCGGGGCACGGCTCGGCGTATTTCTCGAGCAGGTCCTTCTCGAGGCTCCCGGCGTTGACGCCGATGCGGATCGCGCAGCCGTTGGCTTTGGCGGCGCGGACCACTTCGGCGACCCGCTCAGAGCTGCCGATGTTGCCGGGGTTGATGCGCAGGCAAGCGGCGCCGGCGTCGGCCGCCTCGAGCGCGCGCTTGTAGTGGAAGTGGATGTCGGCGACGATCGGGATGCGCGCCGCACGGACGATCTGGCCCAGCGCGGCGGTGCTGTCGGCGTCGGGACAGGAGACGCGGATGATGTCGGCGCCCGCCTCCTCGCAGCGGCGGATCTGGTCGATCGTCGCCCTGGCGTCCGACGTCGGGGTGTTGGTCATCGTCTGCACGGTGATCGGCGCGTCGCCGCCGACCGGCACGTTGCCGACCATGATCTGGCGGCTTTGGCGGCGCACGATGTCGCGCCAGGGGCGGATGGAAGACATGGCGCGCGATATAAGGGCGCGCGGATTAAGGGGCAATGACGGCGCTAGACGGTCGCGCGCAGCGCGGAGGCCAGAACCTCGCCCAGCGTCTCGGCCGAGGCTTCGGCGTCGTCGGCCGTGCGCCACGCGACGAATCCGTCGGGACGCGCGAGCAGCGCGCCCGACTGCCCGATGCCGCCGCGCGCCGCCGAATCGCCATCGAGCTTGACGAGCTCCAGCGGCAGCCCGGTCAGCCCGGCAGCCGCGTCGCGCCATCGTTGCGCATCCGGCGCGGTCAGCAGGGCGAACCCGTTGGCCGCGCAGTCGATCGTCGAGGCACCTTCGCCGAGCCAGGCATGGGGAACACGGCTGCCGGGATGGCCGCGCGTCTCGTCGGGATGGACGCAGGCCAGCTCGCCTGACGGGCGCCCGCCGATCACCGCGTCCGAGCGGTAGAACTGGCCGATCTCCATCGTCAGCTCGTCGCGCATTTCGGGCGTGTCAGGCGCGATCTCCTCGGGCACGACGCGGCGGATGTAGCGCGCGTAGGCCTGCTCGACGATTAGCCGCGCGACCGGGAGACGCTCGGCCTCGTAGCTGCCGAGCAGCGCCTCGCCGGCCTCGCCTTTGAGCACCATCGCCAGCTTCCAGGCCAGGTTGGCCGCGTCCTGCACTCCGGTGTTCCCGCCGAAGCCGCCCGTCGGCGGGACCACGTGGGCGGCGTCACCGGCGAGGAACACGCGGCCGCGGCCATAGCCCTCGGCGCAGACCGCCTCGGCGCGCCAGGTGGCGACGTCCTCGATCTCGACCGCGAGGTCCGGCACCCCCACGGCCGAGCGGACCAGCGCGATGGCGCGCTCGGGCGACGTGTCGTCGGCGACCGTCTTGGCCCCGGGCAGCGACAGGTCGCCGAGCGTGTTGACCACCAGGAACCCGCGCGTGTCGCCGGCCTCGAAGCGGAAGAATCCGCGCTGGTCAGCATTCTTGACGTAGATCACGCCCATCCGGCGCCCTTCGAGCCATGGACGGCAGTCGGCCCTGAAGTAGATCGTGATGCTGTCCGACAGCCAGCCCGGCCCGCTTACGCCGATGCCGAGCGCCTGGCGCACGGGGCTGCGGTTGCCGTCGGCGGCGATCATGTAGCGCGCGCGGATGTCGCGCACGGCGCCGGTGTCGAGCTCGCGCACTTGCGCGGTGACTTCGCCGGAATCTTGCGAGAAGCTCACCAGCTCGGTGCGGTAATGGAGGTCGGCGCCGAGCTCGGCGGCGCGGTCGTGCAGCAGCGGCTCGAGGCTCTGCTGGGTCATGAAGAAGCGCTTGCACGGCGTGTACGGCTCGACCCCGGCATTGATGCTGGGGACGAACTGCGCCAGCTCGCGCCCGGCGAGCGATTCGACGAGGTTGATCCCGCCATCGGGGCCGAACTGCTGGTGGCTCGCCTCGAGGATCGCCGGCTCGAGCCCGATGCGGCGATAGGCCTCCATCGTGCCGATGTGGAAATACCCGGCGCGCGGGTGGATCGAGGTGCCGGCGTGCTTCTCGACGACCTGCGCGGCGATCCCGTGCCAGCCGAGGAACGCCGCCGCCGACAGCCCGACCAGGCTGCCGCCGACGATCAGCACGTCGCACTCGCTTGTAGCGTCCCCCATGATCGCGCTGATTTCGCTAGAGCGCGCCCTCGTACAGCGCCAGCAGCCGGCTCCACGCGCGGTCGGCCTCGGCCTGGTTGTAGACCGGGCTGTCGGGCACGGTCCAGCCGTGGTCGCCCTGGTAGACCTCGATCTCGGCCGGGCGGCCCGCGGCAGCCGCCGCCTGCTTGAGGATGTCCTTGTGCGTCGGGTTCTGCGCGTCGTCGTTCTTGGCGATGGCGATAAGGTGGCTGGCGCGGCTTTGCGCGAGCAGCTTGTCGGGACTGTCGGGCGCGTCGCCGACGAGGCCGCCGCCGTGGAACGAGGCCGCGGCCTTGATCCGGCTCGGCACCGCCGCGGCGCCGCGGATGGTCCACGGCCCGCTCATGCAATAGCCCTGCACGCCGACGCCCCTCCCGCTATCGACCGGGGCCTGCGCATCGAGCCAGGCGACCACCGCGCCAGTCGTCTCGGCGACTGCGGCGGGGGTGTTCTGCGCCATCCACGGGCCGACCTTCTGGAAGCCCCCGCCGGCGCGGAAGGCCTCGAAGTCGGCGAACTGCGGCGCGGGGGCGCTGCGGTAGAACGGATTGGGCACGAGCACGGCATAGCCCGACGCGGCGAGGCGCCGGGCCATCGTCTTGAAAGCGTCGCGCAGGCCGGCGATGTCGGGCCACATGATCACCGCCGGGTGCTCGCCGGAAGCGGGATGGACGAAGAAGCCGTCCATCGTCCCGCCCGGCGCGGCGAAGCTGACGTCGCTTTCGGTCAGCCCGCCGACCGCCTCCGATTCCACCGTCGTGCAGGCGGCGAGCGTCGCCATCGCGCTCATCGCCGCGAATTGCCGCCGGCTCACGCCGCTGCGGTCGATCCCGGCCAGCTGGTCCCGTTCGCACATGCTGCCTCTCCTCGGTTGCTTTGGCTCGAACGATAGCGTGTCCACGCCGCAGGTCCAGCAGCGGCGCTTCCATAATCGCCGCGAGTGCCTAGAGAGCATGACGAAGATCGAGCGGGAGGCGTGATGGAGCATTCCGGGGCCGGGCTGGTGCTGCGCGACGGGTTCCTGCTGCTCGGCTTCGCGCTCACCTTCGTGCTGCTGTTCCGCCGCTTCGGGCTCGGCGCCACGCTCGGCTATCTCGTCGCCGGCGCGGTCGTGGGGCCGCACGTGCTGGGCCTCGTCGGCGACGCCGAGGAGATGAGCGGCATCGGCGAGCTCGGCATCGTGCTGCTGCTGTTCATCGTCGGGCTCGAGCTGAACCCGGCGCGGCTGTGGCGCATGAAGCGCGAGATTTTCGGGCTCGGGTTGCTGCAGGTCGTGCTGTGCGGGCTGGCGGTGACCGGGGTGATCCTGCTGCTCACCGGTTTCTCGCCCGCCGCCGCGCTGGCGCTCGGACTGCCGCTGGCGCTGTCGTCGACCGCCCAGGTGCTGCCGATGCTGCAATCGGCCGGGCGGCTGCGCACGCCGTTCGGTGAGCGCGCCTTCGCGATCCTCTTGTTCCAGGACCTGTCGATCATCCCGCTGATCACCATCGTCGCCGCGCTGAGCCGCAATCCGGCCGACCAGGCCGGGCCGCCGGGGTGGCAGCTGGTGCTGCTGACGCTCGCCGCCATCGCCGGCCTGATCGCCGCCGGGCGCTTCGTCATCCGCCCGCTGTTCGCGCTGATCGGCGGGCTCGGCGAGCGCGAGATGTTCATCGTCGCGGCGCTGTTCACCGTCGTCGCCGCAGCCGCGGTGATGCAGTGGCTAGGCCTGTCGACCGCGCTCGGCGCGTTCGTCGCCGGGGTGATGCTGGCCGATTCGCCGTACCGCCACGAGCTCGAGGCCGACGTCGAGCCGTTTCGCTCGATCCTCCTCGGCCTGTTCTTCCTCGCCGTCGGCATGCTGCTCGACCTCGGCGCGATCGCCGAGCGGCCGCTGTTCGTGTTCGGCATGGCGCTGGCGCTGATCGCCACCAAGGCGACGGTGATCTTCGCGCTCGGGCGGGCCTTCCGCATGCCGTGGCGCCGTGCGCTGGCGCTCGGGCTGCTGCTCAGCCAGGGCGGCGAGTTCGGCTTCGTGCTGTTCGCCCAGGCGCGCGAGGCCTTGCTGATCGGCGAGGAGGCGGCGAGCCTGTTCGGCGCGGTGGTGACGCTGTCGATGGCGACGACGCCGTTCCTCATGATGCTGACGCGGCGCATCCGCCGCGACCCGGCCGTGGACGAGGAACGCGAGGGGCCGTCGGACCAGGTCGCCGGCGCGCTCGTCATCGGTTACGGCCGGTTCGGGCAGACGGTGGCGCAGACGCTGATGGCGGGGGGCATCTCGGTCACCCTTATCGACTCCGACGTCGAGATGATCGACGTCGCCGAGCGCTTCGGCGCCAAGGTCTATTTCGGCGACGGGACGCGGCTCGACCTGCTGCGGCAGGCCGGCGCGGCCGACGCCGAGTTGATCCTGTTCTGCATCGACGGCGACCAGATCGAGCCCGAGCTGGTCCACGCGGTGCACAAGGCGTTCCCGAACGCGGCGATCTACGTCCGCGGCTACGACCGCCGCAGCGTGATGAAGCTGAGCGACACGCCCGCCGAATACGTGGTGCGCGAGGTGCTCGAATCGGCGCTGCGAATGGCGCGGATGGCGCTCGAGAAGATGGGCCTGAGCGAGGAGGAGATCGAGAAAGCCGAGACCTTCTTCCGCGCCAACGACAAGGAGCGCCTCGGCATCCAGATCGCCGCCGGCGATCTCGGCGCCGCCAACCGCAACATCCTCACCCAGCCCCAGGTGCGCGGTCCCGCGGGCTAGAGCGCCTTCTCGTAGAGGAATTCGTCGTCGCGGTGGTTGCCGACCCAGAAATCGATGTCGGCAACATACTCGAAGCCATAGCGGTGGTAGAACCGCTGGGCGCCGAAGTTCTCGCTGAACACCGAGAGCTGCAGCGCGTCCGCGCCCCACTCGGTCGCCTCGGCCACCGCCCACTCCATCAGCTCCGCGCCGTAGCCGCGTCCGGGCATCCCGGGCGCGCAGTAAAGCTGGCTGATGAACACCGGCCGCGCGGGACGCGGCTCGGGCCGCTCCTCGAAGTGCTCGTCGAGCATGATCAGGCAATAGGCGGCTGGCTCGCCGTCCTCCTCGGCCAGCGCGATGCGCACCCGCGGGTTGGCGAGGTGCTCGCGGTACTTGGCGACGGAGCGGTAGTCGCGGAGGAATTCGGCCAGGTCGTCCGGCTTGTAGAGGTGTCCGAAGGCGGCGACGAAGCTGTCGGTCCCGAGCTTCGCCAGCATTTCGGCGTCGGCGGCGGTCGCGCGGCGTATGCGGCTCACAGCGCGCGGCTCATGCACATCGAGAAGTCGTCGCCGATATAATCGCCGAAATCCTCGCAATCGCTGAAGCCGTGCTTGCGGTAGAGGTTCTGCGCCGGACGATAGGCTTCGGGGCGCCCGGTCTCGAGCCCGAGCCACGAGTAGCCGCGCCGCCGCGCTTCGGCGATCAAGTGCACCAGGATCGCCTCGCCGGCGCCCTTGCCACGAAACGCGGGCGTCGCCCGCATCGACTTCAGCTCGCCGCGCCCGGGATCGATCTCGCGCAACGCGCCGACCGCCGCCAGCCGGTCGCCGTGCCATGCCGAATAGAACGTCACGTCGGGCTCGCGCAGGCGCTCGACCGGCATCGCGTGAACTTTGCACGGCGGCGACAGCGCGTGCATCTCGGCGAGGTGGAAGGCGAGCAACTCGACCACGGCGGCGCCCTCCAGGTCGTCCTCGACGATGCGATAGTCGTGCATCGCGCGGATGTGCTACGCCGCGGCGATGGTGGCAAGACCGGTTCCCGAGGCGCGCTGGGCCATCGCCATCCACGGCGGCGCCGGGACGATGGCGCGCGCGGCGATGAGCCAGGCCGACCAGGGCGAATACCGCGCCGGCCTCGCCCTCGCGCTCGATGCCGGGGTGGCGGTGCTGGCGGCCGGCGGCGGCGCGCTCGACGCGGTCGAGGCGGCGGTCGTCGCGCTCGAGGACGATGCGCATTTCAACGCCGGGCGCGGTTCGGTGTTCACCTATGACGGAGTCATCGAGCTCGACGCCTCGATCATGGACGGGCGCGGCCGCCAGGCGGGCGCGGTCACCGGGCTGCGGCGAGTGAGGAATCCGGTCGGGCTGGCGCGGGCGGTGATGGAGGACGGCCGCCACGTGTTCCTCAGCGGCGACGGCGCCGAGGCGTTCGCCCGCGAACGGGGCATTGTCATGGCCGACCCGGAGTGGTTCGCCACCTCCGAGCGGCGCCGCCAGCTCGACGAGGTCAAGGCCCGCGGCGCCGGGTTCGACGCCGGGGTCAAGTACGGCACCGTCGGCGCGGTGGCGGTGGATCGCGAAGGCCACGTCGCCGCGGCGACGTCGACCGGCGGGCTGACCGGCAAGCGATGGGGCCGCATCGGCGATTCGCCGGTGATCGGCGCCGGGAACTACGCCGACGACCGCGCCTGCGCGGTCTCTGCCACCGGCTCGGGCGAGTACTTCATCCGCGCCGGCGTGGCGCACGAGATCGCCGCGCGCATGCGGCTGCTCGGAGAGAGCGCCCAGGCGGCGGCCGACGCGGTCATCGCCGAGGTCGGCGCGCTCGGCGGCGACGGCGGCGTGATCGTCGCCGCGCCCGACGGCAGCATCGCGTTCGCCTTCAACACGCCCGGCATGTACCGCGCGCAGGCCGACAGCGTGGGTCTGCGCGAGGTGGCGATCTTCGCCGGTGAGTGAGCCGGGCGCCCGGGGGGCGCCGGCGGGGCGCCATTACGAGATGGACTGGCTGCGCATCGGCGCGTTCATGCTGCTGATCCTCTACCACGTCGGCATGTTCTTCGTGCCGTGGGGCTGGCACGTGAAGACCGCCGAGCCGGTCGAGTGGGCGGCGATCCCGATGCTGGCGACCAGTGCCTGGCGTCTGGCGCTGCTGTTCGTCGTCTCGGGCTATGCCAGCGCGGCGCTGTTCGCCAAGGACCGGCGGATCGGCCGCTTCCTCGGCGATAGGTCCGGGCGCCTGCTCGTGCCTCTGCTGTTCGGCATGGCGCTGGTCTGCGCGCCGCAGCCGTGGGTCGAGCTGCAGTTCAAGCACGGCTATGCCGACGGGTTCTGGGCCTTCTGGCGGCGCGACTACTTCCGCTTCGGGGAGCTCGACGGGCTGATGCTGCCGACGTGGCAGCACTTGTGGTTCGTCGCCTACCTGTGGGTCTACACGCTCGCGCTCGCGCTGCTGCTCCTGCTGCCGCGCGCGCTGCGCTCGGCGCTGCAGGGCGCGGCCGAACGGGCCTTCGCCGGCGGCCTGGTGCTCGGGGTGCCGCTGGCGCTGCTCGCGCTGCGGCTATGGCTCGGCTGGCCGGGCGCCGAGGAGACGCACGACCTCGTCGGCGACGGCTATGCGCACACCTTGTATTTGCCGCTGTTCCTGTTCGGCTATTTCCTGCGCGGCGCCGAGGCGCCGTGGCGCGGCATCCGGCGCTACTGGCCCGTCGCGCTGGCGCTGTCGCTGGCCGCCTATGCGGTGGTGGCCGCGATCGAGTTCACCTGGCCCGGGACCACGCGACCGCCCACGGGTTTCATCGCCTTGTTCGCCGGGGCGCGGATTGTTCAGGCATGGGGCGCGATCGTCGGGCTGATCGGGCTGGCGGACCGATACTGGAACCGCGACCATCGCTGGCGGCGGACGCTGACCGAGGCGGTATTCCCGTTCTACATCGTGCATCAGACGGTGATCGTGCTGGTCGGCTGGTACCTGCTGCCGGCGCGTCTGCCGGCGTGGGTCGAGTTCGCCGTGCTGGTCGCGGCCACAGTGGCCGGATGCTGGGCGTTCTACCTCGGCGGGCGGGCGATCACGCCGCTGCGCCCGCTCATCGGACTGCGGCTGAAGAAGCGCCACAGCGCGACGGGCCCTCGCCGTCCGCGGAGCGAGGCGAAGGGGGCAGGCGTCTAGGAGAACTTGTCCTTCTTGCGCTTGCCGAAGCGCATGTCGCCCTCGAGCCGGGCGCGGAGCGCGGCGTAGAACGCTTCGAGGAACGCGCGCTCGTCGCCGTGGCCCGCCTGCCAGCCGATCTTGCGGCAGATCGCCTCCATCACCTGGCGCTGGGCGTCGGCGTTGTCGTGCCGCAGCACGCCCTCGAGCACTTGCAGCTCGTGCTCGCCGTAGACCGACAGCTCGGCCTCGCCGAACGGGTAGGCGGCGGGCGCCCGTTGCTTCGGCGCCAGGGACATCGCCGCCGGCAGCTTGCGCCGTTCGGCCTCGACCACCCAGGTCCCGGCGACGAGGTCCCCGGCGCGCAGGTTGTCCTTGTTGAACAGCGGGAACAGCATGAACACCAGCAGCCAGACCCCGGCGGCGAAGCCCATCACCCCGCTGCCGAGCTCGCCCGAGACGAGGAACGCGAAGGGGATGAACACCTCGACGTCGCGCATCAGGTTGCGGGCGATCACCGCTTCGGCGGTCAGCCGCCCGCCGCTCCCGCTGGCCGCCGGCCGCGCGGCGACGCGAATGCCGAGCGCGCGCTTGCCCGGGGTGGCCCCGCGCGGGCCGAGCTCGAACGCCAGGAAGTAGCCGTAGCGCGAGAGGAACACGAGCAGGATCAGCAGCACCAGCACCAGCTCGATCGCCGGCCCGGCGTCCTCAGGGCTCTCGTCGAACAGGCCGACACCGACCACCGTGAGAAAGATGCCGAGAAGGAAGAAGCCGAAGAAGATGATCCCGAGGTCGAGCAGCAACGCGCCGGCGCGGCTGCCGCGGCTGGCGACGGTCAGCGGCAGCGACAGGCCCTCGGGCGTGACCAGCTCGCGGCGCCGCCTGAGCTCGTGGCGCAAGTGCGGCGCGACCGCGGCGGTCATCGCCCGGCTCCGCGCGAGCGGTCGCGCACGAACAGGAAGTAGGCCAGCCACAGCAGCAGCATCGTCCCGCCGATCGCGCCGCGGCTGAGCGGGTCGGCGACGAGCTGGCGGGCGTAGCCTTCGAGCAGCCCGGCGACCGCCAGCATCAGCACCGCCCCGGCCATGACCAGCGCCGCCCGCCGTCCGCTGGCCGCGGCGGCGGCGAGCACCGAGCGATTCCCCGGAAAGGCCATCGCCCGGCCAATATGGATCCCGGCCGCGCCGCCGAGCAGGCCGGCGAGCAGCTCGGTCGTGCCGTGGATCGACAGCCAGGCGGCGAACTCCCAGCCGAGCCCGGCGCTGGCGAACAGCCACAGCATCGCCCCGAGCGAGGCCATCTCGTAGACCAGCAGCAGCACCGTCGGGATGCCGAAGGCGAAGCCGAGCCCGAAGAACAGGATGGTCACCCCGGTGTTGTGCGAGAACAGGTAGGTGGCGAACACCGTGAGCCCTTCGGCGTCCTGCGTCCCGCTCATCGATTCGACGAGCGCCTCGCGGGTCGCGCCCGGGCGGCGCGAGTCGGTGAACTCGCCGGGGACGAGCGCGTAGTACCAGTCGCTGTCGCGCGCGACGAGCAGCCAGCCGGCGAGGGTCCCGGCGATCATTGCCGTCAGGGCGATGCAGATCTCCAGCCACAGCGCGCGCACCGCCGCGCTCCACCCGCCGCCGAGGAACCGCCGCAGCCAGCCGAGCAGCGAGGTGCGCGGGCCGTAGACCTGGAACCAGGCACGGCGGACGAGCGATTCGAGATAGGCCAGCGTGCCGGCGTCGAGCGAGGTCTCGCGCGCCACCGCGAGGCTCGAGGCGGCCTGGCGGTAGAGCACCGGCAGCGCCAGCAGGTCCTCGTCGGCGATGCGTCGCAGGCGGTTTTTCTCGAGGCACACGACGATGCTTTCGAGCCGCTTCCAGTCGGTCTCGCGCTCGAGCCGGAAGCGGTCCGACCGCAAGCTCGCCGCCTCGATGTCGGGCGCGGCGAGGACCTCCGTCTGACGGAAGAACGGCAGCGCCATCAGCCGATCGCCTCGGCGCGCTTGGTGGCGAGGTAGCGATCGAGCAGCTGGTAGCCGATCGACTGCCACGGGGCCTCGATCACGTCGACGCCGAGCCGCCGCAGCCGCTGCAGCACGAGCGCGCGCTGGCGCGCGAGGCCGTCCGCGGCGACTGCGGTGGCGAGGTCGCGCACGGTCATGGGCTCGGCCTCGGCGAGGTCCGACAGCTCGGCATCCTCCATCGTCACGAAGATGACCAGGTGATGCCGCACCAGCCGCTCGACGCTCTCGACCATCAGCTCGGCCGAGGTCGGGTCGGCGAAATCGGAGAACAGCACGATCAGCGAGCGGCGCTTGAGCTTGGCGGTGAGCGTCGCCAGCGCGAGCGTGAAGTTGGGCTCGCGCGGGACGTAGTCGAGGCTCGCGGCGGCGGTCTGCAGCCGGTGGAAGGCGCGTGCATCGAGCGCGAACGGGGTCAGCAGGTCGGGCTTGTCGGCGAACCCGAACAACGCCACGCGGTCGCCGCCCTTGAGCGCGACATATGCCGCCATCAGCGCCGCCGAGACCGCCCGGTCGATCCGCGGCGACCCGTCGACCGGCTCGCACATCGCCTGGCCGCAATCGAACGCGAAGACGATCTGGTTGTCGCGCTCGGCCTCGTTCTCGCGGGCGTAGAGCCGGGTGTGGCGCGCGCTCGCCTTCCAGTCGATGCGGCGGCGGTCCATGCCCGGCTGATACTCGCTGAGCGCCTCGAACTGGGTGCCTTCGCCGCGAATGCGCCGGGCGATCAGGCCGAACTGGGCGTCGCGCAGGAACGTCTGCAGCGTCGGCGAGCGCACCGGCGAGAGGTCGGGCCAGACGCGGATTGCCTCATCGAGCGCGCGGTGCGCCTGGCGGTGGGCGAGGCCGAGCGGACCGGGCCAGCGCAGCCACAGCTCGTGCAACGTCCCCGAGCCGCGGCGGTTGGGCACGAGCGCGTGCTCGCCCGCCCAGATCTCCGGGACCGGCCCGCGCTCGAGCGCGAACGTCGCCGCGCCGCCCTCGCCGAGGCGCGGGTCGAAGCCGAGGGCGGCGTGCGGCGCGCCGCGGCCGCCGCGACCGGAGAACTCGGCGTGGAGCGACAGCCGCGCCGGCTGGCCGACCTCGACGTCGGCCGGATGGTGCAGCTTGAGGTCGACCAGGCGCCCGGCGAGCAGCCCGTCGACCAGCATGGCCGCGAGCAGCGCCAGCCCCGCCGTCGGGGCGACCACCCACGCGCCCGGCGCGGTCGCGGCGATCGCCACCGCCAGCGGGGCGAGCAGCGCCAGCAATACCAGCGCGCGCGCCGAAGGGACGAGCGGCGACTTCACCTACTTCGGCGCCTCGGTCTGCTCGACCAGCCCGGCAACGAGCGCCTCGACTTGCTTGCCCTCGATCTCGGCCGCCGGCGAGAGCAGCAGGCGGTGGCGCAGGACCGAAGTGGCCAGCGCCTTGACGTCGTCCGGCAGCACGTAGTCGCGGCCGTGGAGCGCGGCGCGGGCCCGGGCGGCATTGGCCAGCAGCACCGCCGCGCGCGGGCTCGCGCCGCTGGCGATGTCGCGGCTCTCGCGCGTCGCCCGGACCAGCGCGACGGTGTAGCCGATCACCTCGTCGGCCAGCGTCACGCCTTTGACCGCCTGCTGCGCGGCGCCGATCGCGGCGGCGTCGGCGACCGTCTCGATGCCGAAGTCAGCCGGGCGCGGCGGCCCGCTGCGTTCGCCGAAGCGGCGCACGATCGCCGCCTCCTCTTCGGCGCTGGGATAAGGCACCAGCAGCTTGAACAGGAACCGGTCGAGCTGCGCCTCGGGCAGCGGGTACACGCCCTGGCTCTCGATCGGGTTCTGCGTGGCGACGACCATGAAGTGGTCCGACAGCGCGTGGGTCGCGCCGTCGAGCGTCACCCGCCGCTCCTGCATCGCCTCGAGCAGCGCGGCCTGGGTTTTGGGCGGGGTGCGGTTGATCTCGTCGGCGAGCAGCAGCTCGCGAAAGATCGGCCCCCGGGTGAGCGTGAACTGGCTGGTCTGGAAGTTGAACAGGTTCGAGCCGAGGATGTCGCCCGGCAGCAGGTCGGGGGTGAACTGGATGCGCCCGAACTGCAGCCCGGCCGCCGCGGCGAAGCACTGCGCGAGGAAAGTCTTGGCGGTCCCCGGAGGACCTTCGAGCAGCACGTGGCCTTGCGCGACGAGCGCGATCAGCAAGTGCTCGACCGTCTCTTCCTGGCCGACGATCGCCTTGCCGATCTCGCCGCGGATGGCCTCGGCGAGCCGGCGGGTTTCGTCGAGCGACATGGTCATGGGGTCAGGATCCTTTCGATGGTCCGGAGCGCGCCGGCGGCGCGGAGCAGTTCGGTGGGGCGGCGAGCGCGGCGCAGCGCCTCGGCCCGGGCGGGATAGTCGGCGGCGATGCCGCGCGCGGCGAGGGCGCGCGCGATCGCCGCCTCGCGCGCCGCGGGATCGGCCTCGCGGATGGCCAGCGCCTCGGCGATGCGCCCGCCGACGAGCGCGGCGTAAGGCGCGCCGAGCAGGCGCCAGCGCCGCGCCCGCTCGACCAGCCCGGCCCCGTTGCGCGCCAGCTGGCGCTTGCCCATCGCCAGCGCCGGGGCCTCGGCCACCGGTGGACCGAAGCGCCTGAGCGCCCGCCAGGCGATCACCAGCCCGGCAAGCATCAGGCACAGCGTGGCGGCGAGGAACGGCGGCGCGAACGCCAGCGTCATCAGGTTCTCGCTGCGCCCGAGCCCCGGGAGAGTCAGGTCGAACACCACCGGCAGATCGTAGTCCTCGAGCGCGGCGTCGACGATCGCGTGGGCGAGCTCGGCGCGGGTGCGGTCCGCCATGCCGTAGTTGTTCATCAGGTCGGGCTCGGCGACGACGACCACCGGCCACAAGTCCTCGTCCGCCTCGTCCGTGGGCGAGTAGCCGGCGGCCTCGTCCAGAATCGGATAGTCACCGTTGTCGTTGAGGTAGCCCACGAGGATGTCGCCGTGGTCGTCGGTGACCAGCGCCAGGACCGAAGCCCATTCGCGCGTCGCTACCGAGTCCGCTTCCAGCGCCAGCGCGGTGCTCGGCGCGGGCAGCGCGCCGGCGAGGCCCATGCCCTGCCACCGCTTGCGCTCGGCGATCGCGGCCTCGGCGTCGTCGAGCCCGTCGAGCTCCCCGAGCCACTCGGGCGCGACCGCGTCGTCGAGGACCACCCAGCCCTGCGGCACGTCGAGCCCGTCGAGCCCGTCGGCGCGGCCGGCCCACCACTTGGGCAGGATCAGCAACGTCGGCCCATAGTAGCGGCGGGCCTCGACGATCTCGGCGACCGCCTCGCCGTCGGCGAACACCGGCGGGGTCAGCACCAGCAGCGCCTCCTCGTCGAGCCGCGCCTCGCTGCGCGACAGCGAGACCTCGTGGCCTTGCGCCTCGAGCAGGCGGACGAGGCCGGCGAAGCCGTTGAGCCCGTTGGCCGCGGCGTGGGCCCCGCCGTCGCGGTCCTCGCGGCCGGTCCACCCGGCGCCGATGGCGTAAAGGAACAGCAGGAACGCCCCGGCGCCGACCGCCAGCAGGGCCAGGACGACGCGCGGGCTGAACGGCGAGGCGGCGCGGCTCATGCCGGTCCCAACTGCGGCGCGGCGAGCGCGAAGTCGGCGTAAGCGGCGCGCGCCGCCTGCCAGTCGTCCGCCGACAGGCTGCGCAGCGCGAACAGGCTGCGCTCGACCCGCCCGGCGATCGTCGCGAAGGCGCCGCGCACGTTGTCCGACAGCGCCGGAAGCGCGGCGATCTCGCGCGCGGTGCTCGACGGTTCGAGCAGGCCCGGGCGGGCGGCGGCAATCTGGCCGACGCTGCGGCGCAGCAGCAGGTGCGTCGCCTCGTCGTAGCGGCCCTCGGCGGCGAGCCGATCGGCGTCCTCCAGCAGCGCTACCGCCTCGCCGTGGTCGGGCGCCCACTCGTCGGCCCCTTCGGGCTCGGCCCGGCGGCGGGCGCGGAGCGGCTCGAGCAGGCGCCACGCGAGCATCGCGACGACGAGCACCGCCACGCCGATCAGCAGCCACATCAGCGTCTGCCCCGACATGCCGATGGCCTGGGCGAGGCCGGAGAACAGCTCGCCCACAGGCCGCAACACTGCGGCCAGCCACTCGATGAAATCGAGCCACCATTGCGGCGGCTCGTCGGGCGCGGGGCGCTCGACCGGGGCGAACTGAATCTCGCCGTCGGCGCGCAGCTCCCGCCACTGGCTCGCGAAATCGCCTGCGCCCGCCGCCGCGGCGCCGTCCCCCGTATCCTGCGTCACGCCCCGATTGGTGGCATGGGCGGCGCGGGGGCGCAACCCGCGCTCCGGCACTTCCCGCAGCCGGGCTTCAGCCCCGCGGCCGTGCCAGCGGGTAGCTGCCGAGCATGCGCAGCGCCTTGCAGTGGAACGCCAGCTCCTCGAGCGCGCGGTCGACCGCCGGGTCGCCGGGCGCGCCGACGATGTCGGCGAAGAACATCGTCGCCGAGAAGCTCGCGCCCTGCTGGTAGCTTTCGAGCTTGGTCATGTTGACGCCGTTGGTGGCGAACCCGCCGAGCGCCTTGTAGAGCGCCGCGGGGATGTTCTTCACCTCGAACACGAAGGTGGTCATCGCCGGCCGCCCGGCGAGCGCCGCCGGGTCGAGCGCCTCGCGCGCCAGCACGACGAAGCGGGTGGTGTTGTCCTTGGCATCCTCGATATGGTCCTCGACCAGCGTCAGGCCATAAAGCTCCGCCGCCATCGCCGGGGCAATCGCGCAGGCCTGCGGGTCGCCCTGCTCCTTGACCAGCGCCGCGGCGCCGGCGGTGTCGGCGTAAGCCAGCGGGACGATGCCGCGCGCCCGCAAGAAGAGCCGCGTCTGGCCGAGCGCCTGGGGGTGGCTGTACGCGACCGCGAACGGCCCGCTGCCGAGGCCCATCAGCGCATAGCCGATCGGCAGGAAGTGCTCGCCGACGATCGACAGCCCGCTGCCCGGCAGCAGGAAATGGATGTCCGCGACGCGCCCGTGCTGCGAGTTCTCGATCGGGATGATCGCGCTGCCGGCCAAACCCGAGGCGACCGCGTCGAGCGCGTCCTCGAACGCGAAGCACGGCAGCGGCAGGCAATCGGGGGACCATTCGAGCGCGGCGCGGTGGGAGTTGGCGCCGGGTGCGCCCTGAAAGGCCACCGCGCGCGCCGGGTCGGGCGCGGCCGCTTGACGCATCTGCTCGACCAGCGCGAGGGCGGGGGCGGGGAAGCTGTCCATCGGCGCTCGCGGGTAACCGCGCCGCCCGCGCCGGACAAGTGACTATCGGGCTTGCGCCTGTGGGTTGCCGACACTAGAGCGGCGCGCATTCCGGAACTCTGGCAGACGCTCTCTCGATGACCGATCGCTTCAACACCATCGCCGGCTGGATCCTGTTCGCGGGCATCGTCGCTCTCGGCCTGTCGATCGCCAGCGGGCTGTATTTCCAGGCGGACAAGCCGCACCGTCCGCACGAGATGGGCTATCCGATCGAAGGCGTGGTCGAGGAAGGCGTGGAAGTGGAAGGCCCCGATCTCGGCACGCTGCTGGCGGCGGCCGATCCGGCCAAGGGCGAAGCGGTGTTCGCCAAGTGCACCTCGTGCCACTCGATCGCCCAGGGCGGCGCCAACGGCATCGGCCCGAACCTCTATGGCATCATCGGCAAGCCGCTCGGCAAGCACGCCGCGGGCTTCGCCTATTCGGCCGACCTCGTCGCCCACGGCGGCACATGGACCTACGAAGTCCTCGACCAATGGCTGAAGAGCCCGAAGGGCATGGTGCCGGGGACCAAGATGAGCTTCGCCGGGCTCGGCAGCGACGAGGACCGGGCCAACGTGATCGCCTACCTCAAGGCCAACGGCGGCGGGCCGGACTACCCGGCGCCGGCAGCTCCCGCCGCGGCCGAAGGCGATGCCGCCGCTGGCGCGGCCGCCGGCCCCGAGGAGGCTCCGGGGCCCGAAGCCGCCGGCGCGGTCGCCGCCGAGCAGCCCGAGGATGATGCGCCGGCGGCGGCGCAGCCCGGCGACAACTGAGCCGCTCCCGGGCCGGGCCTAGCCCCGCCCTTTGAACCCTTGCGCGATGACGTACCACTCGGACGAGCCCTTGCGGCTCGCCGGGGGCTTGGCGTGCTTGACCGTGCGGAAGTGCCGCTTGAGCAACCCCAGCAGCTCGGCGTCGGTGCCGCCGGCGAGCACCTTGGCGACGAACGCACCGCCTTCGGCGAGCGTGTCGACCGCGAAATGGGCGGCCAGCTCGACCAGCCCCATCGTCCGCAAGTGGTCGGTCTGCTTGTGGCCGACCGTGTTGGCCGCCATGTCCGACAGCACCAGGTCGGGCGGGCCGTCGAGCGCCGCCTCGAGCGCGGCCGGGGCTCTGTCGGCCATGAAGTCGAGCTGCAGGAGCGTGACCCCCTCGATCGGCTCGGTCTCGAGCAGGTCGATGCCGACCACCGCCGCGCCGGGCGCGCGCTGGCGCACGACCTGGCTCCACCCGCCGGGGGCGACGCCGAGGTCGACCACCCGCCGGGCGCCCTTGAGCAGGCCGAAGCGGTCGTCGAGCTCGGCCAGCTTGTAGGCCGCGCGGCTGCGGAAGCCCTCGGCCTTGGCCTGGCGAACGTAAGGATCGTTGAGCTGGCGTTCGAGCCAGCGGGTCGAGGACGCGGTGCGCCGCCGTGCGGTCTTGACGCGCTTGCCCGGGTCCGGGCGCCCGCGGGTCACTCCTGCGCCTGCTTCAGCCGCCTGAGCGCCGACTGCGCCTCGAGCCCCTCGGCATCGGCCGCCATCAGGCTGCGCAGGATGCCTTCGCGGATGCCGCGGTCGGCGACGCCGAGGCGGTCGGCGGGCCAGATGTCGAGGATCGCCTCGAGGATCGCGCAGCCGGCGACGACGAGGTCGGCCCTTTCGTTGCCGATGCACGGCAGCTCGCGGCGGTCCTCCGGGGCCATCGTCGACAGGCGCGTGGCGATGTCGCGCATCGCCGCCGAAGGGACGATCAGCCCGTCGACCGCCCGGCGATCGTACTGCGGAAGGTCGAGGTGGACGCTGGCGAGCGTGGTGACGGTGCCGCTAGTGCCGAGCAGGCGCACGTCCTCGCTCAGCCACGGTTCGATCCGGCGGGCGAACTCGGCGAAGCTGTCGGCGACGAGGCGGCGCATCTCGGCATAGCGCGCCAGCCGCGCCTCGGGGCCGCCGTCGTCGCGTCCCCCGAGCTTGGCATTGACGGTCTCTGTCAGCGAGACGACGCCCCACGGCACGCTCAGCCAGTCGAGGATGTGCGGTACCGGCGCCCCCGGCTCGATCAGCACCAGCTCGGTCGAGCCGCCGCCGATGTCGAAGATCACGGCCGGGCCGATGCCGCTCTCGAGCAGGATATGGCAGCCGAGCACGGCCAGACGCGCTTCCTCCTGCGCCGAGATGATGTCGAGGCGAATCCCGGTCTCGTCGCGCACGCGCTCGATGAACGCGGCGCCGTTGGCCGCGCGGCGGCAGGCCTCGGTGGCGACCGAGCGCGCGAGGTGGACGTTGCGGCGGCGCAGCTTGTCGGCGCAGACCCGCAGCGCGCTGACCGCGCGGTCCATCGCCGCTTCGCTCAGCCGCCCGGTCTGGGCGAGGCCCTCGCCCAGCCGGACGACCCGGCTGAAGGCGTCGATGACGACGAAGTTCTCGGCCGCCGGGCGGGCGATCAGCAGGCGGCAGTTGTTGGTGCCGAGGTCGATCGCCGCATAAGCCTGGCGATGGCCCCACGGGCGGTCCGCCGGTGAGCGGTGCCAGGCGGTGTCCGCCGACGCGCCGTTCCCCTGCCTGTCGCCGGCGGTGTCGGAGTGCGTGGGCTGCGTCGGCGCGCCTTGCGGCGGATTGCCCTCGACGGCCCCCGCGGCGCTCCGCCGCCCGTCCGGCGGAATGTACTCCGCCATGATAACCAGAACTTCCCAGTCGTTTCTCGACCGCCCGAGGGCGGAACCTGAACGCAGGCTAGCGAAAGCGCGGTGCGCGGGCAAGTTGCACGGGAAACTTGTCGGGCGGGCCGCTTGACGGGGCGGGCCGGCGTTTCTAGATGCGCCCCCTCGTTGCCCCGTCGTCTAATGGTAAGACAACGGACTCTGACTCCGTTTATCGAGGTTCGAATCCTCGCGGGGCATCCACCCTCCGGCCCGCCACGCTTTCCATTCGCGCCGCAAGCCCGTAGGTGGCGGCCTCAACGATGGGAGAGATGAGTGAGCGATCCCGACAGGCCCGCGGGCGCCGAAGGCGACCTCGAGGGCCGCAAGTTCTACCGCGCCGAGCAGGAAGCCGGCTTCGCCGAATCCGCCCCGACCGACACCCCGCAGACCCGCCACCCGGCCTACCGTCTGGCGTTCCGCGACACCGATTTCCTGCTCCGCGACGAGCTGCGCCCGGTGCGCTTCCAGCTCGAGTTGCTCAAGCCCGAGATGCTGCTCGACGAGGCGCGGGTCGGCTCGATGCTGGTGATGTACGGCTCGGCGCGCATCCCGCCCCCGGAGGCGGTGGCGATTGCGCTCGAAGGGGCCAAGGACCTGCCGGTCGAGGAGCGGATAGTCGTCGAAAGCCTCGCCGAGAAGGCCAAGTACTACGCCGAGGCCTACAAGCTGGCGCGGCTGGTCAGCGAGATGTCGATCGTCGAGAACGGCATGCGCCAGTTCGTCATCTGCTCGGGCGGCGGGCCATCGATCATGGAGGCCGCCAACCGCGGCGCGTCCGATGCCGGGGCGGAATCGATCGGCCTCAACATCGTCCTGCCGCACGAGCAGGCGCCCAATCCATACGTCACCCCGTACTTGTCGTTCCAATTCCACTACTTCGCGCTGAGGAAGATGCACTTCCTGATGCGGGCGCGGGCGGTGGCGGTGTTCCCCGGCGGGTTCGGCACGTTCGACGAGATGTTCGAGCTGCTGACGCTGATCCAGACCGGCAAGATGAAGCCGATCCCGGTGATGCTGTTCGGCAAGGAATTCTGGACCCGGGTGATCGATTTCGGCGCGCTCGCGCGGGAGGGCGTGATCTCGCCGGCCGACCTCGAGCTGATCACCTGGTGCGAGACCGCCGAGGACGCCTGGCAGTGCCTGTGCGAGTTCTACGAGATCGACCGCGAAGCGCCGCAGCCGATCTAGCGCACCGCGTGATGGCCCATCGGGCCATGGCCGGCACCAAAGCCGGGCGCGGCGCGCAAGGCCTGGCGGACGAACGACCCGGCCTCCGCGATCGCCTCGTCGAGAGCCAAACCCCTGCCGAGCAGCGTCGCGATCGCGCTCGACAGGGTACAGCCGGTGCCGTGGGTATGGCGGGTGGCGATCCGCTCCGCGCGCCAGACGCGGTCCGCCGCGCCCGGCTGGACCAGCACGTCCTCGACCGGCGAACCCTCGGCGTCGCCGCCCTTGGCGAGATAGGCCACGCCCCGTCCCGCCATGCCTTCGCGCCCGCCGAGCGCCGCCAGTTCGGCGATATTGGGCGTGGTCAGCGTCGCCAGCCGCATCAGCCGCTCGAACGCGCCGACGGTGGCGTCATCGGCCAATGCCGCGCCGCTGGTGGCGACCATCACCGGGTCGAACACGATCGGCACCGCCAGCGCCTCCAGCCGATCGGCCACCCGATGGGCGATGTCCGGCGAGCCGAGCATGCCGATCTTGACCGCGTCGGCGCCGATGTCGGACAAGCAGGCGTCGATCTGCGCGGCGACCAGTTCCGGCGACAGCGCCTCGACCATCGTCACCCCGGTCGTGTTCTGCGCCGTCACCGCCGTGATCGCGGTCATCGCGTAGCCGCCGAGCATGGTGATCGTCTTGATGTCGGCCTGGATGCCCGCGCCGCCCGAGCTGTCCGAGCCGGCGATGGCGAGGATGCGGGGCGGAGCGGTCATGGTGACCCCCCTATCCGTGTCGCCGCGAGCGAAGTCGAGAGGCCTCCCCCCAGCGGGTCTCGCTTTCGCGCCAAACGTATTGAAATTTCGCTCAGGCCGCCGCCTTCACCGCCGCGCAGATATCGTCCACGACCCGCTCGACCTGGGCCGCGTCGTCGCCTTCGGCCATCACGCGGATCTTCGGCTCGGTTCCCGACTTGCGGATGACCAGGCGGCCGCGGCCTGCAAGCGCCGCCTCGCCTTGCGCGATCGCCGCCTTGACCTGGCCATCGGCCAGCGGGTCGCCGCCGGCATAGACGACGTTCTTCAAGAGCTGCGGCACCGGCTCGAACAGCCGCAGCAGCTCGCTCGCCGGCTTGCCCGAGCGGACCAGCTCGGCGAGCACCTGCAGCGCGGCGATGCAGCCGTCGCCGGTGGTCGCGTGGTCGAGCAGGATCATGTGCCCCGACTGCTCGCCGCCGACGTTGTAGCCGCCGGCGCGCATCGCCTCGAGCACATAGCGGTCGCCGACCCTGGCGCGGACCAGTCCAAGCCCCTTGCCGGCGAGAAAGCGCTCGAGCCCGAGGTTCGACATCACCGTGGCGACCACGCCACCGCCCTTGAGCCGGCCGTTCTGCACCAGGCTCGTGGCGATCAAGGCCATGATCTGGTCGCCGTCGACCGCCTGGCCTTTCTCGTCGATCACGATCAGCCGGTCGGCGTCGCCGTCGAGCGCGATGCCGATGTCGGCGCCCTCCTCGACCACGCGCGCCTTGATCGCCTCGAGCGAGGTCGAGCCGACGCCGTCGTTGATGTTGAGCCCGTTGGGATTGACGCCGAGGGCGATGACCTTGGCGCCGAGCTCCCAGATCGCCGTCGGGGCGACCTCGTAGGCGGCGCCGTTGGCGCAATCGACCACCACCTTGAGCGCGTCGAAGCGGATGTCCTCGGGCAGCGACTGCTTGATCGCGTGGATGTAGCGGCCGCGGGCGTCCTCGATGCGCCGCGCGCGGCCGACGTCGGCGTCGCGGGCGAGGGCGATCTCGCCGCCCATCGCGCGCTCGATCGCTTCCTCGTCGGCGTCGCTGAGCTTGAAGCCGTCGGGTCCGAACAGCTTGATGCCGTTGTCGAAATAGGGGTTGTGGCTGGCCGAGATCATCACCCCGAGGTCGGCGCGCATCTCGCGGGTGAGCAGCGCGACCGCCGGCGTCGGCAGCGGCCCGGTCATGATCACGTCCATGCCGACGCTGGTGAAGCCGGCGACGAGCGCGGTCTCCATCATGTAGCCCGACAGCCGGGTGTCCTTGCCGACGATGATGCGGTGCTTGTGCTCGCCGCGCAGGAAATGGCGGCCCGCGGCCTGGCCGACCTTCATCGCGGTGGCCGCGTCGAGCAGGCCGTCGTTGGCGCGCCCGCGAATGCCGTCGGTACCGAAATACTTGCGTCCCATGGATCCCTCTCGCTGGTGGCATTGCCATGGCGCTTCCCGGCTGCAATGTCACCATCCCGTGACTGACGTCAGGTTGCCCGCCGGCTGGACTTTCGCCGCGCTCGTCGCCGGGCTCGCGCTCGGCTGGGCGCTGTCGGGAGGAGCGGCGCAGAGCACGGCGGCGGCGATCGCCGGCCCGGTGGGCACCGTGTGGCTGCGCGCGCTTCAGATGACCATCGTGCCGCTGGTCGCCGCGCTGCTGGTGACCGGGATAGCGCAGATGATCGCCACGGCGCGTGCCGGCCCCGTCGCGCGACGGACGCTGCTGTCATTCTTCGTCATCCTGTTCGCGGGCACGGTGTTCGCCGCGCTCGCCACTCCCGCGCTGCTCGATCTGTTTCCGATCCCGGAGCGAGCGGCCGCGGCGCTGGCGGCGGGCAGCAGCGCGCCGCAAACGGTGCCGGGGATCGGCGCGTTCTTCGAATCGCTCGTCGCCGACAACGTCATCGCCGCCGCCGCGCAGACCGCGATGCTGCCGCTGGTGGTGTTCTTCGTCGCGCTGGCGGTGGCGATCGTGCGCCTGCCCGAGGCGCAGCGCGAGCTGATGTTGCGGCTGTTCGAGGCGCTCGGCAACGCGATGCTGACGATCATCGGCTGGGTGTTGTGGCTGGCGCCCGCCGGCGTGTTCGCGCTGGCGCTGACCGTGGGCCTCGCCAGCGGGGGCGGAGCTTTCGCGGCGCTCGCGCACTACATCCTGCTGGTGGCGGGGCTCGGTTTCGTCGTGATGCTCGCCGGCTACGTCGTCGGCTCCGTCGGCGGCCGCCGCTCGCCGGTCCGCTTCGCCCGCGCGATGCTGCCCGCCCAGGCGGTGGCGATCTCGACCCAGAGCTCGCTCGCCAGCCTGCCGGCGATGCTGCAGTCGTGCCGCTTGCTCGGGGTGCGCGAGACCACCGCCGATTTCGTGCTGCCGCTCGCGGTCGCGCTGTTCCGCGCCACTGGACCGGTGATGAACCTGGCGGTGGCGATCTATGTGGCCCGGCTGACGGGGGTCGAGCTGACGCCGGCCACTATCGCCGCCGGCGTGGCGGTGGCGCTGCTGACCACGATCGGCTCGGTCAGCCTGCCGGGCGCGATCAGCTTCGTCACCGCCATCGGGCCGATCGCCATCGCCATGGGCGTGCCGGTCGAGCCGCTGGCGCTGCTGGTGGCGGTGGAGATGCTGCCCGACGTGATACGCACGCTGGGCAACGTGACGATGGATGTGGCGGTCACCGCGACGGTGGACCGGACTAGCGCAGCTTCAAGCCCGCCGAGTTTTCCTAGCGCAACCGGCGCCCCTCCCGCGCGTTAAGCCAGCGAACCCCCACAACGAGGAAGGACGGAACCTTGGCTTTCGAACTCATGCCGTTGCCTTATGCGCCCGACGCGCTGTCGCCGGCGATCTCGGCCGAGACGCTCGGCTTCCACCACGGCAAGCACCACCGGGCCTATATCGACAAGACCAACGCGGCGATCGAAGGCACGGAGCTCGCCGAGGCGGACCTCGAAACGGTGATCGCCCGCGCCCGGAACACGAACCGGGGCTTGTTCAACAACGCCGCGCAGAGCTGGAACCACGGGTTCTACTGGCACTCGCTGTCGCCCGAGGCCCAGTCACCGTCGGGCGGTCTGGCCGGGCGGATCGACGCCGCCTTCGGCTCGCTCGACGCGCTCAAGCAGCAGCTCGCCGAGCGCGGCGGCGCCCACTTCGCCAGCGGCTGGGTGTGGCTCGCCGACAAGGTCGGCACGCTGTCGATCGAGGAAACGCACGACGGCGACACGCTCGCCGACGGCGAGGCGGTGCCGCTGCTGACGATCGACCTGTGGGAGCACGCCTACTACCTCGACCACCAGAACCGGCGCCCGAACTACTTGAAGGAAGTGATCGACGGGCACCTCAACTGGGAGTTCGCGGCGCAAAACCTGGCGCGCGGCTCGGCCTGGAAGTACCCGGCGCTGAGCTACGCCGAATAAGCGGCGCGCCAAGCCTGCCGGAGAAGGGAATCTTAACCCTGCACGGCCTAGCGTCGGGCATGGCCGCCAAGCGCTCGAAGTTCGTCCAACGCACTGAAATTCCCCGCGTGGGCGAGCGCCGGCCAGTCAGCGTCGAGGGCACCTGCCGCGTGGCCGGCAGCGACATTCGCGACGTGCGGGTGATCGATCTCGACGCCCACGGCTGCAACTTGCGCGGGCTGTCGATCGGGGTGTCCAAGTCCGACCCGCTCGAGCTGTGGCTCGGCTCGGCCGGGCCGATCGCGGCGCGGCTGCGCTGGGCCAAGCGCGGCG
>DASPMY010000017.1:0-12468 GCA_035626815.1 Croceibacterium sp.
GTATCCGACTGGCGGACCAAGGACTTCGCGCCGGAGAAGATCAAGAAGCGCGGCTCCGCCCCGCCGGCGCTGCTGCTCGCCGAGAACCCCGACATCCTCGCCACCACCGCCACCGGCAAGCAGCGGCCGCGGCTGCTGGTCGGCTTCGCCGCCGAGACCGAGGACGTGATCGACAACGCCACCCGCAAGCGCAAGAGCAAGGGGGTCGACTGGATCGTCGCCAACGACGTGTCCGACGGCGCGATGGGCGGCGACGACAACACTGTCCACCTGATCGCCGAGAACGCGGTCGAGGACTGGGAGCCGATGAGCAAGCAGGCGGTCGCGCGGCGGCTGGTCGAGAAGATCGCCGAAGCGTTGAACAATCCGGACGAAGCCGAGCGCGATGACTGACCCGGTGCCGGTGCGGATCCGGCGCCTGCCCCACGGCGAGGGGCTGGCGCTGCCGGCCTATGCGACCGCCGGCGCTGCCGGGATGGACGTGCTCGCGGCCGAGGACGTGGTTCTCGCGCCGGGCGCGCGCCACGCGGTCGCGACCGGCTTCGCGGTGGCCATTCCGGCGGGCTACGAAATCCAGGTGCGACCGCGCTCGGGCCTCGCGCTCAAGCACGGCATTTCGGTGCCCAACACCCCGGGCACGATCGACAGCGACTATCGCGGCGAGCTGAAGGTGATCGTCATCAACCACGGCGGCGAGGCGTTCGCCATCGCCCGCGGGGAGCGCATCGCCCAGCTGGTGCTGGCGCCGGTGACCCTGGCGGAATGGAACGAAGTGGCCGAGCTCGACGAGACAGCGCGCGGCGCGGGCGGGTTCGGCTCGACCGGAGGCCATGCGAAGCTCGGCTGACGCTCGCCCGGTTTCGCCATCCGCCGCCTGCCCGGGGCGCCGCGACCCGCCGCGCGACGCCCGTTCAACCGGAGGCGCGGGCCAGCGAATCAAAAAAAGGGCGAGCCCTCGCGGGCCCGCCGGTCAGGTCAGGGGCGAGGCCCAGGAACTCTGGGCCCCGCCCCCGGGGAATGGATGGTCCGCTCAGCGGCTGGCGCGCTGGTTCTCCGGCGCGACCGAGATGCGCACGGTCTCGCCCGAGTTGCCGGGGAAGCCGGTGAACATCGCCTCGACCAGGTTCGGCACCAGGTACTGCAGGCGGTTCGAGGTCGAAGCGGCCTGGGCCTTGCCCTCGAACAGCCGCTGGCCGTCGCCCGCGCGGTCGATCTTCATCTCGATGCCGCTGGTGTAGACCGTGTAGCTGTAGACGTCGCTGCCGCCGCCGAAGAAGCTGTCGTTCCAGCCCCAGCCCCACGGGCTGAACCCGCGGGCATAGGCGATGCGCGTGCCGTAGGGGGTGCGCACCAGCACCGGCTGGTAGCCGTACCACGACGAGTAGAACGGATCGCGGTAGCCGAAGCCGGTCGAGCGCACGCGCTCGCGCCCGTTGTCGACGCCGTAGTCGAAGCGGACGAGCAGCTGGGCGTCGGACGGGTTGTTGACCGGCGTGTAGCCGAGCGCCGCGAGGTTGTCGGCGACGAGCTGCGCGTAGTGGCGGAACTCGATGCCGCCGGCCAGCGCCGGATCGTCGGCGACGACGGTGAAGGTCTGCCCGTTGGGCACGGGGAGCTGCGATTCGAACCGCTGCACGTCGGCGCGGAACGGCGAGGCGCAGGCGGCGAGCCCGGCGAGGGCCAGCGGCACCAGCGCCAGCTTCACACCGCGGCCGAGTTGGCTGAAGGTGATCATGGAATTATCTCCGAAAAACAAGGCACGCAGCTCGAGCTCCCCTCAACCGGGCGCGAGTCTGTCATCGATGGAGCGTGTCATAATCCCGCCGGGCTGAATAGCGGTTGAACGCAAGCGGCGGAAAAACAGCGCTTTTTCGGCCCGTGCCGGCCCGCCGCGCACTACCGCTTCAACCGGTAGCTGACGAACGCGATGCTGCGGCCGTCGGGCGACCAGCTCGGCACGTTGATCGTCCCCTGGCCGCCGAACACCCGGGCGAGGATCACCGGCGGCGCGGAGCCGTCGGCGGGCATCAGCCTCAGCTGCACGTCCTCGCGGTTCGGCGGATGGTCCTCGAGCGCAATATCGTCGCCGAACGAGATGTAGGCGAGCCACTTGCCGTCGGGCGACGCGTGCGCAAACCAGTCGCGCCGCGCGGGGTCGTGGGTCAGCTGCACCGGCTCGCTGCCGTCGGCATTGGCGCGCCACAGCGCCATCGCCCCCGAGCGGGTCGAGTTGAAGTAGAGATGCCGTCCGTCGGGCGAGTATTCGGGCCCGTCGTCGACGCCCGGGCCGACGACCAGCGGCCGCGGCGCGCCTCCGGCGACATCCTGGGCCCAGATGTCGTAGCTTCCGTCGCCCAGCCCGACGCGCACGTAGGCGAGCGTGGCCCCGTCGGGGGTCCAGCCGTGCCAGTACGAGCGGGCCGCGGCGTCGTCGACCACGGTGCGGATCGGCGCCGAGCCGTCGAGCGTGACGAGGTGGATGCGGCTGAGGTTGTCGGGCTCGATCTGGTCGGAAATGACCAGCTGGCGGCCGTCGGGCGAGAGGCCGTGGTCGTTGTTGTTGTCGACGAAGCGGCCGGTATCGACGGCCACCGGCTCGCCGCCCGCGACCGGGATGCGCCAGATCCGGCCGCTGCTGTTGTAGATCAGCTCGCGGCCGTCGCGGCTCCAGTTGGGGGCCTCGATCTTGCCGTCGAAGTGCCGCACCACGCGGCGGTCGCGAATGCCGCCGACGTCGAGCACCTCGAGCGTCGATTCGACCCGGGCGGCGTAGCCGGTGTCGGGCACGTAGGCGAGTTGCGGAACTGCCAGCTCGACGTTGGCGAACGTCGCGGTCTCGGTTACCGCGTCGTTGTGCGCCGACAGGGCAAGCCCGACCAGGTAGGGCGCCTGGAACGGAATGCGCAGGCTGCCGCCGGCATGGGTAAGCTGGCCATCGGCCCCGGCGACCGAGAAATAGACGAAATCACCTTCGCGCTCGAGCCGCACGCGGCGCGCATGCGTCACCGCCGAGACGATCTGCCGGGTCGGTCCGTCCTGCGCCTCGCGGTACTGCAGCGAGACCAGCCCGTCGCCATGCACCATCACGTCGGCATAAGGCGAGCCGGGGGTGAGGTTCTGGCGGATCATCAGCCCGGCCTTGCGGTGCGGGTCGGTTCCCGCGGCCTCGAAGGCGATGTCGGCGGCGATGTGGAGGTCGCCCGAGCGCTGAGTCCAGGCGTAGTGGAACGCATCCTCGCTGCCCCAGATGTTCGCCCCGCTGGCGGTCAGGCGATAGACGCCGTCGGCGACCGTCGCGGTGCCCGGCGTCGAGACCTCGCCGACGTCGGCATGCTCGGCGAACTGGCCGACCGGCTCCGCGCCCGCCGCCGCCGTCCACAGCACCGCGAATGCCGCCATGATTGCCTTGCGCATCGCCGAATCCCCCCTGCTTGGAGGATTGATAGCGCTAACAGACGCCGTCCGTCAGCCCCTCAGCAAGCCCAGCGCGCGGTAGGCCGCCTCGAGCGTCGGCCCGGCGATCTGCCGCGCCCGGGCGGCACCGCGGGCGAGGATCGCGTCGAGCGCCTCGCGGTCCTCGAGCAGGCCGGTGAAGCGCGCGGTGATCGGCCGCAATGTCTCGACCAGCAGCTCGCCGAGCGCCGGCTTGAACGCGCCGAAGCCCTGCCCGCCGTGCGCGGCGAGGACCTCGGAGACAGTCCTGTCGGCGAGCGCGGCGTAGATCGTCACCAGGTTGAGCGCCTCGGGCCGCGCGGCGAGGCCGGCTTCCTCGCTCGGCAGCGGCTCGGGGTCGGTCTTGGCCTTCTTGATCTTGCGCATCACGGTGTCGGGGTCGTCCGACAGGTTGACCCGGCTCACGTCCGAGGGATCGGACTTGCTCATCTTGGCCGCGCCGTCGCGCAGGCTCATGATCCGCGCCGCGTGGGGCGGGATGATCGGATCGGGCAGGGTGAACACCGGCGCATCGGCCGCGCAGAAGTCGTTGTTAAACTTCTGCGCGATGTCGCGGGCGAGCTCGAGGTGCTGCTTCTGGTCCTCGCCGACCGGCACGTGGGTCGCCTGGTAGAGCAGCACGTCGGCCGCCTGCAGCACCGGATAGGCGAACAGCGCGACGCTCTGGCCTTCGCGGTTCTTGCCGGCCTTGTCCTTCCATTGCGTCATGCGGTTGAGCCACCCCATCCGCGCGGTGCCGTTGAGGAGCCACTGCATCTCGGCATGCGCCGGCACTTGCGCCTGGTTGAACAGGATCGAACGCTCGGGGTCGATGCCGCAGGCGACCAGCGCCGCCGCCATCTCCAGCGTCGCTGCCTTCAGCTCCGCCGGCGCGTAGGGCATCGAGATCGCGTGCAGGTCAGCCAGGAAGAACAGGCACTGGCTGCCCTCCGCCATGGCATCCTGCATGCGCACCCAGTTGCGGATCGCGCCCAGGTAATTGCCGAGGTGGAGTGAGCCGGTGGGCTGGATTCCGGAAACGATGCGCATGGAGAACCTGTGAGCTGGAAGAAAACCGGGGGCCCGACGGATCAGGCGGGGCGGCGCCGCAACTGGTCGAGCGTCGAGCGGTCGACCACCCTCAGCGCGACGGCGGCGGCGAGGAAGGCCCCGCCGCCCAGCGCCACCACCGCGGCGATCGCGGCGATCCGTTCGACCGCCGAACCGGCATACCACTGCGTTCCATAGGGCAGCGCATACCACAAAACCGCGCCCATGAAAGCGGACGCCAGGGCCATGCGCAGGATGCGGCCGAGCACCAGCGACGTCAGCCGGAAGTGGCCGCGCCAGGCGAGGATCGCGTACAGCGCGGCGACGTTGCACCACGCCGAAGCGGCGCCGGACAAGGCCAGCCCGACGACCCCGAGCCGCGGCACCAGCGCGAAGTTCAGCGCGACGTTGATGAGCAGCGAGCCGCCCGCGGTGAACACTGGCGTGCGGGTGTCCTTGCGGGCGAAGAAGCTGGGCACCAGCACCTTGATCAGGACATAGGCCGGCAGGCCGAGCACCAGCGCCGAGACGACCGCGCCGGTCGCGAGGCTGTCGGCGACGGTGTAGGCCCCGCCGGTGTAGAACGCCCGCGTGAAGGCGCTGCCCGAGACGTACAGCGCCACCGCCGCGGGCAAGGTCAGCAGCAGCGCCAGCTCGACGGCGTTGCTCTGCAGGCGGAACGCGCCCTCGCCGTCGTCGCGGGCGATGTGGCGCGACAGCGAGGGCAGGATGGCGGTGCCGAGCGCGATGCCGATGATCCCCAGCGGCAGCTGGTTGAGCCGGTCGGCCATCGCCAGGAAGGTGTAGGCCCCGTCCTCCAGCGTCGACAGGAAGAACAGGTCGATGAAGCGGCTGATCTGGTAGACCCCGGCGCCGAGCACGGCGGGGAGGATCAGCACGCCGAGCTCGCTGACGCCGGCGGTCAGCCGCGGGCGATGCAGGCGCACGCGGAAGCCCTGCCGCCGCGCCCACCAGCCGAGCCACAGCATCTGCAGCAAGCCGGAGACCGTCACGGCGACCGCCAGCAGGAACCCGGTATGCTGCCTGACCGCCGGCGAATCCGCCTGCGCGGCGCCGTAGATCAGCGCCACGATCATGCACACGTTGAGCAGGATCGGCGCGGCCGCGGCGGCGGCGAAGCGCGACAGGCTGTTGAGGATGGCGGCGAACACCGTCGCCAGGCTCATGAACGCGAGATAGGGGAACGCCACCCGCGCCATCAGCACCGCGAGGTCGTAAAGCTCCGGATCGGCCTCGATCCCCTCGTTGGCGAACAGCCCGGCGATCCACGGCATCGCGATCATCGCCAGCGCCGAGAACGCCACCAGCACCGGGATCAGCACCGCCATCACCTCCTCGGCGAAGCGGCACGCCTCGGTCATGTCCTCGTCCGGGCTCATCCGCCGGTTGAACAGCGGCACGAATGCCGAGGCGAACGCGCCCTCGGCGAACAGGCGCCGGAAGATGTTGGGCAGCTGGAACGCCAACTGCCAGGCGTCGCCCACCCCGCCCGCGCCGAGCACGCGCGCGAGCAGCATGTCGCGGGCGAAGCCGAACACGCGGCTGACCGCGGTCAGCCCGCCGATCGTGCCGACGTTGCGGACGAGGCTGCTCACGCGGCGAACCTCGGAGCCGGGGCCGGGATCAGGCCTCGCCGGCCGGCGCCTCGCCGATGTTCGGCTGCTTCTGCTCGAGCTGCTGCACGTAGAGCCCGTTGAAATCGATCGGGTCGAGCAGCAGCGGCGGGAAGCCGGCGTCGCGCACGGCGTCGGCGATCACCCGGCGGGCGAACGGGAACAGGATCCGCGGCGCCTCGGCATAAGTGAACGCGTGCATGTGGTCCTCGGGCATGTTGCGCATGCCGACCAGCCCGCAATAGGCCAGCTCGACGATGTAGATCGTGCCCTGCGCGGCCTTGGCGGTCGCGGAGATCTTCAGCTCGACCTCGCTGATCTCGTCGTTGACCTTGCGCGCGGCGATGTTGAACTGCACGTCGAGCGACGGCTGCTCGGTCCACTGGAAGCTTTCCGGCGCGCGCGGGTTCTCGACCGAGAGGTCCTTGACGTATTGCGACAGCAGCCCGGCGACCGGCTGGTGGTCGGCGCCGTTGCCGCCGGTGTCGGAGTCGAGATTGGTGAGGACGTCGCCTTCTTCGGCCATGATCCGTTGGTCTTTCGGCTAGGGTCGGGCGCCCCTGCGCCCGCTGCATCGGCCGCGCGCCTAGCATTGCCATGGCCGTGCCGCAACGCCCGCCAAAAAACCGCGCCGGCGGTGGAGCAAGCGGCCCGGACAGGAGTTGTTCATTTGTATTTGGCACCTATTTCGGGCACGAATGGGACTGAGCCGGCTCGCGAGGCCCAATGAGGGGCGGAGCCGGTCATTGATCGGACAAACGCAGTGATCATCGAAATCGTCATCCTGGCCATGATCGCGGCCTTCCTCGGGCTGAGGCTCTATTCAGTGCTCGGGCGCCGGGCCGAGCACGAGGAGGAGCCGGTGCCGACGCGCTTCGAGCGCAGCGAGACGGGCAACGCCCCGCGCAAGGTCGCCGCGCCGGCCGCCGAGCTGCCGCGCGCCCAGCGCGAGATCGCTGGCTTCGCTCCGGCGATCGAGCACGGCCTGCGCGAGATCGGCGCGGCCGACCGCCGGTTCGACCTGCTGACCTTCCTCGAAGGCGCCAAGGCCGCTTACGCGATGGTGCTCGAAGCGTTCTGGCGCGGCGACAAGGACGAGCTCAAGCAGCTGTGCGACGACGACGTCTACCAGAGCTTCGCCGCGGCGATCCACGCCCGCGCGGCGGCCGGCGAGGTGCTCGACAACCGGCTGGTCCGGATCGAGGACACCACCGTTCATTCGGCGCGGCTCGAAGGCAAGACCGCGCGCATCGCCGTGCACTTCGCCGCCGACATCGCCACCGTCACCCGCGACAAGGACGGCACCGTGGTCGCCGGCTCGCTCGACGATGCGGTGGAAAGCCACGACATCTGGACTTTCGCCCGCGACGTGAATGCCGCCGGGCCCGACTGGCTGCTCGACGAAACCGACGAGGGCTGATCCCGCGTGGGGGGGCGCCGGTTCGCCAGCCTCGCCGCGCTTGTGCTGCTCGGCGGCTGCGTCCGCCTCGTGCCGCCCGGCGAAGCCCCGCGACCGACGCCAACGCCCAGCCCCGCGCCGAGCCCTGCGCCGACGCCTTCCACCGCGGCGCTGCTCGGCGTGCGCGCCGGGCCGCCGGTCGAATCGCTGGCGCTGCGGCCCGCCGATGCCGCCGCCGCGCTCGCCTCGTTCGTCGAGAGCTGCCCGCGGCTGCTGCGCCGGACCGACGCCAGCGGGCTGACCCGCGCCGACGACTGGCGCCCCGCCTGCGACGGCGCTTCCGCCTGGCCCCGCACCGACGCGGCGCGGTTCTTCGCCAGCTATTTCGAGAGCGCGGTGGTCGGCGACGGGGCGGCGTTCGTCACCGGCTACTACGAGCCCGAGATCGCCGGCGTGCGCCAGCGCCGTCCCGGCTTCGACGTCCCCGTTTACGGCTTGCCGCCCGACTTGGTGCGCGACTGGCCGGCCGAGACTCCGCCCGAGCAGCGCACCGGCCGCGCGCCGCTCGGCCGCCATGACGAAAACGGCCGCTTCGTGCCGTACTACGACCGCACCGAGATCGAGAACGGCGCGCTCGCCGGGCGCGGGCTCGAGATTGCCTGGGCGGCCGATCCGGTCGAGCTGTTCTTCCTGCAGATCCAGGGCTCCGGCCGCTTGCGCAGCCCCGAAGGCGAGGTCATCCGCATCGGCTATGCCGGGCAGAACGGGCGCGACTACGTCGGCATCGGCGGGCTGATGCGCGAGCGCGGCTTGCTCGGCGACGGGCCGGGGCAATATCCGGGCTCGATGCAGGGGATCATGCAATACATCCGCGAGCATCCCGCGGAGGGCCGCGCGCTGATGCGCGAGAACCTGAGCTGGGTGTTCTTCCGCGAGCTGCTCGGCGACGGGCCGCTCGGCGCGCTCGAGGTGCCGGTGCGGCGCGAGAGCTCGGTCGCCGCCGATCCGGCGTTCGTCCCGCTCGGCGCGCCGGTGCTGCTGACGCTCGACCGCGCAGAGGCGAACGGCCTGTGGATCGCGCAGGACACCGGCGGGGCGATCAAGGGGGCGAACCGCTTCGACAGCTTCTGGGGCGCCGGCGAGGCGGCGCGCACCATCGCCGGCGGCATGAGCGCGCGCGGCCAGGCGCTGCTGCTGCTGCCGAAAGGAACCCTCGCCCGGCTCGGCGCGCGATGAAGCCCCCGCGCGGGCTGAGCGCAGGCGAGGCCGCGCTGTGGCGGCGGGTGACGGAGACGGTGACGCCACTTTCTCCCCTCCCGCTTGCGGGAGGGGCCGCGGGAGGGCCTGTTAGCCCCGGCACTGCGTCCGACACGCCCTCCCCTAGCCCCTCCCACAAGCGGGAGGGGGACAAGCCGCGCCCGGCGGCTGCCCCAGCGCCAAGGACCGATGCCGGACCGGGCCTCGACGCTTCGTGGGAGCGCAAGCTCGCCCGCGCCGCGCTCGAGCCCGACTTCACGCTCGACCTCCACGGCCACACGCTCGACCAGGCGCATGCACGGCTGGACGCGGGGCTGGCGCAAGCCAGGGCGATGGGGGCGCGGCTGGTGCTGCTGGTGACCGGCAAGCCGCGGCCGGTCGATGCCGCCGACCGCGGCGCGCGGCGCGGGGCGATCCGCGCCAAGGTGCTCGACTGGCTCGCCGCCGGTCCGCACGCCGGCGACATTGCCGCGATCAGGCAGGCGCACCGCCGCCACGGCGGCGACGGCGCGCTCTACCTGGTGCTCAAGCGGGCGCGCCCGCGCGGGCCCTAGTCGCCCTTGCGATACCGGCCCCAGCTCAAGTCGAAGCGGTCCGCGTCCATGACCTTGGTCCACGCCTTGACGAAGTCGCGGACGAACTTCTCCTGCCCGCCGTTCTCGGCATAGACCTCGCACACCGCGCGCAGCTCGGCATTCGAGCCGAAGATCAGGTCGGCGCGGGTGGCCCGCCAGGTCTCGCCGCCACTGGCGCGATCGGTGGCGACGTATTCCTCGTCGTTCGAGCCGTCGACGGCGCTCCACACGTTGGTCATGTCGAGCAGGTTGACGAAGAAGTCGTTGGTCAGCTGGCCCGAGCGCCGGGTGAGGTGGCCGTGGCCGCGCTCGCCGTGGTTGGCGCCGAGCACGCGCAGGCCGCCGATCAGCACGACCATCTCGGGCACCGACAGGCCGAGCAGGCTGGCGCGGTCGAGCATCATCTCCTCGGTCTTCACCGCCAGCTTCTTCTTGCCGACATAGTTGCGGAACGCGTCGGCCTCGGGCTCCATCACCGCGAAGCTGTCGGCGTCGGTCTGCTCCGCGGTCGCGTCGCCGCGGCCGCCGGTGAACGGGACCTTGCCGGCGCCCGCCTTCTCGAGCGCGACCACGCCGCCGAGCACGATCGCGTCGGCCATGCTGAGGCTGCCGCGCAGGCCGTCGAGCGTGGCGAGCACGTTGGCCAGCATCGCCGGCTCGTTGACGTCCCAGTCCTTCTGCGGCGCGAGGCGCACGCGCGCGCCGTTGGCGCCGCCGCGGTGGTCGGACTTGCGGTAGGTCGAGGCCGAGGCCCAGGCGACCTTGACCAGCTGGCTGACGGTGAGCCCGCTCGCGGCGATCTTCTGCTTGACCGCCTCGACCTCGGCGTCCGACGGCATCGTGCCGGCGGGGATCGGGTCCTGCCAGATCAGGTCCTCGGCCGGGACCTCGGGGCCGAGATAGCGGACCTTGGGGCCCATGTCGCGGTGGGTCAGCTTGAACCAGGCGCGGGCGAAGGCGTCCTTGAACGCCTCGTGGTCGTTCCTGAACTTCTCGCTGATCGCGCGCAGCTCGGGGTCCATCTTGAGCGCCATGTCGGCGGTGGTCATCATCGTCGGGACCTTCTGGCTCGGGTCCCACGCCGCCGGCGCCATGTCCTCCTCGCGCTGGTTGACCGGCTGCCACTGCTGCGCGCCGGCGGGCGAGCGGACCAGCTCGTACTCGTAGTCGAGCAGCAGGCGGAAGTAGTTCTCGCTCCATTGCGTCGGGGTGTTGACCCACGAGCCCTCGATCCCGCTGGTCACGGTATGCTCGCCGCAGCCGCTCTCGTTCTGGCTGACCCAGCCGAAGCCTTGCGCGGCCAGGTCGCCGCCGGCGGGCGCGGGGCCGAGCCGCGAGGGATCGCCATTGCCGTGCGCCTTGCCGAAGGTGTGCCCGCCGGCGGTGAGCGCCACGGTTTCCTCGTGGTTCATCGCCATGCGGTGGAAGGTTTCCTTGATGTCGCGCGCCGACTGCAGCGGGTCGGGGTTGCCGCCCGGGCCTTCGGGATTGACGTAGATCAGCCCCATCTGGATCGCCGCCAGCGGCCCTTCGAGCTCGTGCATGCCGTGCTCGGGGGCGATGCGGGTCTGCACGCCCTCGTTGACCCACTTGTCCTCGGAGCCCCAGTAGATGTCGCGCTCGGGCTCGAACACGTCGGCGCGGCCGCCGCCGAAGCCGAACACCGGCCCGCCCATGTCCTCGATCGCGACGTTGCCGGCGAGGATGAACAGGTCGGCCCAGGAGATGTTCTTGCCGTACTTCTGCTTGACCGGCCACAGCAGCCGGCGGGCCTTATCGAGGTTGCCATTGTCGGGCCAGGAATCGAGCGGGGCGAAGCGCTGCTGCCCGCTGTTGGCGCCGCCGCGGCCGTCGGCGGTGCGGTAGGTCCCCGCCGCGTGCCACGCCATGCGGATGAAGAACGGGCCGTAGTGGCCGTAGTCCGCCGGCCACCACGGCTGGCTGTTGGTCATCAGCGCCTTGAGGTCGGCCTTGAGCGCGGCGTAGTCGAGCGCGTTGAACGCCTCGGCGTAGTCGAAATCCTCGCCGTGGGGGTTGGTCGGGCCGTTGGGGTTGAGGATCTCGGTCGCCAGCATCTCCGGCCACCAGTCCTTGTTGGTCCGCCCGAGCAGGGCGCGCACGCCGCCGTCGTGAGGGACCGGGCAGCCGCCCTCGATCGAGCCCGTTTTCGCATCCATCGTCTCTCTCTCCTCGTTCCGCGTCTGCCGCGCGCGACTCCTGCCTGTCGTAGGCTGTTGGCGCAGCCTAGCAAGCGGCGAGGAGAGGCCGAAACGAGATAGTCCGATAAGCTTGAGCGACCAAATCAATCACCGGCGATTGACCGGCTGACTCGATCAGGCCGCCTCGGCCAGGTCCTCCGCCGGCGCGTTGCGGATGATATAGTCGAACGCCGACAGCGCGGCCTTGGAGCCTTCGCCCATGGCAATGACGATCTGCTTGTACGGCACCGTCGTCACGTCGCCGGCGGCGAACACGCCGGGGAGGTTGGTCGCGGCGCGGGCGTCGATTTCGATCTCGCCGAATGGCGACAGCGCCACGCCCGAATCCGCGAGCCACTCGGTGTTCGGCACCAGCCCGATCTGGACGAACACGCCGTCGAGCGCGATGCGCTGCTCCTGGCCGGAGACGCGGTTCCGGTAGACGAGCCCGCTGACCCGCGCGCCGTCGCCGAGCACCTCGGTGGTCTGCGCCGAGAGGCGGATGTCGACGTTCGGCAGGCTGCGGAGCTTGTCCTGCAGCACCTGGTCGGCGCGCAGCGCCGCGTCGAACTCGATCAGCGTGACGTGGCCGACGATCATGGCCAGGTCGATCGCCGCCTCGACGCCCGAGTTGCCGCCGCCGACCACCGCGACGCGCTTGCCCTTGAACAGTGGGCCGTCGCAGTGCGGGCAGTAGGCGACTCCCTTGTTGCGGTATTCCTGCTCGCCCGGCACGCCGAGCTGGCGCCAGCGCGCTCCCGTCGCGAGCACGACAGCGCGGGCCTTGAGGCTGGCGCCGTTCTTCAGCACGACCTCGTGCAGGCCGCCGGCGCGCTTCGCCGGGACCAGTCGTTCCGCCGCCGCCATATTCATCACGCCGACGCCGTTCTCGGCGACGTGCGCTGCCATCTCGCGCACCAGCC
>DASPMY010000018.1:0-19028 GCA_035626815.1 Croceibacterium sp.
CTCAAGCGCAACGACGTGGTCACCGTGACCGTGCTCGAGGTCCGCGACGGCGGGCTCGAGGTCCAGGCCGGCGACGACGGCGCGACCGGCTTCATCAAGCGCTCCGACCTCGGCCGCGACCGCGACGAGCAGCGTCCGGACCGCTTCCAGGCGGGCCAGAAGGTCGATGCGATGGTGATCGGCTTCGACCGCTCCAAGAAGCCCAACTTCTCGATCAAGGCGCGCCAGATCGCCGAGGAGAAGCAGGCCGTCGAGCAGTACGGCTCGTCCGATTCGGGGGCGTCGCTCGGCGACATCCTCGGCGAGGCGCTGAAGACCAAGCAGTAAGCTCATCCCTCCCCGAAACGGGGAGGTGGCAGCCGCGTAGCGGCTGACGGAGGGGGCTCTCGGCCAGGCGCGACGTCGCGCAAGGCCGCCCGCCCCCTCCACCACCGCCTCGACAGGCTCGGGGCGGCGGTCCACCTCCCCGCGAGCGGGGCGGATCGGCCTTTCCTACACCGGGCCACGGCGATAGGGTGGCGGCATGCGAGCCACCCCCTTCCTGATGTTCCAGGGCCAGGGCCAGGACGCCCTCGCGCTCTACCGCGAGGCGTTCCCCGACTTCGCCTTGCTGCTGCTCGAGGAGCATCCCGAAGGCGATGCCCAGGCCGGGCAGATCCGGTCGTGCCGCATCCGCGTCGGCGGGCTCGAGATCATGCTGTTCGACAGCGCCCCGGTGCACGATTTCAGCTTCACCCCGGCGACCTCGTTCATGATCGACTGCGACGACGAGGCGCAGCTGCGCGCGCTGGCGCAAAAGCTCGGCGACGGCGGCAAGACGATGATGCCGATCGACAGCTACGGCTTCAGCGCGCTGTTCACCTGGATCGCCGACCGGTTCGGGGTCAGCTGGCAGCTCAACCTGAAATAGCCGGATGCTCGAAGTCCACCAGTTCCCGTGCCTGTCGGACAACTACGGCTTCCTGCTGCACGACCCGGCGAGCGGCGAGACGGCGTGCATCGACACGCCCGATGCCCCGGCCTGCTTGCGCGAGGCGGCGGCGAAAGGGTGGCGGATCACGCAAGTCTGGAACACCCACTGGCACCCCGATCACGCCGGCGGCAACGTGGCGGTCAAGGCGGCGACGGGCTGCACGATCGTCGCGCCGCGCTGGGATGCGTCGAAGATCCCGGAGGTCGACCGCACGGTTGAGGACGGCGACGAGGTCGTGCTCGGGGCATGGCGGGCGCGGGTGATCGACGTCGGCGGGCACACGCTGGGGCACATCGCCTATCACCTGCCCGAGGCGGGGATCGCCTTCGTCGGCGATTCGCTGTTCGCGCTCGGCTGCGGCCGGATGTTCGAGGGAACCTCGACGCAGTTCTGGCAGAGCCTGTCGCGGCTCAAGGCCTTGCCGACGGAAACCACGCTGTACTGCGCGCACGAATACAGCGCGTCCAACGCCCGTTTCGCGCTCCACGCCGATCCCGGCAACGCGGAGTTGCGCGCCTATGCCGATGAGATCGCGGAGCGGCGCGCGCGCGGCGAGCCGACGGTGCCGATGCGGCTCGCGCGCGAGCTGCGCACCAATCCGTTCCTGCGCGCCGACGATCCGGACATGCGCGAGCGGTGGGGCGGGCTCGAGCCGGCGGACACCTTCGCGAAGCTCAGGGCGGCGAAGGATGAGTTCCGCTGACGTGAGCCCCCGCGCAAGCCGGGGCCTGGGGCGCTCGGCGTAGCGCTGCGGGGCACGAGGTCCTTGCCTGCGCAGGGACTCACCGTTTCACAGCCCCGCGATCGCCTGGTCGACGAGGTTGCGGTCGGCCGCGGCGTCGTGCTGCTCGGCGATCAGGCCGCTGGCGGCGGCGGCGGCGGCCGAGGCGGCCTTGGCGCGCAGCTCGTCGATTGCGGCGCGCTCGGCGGCGGCGATCTTGGCCTCGGACAGCGCCTTGTGGCGCGCGATCAGCTGGCCGGCGTCGTCCCGGGCGCGGGCGACGATGTCGGCCGCCTGCTTCTCGGCGGCCGCCGTGAGCGCGGCGATCTCGGCGTCGGCGGCCTTGGCCTTGGCTTCGTACTCGGCCTTGAGCGCGGCCGCTTCCGCGCGCAGCTGGGCGGCGGTGTCGAGCTGCTCGCGGATGCCGGCGATCTTCTTGTCGAGCGCGGCGGCGATCAGCGAAGGCACACGCTTCCACACCATGATGGCGAACACCACCAGCATAGCGATCGCGACGAACCCGCTCGGAGCGATGCCCAGAGCGGTGGGCTCGACGTGGTGTTCGGCGCCCTCGGCCACTTCGGTGTGCGCGGTGTGGACGGCTTCAGCCATGGCTCAGCGCCTCCGCGACGGCCTTGCGCGCCTGCGCTTCGCCGACTTGCCCGCCGGCCAGCTTGGCGACGATGTCGCGCGTCGCCTCGACCGCCAGCGCCTCGATCTCGGCGAGCGCGGAACGGCGCGCCTGGTCGAGCTCGGCGGCAGCCGCGTCGGCCCTTGTGGCGAGCTCGGCGTCGGCCTTGGCCACGCGCTTGGCCGCATCGGCGTCGGCCTTGGCCTTGGCCTTGGCGACCAGCGCCTGGGCCTCGGAATGGCCTTCGTTGATGCGCGTGCGCCACGCCTGCTCGACGCGGTCCGCCTCGTCGCGCAGCCGTTCGGCCTCGGCCAGATCGGCGGCGATGCGCGCATCGCGGTCCTCGACCGTCGCCTCGACCTTGGGCACGATCCCGCGGCCGACGAAGAAGTAGATCGCCCCGAGCACCAGCAGCAGCCAGAACCACTGCGACTGGTAGACCAGGGCCAGTTGCGAAAGCTGAGGCATGGTGTTCCCGCGGATCGCCGAACGAGGGCCGGTTAGGCGGCCGGCGGGGCGTAGAGGATGATCATCGCCACCGCGAACGCCATCAGGCCGAGCAGCTCGGCGGCGGCGAAGCCGATGTACATCGTCGCCGTCTGGCCGCCGGCGGCCGACGGGTTGCGCAGCGCGCCTTGCAGGAACGAACCGAACACGTACCCGACGCCGGCGGCGGCGGCGCCGACGCCGATCGCCGCGACACCGGCGCCGATGACCTGGGCAGAAGCGAGTTCCATTATACTACTCCTCGATAAACCGTTGAAAGATCAGTGAAGGTGGACGGCGTCCTTGATGTAGAGCGCGGTCAGCAGGGCGAACACGAAAGCCTGGATCGCGCCGACCAGCAGCTCGAGCGCGCTGACCCCGACGACGAACACGAACGACAGGGCGCCGATCGCCCAGCCCATCGCGCTGCCGTCGAGCCCGGCGTTGATCCCCTGGACGACGAAGTTGCCGAACACCTCGAGCAGGATGTGGCCGGCGAACATGGCGATGAACGGCCGCAGCCCGAGGCTGAAGGGCCGCACCAGGAAGCTGATCAGCTCGACCGGGAAGATGAAGATCTTCAGCGCCAGCGGCGCGTCCTTGGGCATGAACAGCGAGAAGAAATGCAGCCCGTGCTTCCAGAAGCCGACGCCGAGCACGATCGCGAAGCTGGTGATCGACATCACCCCGGTGACGCTGAACTGGCTCGTCACCGTGAACGGGTGCGCGCCGGGGATGATCGCGAACGGCATCGCCCCGATCCAGTTGGCGAACAGGATGAACACGAACGCGGTGAACACCCACGGCAGGTAGGTCCGCCCTTCCGGGCCGATGTTGGCGCGGGTGATGTTGTCGACGAAGCCGGTCAGCCCCTCGACCGCGGCCTGCCAGCGGCCCGGCACCAGCTGGCGCCGCATGCCGCCCCACATGAACAGCACGATCGCGCCGAGCACGACCAGCATCCACAGCGCGGAGTTGGTGAAGATGAACGGGCTCGCTTCCAGTTCGCCGCCGCCGAGGGGCGCAATCTGGAACTGGTGCATCGGATCCATCTTGGGCGCGGCCACGGTCAGCTGTTCCTGTTCTTGTTGATCCGCCCGACATGGACCAGCGCGCCGACGAAGGCGGTGAACATCAGGCCGATCGTCACCCACGGCGTGGTGTCGAGCCATTGATCGATGACGAAGCCGACGATGATGCCGCCGAGCGGGTAGCCGAGCATCGTCGAGACGATGTTCCAGCCGAGCCCGCTGGCATCGCCGTAAGGCGCGTGATCCTGCGCCAGCCGCTCGTCCTCCTTCTTGCGCGCGGCGGCGAGACGCGCCTCGAGCGAATCGAGCGCGGGGTCTTCGGCTACCGGGGGCTTGGGTGCATCGTCGGGATCGTGCGCCACGGCTGAAGAACGGGTCCTATGCGAAGGAATTACGGAAAAGACGCCGGCAACGGAGGTCCGTTCCGCGCGAGCGCCGCCCCCTTAGAAAGGGGGTCCGGCGAAGTCAACCGGGCCCGCGGCCGCGGCTGCCGCTAAGCTGCGCTGGGTCGCGCCGGCCCGCTTACGGACACTTGGCGAGGCGCGCCGGGGCGCCGGCGCCGCGGGTCTGCCACGAGCCGTCGGGCGCCTGATAGCGCTCGCCCGCCTGAGTGCGCGCGATCAGCAGGCAGCCCTGGGTGATCGCGTATTCCTGCAGCGTGACCTTCTGTTCCTGCGCCTTGGCGGCATAGTTCTCGCGGCGGCGGTTGTTGAGGTCGCTGACGAGGTTCTGGATCGCGGCCGGCTGGCTGCCGACAACGCCGAGGTAGCCGTCGATCTGCTCGCCGATCTGGCCGGCCGCGCGGGCCGCCTGGTAGGCGGGATCGCGCTGCGCGGAGGCCGGCGCGGACACGGCGAGCCCGGCGAGCAGGAGCCCGCCCACGAGGGCCTTGGCGAAAGTGCGCTGCGAAATCAGGGCCATCTCAAAAAATCTCCGGGTTCTCTTCGATGTTCTGGCGAACGTCGTCGGCGAGGCGATAAATCACTTCCTGCGAGATGTTGATGTTGAGCTCGATCACGATCGGCTCGCTGGGCGCCTTCACCGTCACGCACCCCGCGGCCAGCGCCGAGCCCAGCACCGCCATCACCCCTGCGATCGCCTTGCGCTTCCCCATGATGCGGGGGTTATGCGCCCGCGGTGCAGGCTTGGTCAAATTCGCAGCAATCATGGCTTTTCCTCGCTTTCGCGGCGCTGAATGAGGGATTCATCGGGTATCAGGTCTTGCGGCGTGACCGGCTCGGCCGGCACGCCGTCGGTCTCCCGGCGGATGACGTTGCCCTGCGCGTCGAGCAGGCCGAGGTCGCGCGGGTCGCGGATCGCCTCGGGGTCGTACATCGCGCGGATCGAGCCGATCAGCGAATAGAACGGCGCGCGGATGTTGATGTCGAAGCGCAGCGGCAGCCCGGCGATCGCGCGGGTGGCGATGTTCTGCTCCGCGCCCTCGCCCTGGCTGACGCCGTCGAAGCGCACGCGGGTGATGATCTCCCCGGTCAGGTCGCCGTCCATCGCCACGCTCGCCTGCTGGTAGTCGAGCGAGCGCAGCGCGGCGAACGCCATGTTGGCCATCGCCCCCATGTCCTCGTAGGTCAGCTCGCCGACGTACGACAGGTTGCCGCCGGGCGGGCGCGAGATCAGCAGCCCGCCCTCGACGCGGCCGTTGCCGCTCGCGTCGAACACCAGCGGCACGGTGCCGTCGAAGATGCCGCGGGCGCTGATGTTCTGCAGCTCCATGTGCTCGACGAAGCGGGCCGCATCGAGGCCCTCGATCTCGAGCACGTAGCGCCGCGCCTCGGCCGCGCCGAAGCGGATGTCGACCGGGCGCATCGTCAGCGTGCCGCCCATGAACGGCCAGGTCCCGCCTTGCAGCGCGAGCACCTCGCCGTTGCGCAGCTCGAACACGATCTCGCCGTCGGTCACCTCGATGCCGGGGTTGACGGAGGCGACGCGCAGCCGCTGGCCCGGCGCGGTGGTCATGCCGAGCAGGTCGCTGAACTCGACGGTGCCCGAGGCGCCCTTCACCGGCCCGAAGGCGGCGGCGAAATCGAGCGCTTCGGTCGAGAAGCGGCCGCTGCTGGTCACCCCCGTCTCGCTCCAGTCGATGCGCCCGGTGCCGGCGATCGTGCCGCGCACGTTGGAGACCACGCCATAGGCCGATTCGGCGAGCAGCCGGGGCTGGAACGCATCGTCGAACGTCAGCCCCTCGACCGCGAGGTCGGCGTGGCCGCGCCCGTCGGCGAGGTTGTGCACCAGGGCTACGCGGGTCACCGCACGCCCGGTGGTCGGCTCGCGCAGCAGCGCCTCGGCGGTGATGCGGTTGTCCGCCAGCGCCAGCGAGGCGCCCTCGGCCGAGAGCGGGTTGAAGCGCGCGGGGTCCTGCCGGTCCTGCAGGCGGAACGCGGCGCCGGCGATCGTCAGCCGCCCGCCGGCGTAGCGCCAGTCGCCGCTCGCGCCGACGAGGTCGAGCGGGGTCGCGAACAGCCGTACGTCGGTGCCGGCGAAGCGCCCGGCGATGTCCTTGCCGATCTGCGCGGTCAGATCCTCGACGGCGAAGCGGGTGGCGGTGTCGGCGGGCCCGAGCGCGACGACCAGCTGGCGCGCCGACAGCGCCCCCGGCCAGGCCAGGCCGACCGGGCCGCTGCGGATGGCGATCGGGGTCTCGCCGAGCTGCCCGGCGAGCTGCAGCGACGGCGCGCCGGCGGCGACGCGCAAGCCTCGCCCGTCGTAGCGGACCATCGCGGTGCCGCGCGGCGGGCACAGCGTCAGCCGCTGGCGGGCGAGCGTCAGGTTGGCCAGCCTAAGTCGCTCGAAGCGCAGCTCGGCGCACTCGTTCCACAACGCCAGCCCGCGCGAGGCCGACCAGTTGCCCGAGACCGGCAGCAGCAGCTCGTCGGCGAGGCCGCCGGGCAGCGCGCCGCTCGCCCGCACTTGCCCGGAAAAGCCGAGCGCGCCGTCGGGCCGCTGCACCAGCACCAGTTCGGGAATGGCCAGCCGCGACGGGCCGGCGGCGTACTCGGCCATGCTCAGCGCGACCTGCATCGCGTTGCCGGGGCGCTGCTCCATCCGCCCGACGATCCGCGGCAGCCCCTCGCCTCCGGTGGCGAAGCCGCCGGCGAAGCGCGGCGCGGCGGCGCCGCCGGCGGTCAGCTGGAAGCGCGACAGCGCCAGCAGCGTCGCCCCGCTGTTGCCGCGCAGCGCGGCGCCGGGAACGACCACGCTGGTGCGCCCGCCGGTACGCCGCAGCGTCAGCTCGGCGGTCAGGCGGCTGCCGCGGCCCTCGGCGGCGAGCCGCGCGCGGACCCGCTCGAGGATCGGGCCGAGCAGGGTGTCGCCGGTCGCCTCTGCGGCGCTCGCCAGCGTCGCCTCGAGGCCATCCCCCAGGCGGACGCCGTCGCCCTCGATGTCGGCGTCGAGCTCGATGCGCTCGAAGCTGCGCCGCGCGCGCAGCCAGCCGTCGAGGCCGAGCCGGGCGATCGCCGCCGGCGCTGTGGCGAGCCCGGTCCCGGCGAGGTCGTAGCGCGCGGTCAGCCCGCCATCGCGCCAGGTGAAGCGCGTCGTGCCCGACAGCGCCGCGAGCCGGTTGCCGCCGAGCGCCACCGCGCCGGTGCGCAGGCCGGCCTCGCCTTCGAACACCTTGACCGTCTCGTCGGCGCGCCCAGCGAGCTGGATCGCCGCGTCGGCCAGATTCAGGCCCTGGTCCGGGCACGACAGCCGTGCCAGCCGCACCGGCCCGTCGAACGCCGGCCGCTCGGCGGCGATCTCGATCCCGCCGTAAAGCGTCGCCCCGCGCGCCTCGCATCCCGCCACCGCCAGCCGCGGGGCGACCGCCGCGACCTCGCCGGCGAACCCGCCGCGCAAGTGCCCGTCGCCCGCCAGCTTGATCCCGACGGCGCCGTAGTCGCTGTCCAGCCGCGCGCGCCCGTCGACCACCCGCAGCGCGAAATCGGGCAGCTCGAACGGCCGCTCCTCGCCGGCGAAAACGAGCGGGTCGAGCGCCCCGAAGCTCAGCGTGCCGCCGCGGTAGCTCGCCCGCAGCCGCGGCCGCACGAGGCGAATCTCGGCGATCGCCGGGAAACCGAGCCGGTGACGCACGATCACCTCGGCGCGTTCGACCGTCAGGTCCGGGCGCCGCGGATCGCCCACCACGATGTTGCGCAGCACCTGGCGGCGGCCGCCGATGCGCTCGATCTCGTAAGTCGCCGGGATGCCGCGCCTGGCGAGCTCGCCGGCGATGACGTTGCCGGCGATCCGCTCGCGGTTGAGCCACGCGACGGCGAGCGCGGCGAGGAGCAGCGCCACGAGCGCCAGCGCCGCCCAGCAGCCGATGCGCCGCCTGCGGCGCCGCGGCGGGGGTGGCTCGTCGATCTCTTCTTGCGACGCCATCGGCGGCACACTTGCGCGTGGAGCCCGGCAAAGGCAATGCGGCAAAGGTTAAGAGGGGGGCCGCGCTTGCCCGGGGAAAAGCCTGACGTTCGCGCCACAGAGCCGCACGGCGGCGCCGGCCATCGCGCGCGGCTGCGGCAGCGCCTGCTCGACGGCGGGGCCGAGGCGCTGGCCGACTACGAGGTGCTCGAATACCTGCTGTTCGGCGCCCAGGCGCGCGGCGACACCAAGCCGCTGGCGAAGGAGCTGCTCAGGCGCTTCGGATCGCTGGCCGGCGTGCTCGACGCCTCGCCCGGGGCGCTCAAGCAGGTCAAGGGGATCAGCGAGGCGAGCATCGGCGCCCTCAAGATCGCCGCGCTCGCCGCCCGGCGCATGGCCCGCAGCGAGGTGCGCCAGAAGCCGGTGCTCGGCAGCTGGCAGGCGCTGCTCGACTACCTGGCGATCGACATGGCCGCGCTCACCGTCGAGCGCGTGCGGGTGCTCTACCTCAACGCGCAGAACCGGCTGATCCTCGACGACCATGTCGGCGACGGCTCGATCGACGAGGCCGCGATCCACCCGCGCGAGGTCATCCGCCGCGGGCTCGACATCGGCGCGACCGCGTTGATCCTGGTCCACAACCACCCGAGCGGCAGCCCCGAGCCGAGCCGCGCCGACATCCACATCACCAACCGCATCGCCGAGGCCGGCCGCCTGCTCGGCATCACCGTGCACGACCACGTGATCGTCGGCCGCGAAGGACACGTCTCGCTCAGGGCGAAAGGCCTGATCTGACCTGGCCGGGTGGTCAGGTGGCCGGCGCCACGCCGTGGCGGCCGTAGAACTCCTTGAGCCTCGGGGCCATGCGCAGCGCGGTCTCGATGTCCTCCCGGCCGGCCTCGTCGCCCTTCCTCAGCCGGACGACGCCGCGAAGATAGCGCGAGGCGGGAATGGCCGGAGCCAACCGCAGGACCGCGTCGAGATCGGCGATCGCGGCGTCGTAGTTGCCGAGTCGGAATTGCACCATCGCCCGGCTGTCGAGCGCGGCTATCGGGTCGTCGGCGCGCTCGATCGCGTGGGTGCAGCCGCCGAGCGCGTTGTCGACCGCGACGTTGAACAGGCCGCGAAACCAGCAATCGGCGTTGAGCACCTCGGGGTTCTCCGGTTTGCCGGCCACCTCCTCCGCGAGCAGCGACAACGCAACGCCGGTATCGCCCTGCAACGCGGTCACGGTCGCCCGCGTATCGGCGTAGGCGATGCGGTCCTCCTCGGAGACGGGCAGGCTGTCGAGGAGCTCGATCGCCTCGTCGGGCTTCCCGGAATAGGCCAGTTCCCGCGCCAGGGTGAAGGCGGTCGAGTTGTGCGGCTCGAGATCGTAGGACGCCCGCATGTCGGCAATCGCCTCGGCCCTTCTGGCCAAGGCGAGCAGCACCCACGAACGCCGCAAGTGGGCCCAGGCCGAAGGCGATCGCTCGACCAGCTCGTCGTAGGCGGCCAGCGCGGCTTCGTGCTCGTAGATGCTCTCGAGGAACAGCGCCTTCTCGATCAGCGGAGTGTAGTCGTCGTCCATCGCCAGCTCGGCCGCTTCGTCGAACGCCGCCAGGATCGGGGCGGCCCTAGTGCGGCGCTCGTCGTCGTCGAGATCCCACCGCCAGGTTACCTGGGCCGGGGCGACCAGCTCGGTCGCGTCGGCCGCGATGCGCAGCGCCCGCCGCTTGGCCTCGGCAATGTCGGCCGGGGCGATCTCGCCAAGGCCCTGCCACACTTCGGTCAACGTGCGGACGCGGCTGCCTTCGAGCGCGGTGGCCGACACCAGCCGGGTATTGGCGAAGCCGGCCTCCTGCTTCGTCGGGCCGGCCAGCGAGAAGCCCCTGCCGCCGTCCGGCAGGATCATCGACAAGTCCATCTGCACATAGGACGGACCGGGCGTGGCGACCGGAATCTGGCGCCATTCGGGGCGGGCACGGTCGGGATTGAAGCCGAAGTCGTCGACCCGGTCGTCGACGTCGACGGTCAGCTTGCCGTCCCGCCAGCTGAAGCCGGGTGGCGAGATGCCTTCGATCACCATCCGGCCGAGCGCGCTGTCCTTGTCATACGACACCTCGAGCGAGGTGATCACGCTGCCTTCGAAGCCGTTCTGTTCGGTGATCGCGCCCGCGATGCGGCGCCGCTGATCGGGATCGTTGGCGTCGGCCATCGCTTCGACCATCGCACCCGCCGGTCCGGAAACCTCCATCGACACCGTGAACAGTTGCGGCAGGTCGATCCCGGCGGAATGATCGACAACGACGGCCATCCGCATGTCCGGCACGGCCTTGTCGCGCTGGACGAGCGGCACCAGGTCCGCGCCTTCGGCGCGCAGCGGCAGCGCATAGTGGAACGGCGGCACGTCGCCGATATTGGCGGGCCGGGTCGCGGCGCTCGTCCCGTCGAGCCAGTAGTCGACACCATCGATCCGCGCGCGCACGATCACGTGGTCGAAATCGCCGGGCACCGGCAACAGTTGCGGCAAGGCGTCGCCGCCTTGGGTCGTGACCAGGACGGGCTCGGCCTCGATGCCCATCCGCTGCAGCAGCGCAAGCAGCAGGACCGACTTGGCCTTGCAGTCGCCATAGCGCTTGTCCCAGGTGAACTCGGCTTCCTGAGGCAGGTAGTTTCCGCCGTCGAGGCCATTGAGCAGGTAGCTCACTTTGTCCTGGACGAGGCGGGTGGCCAGCGCCGCGCGCTCCAGCGGGTCGCTGGCCTGCTCCATGATCGCGGCCGCCTGCCCGGCCACCGCGCCGTCGCGCGCGACGTCCGCCGCAGCGAGGAAATGCGGCGCCATCACGCGCGACAGCTCGCTCCAGCCGCTGAAGCTGCCGACCCGAAGCACCGTCGGCCGGTGATAGCGCGAAGGCGCATCCTGCGGCATGTCGCGGCGCTCGGCCAGCGGGAGCGGCACCGTGAGGTAGCGGTAGCCGTCGCGCAGCTCGGGCTCGTCCAGGCCGGCATCGTCTTCCGCCCGCCAGGCCATCTCCTCGCCTTCGGGCCAGCTGACGATGACCCGCCCCATGCCGACCCGCCACGGTTTGCTGCCGAGAAACTGCAGCGCCTGAACCTCGTCGCCGAGCGCCTGATCGTCGACCGAAACCGAATAGGCCGTGCGCAGCACGTCCCCCACGCGCAGGCCGGGGATCGCCAGGGTCGCGGTGAGCTCGCCGTCGATCAGCCGCGCCTCGAGCCCTTGCTCGCGCCGGATGACGTCGAATTCGGCCCCGCCCGCGAGCACGTCGAGCACCTCGCCGTCACGGTGGATCTCGAGCCGGTGAACGGTCAGGTCGCCCTTGTCGGGGAGCCAGCCGATGCTGACCGTGTTGTGCTCCATCAGAGTCTGCGGATTGTCGATCCGCACCGCGCGGTCGAAATAGGACCGGACCGCGCCGTTCTCCAGGCGGTGCTGGAAATCCGCGATCAGCTCGGCCGCGCCGCGCTCGACATCGAGTCCTTCGAGCGTCGCTTGCGAGACCCAGTTGGGCGCCGGACCGGTGAGCACCTTGTCACCCGCCGTCGCGGTGCCCGGCGCGAGCACCAGCGCTGCTCCGCAGAGCAGCGCAGTTTCGAAACGCATCGAATTGACCCCCGTGTTGCACGCCCGCCGCGATCGCCGGGTGCGCGCGTCAGGTTAATCGATGACGCTGTGTTGGCAACCCTTGCCGGAGACGGGATGGGTCGATGGCCAACCCGCCGGTTTGCCGATCCCCGCCCCCGCCCGCTTGCCTTCGCAGCGCGCGCGCCTTAGCGGCAGGCGCATCTCGCGAACCCGGAGTGCATGATGGTCCCCCGCTATTCCCGCCCGGCAATGACCGCGATCTGGGAGCCGGAAGCGCGCTATCGCATCTGGTTCGAGATCGAGGCGCACGCGACCGAGAAGCTCGGCGAGCTGGGCGTGGTGCCGCCGAGCGCGGCGCGGGCGTTGTGGGACTGGTGGCGGACCGAGCCGAAGATCGACGTCGCGGCGATCGACGCGATCGAGGCGGTCACGCGGCACGACGTGATCGCCTTCCTTGACTGGGTCGCGCAGCAGGTCGGGCCCGAGGCGCGGTTCATGCACCAGGGCATGACCAGCTCGGACGTGCTCGACACCACGCTGGCGGTGCAGCTCGCCCGCTCGGCCGACATCCTGCTCGAGGACCTCGACGGCCTGCTCGCCGCGCTCAGGCGCCGCGCCGAGGAGCACAAGCACACCCCGACGATCGGCCGCAGCCACGGCATCCATGCCGAGCCGGTGACGTTCGGGCTCAAGCTCGCCCAGGCTTACGCCGAGTTCGCCCGCTGCCGCGCCCGGCTCGAGGCGGCGCGCGCCGAGATCGCCACCTGCGCGGTCAGCGGCGCGGTCGGCACGTTCGCCAACATCGCGCCCGAGGTCGAGGCGCACGTCGCCGAGCGGCTCGGCCTCACCCCCGAACCGATCAGCACCCAGGTCATCCCGCGCGACCGCCACGCGATGTTCTTCGCCACGCTGGCGGTGATCGCCGGCTCGGTCGAGCGGCTGGCGATCGAGGTCCGCCACTTGCAGCGGACCGAGGTGCTCGAGGCCGAGGAGTTCTTCTCGCCCGGGCAGAAGGGCTCGAGCGCGATGCCGCACAAGCGCAACCCGGTGCTGAGCGAGAACCTGACCGGCCTCGCCCGCATGGTCCGCGCCTACGCGCTGCCGGCGCTGGAGAACGTCGCGCTGTGGCACGAGCGCGACATCTCGCACTCGTCGGTCGAGCGCTACATCGGCCCGGACGCCTGCGTGACGCTCGACTTCGCGCTGGCGCGGCTGACGGGGGTGATCGACAAGCTGGTCGTTTATCCCGCGCGGATGCGCCAGAACCTCGACCGGATGGGCGGGCTGGTCCACTCGCAGCGGGTGCTGCTGGCGCTGACCCAGGCGGGCGTCAGCCGCGACGACGCCTACAAGCTGGTCCAGCGCAACGCGATGAAAGTGTGGGACAGCGACGGCGAGCTGTCGCTGCTCGAGCTGCTCAAGGCTGACCCCGAGGTCACCGCCGCGCTATCCGCGGCCGAGCTCGAGGAGAAGTTCGACCTCGGCTATCACTTCAAGGCCGTCGACCGGATTTTCGAGCGGGTGTTCAATCGATGACTCCCCGCCCGCCTGCGGGAGGGGCCGCGGGTGGGCCCGTCCAGGCTCGCTCGCCTACCGCTAACTCCTCCCGCAAGCCGCAGGGCGACCGCCCTTCCCATCCCCGGCGCTTGCTCCTAGCATCGCGCCGCCATCGGCAAGGAGCGCGCGCATGAAAATCGTCCGCACGATCGTCTGGGTCCTGCTGCTCGTCGCGCTGCTGATCTTCTCGGTGTTCAACTGGAGCCCGGTCGAGGTGAAGATCTGGGAGAACCTGGTCATCGAGACCAAGATCCCGGCGCTGGTGATCATCGCCTTCCTGATCGGCCTGGTGCCGATGTGGCTGCTGCACCGCGCGACCAAGTGGCAGCTGCACCGCCGCATCGGCTCGCTCGAGAACGCCGCCCGCGCCGCGGCGATGGCCCCGCTGCCGGTGGCGCGACATGCGGCCGAGCCGCTGCCCGAGGAGCCGCGTACAGACCTGTCCACGGCCGACGAGAGCAAGCCGCCGGCGCCGTGAGCAACCCGCTGTACCTTGCCCTCGACCTGCCGACGCTCGACGCCGCCAAGGCGCTGGCCGAGAAGGTCAAGGCGCACCTCGGCGGGGTCAAGCTCGGGCTCGAGTTCTTCTGCGCGCACGGCCACCACGGGGTGCACGAAATCGCCCACGTCGGGCTGCCGATCTTCCTCGACCTCAAGCTGCACGACATCCCCAACACCGTCGCCGGGGCGATGCACGCAATCCACGTGCTCGAGCCGGCGATCGTCACCGTCCACGCCAGCGGCGGGCGCTCGATGATGGAGGACGCCAAGGCCGCGGCCGCCAACGGCACCAGGGTCGTCGCGGTGACGATGCTGACCAGCCTCGACGAGCGCGACCTCGTGCGCACCGGGGTCAACGGCGACGCCCACGCGCAGGTCATGCGCCTCGCCGAGCTCGCCCAGCTCGCCGGCCTCGACGGCATCGTGTGCTCGGGCAAGGAAGTCGGCGCGGTGCGCAAGCAATGGAAGGACGGCTTCTTCGTCGTCCCCGGCCTCCGGCTCAACGGCGGCGGGCACGCCGACCAGAAGCGCGTCGTCACCCCGCGCCAGGCGCGCGACGACGGCGCCAGCGTGCTCGTCGTCGGCCGCCCGATCAGCCGCGCCGAGGACCCGGTCGCCGCCGCCCGGGCGATCGAGGCGACGCTGTAGGTTCAGGCACCGGACAGCCGCTGAACCGTTATTCCTCGCGTCGAGAGGAATCCGCATCATGAAAGCACATCGAAACATTCTCGCGGCGGCGCTCGCGCTCGGCGCGCTGGCGTCCGCCGCCCCGGCGCTCGCCCAGATCGCCCAGCCGGCGATCGAGATCGCCCCCGGCAACACCTTGCTGACGGTCACCGGCGAAGGCAGGAGCTTCCGCGAGCCCGACATGGCGGTGTTCAGCGCCGGCGTGACGACCCAGGGCGACAGCGCCGCCGCCGCGCTGGCCGAGAACTCGCGGGCGATGACCCAGGTGATCGCCGCGCTCAAGCGCGCGGGCATCGCCGAGCGCGACATCCAGACCAACAACCTGTCGATCACCCCGGTCTATGCCGATCCCAACCGCGACGCGATGATGGCCGCGCGGGTCAGCGGCCAGCCCTACGTGCCGCCGCCGCCCGACCAGCGCGTGCCGCAGATCATCGGCTACCAGGCGAGCAACAACGTCTCGGTCCGCCAGCGCGACCTCGACGACTTCGGCACGGTGATCGACACCCTCGCCGCCGCCGGGGCCAACCAAATCAACGGGCCGATGTTCCAGATGGACGACGCCGACCCGGCGCTCGACGAGGCCCGGCTCGACGCGGTCCGGAGCGCCCGCCAGCGCGCCGAGCTCTACGCCCGGGCAACCGGGCTGCGCATCGTGCGCATCCTGTCGATCGCCGAAGGCGGCGGCTACTACGGCCCGCCGCCGATGGTGTTCGCCCGGGCCTACGGCGAAGCGGCGTCCGCCCCGCCACCGCCGCCGCCGGCGCCGGTCCAGCCGGGCGAGCTGCAGATGACCGCCAACGTGACCGTGCTGTACGAGCTGGCGCCCGGCTGAGATTGTGGGCCGAGGCTTCCCCGCGCGCCCGCCTTAGCCTAGGGCGCGCGGACGATGCCCGAGACCCAAGTCAAGATCTGCGGCCTGTCCACCCCAGAGGCCATCGACGCGGCCGTCGCCGCCCGCGCGACGCACGTCGGGCTGGTGCACTACGCGCCGAGCCCGCGCCACGTCACGCTCGAGCAGGGCGCGGCGCTGCGGGCGCGGGTGCCGCGCGACGTCAAGGTGGTGCTGCTGCTGGTGAACGAGCAGCCGCTGCCGATGGTCCAGGCGATCCAGGCGGTGCGGCCCGACGTGGTCCAGTTCCACGGCGGCGAGCCGCCCGAGCTGCTCGCGCTGCTCAAGCAGAGCACTCCGCTGGAAGTGTGGAAGGCCGTCGGGGTCAGCAATCGCGAGAGCCTCGAGCGGGCCCAGCGGTTCAAGGGCGCGGCCGACATGCTGCTCTACGACGCCCCGGCCAAGCAGCTTCCCGGCGGCACCGGGCTGGCGTTCGACTGGTCGCTGCTGGCCGGTTTTGAGCACACGATGCCGTGGGGCCTCGCCGGCGGGCTCACCCCCGAGACCGTCGCCCGCGCGGTCGCCGAGACCGGCGCCGGGCTGGTCGACGCCTCGACCGGTCTCGAAAGCGCGCCTGGAGTCAAGGACGTGGACAAGATCGCCGCGTTCTGCCGCGCGGCGCGCGGCGGGTGAACGAAAAAGGGCGGCCCGTCGCCGGACCGCCCCGCTTCAAGTCCGATCGGCCGATCAGAAGTTCAGGCCGACACCCGCGGCGACGGTGTTGACGTCGACGATGTCGCTGAAGAAGTGACGGTACTCGATCTTCACGTAGGCGCGCTGGCCGACGCGGTGCTCGTAGCCGCCGCCGAGATGCGGGACGTCCTCGCCCTCGCTGACGCTGTAGCCGCCGGCGGCGAACAGCTTGCCGGTGCCGAGCTTGGCGCCGGCGCGGGCGGTCGCGCCCCACACGACGTTCGCGCCGTCGACCAGCACCTTGTCGGCCGAACCCTCGAGGCCGAAGAAGGCGCCCTTGCCGGCGTCGAAATCGTAGCCGAGCGCGGCACCGGCGACGGCTTCCTCGACGCCGTTGGCCCAGGCGATGCCGCCACGGACTTCGGCGCGGCCTTCGTTGGCGGCGGCCGGGGTGGCCGCGACCAGGGCGGCGGCGGCGGCGATCAGGGCAACTTGGGTCTTCATGTTGTTCTAGCTCCTAGTAGTCGAACGGCGGACCTTGCCGGCCCGCTCTTGTGGCCGCCCCTCGGCGGCTGGCCGGCGCCTCTAGCGGCTCGGCGCGCGATGGCCAGCGGGAGAATGGGCGCGATTCCAGTTTGATAGCGGCCTGTGGCATTTGCGCACCAGAGGTGTGGCTTAGCTGCCAATGCCGCGCGATTGTGGACAACGCGAGACCGCTCTGCCAAGCGCCGCCCGAGCATGACCGAGCAGCCCAACTCCTTCCGCAACCAGCCTGACGAGCGCGGGCATTTCGGCCCGTTTGGCGGCCGTTACGTCGCCGAGACGCTGATGCCGCTGATCCTCGACCTCGAGCGCGAATACCGCGCGGCGAAGGCGGACGCTGCGTTCGCCGCCCAGTTCGACGACCTGCTCGAGCACTACGTCGGCCGGCCGAGCCCGCTGTATTTCGCCGAGCGGCTCACTCAAGCGCTCGGCGGCGCACAAGTGTGGTTCAAGCGCGACGAGCTCAACCACACCGGCGCGCACAAGATCAACAACTGCATCGGCCAGATCCTGCTGGCGCTGCGGATGGGCAAGACGCGGATCATCGCCGAGACCGGCGCCGGCCAGCACGGCGTCGCCACCGCCACCGTGTGCGCGCGGTTCGGGCTGCCGTGCGTGATCTACATGGGCGAGACCGACGTCGCCCGGCAGCAGCCCAACGTGTTCCGCATGAAGCTGCTCGGCGCCGAGGTGATCCCGGTCACCAGCGGCGCGCGCACGCTCAAGGACGCGATGAACGAGGCGCTGCGCGACTGGGTCGCCAACGTCCACGACACGTTCTACATTATCGGCACCGCCGCCGGCCCGCATCCCTATCCGGAGCTCGTGCGCGACTTCCAGAGCGTGATCGGGCGCGAAGCGCGGGCGCAAATGCTCAGCCGCACCGGCCGCCTGCCCGACCTGCTGGTCGCGGCGATCGGCGGCGGCTCGAACGCGATCGGGCTGTTCCACCCGTTCCTCGACGATCCCGAGGTCAGGATGCTCGGCGTCGAGGCGGCCGGCCACGGGCTCGACAAGCAGCACGCTGCGTCGCTGGCGGGAGGCTTCCCGGGCATCCTCCACGGCAACAAGACCTACCTGCTGCAGGACGAGGACGGCCAGATCGCCGAGGCGCACTCGATCAGCGCCGGGCTCGACTACCCGGGCATCGGCCCCGAGCACGCCTGGCTCAAGGAAACCGGCCGCGTCGAATACACCTCGGCCACCGATACGGAGGCCCTGGACGCCTTCCAGCTGCTGTGCCGCACCGAAGGCATCATCCCCGCGCTCGAACCAAGCCACGCCATCGCCGCCGTCGCCAAGCGGGCGCGCGAGATGCCGCAGGACGCGATCATCCTCGCCAACCTGTGCGGTCGCGGCGACAAGGACATCTTCACCGTGGCGGACGCGCTGGGAGTGAAGATGTGAAGCCTCGGTTTGTCCTCGCCGGATCGCTGTTGCTCTTAGCGGCTCTGTTCCTTGTGATCAGTGAGACTGGCGCGGCGGCCAACGACTCTGTCTGGTACGGCCTGTTAGCCCTCTTCGTGCTCAGCCAGGTGATTGTGATCGCCTACTTCGTTACGCGGCGCCGTGACTAGCCGCCTCGCCTCGCGATTATCCGCCGCCTTCGCCAAGGGCCGCCCCGCGCTCGTGTGCTTCATCACCGCGGGCGACGGCGACACCGCGGCCAATCTCGACGCGTTGGTCGCAGGCGGCGCGGACGTGATCGAGCTGGGGATGCCGTTCACCGACCCGATGGCCGACGGGCCGGCGATCCAGGCGGCGAACCTGCGCAGCCTCGGCAAGGGCACCACCACGCGCGAAGTGCTGATGATCGCCAACGAGTTCCGCAAGCGCCACGCGGAAGTGCCGCTGGTGCTGATGGGCTACGCCAACCCGATGGTGCGCCGCGGGCCCGAGTGGTTCGCGGCCGAGTGCCGTGGCTGCGCCATCGACGGGGTGATCTGCGTCGACATCCCGCCCGAGGAGGACGACGCGCTCGGCCCCGCCCTGCGCGACGCCGGGGTCGACCTGATCCGCCTCGCCACCCCGACCACCGACGCAGCGCGGCTGCCGGCGGTGCTCGATGGCTCGTCGGGCTTCGTCTACTACGTCTCGGTCGCCGGCATCACCGGCAAGCAGCAGGCCGCCACCGCCTCGATCGAGGACAATGTCGCCCGCATCAAGCAATCCACCCCCCTTCCCGTCGCGGTCGGCTTCGGCGTGCGCACGCCCGAGCAGGCCGCCGCCATCGCTCGTGTCGCCGATGGCGTCGTGGTCGGCTCCGCGCTGGTCGAGCTGGTCGGCGAACACGGCGAGGCCGCGCCGGGGCATTTGCGCAAGCTGACGTCCGAACTCGCCGCGGCCGTGCAATCGGCGCAAAGGCAGGTCGCCTGAGCACCTGTCCCGCAGACCCGGGAAGCACAAGACGGTTTCCTACACGGCG
>DASPMY010000019.1:0-16772 GCA_035626815.1 Croceibacterium sp.
GACAGGCGTCAACACCATAGTCCAGAAGGGCAAGTCCAAGCGATGGAAGGGTGCTCCCTACAAGCGGTCGGACGTCAAAAAGGCGATCGTCACGCTGGCCGAGGGCAACTCGATCGATATTACGGAAGGGGCTAAGGCGTAATGGCTCTCAAGCAATACAAGCCGACGTCTCCGGCGCGCCGCGGCCTCATCCTCGTCGACAAGTCGGCGCTGTGGAAGGGCAAGCCCGTCAAGGCGCTGACCGAAGGCAAGCGCAAGACCGGCGGGCGCAACAACAAGGGCCACGTGACCTCGCGCGGCATGGCCGGCGGCCACAAGCAGAAGTACCGCTACATCGACTTCAAGCGTCGCAAGTGGGACATGCCGGCCACCGTCGAGCGGATCGAGTACGACCCCAACCGGACCGCGTTCATCGCCCTCATCAAGTACGAGGACGGCGAGCTGGCCTACATCCTCGCCCCCAACCGCCTCGCCCCCGGCGAGACGGTGGTTGCCGGCGAGCGGGTCGACACCAAGGTCGGCAACGCGATGCTGCTCGGCACCATGCCGGTCGGCACGATCTGCCACAACGTCGAGATGAAGCCCGGCAAGGGCGGGCAGATCGCCCGTTCGGCGGGGACTTACGTCCAGGTCGTCGGCCGCGACCGCGGCATGGTCATCGTCCGCCTCAACTCGGGCGAGCAGCGTTATTTGCGCGCCGATTGCATGGGCACGGTCGGCTCGGTGTCGAACCCCGACAACCAGAACCAGAACTTCGCCAAGGCCGGCCGCAAGCGGTGGATGGGCGTCAAGCCGCTGACCCGCGGCGTGGCCAAGAACCCGGTCGACCACCCGCACGGCGGCGGCGAGGGCCGCACCTCGGGCGGACGTCATCCGGTGACCCCGTGGGGCAAGCCGACCAAGGGTGCGCGCACCCGCAGCAACAAGCAGACGGACAAGATGATCATCCGTTCGCGCCACGCGAAGAAGAAGAGGTAACCGGTAATGGCTCGTTCCGTCTGGAAAGGTCCGTTCGTCGACCTGCACCTGCTGAAGAAGGCAGAGGACGCCCAGGACAAGGGCGCCCGCGCGCCGATCAAGACCTGGTCGCGCCGCAGCACCGTCCTGCCGCAGTTCGTCGGCCTGACGTTCAACGTCTACAACGGCCAGAAGTTCATCCCGGTCAGCGTCAACGAGGACATGGTCGGCCACAAGCTCGGCGAGTTCGCTCCGACGCGGACTTTCCACGGGCACGCGGCCGACAAGAAGGGCAAGCGCTAATGGGCAAGCAGAAAGCTCCCCGCCGCGTCGGCGACAACGAGGCGCTGGCCGTCGGCACCACGATCCGTGGGTCGGCCCAGAAGCTCAACCTGGTCGCCGCGCTGATCCGCGGCCGCAAGGCCGAAGAGGCGATGAACATCCTCACCTTCTCGAAGAAGGCGATGGCCCGCGATGCCCAGAAGGTACTCGCCAGCGCGATCGCCAACGCCGAGAACAATCACGACCTCGACGTCGACGCGCTGGTCGTGGCCGAGGCGTCGGTCGGCAAGTCGATCACCATGAAGCGTTTCGCCACGCGCGGCCGCGGCAAGTCCACGCGCATCCTCAAGCCGTTCAGCCGGCTGCGGATCGTCGTGCGCGAGCAGGAAGAAGAGGCTTAAGATGGGTCAGAAGAGCAATCCGATCGGCCTGCGCCTGCAGATCAACCGCACCTGGGACAGCCGGTGGTACGCGGAAGGCCGCAACTACAACCAGCTGCTCAAGGAAGACATCGAGCTGCGCAAGTACATCATCGAGACGCTGCCGCAGGCGGCGATCTCGAAGGTGGTGATCGAGCGCCCGGCCAAGCTGTGCCGCATTTCGATCTATGCCGCGCGCCCGGGCGTCATCATCGGCAAGAAGGGCGCCGACATCGAGAAGCTGCGCTCGAAGCTGGCGACGATGACGCAGAGCGAAGTCAAGCTCAACATCGTCGAGATCCGCAAGCCCGAAATCGATGCCAAGCTCGTCGCGCAGGGCGTGGCCGACCAACTGGTGCGCCGCGTCGCGTTCCGCCGGGCAATGAAGCGCGCGGTGCAGTCCGCGCTGCGCCTCGGCGCGGAGGGCATCCGCATCACCTGCGGCGGTCGTCTCGGCGGCGCCGAGATCGCCCGCGTCGAGTGGTACCGCGAGGGCCGCGTGCCGCTCCATACGCTGCGCGCCAACGTCGACTATGCCGAAGCCGAGGCGCTGACGGCCTACGGCATCATCGGCATCAAGTGCTGGATCTTCAAAGGCGAGATTTTCGCCCACGATCCGATGGCGCAGGACCGGCTGATGATGGAGGCTCAGACCTCCGGCGTCCGCCCGGCGCGTTGAGCATAGGATAGAGTAGGCACCATGCTGCAACCGAAGAAGCACAAGTTCCGCAAGGCCTTCAAGGGCCGGATCAGCGGCGACGCCAAGGGCGGCACCTCGCTCAACTTCGGCTCCTACGGCCTCAAGGCCCTTGAGCCGGAGCGGATCACCGCGCGCCAGATCGAGGCCGCGCGCCGGGCGATCACGCGCCACATCAAGCGCCAGGGGCGCCTGTGGATCCGCGTGTTCCCCGACGTGCCGGTGTCGAAGAAGCCGGCCGAGGTCCGCCAGGGCAAAGGCAAGGGCGCGGTCGAGTACTGGGCCGCCCGCGTCAAGCCGGGCCGGATCCTGTTCGAGCTCGACGGCGTGCCCGGCCCGCTGGCCGCCGAAGCCTTCAGCCGCGCGGCGATGAAGCTGCCGATCAAGACCAAGGTCGTCGCCCGCCTCGGCGACACCTCGCACCTGGGAGCCGAATGATGGCCCAGACCAAGAAGACCGCAAAGCCGAGCGCCAAGAAGGCCCCCGCCACTGGCGGCGGCAGCAAGGTGTTCAGCGATTTGCGCACGAAGACCGACGACCAGCTGGCCGACCAGCTGACCGAGCTGAAGCGCGAGCAGTTCAACTTGCGCTTCCAGTCGGCGACCAACCAGCTCGAGCGCCCCGCGCGGATCAAGGAAGTCCGCCGGGCGATCGCGCAGATCAAGACGCTGCAGACCGAGCGCCAGAATCAATCCGCCCGCGCTTCGGCCGAGGCCTGAGGAGTACAACGATGCCGAAACGCATCCTGGTCGGGACCGTCGTCTCCGACAAGACCGACAAGACCGTCACCGTGCAGGTCGAGCGCAAGGTGAAGCACCCGCTTTACGGGAAGATCATCCGCCGCTCGAAGAAGTACCACGCGCACGACGAAGGCAACGAGTTCAAGGCCGGCGACACGGTGCGCATCGAGGAGACCCGTCCGATCTCCAAGACCAAGACCTGGCGGGTGCTCGACCGCGTGCAGGCCGGCAAGGGCGAGGCCATCGAGGCCGACCTTGAAGTCGAAGCCGCGGGCAACTGAAGAATTTTGGAACTGCCGGGCCAGGGGCAACCAGCGTCCCGGCAAGCCACTGAGAAGGAACCGGATCGATGATCCAGATGCAGTCCAATCTCGACGTCGCGGACAACAGCGGCGCGAAGCGCGTCCAGTGCATCAAGGTGCTGGGCGGGTCGAAGCGCCGCGTGGCGGGCGTCGGCGACGTGATCGTCGTCTCCATCAAGGAGGCGCAGCCGCGCGCGCGCGTCAAGAAGGGCGACGTTCACCGCGCGGTGATCGTGCGCACGAAGAAGGACGTCCGCCGCCCCGATGGGAGCGTGATCCGCTTCGACAGCAACGCCGCGGTCCTCGTCAACAAGAACGAGGAGCCGATCGGCACCCGTATCTTCGGCCCGGTCGTGCGCGAGCTGCGCTCGAAGGGCTTCATGAAGATCATCTCGCTCGCTCCGGAGGTGCTGTGATGGCCGCCGCGAAAATCAAGAAAGGCGACAACGTCGTCGTGCTGTCGGGCAAGGACAAGGGCCGCACCGGCACGGTGACGCGCGTCCTGCCGAAGGACGGCAAGGTGGTGGTCGACGGCATCAACGTCGCCGCGCGCCACCGCAAGCCGAGCCAGGCGAACCCGCAGGGCGGCATCGACCGCTCGCCCGCTCCAATGGCGATCAGCAAGGTCGCCGTGGCCGATCCCAAGGACGGCAAGCCCACCCGCGTCCGCTTCGAGGAGCGCGACGGGAAGAAGGTGCGCGTGGCCGTCAAGTCCGGGGAATTGATCGATGGCTGACAAGTACGTCCCGCGCCTGAAGAAGGACTTCGACGAGCGCATCGCCAAGGCGATGACCGAGAAGTTCGGCTACAAGAACGCGCTCGAGGTTCCGCGGCTCGAGAAGATCACGCTCAACATGGGCGTCGGCGAGGCGAGCCAGGACAAGAAGAAGGTCCAGACCGCCGCCGAGGAGATGGCGCTGATCGCCGGGCAGAAGCCGGTGATCACCATCGCCAAGAAGTCGATCGCGCAGTTCAAGCTGCGCGAGGGCATGCCGATCGGCTGCAAGGTGACCTTGCGCCGCGACCGGATGTATGAGTTCCTCGACCGTCTGGTGACCATCGCGATGCCGCGCATCCGCGACTTCCGCGGGGTCAACCCGCGGTCGTTCGACGGCAACGGCAACTACGCGATGGGTCTCAAGGAGCAGATCGTGTTTCCCGAGATCAGCTACGACAAGATCGAGAAGGTGCGCGGGCTCGACATTATCGTGACCACCACCGCCAAAACCGACGACGAGGCGCGCGAGCTGCTGCGCCTGTTCGGTTTCCCGTTCCCGGCTCCCGAGGCCGAAGAAGAGAAGCAGGCCGCGTAAGCGGCCTTTGGAGAGCTTAAGTCCATGGCGAAACTGAGTTCCATCAACAAGAACGAGCGGCGCAAGAAGCTCGTGAAGAAGTACGCGGCGAAGTACGCGAAGCTGAAGGCGATCGCCGACAACGAGTCGCTCGACGAAGCCGAGCGCCTGATCGCGCGCCTCAAGCTGGCGGAAATCCCGCGCAACGGGAATCCCACCCGCGTGCGCAACCGCTGCACCACCACCGGCCGCCCCCGCGGCGTTTACCGCAAGTTCGGCCTCAACAGGATCGAGATTCGGAACCTGGGCCTGAAGGGCCTGATCCCGGGTCTGACCAAGTCGAGCTGGTGAGGATCTGACGAAATGGCATTGACCGATCCCCTGGGCGATATGCTCACCCGCATCCGCAACGGCCAGCAGGCGAAGAAGGATTCCGTCCTCTCGCCGGCCTCGAAGCTGCGCGCCAACGTGCTCGAGGTGCTCCAGCGCGAAGGCTACATCCGTGGCTACAGCGAGGACAGCAGCGGCAAGCACCCGGCGCTGCGCATCGAGCTGAAGTATTTCGAGGGCGAGCCCGCGATCAAGCACGTGGCTCGCGTTTCGAAGCCGGGCCGGCGCATCTACTCGGGCAGCCGCGAGCTGCCGACGGTGCGCAATGGCCTTGGCATCACCATCGTCTCGACGCCCAAGGGCGTGCTCTCGGACAACGAGGCGCGCGCCCAGAACGTCGGCGGCGAAGTGCTGGCGGAGGTGTTCTGATGAGCCGCATCGGCAAACGGCCGGTTGCGATCCCGAGCGGGGTCACGGCCGCCATCGACAACGGCCAGCTCAGCGTGAAGGGCCCCAAGGGCACCCTCACCCTGGGGCTGTCGGACCTCGTCAGCTACACGCTCGACGACGGTGCGATCTCGGTCGCTCCGGCCAACGACACCAAGGCGGCGCGCAGCCACTGGGGCATGCAGCGCACGCTGGTCTCGAACCTGGTCGAAGGCGTCACCGCCGGCTTCACCAAGACCCTCGACATCACCGGGGTCGGCTATCGCGCCAACGCCCAGGGCAAGAAGCTCAAGCTTCAGCTCGGCTACAGCCACGATGTCGATCTCGACGTGCCGGAAGGCCTCGAGGTCAAGACCCCTGACCAGACCACGATCGAGATCAGCGGGATCGACAAGCAGTCGGTTGGGCAGTTCGCCGCCGAAGTCCGCCGCTGGCGCAAGCCCGAGCCGTACAAGGGCAAGGGCATCCGCTATCGCGGCGAGTACATCTTCCGCAAGGAAGGGAAGAAGAAGTAACATGGCCAAGCTTTCCCTGTTCGAACGCCGCCGCCGCCGGGTCCGCACCGCGCTCAAGAAGCGCGGCGGGGCCCGGGCGCGGCTGTCGGTCCACCGCACGGGCCGCCACATCTACGCGCAGATCATCGACGACGGCGAAGGCCGCACCGTGGCCGCCGCCTCGACGCTCGGCGTCAAGTCGTCGGGCGCCAATGTCGATGCCGCCGTCGAGGTGGGCAAGCAGATCGCCGAGGCGGCCAAGAAGGCCGGCGTGACCTCCGTCGTGTTCGATCGCGGCGGCTACCTGTTCCATGGCCGCGTCAAGGCGTTGGCCGAAGCCGCGCGCGAAGGCGGGCTGGAGTTCTGATGATGGCTGACGAAAACAACAATCCCGAGAACACGGCAGCGACCCCGGCCGTCGACACGACTGTCGCGGCCGATACGCAGTCGCAGGATTCCGGCGACGCCACCGAGCAACGGACCCCGCGCGAGGCGCGTGGCGGCCGGGGCGGGCGTGGCGGCGGCGGTGGCCGTGGCGGCGAGCGCGGCGGCCGTGGCCGGCGCGACGAGCGCGGCGGGCGTGGCCGTGGCGGCGACGACGAGGGCGGCGACGAGCTGATCGAGAAGCTGGTCCACATCAACCGCGTGTCCAAGACCGTCAAAGGCGGCAAGCGCTTCGGCTTCGCCGCGCTGGTCGTCGTCGGCGACGGCAAGGGCCGCGTGGGCTTCGGCCACGGCAAGGCGCGCGAGGTGCCCGAAGCGATCACCAAGGCGACCGCCGCGGCCAAGAAGAAGATGATCCGCGTACCGCTCAAGGAAGGCCGCACGCTGCATCACGACGGCAAGGGCCATTTCGGCGCCGGGCTGGTCAACGTCCGCTCGGCCCCCGCCGGAACCGGCATCATCGCCGGCGGCCCGATGCGCGCGGTGTTCGAGAGCCTCGGCGTGGCCGACGTCGTCACCAAGTCGATCGGCACCTCGAACCCCTACAACATGATCCGCGCCACTTTCGACGCGCTCGCCACCCAGACTTCGCCGAAGTCGGTGGCCCAGCGTCGCGGCAAGAAGGTTGCCGACCTGCTCGGCCGCGGTGGTGCGAACGAGGCCGAGACCGAGGCCGCCGCCGAAGCGATCGCGGAGTAACTGAGATGGCGAAGATCAAGATCAAGCAGGTCGGCTCGCCGATCCGCCGGCCGGAATCGCAGAAGAAAATCCTGACCGGCCTCGGCCTGGGCAAGATGCACCGCGTCGTCGAGCTCGAGGACACCCCCGAGGTCCGCGGCGCGATCGCCAAGCTTCCGCACATGGTCGAGGTGCTCGACTAAGCTGCCGGCAATGGGACAAGACCGAAGACCCCGGCAGCGATGCCGGGGTCTTTTGGTTTCCGGGACGCTAGCCGCGACGGCGCCTCGGCAGGGCCAGGCTCCGCATCCGCGCGAGCCGCCGCTCATGCGGTGTCGGGGCGGCGGCGGCTTCGGCCATTGCCGCGTTCGGCGCCAGCTGGCCGGCCACTGCGGCGCGCCTTTCGCGCGGCGTGATCGCCGCGAGCGCCGGCGCGGCATTGGCCGCGGCCGTGGCCCACTCGCGCAGTCGTGCCGCGCTGGGCACGTTGGTCGCCCGGGCGATGAACCACAGCGCCGCGGGCGGCACCAGGTAGAACAGCAACTGCTTCATGATCGTGATCAGCGCGCCGTCGCGGAAGGCGACCACGGCCGTTGCCAGGAAGATCGCGTAGGTGATCATCGCGACGTTGCTTTGCCGGCTGTTCGCGACCGCTCGGTAGGCACCGCCGTAGATCAGCGCGAACACCGCGCTCCAGATCGCTACGCCGGCGTAGCCCCAGCTGTACCAGCCTGCTCCCGGCATCGACGAAGTCGCTCCGATCGTCCGGCCGTAGCGGTAGAGCTCGAACATCTTGATCGGCGCGCCGACCGGCTTGTCCTTCCACAACGCGCGCGGGATCGGCTCGGTGAAGATCTGCAGGTTGTGCAGGAAATAGTCGTAGCTCCCGGTCCGCTTGGGAACGGCCCAGACGAGGTACTCGAAGAACTCCAGGTTGGCGATGTCCTGCGATTCCAGCGGCCGGGCGTCTTCGGTGGACAAGGATCGCACGTCGGCGGCGTTTTCGTAGCCGAAGCTCTCGCGAATGGCCGCGCCGCGGTCCTGCTGGATCGAGTTGAACACCACGGCCAGCACGCCGGCCGCGACCACCACCGGCAGGTTGGGCCACTTCTTTCGCCGATCGAACAGGAACAGGATCGCGATCGTCACCGCCGCGGCGACGAAATCCCCGCGGCTTCCCGTGCCCAGCCGGACGACGCTGAAGGCCACGAACGGCGCCAGGCTCCACGGGCGGAAGCGCCCGAGAAAGGCGATCGCCGCGACGATCGGCACCAGCATCGCCCCGGCGGAGATGAAGTACCCGTTGACGCCCTGCAGCGTCCGCACGCCGGTATTGGCATCGACCTCGCCCACGCTCTGGCCGGCCGCCTTCACCCCCCACACCCAGTAGAGCGTGTACAGCGCCACCAGCACGAGCGGCGCGGCGACGAGCCAGAAGCGCTCGAGCAGCAGCGCGCGCTGGGCCTTGTCGAACTCGTCCTGTTGAAAGCGGAGAGGGTTGGGGGTGAGGGCCATGGTCACCGCCACGAACACCACCAGGCCGAGGTTCGTGCAGATCAGGACTTGCGTCTTTTCCCACTCGCTGGGCATGAAGCCCATGGCCTTGTAGATCGAGTCAAATCCGTAATCCCATGCAAATAGAGGCCTGATGACGAACACGAGGCCATGGAACATCAAATAAAACGTGGCGGGATGAAATATAGAGGCGCTCGGGTGACGGAGGAAAAGAGCCGAAACCATTACGAATATGACGACTGACGCTATGAGAGCATATTCGTACATGCCATATTCCTGGCTTGTCCTTGCCCGCCTTGGGTCCAGGGAGGCGGTGCGCAAGGCCGGTCTGACGCTACCGTTCGAACACAATCATGCCTGATTGCCAACAAGAAACCTGCCCGCAACACGTCGCCATGCACTGGCGACAAGGGCAAGACCGGCCAAGCCGGGGCGCGGCCGGCGGTTATTTCCTGCGCCCCATGCGGATGGCCCTGACCCCGTAATCGCGCGCGATCTTGGCGAGCCCAGCATGAGGGATTCCGCAATATTTCTGCGCCGTCCGGCGAAATTGCGCGGGAGGCGGCAACGCGAACCGGCGCGCGGCAAGGGCATCAAACAGATAGCGGATGCCGTATCGTTTCTCGGCCGGGAGGTGCCACAGCGGCAACAGCTCGTCGCCTCGTTCGACGGTTCTGACCGTTCGCGCCGTCCACATCCGCTTGATCGCGCCTCGCGCTTCGGCGACGCTGTCGGGAATGCCCGCGAAAACGATCGAAAAGAAATGCTCCTCGGTGCACACGTTCACAAACGGTCCCCCGGCCTGGGCCCTGGCAAACAGGTCGTGAAACAGGTGCCGGTGCCGGAGCCAGGCGGCGATGGTGGTCGCGAAAAGCTCGCCGCCGAAGTGCCGGATCGGCGTGTCGAACCGGGTGCCGAAGATTTCGCCGGCCAGCGCGGTCATTTCCAGCCGGTCGATGCCGTTGATGAGCTCGGTCGCCGGGCGGTCGAGGACGTAGCCGACGAACTCGTGCGAGCCGAGCTCGGCGAAAACCCCGTCCACCGGCCCGGCCACCACCACATCGCAATCGGTCAGCACGATGCGCGTGTCGCGATCCTCTTGCGCGAGCGCGTCGAGGACATCGATGAAGTACAGGACATTGCCCCAATGGGTCACCTGAGGCCGCGAGATGCGCCGGGACATCGGCACGATCCGGATCTCGACGCCCAGCGCCTCGAGCAAGGCTCTCACCGAATGGCCAGCGACGACCGGCGGCTCGCCATTGGTAAAGAACATCAGCCGCAGTGTGCTGTTGTTCACCCGCGCGCTTGTGTAGAAGACGACGATAGCGCGCCAATACACCTCTTGGACCGCGGAATCCGATGAGACGCCGCCGGCCGCCGGATAAATGCTCGCTTCCGCGGGACGGTCGGTCACAAAGCTGGTGGCCAATAAGCAAGGAGGGGGTGTTGCCAAAGGCGGGGCGCTCGTGCTGGAATCCGTCCTCGCAGTGCAGCAAACCCGTCGAGATGCGTCAACCGATGGCGCCTGATGTCGAGGATCCGGCGACGCGCGGCCGGAGCGAGCGGGTTGGCTAGCGCTCCCCCCGGCGCGGCGGGACCGGCAGGCCGCTTCGAAACCCTCGATGGCATGCGCGGCCTCGCCGCCATCGCCGTCGCCCTGTTCCACTTCGACAAGTGGCTCGTGCCGCACGGCTATCTCGCGGTCGACTTCTTCTTCGCGCTGTCGGGATTCGTCCTCGTGAAAGCCTATCGCGAGCGCTTTGCCGCGGGCCTCGGGATGCGGGAGTTCATGATCCGGCGCGTCGTGCGCCTTTACCCGGTGTTCCTGTGCGGCCTGGTGCTGTCGAGCGCGTGGATCGCCGTGAAGGTTCTCGCCGGGAGTGGCGGCACCGACGCGGTGCGGGACCTGCTGGGGCCGCTCCCGTTCAACCTGCTGATGCTGCCTTCGCCGCTCAACCGCGAGCTGTTTCCGCTTAACGGCCCGGCATGGTCGCTGTTCTTCGAGATCGCCGCCAACGTCTTCCTCGCGGTGGCTCTGGCGTACCGCCGACGGCGATGGTGGGCGCTCCTGGCCGCCGCCGCCGGCGTGCTGCTGATCGTCGCCGCGCTCGCGTTCGACGCGCCGCCGGACCGGACGAGCCCAGAGTTCGTCCCGCAGCCGCTCAGCGAAGGCTGGTCGTGGCCGGGCTTCCATATCGGGCTGCTGCGGACGGCCTATTCATTCACTCTCGGGATGGTGTTGGCCGAGATGCTGCGCCGCCGGCCGCGCCCGACTTCGGGGTGGGCGGTTCCGCTGTGGCTGGCGCTCGGCGCCACGCTGGCCATTGGCGTCGCCCCGGTCCACGACTTCGCCTTCACCGCGCTGACGATCCTTGCGGTCATGCCGGCGTTCGTCGCGGCCGGCAGCCGTATCGAGCCGCCGCCGGCGCTGCGGCCGGTCGCCCGTTGGGCCGGCGACATGTCGTTCGCGCTCTACGCCGTCCACGCGCCGATCGCGCAAAGCCTGGCGCTGGCGACCGCGCGGCTCGATTGGCCGCTGTGGCTCGGCGCGCTGCTCTATCTCGCGGTCGCGCTGATGGTCGCCACGCTGGTGACCGAGCTGGTCGACAAGCCGCTCCGCGCGTTCGTGGCGCGGCGGCGGCGCGGCCCGCTGTCGCTGGAAGGCTGAGCCGCCGGCGGCCGGCACGACGCAGGGGTGACAAAGGCGCGGCGCTTCGCTAGGGGCGCCGCTTCCCAACAGCGCGAATCAAGCGAAAGCGAGTGCGACGACATGAAACTCAACGACATCCGTGACAATCCCGGCGCCCGCAAGGAGCGCATCCGCGTCGGCCGGGGCATCGGCTCGGGCAAGGGCAAGACCGGCGGCCGCGGCCAGAAGGGCCAGAAGAGCCGCTCGGGCGTGGCCATCAAGGGCTTCGAAGGCGGCCAGATGCCGCTGCACATGCGGCTGCCGAAGCGCGGCTTCAACAATCCGTTCGCCAAGGACTACGCCGAGGTCAACATCGGCCAGGTGCAGAAGCTGATCGAGGCCGGCTCGCTCGATGCCACGAGGCCGATCGACCACGACGCGCTCAAGGCGGCGGGCGTCGCCAGGGGCGGCAAACACGGGGTGCGCCTGCTCGGCAAGGGCGAGCTGACCGCCAAGGCCCAGTTCAAGGTCGCCGGCGCGTCGAAGGGCGCAATTGCCGCGGTGGAGAAGGCCGGCGGCGCGGTCGAGGTGATCGTGGCCAAGGATCCGGCCGAGCTGGCCGCGGCCAAGAAGGGCACCGCAAAGGCTCGCGCGGCGAAGTAATCGCGGGATTTGCCGGGCGGGGGTTATTGCATCCCCGCCCGGCACCTATATGGCTGACCTGAACAGGGGGGCGAGGGCATCAGTCGCCCGGTCCCAAGCGGCTTAGGGCAAGGCATCAAACGACCGATGGCATCACGCGCCGACAACATCGCGAGCAATCTCAGCCTCGCCAATTTCTCCAAGGCCACCGAGCTCAAGCAGCGCATCTGGTTCACGATCGGCGCGCTGATCGTGTTCCGGTTCCTCAGCTTCGTGCCGCTGCCCGGCGTCAACCCGCTGATCCTGGAGAGCCTCTACGACCAGACGCGGGGCGGCATCCTCGACCTGTTCAACACCTTCTCCGGGGGCAGCCTCGAGCGTATGAGCCTGATCGCGCTCGGCGTGATGCCCTACATCACCGCCTCGATCGTGGTGCAGCTTGCGGCATCGCTCCATCCGTCGCTGATGGCGTTGAAAAAGGAAGGCGAAGCCGGGCGCAAGAAGCTCAACCAGTACACCCGCTATGGCACGGTCTTCCTGTGCGCGGTGCAGGGCTGCTTCCTCGCCTCGGGGCTGGAGGCCTACGGGGCGCAGAGCGGGCTGCAGGCGGTTGTCGCGCCCGGCGTCTCGTTCCGCATCATGGCGGTCATCAACCTGATCGGCGGGACCATGTTCCTGCTGTGGCTGGGCGAGCAGATCACCAGCCGCGGGATCGGCAACGGCGTGTCGCTGATCATCATGGCGGGCATCGTCGCCCAGTTCCCGACCTTCATCGCCAACTTGTTCGAGGGCGGCCGGACGGGGTCGATCAGCGTGATCGTGATCGTCGCGCTGGTGGTCATGATCATCGGCCTGATCCTGGTCATCTGCTTCGTCGAGCGCGCGCAACGGCGGCTGCTGGTGCAGTATCCGAAGCGCGCCAGCGCCAAGGGCATGATGCAAGCGGACCGCAGCCACCTGCCGCTCAAGCTCAACACGGCGAACGTCATCCCGCCGATTTTCGCCAGCTCGCTGCTCCTGCTGCCGCTGACGATCAGCCAGTTCGCCGGCAACTCGGTGAGCACCGACAGCGGTTTCTATGGCGTGATCCAGACGCTCAACCAGTACCTCGCGCACGGCCAGCCGCTGTACATGGCGTTCTACGCCGCCGGCATCATCTTCTTCACCTTCTTTTACACCGCGGTCGTGTTCAATCCGGAGGAGACGGCGGAGAACCTGAAGAAGAACGGCGGCTTCATTCCCGGCATTCGCCCGGGCAAGCGCACCGCCGAGTACCTCGACTACGTGCTGACCCGCATCACCGTGATCGGCGCGATCTACCTGACGCTGGTCTGCGTGCTGCCGGAGTACATGATCGCCCAGACCGGCGTGCCGCTGTTCCTCGGCGGCACCAGCCTGCTGATCGTCGTCAACGTCACCGTCGACACGATCAGCCAGGTCCAGTCGCACCTGCTGGCGCACCAGTACGGCGACCTGATCAAGAAGGCGAAGCTCAAGGGCCGGCTGCGCTAGGGCCGCGGTGAAGCGATGAACATCATCCTGCTGGGGCCGCCGGGGGCGGGCAAGGGCACCCAGGCCGCGCACCTGGTCGAGCATCACGGCATGCGCCAGCTCTCGACCGGCGACATGCTGCGCGCCGCGGTCGCCGCGCACACGCCGATCGGCCTCGAGGCCAAGGCGATCATGGACCGCGGCGAGCTGGTGTCGGACGATATCGTCTCGGCGCTGATCGATGCCGAGCTCGTCGCGATGGGCGAGAGCGTGGGGGCGATCTTCGACGGCTATCCGCGCACCGCCGACCAGGCCGAGCAGCTCGACGCCATCCTCGCCCGCCACGGCCGCCGGCTCGACCGGGTGATCGAGCTCGACGTCGACGAGGACGAGCTCGTCCGCCGGATCGTCGGGCGCTATACCTGCGCGGAGTGCGGGGCGGGCTACCACGACACATTCAAGCAGCCGGCGAAGGCCGGCGTGTGCGACAAGTGCGGCGGCAGCGAGTTCAAGCGCCGGCCCGACGACAACGAGCAGACGGTGCGCACGCGGATGGCCGAATACCGCGCCAAGACCGCGCCGATCCTGCCGTTCTACGAGGCGCGCGGGCTTGTCAGCCGGGTCGATGGGATGGCGCCGATCGACGCGGTGACCGACGCCATCGAGCGCATCCTCGCCGCCCATTGAACGCCGGCCCCGGTTGCGCCATCCTCGCGCCCGGGAGGTGGTCATGCGTCATCAGGTCACACTTGCGCTCGCGGCGCTGCTCGCCGGCGGCTCGGCCGGGGCGGAGGTTCCCGCGACGAGCGAGGCCGGCTTCGTCTCGCACAACGAAGTGCTCGTGGCGGCCTCGCCGCAGGAGTCATGGGACGCCCTGGTGCGCCCCGGCGACTGGTGGAACGGCGAGCACACGTATTCCGGCGATGCCGCCAACATGAGCATCGCGCCCATCGCCGGCGGCTGTTTCTGCGAGACCATTCCCGGGCCGGGCGGCGAGATCGAGCACATGCGGGTGATCTACGTCGCACCCGGCTCGACCTTGCGCCTGACCGGCGGGCTCGGCCCGCTGCAGGCGGAAGCGGTCACCGGCGTGCTGACCATGACCCTCGAGCCCGACGGCGAGATGACCCGGATCAGCTGGGACTACGTCGTCGGCGGGTACATGCGCATGCCGATGGCCGAGCTCGCGCCGCTCGTCGACCAGGTCGTCGGCGAGCAGCTGCTGCGGCTGGCGACCCGGCTCGGCACGGTAATGGATCCGGCGTCGCCGCGTGGGCGGTGATGGCAGATTTTGACGACCGCGTCGTTTTGGTGTAGCCAATGCCTTCTGATGCGTCGCCGGCCCGGGGTTCGGAGCCGTTGCGCGCATGTGCGCGTTTCGCTGTTGACGGCGCGAGTGAATCGCCGTAAGCGCGCCGCTCATTCGACAGTTGCGGGGCAGTTCGGCGGGCGGGCCACAAAGTGCCTGTTCATCCGGACTTTTTGCCGTTGGCAAGCCGCCCGGCGAGTGTCGATGAAACAGCGATGAGATAGGGGCGTCCGCCAGCGGGCAACAAGTCCCTGTGGAGCATGGAGAATTAAGTGGCTCGTATTGCCGGGGTAAACCTCCCCACCAACAAGCGCGTGATCGTCGCGCTGACCTACATCCACGGTATCGGCCCGACGACGGCCCGCAAGATCGCCGCCAAGCTCGGCATCGACGAGTCGCGCCGGGTGCAGGACCTGACCGACGCCGAAGTGCTGCAGATCCGCGAGACGATCGACGCCGACCACTCGGTCGAGGGCGACCTCAGGCGCGACACGGCGATGAACATCAAGCGGCTGATGGACCTCGCCTGCTACCGCGGCCTGCGCCACCGCAAGGGCCTCCCGGTCCGCGGCCAGCGCACCCACACCAACGCGCGCACCCGCAAGGGCAAGGCCAAGCCGATCGCCGGCAAGAAGAAGTAGGCGCGCGCCCCCCAACCCGGCCTCGCCCGGGGACGGACGGCAGCGGTTTCAGACTTAGGACAGGACACCGACCATGGCACGCGAACCCCAGCGCATCAAACGGCGGGAGCGCAAGAACATCTCCAGCGGCGTGGCGCACGTCAACGCCAGCTTCAACAACACGATGATCACCATCACCGACGCGCAAGGCAACGCCATCAGCTGGTCCTCGGCCGGGATGATGGGCTTCAAGGGCAGCCGCAAGAGCACGCCCTACGCCGCCCAGGTCGCCGCCGACGACGCCGGCAAGAAGGCCGCCGAGCACGGCGTGCGCACGCTCGAGGTCGAGATCAAGGGCCCCGGCTCGGGCCGCGAGAGCGCCTTGCGCGCGCTGCAGGCGGTCGGCTTCACCATCACCTCGATCCGCGACGTGACCCCGATCCCGCACAACGGGGTGAGGCCGTCCAAGCGCCGCCGCGTCTGATCGAACCTGCCGGCGGGCGCCCATCGCATCGGGGCCCGCCACAATTCGCATCGGCCGCGGCGTGACAACGCTCCGCGGCCGTGCCGCCAGTATGAACCTTTAGGGGAAGTCCATGTCCGTCAATACGAAGAACTGGCAGGAACTGAAGAAGCCCAACAGCCTCGACGTCAAGAGCGGCGGCGATGCCAAGCGCAAGGCGACGTTCGTCGCCGAGCCGCTCGAGCGCGGCTTCGGGCTGACGCTCGGCAACGCGCTGCGCCGGGTGCTCCTGTCGAGCCTTCAGGGTGCCGCGATCACCTCGATCCGCATCGAGAACGTGCTGCACGAGTTCTCGAGCCTCGCCGGGGTGCGCGAGGACGTCACCGACATCGTCCTCAACGTCAAGCAGATCGCGCTCCGGATGGAAGGCGAGGGCCCCAAGCGGCTGCAGCTCAGCGCCACCGGCCCGGCCGAGGTCAAGGCCGGCGACATCGCGGTGACCGGCGACATCGAGGTGCTCAACAAGGACCTCGTCATCTGCCACCTCGACGAGGGCGCGACGCTCAACATGGAGCTGACCGCCGACAGCGGCAAGGGCTACGTGCCGGCGGTCGGCAACCGCCCGGTCGACGCGCCGATCGGCCTCATCCCGGTCGACTCGCTGTACTCGCCGATCCGCCAGGTCAGCTACAAGGTCGACAACGCCCGCGTCGGCCAGGAGCTCGACTACGACAAGCTGTCGATCACGGTCGAGACCGACGGCACAGTGACGCCGGAGGACGCGGTCGCCTATGCCGCGCGCATCCTGCAGGACCAGCTGACGCTGTTCGTGCACTTCGAGGAAGGCGTGCCGCTGCCGTCGAGCCCGATGATCGGCATGGCGGCGCAGCCCGAGGAGAGCGACGCCAACCAGCTCAACCGCTACCTGCTCAAGAAGGTCGACGAGCTCGAGCTGTCGGTTCGTTCGGCCAACTGCCTCAAGAACGACAACATCATCTACATCGGCGACCTCGTCCAG
>DASPMY010000020.1:0-14336 GCA_035626815.1 Croceibacterium sp.
GCCGGCGACGATGCCGCCCTCCTGCCACAGCAGCGCCCGCACCGGCGCGCCGCCGTGACGCGCGGCGGCGAGCGCGGCGTCGGTCCGCGCCAGCAGCGCCTCGCCGCGCTCGGGATGCCCGGCGAGCGCCGCCAACCGGCGGACTTGCGCGGCGTTCGCGGCGAGGTCGGGCACGATCCCGAACGTCTCGACGCGGATGCCGAGCCGCCGCAGCGCCTGCGCGGTGGCCGGCGGCAGGAACGCGCCGGCGACGACCACGTCGGGATCGAGCGCCAGCACTTCCTCGACCGTCCCCCCGGTCGCGCGGAACCGCCGCGCCGCGGCCAGCGGCATCGAGGTCGCGCGCGGATCGTGGCTGTAGTGCGAGATCGCCAGCAGCTGCGCCGGGTCGGCGACCTCGGCGAGCACCGCGTCGGTGCACGGATTGAGCGAGACGATGGTCGGGTTCTGACCCGCGCCGGGGGGCGAGGGCGCGCAGGCGGCAAGAAGCAGCGTGACCGACCAAAATCCTCCCCGGGACGGGGAGGTGGCAGCCGCGACGCGGCTGACGGAGGGGGCCCGCCACACGCGCTGCGCCAGGCGGCGGGCCCCCTCCACCATCCTGCGGATGGTGCCCCTCCCCGTGCCGGGGAGGATCACAGCCGCACCCGCGCGCCGAGGTACGCGCCGCGGCCCGGCGTGGCGTAGCCGGCGGCGGTCTGGTAGCGCTCGTCCCCCGCGTTCTCGACGCGGGCGAACAGCGCCACCCGGTCGCTCGCGGTCCACTCGCCGCGCAGCGTCAGCACTTGGTAGCCGCCGAGCCGCACCGCGTTCGCGGCATCGTCGAAGCTGCGCGAGACGGCGCGCAAGTCGGCTCCGAGCGACAGGCGGTCGGTGGCGGCCCAGTCGAGCGAGGCGGTCAGCGCGTGCCGGGGACGGCGCGGTAGCGCGTTGCCGCGGTTGGCCGCGCCGGGCGTGCGGTCCTCGGCGCCGAGCCAGGTGTAGGCCGCGCCGAGCGTCAGCCGCTCGCGCAGCGTGGCCTTCGCCTCCAGCTCGAGCCCTTGCGCGCGCGCGCGGCCGATGTTGTCGTAAGTGCCGAACGGCCGCCCGGCGCAAATGCCGCCGCTCGTCCCGAAGCAGCTGACGAAGCCGATCAGGCCGCGCGTGTCGCGGCGGAACGCGGTCGCCTTGAGCCGCACCGGATAGGCCTCGTAGCCCACCCCGAGGTCGTAGCTGCGGCTGCGCTCGGGCTGCAGCGCGGCGTTGCCGAAGTCGGAATGAAGCTGGAACAGCGTCGGCGCCTTGAAGCCCTCGCCGTAGGACGCGGTCACGCGCCAGTGCTCGGCGAAGCGGTAGACCGCGTCGGCGCCCAGGCTCCATTCGCCGCCGAAGTCGCGGTGCGCGTCGCGCCGCAGCCCGGCGGCGAGGTGCAGCGGCCCGCCCTCGTAGTCGAGCTGGGCGTAGCCGCCGGCGATGGCGGTGCGGCGCACCGGGTCGAACAGCGTCGAGAAGCGCAGCCATTCGCGCTCGCCGCCGAAATCGAGCGCCAGGCCGTCGGCGAAGCGCCAGCGGCCGCGCAGCTCGGCCCGCTCGCTGGTGCCGTCGGTAGTGTAGCCGGGCGCGGGGCCGACCGCCGGATCGAAGTTGTCGCGCTCGGTGTCGGCCGCCGACAGCGTCGCGCGCACGTCGAGCGCCCGGCCCGAGTAACCCAGCCCGGCCGCGCCGGAGAGCTGGCGCGTGTCCTGGAACTCGGCGGTGTCGGCGAGCGCGAACAGCGGCGCCGGAAAGCCGTCGATCTCCACCCGGCCGTCGGCGTAGCGGCCGCTGGCGAAGGCGGACACGCCGCGGGCCAGCGCGACCGTCGCCCGCCCGGCCAGCTCGCTCTGGCGAAAGCCGTCCGCCTCGGCGCCGGCCGCGGCGGCCGAGAACCCGTCGCTGTCGAGCTGGGCGGCGCGCAAGTCGAGCCGCGCGGGCCCGGCCGCGAAGGCCCCCCCGGCCCGTCCGTAGACGCTGTCGTGCGCGCCGTATTCGCCGCTGGCCGAAACCCCGTAGTCGCCGCCGGTCGTCACCGCGAGCACCCCGCCGAGCGCCTGGCTGCCCCAGATCGTGCTGTTCGAGCTGCGCAGCAGCTCGACTTTCGCGAGGTTGCCCATCAGCAGGTTGCCGAGGTCGAAGCCGCCGCCGGGCGCCGCCGGGTCGGCCACGCGCACGCCGTCGACCAGCACCAGCAGCTGCTCGCCTTCGGCGCCGCGCACGCGCAGCGCGGTGAAGTTGCCCGGGCCGCCGTTGCGGCTCGCGCTCACCCCGGGCGCGCGCTCGAGCAGGCGGGTGAGGTCGGCCCCCTGCACGCTGTCGATCTCCTCGCGGGTGAATGCGGTGACCGATTGTCCCGTCGATACAATCGCTTGCCGGGCGCCGTTGGCAAGCACTGTGATGCTGGCCTCGTCGACCGGGTCGGCGATCAGGACGTCCTGCTCCTGCGCCGTCGCGGGCTGCGCGACGGCCAAAGGCATGAGGCAAATCAGGTATTTGGGTGCCATATTTCCCTCCACGAACGAACGTGCCGTTCATGGCGGGAGCGGCGCGGCCTGCAACGCGGGACCGCGCCTCTCCGCTGGCTTCCGGTGCACCCCGCCCGGCTGCCGAACGACTGTCGCGGCCAGGTTTCCTGGCTCCCGGATCGCGGCCGCCGCCCCGCCTTCCCGTGGCCTTGCGGCACAGTGGCGTCGTGGGGCGCGGCTCCCCGGTCACAGTTGCGGGGGCAGCGCGGGCTTCGGACCCGCTTCCCTCGCCGTCCTCGCGGACGACGGCCCGGCCTCCCGGGCGATCCGTGACGTCGGCGGCGAGTTTAGCGCGCGTCGCGCGGCTGTCCAGCTTTGGCACGCCGCCGCCGCCGCGGGTGCGCTCCGGGCCCGGGCGGGCTACGCGCCGGGCGCGCCCATGACCGACCACCGCCACCCCGCCGAACCCCGCCCGCGCGACTTCACCGCGCGGCTGTCGCGCGATCCCGCGCCGATCGGCCGCCGGCGGCGCAACCGTCACGCCGGGCGCCGGCTGGCGGTGCTGGCGGCGGCGATCGCGGTCCCGGCGATGGCCGCGCCGGTCGAGTGGCAGCCGGCCGCGCCGAGGGCGTCCGCCCCCGCCCGGCCGCTCGGCTTCGAGATCCCCGGCGAGAGCTTCCCCGGCTCGGCGTTCTATTACCTCGACGACCTGCCGAACGTGCGCGGGGCGGCCGGCTCGCTGCCGGCCGAGGAGGCGGGAATCGCGCTGCCACGTCCGTCCGCCGGCGGGCTCGACAGCGGGCCGATCGCCCGCGCGCTGTTCAGCGCCGGCAGCCTCAGCGACCGCGCCCGCGCCCGCCGGTGCCTGACGCTGGCGATCTACTACGAGGCCGCGACCGAGCCCGACGCCGGGCAGCGCGCAGTCGCCCAGGTGGTGCTCAACCGCGTCGCCCACCCGGCTTATCCCGACACCGTCTGCGGGGTGGTGTTCCAGGGCTCGGAGCGGCGCACCGGATGCCAGTTCAGCTTCACCTGCGACGGCGCGCTGGCCCGCCGGCCGGCGCGGATGTGGTGGGACCGCGCCGAGCGCGTGGCCGACGCCGCGCTGGCCGGCGCGGTCTATGCCCCGGTCGGCCTGGCGACGCACTACCACACCGTGCAGATCCACCCGTACTGGGCCGACAGCCTCGACCATATCGGCACCATCGGCGCGCACCGCTTCTACCGCTGGCGCGGCGCCGCCGGCCGCCCGGCGGCGTTCAGCGACGCCTACCTCGGCGGCGAGCCGGTGGCCGCGCCGCATGCCCGGCTGGCGCGGGCGGAAGCGGGCGAGGCCGATCCGCTGGCGCTGGCGCGCGCCTACGAGACCGCGCTCGAGGCGGCCCGCGCGACCGCCGCCGCCGCTCCGGCGCCGCATTACTCGGCCGAGATCGAGGCGCGCGGCGGCGACGCGCTGTTCCGCGCCCAGCCCTCGTCGGTCTCGGGCCCGGGGGCCGGCCAGGTGCGCGAGGAATACGCCCGCAGCGGGCAGTGGCTCAAGCAGCCGGGGAGCTGACCGCCTTCCGCCCGGCCGATAATGGTAAACCGCTGGCGCCATTCGGGAAACCATTCGGCCCAACGATTGCTTAGCCGGGCGCCGCTATCCCCGCGGCGATGACCATCCGCTTCGCCGCCCCGCCCGACGCGCTCGCCCCGCGCATGAGCCCGCGCCGGATCCGCGAATCGTGCGGGCTGCCGGCCAACGACAACGGCGGCGGCCGGGCGACCGACGCGATGCTCCACGCCGCGCTGCGCCATTTCGCCGAGCACGGCCTCGCCGCCGCGCAGCGCGCGCGCAAGCAGGCCGAGGCGGCGTTCTTCGCCGGCGACCGCCAGGGCTACCAGTGGTGGCTGGAGATCTGCCGCGCGCTCGACCGGCGCATGGCCAGCGAGCTCGTCGCGGGGACCGGCCTGAGCGCCTGACGCGGCGCGGCGCAGACCCCCGCAATCGCCCGGAATCGGCCCTGTCACAGGCTTAACCTGTCGAGAACCTCTAGCCGCTATGCCCGCCGGGAAGGAGCGGTGCGATCAAACGCCTCGATAAGATATTCCACGGCTACTTCGGGCGCGACGCGCGCGACGAGCAGGTGCGCGCGAAGCTCGTCCAGACGCTGTACACCCAGCCGGCCAGCCTGGCGATCGGCGCGCTGTGCGGCATCGCGGTCGCCGCCTGCGCCGCGATCGTCACCGGCAACCCGTGGGTCCAGCTCGCCGCGCTGGCGCTCACCGTCGTCGGTCTCGCCCGCATCGCGCTCGCCGCGGGCCTGTCGCCCAAGCACCACTCGGCGCGCAGCCTCGAGCTGATCTACGAGGCCGGGGCGTTCAGCTACGCCTTCCTCGCCGGGCTGCTGGCGGCGCTGACGATCCTGTTCGACAGCGACACCCACGTCGAGGTGCTGACCTTCGGCTACGCGCTGGCCTATGCCAACGGCATCTCGGCGCGCAACGCCGGGCGGCCGTTCATCGCCATCGGCCAGCTGATGCTCGGCGTGCTGCCGGTGCTGGTCGCCTCGTTCGCCATCGCCACACCGGCGCTGCTGGTGCTCGGCGTCACCACCAGCTTGATGGTCGTGGCGATGACCTCGGTGACGATGACGGTGTTCCGCACGCTCAAGGAGCAGATCTTCGCCGCCGAGGCGAGCGCCGAGATGGCCGACAAGATGCGCCACCTTGCGCGGACCGACGTGGTCACCGGGCTCGCCAACCGCGCCGGGCTCAACAACGACCTGGTCGAGATGATGATGGTGCTGCCCGAAGGCCAGAAGCTGGCGCTGTTCTGGCTCGACCTCGACCGGTTCAAGGAGATCAACGACACGCTCGGCCACCCGATCGGCGACAAGGTGCTGGCCGAGATGGCCAACCGGCTGCGCGCGACCGCGCCCGAGAACGCCACCGTCGCGCGCTTCGGCGGCGACGAGTTCATCGTCGTCGCCGAGGTCGCCGACCGCGCCGAAAGCGAGCGGCTGGCGCGGGCGATGGCCGACGAAGTCGCCCGCTCGACCCGCATCGAGGGCCAGCGGATCGACACCGCCGCCTCGATGGGCGTGGCGCTGCTGCCCGACGACGGGCCCGACATCGACACGCTGATGCAGGGCGCCGATCTGGCGCTGTACCACGCCAAGATCCACGGCCGGAACCAGATCTGCTTCTTCGACACCTCGATGACCCGCGACCTCGTGCGCAAGAAGGAGATCGAGGCCGAGCTGCGCGCGGCGATCCAGCGCGACGAGCTGTCGATCTTCTTCCAGCCGATCGTCGACCTCGAGACCGGCAAGATCCGCACCTTCGAGGCGCTCGTCCGCTGGTTCCACCCGGAGAAGGGCGAGCTGCGCCCCGACGAGTTCATCCCGGTGGCCGAGGACACCGGGGTCATCATCACGCTCGGCAACTGGATCACCGCGCAAGCCGCGCGGGCCTGCGCCGGCTGGCCGCCGGACGTGACCATCGCGGTCAACCTGTCGCCGGTGCAGATCCGCGCGCCGGGCGCCGCGCTCGGCATCCTCAACTCGCTGCGCGAGGCCAACCTCGACCCGCGCCGGCTCGAGCTCGAGGTGACCGAAAGCCTGTTCCTCGACGACGACGAGAACACCGCGCGGTTCATCGACGACCTCGCCAAGGAGGGGGTGCGCTTCGCGCTCGACGACTTCGGCACCGGCTACTCCTCGCTCGGCTACATCAACAAGTTCCCGTTCAAGAAGATCAAGGTCGACCGCAGCTTCGTCTCCGGCCCCGACGTCGGCAAGAAGAGCGACGCGATCATCCGCGCGGTGGCCGAGATGGGCGCGACGCTCGACATGGACATCGTCGCCGAGGGGCTCGAGACGATCGAGCAGGTCACCGCGGTGCGCGCCGCCGGGTGCACGCTCGGCCAGGGCTACTACTTCAGCCGCGCGGTGCCCGACTACCTCGCGGCGATGCTGCTGGCGCAGGAGCGCCAGAGCGGCGCCGTCAAGCGCCTCGCGGGATAATTCCTCCCCAGAATGGGGAGGGGGACCACCCGAAGGGTGGTGGAGGGGCACGGGCGGATGCTCCCGAACCTACGAGGTCATGATCAGCCTCGCGTGCCCCTCCACCATGCTGCGCATGGTCCCCCTCCCCGTGCCGGGGAGGATTATCGCTATTGCGAACTGTTAGCATAAATTCCCGACAAATCCCCAGTTTCCCCGGTTGCAATGCCCCCTCGGCAGGCCTAGGGCGGCGCCCATCGCACCGGTCGCATCCTCTCGCGGGCCGCGGGACGCGCCGGGAACGCAGCCCTGATCGCGCCCGCGCCAGTGAAGGACACGGCTGACCCCCATGGCTCGCAACAAGATCGCGCTCGTCGGCGCCGGCATGATCGGCGGCACCCTCGCCCACCTCGCGGCGATGAAGGAGCTCGGCGACATCGTCGTGTTCGACGTGGTCGAGGGCATGCCGGCGGGCAAGGCGCTCGACATCGCGCAGGCCGGGCCGGTCGAGGGCTTCGACGCCGCGCTCAAGGGCACCAACGACTACGCCGACATCGCCGGGGCCGACGTGGTCATCGTCACCGCCGGCGTCGCCCGCAAGCCGGGCATGAGCCGCGACGACCTGCTCGGCATCAACCTCAAGGTCATGGCCGCGGTCGGCGCCGGCCTCAAGCAGCACGCGCCGGGCGCGTTCGTGATCTGCATCACCAACCCGCTCGACGCGATGGTCTGGGCGCTGCGCGAGTATTCGGGCCTGCCGCACCACATGGTCGTGGGCATGGCCGGGGTGCTCGACAGCGCCCGCTTCCGCCATTTCCTCGCCGACGAGTTCGGCGTCTCGGTGCAGGACGTCACCGCGTTCGTGCTCGGCGGCCACGGCGACACGATGGTCCCGGTGATCGAGTACTCGACCGTCGCCGGCATCCCGGTGCCCGACCTGGTGAGGATGGGCTGGAGCACGCAGGACAGGATCGACGCGATCGTCGACCGCACGCGCAAGGGCGGCGGCGAGATCGTCGCGCTGCTCGGCACCGGCTCGGCCTACTACGCCCCCGCGACGAGCGCGATCGCGATGGCCGAGAGCTTCCTCAAGGACAAGAAGCGCGTGCTCCCCGCGGCGGCCAACCTGACCGGGCAGTACGGCGTGAACGACCTCTACGTCGGCGTGCCGATCGTCATCGGCGCCGGCGGCGTCGAGCGGATCGTCGAGATCGAGCTGAACGCCGCGGCCAAGGCCAACTTCGACGTCTCGGTCGCCGCCGTGAGGGAACTGCTGGTCGCATGCAAGGGTATCGATCCGGGGCTCGAATAACGGCTCCCGCGCTACCGCGAAGGCGGGAGCCCAGGGCGACGGAGCGGAACGCCGCTCTGGGTCCCCGCCTTCGCGGGGACTCGCGAACAGAGAGAGATAGGCAAGAAATGAGCATTCTCGTCGACCGGACCACCAAGGTCATCACCCAGGGGATGACCGGCGACACCGGCACGTTCCACACCCGGCAGGCGCTCGACTACGGCACCCAAATGGTCGCCGGGGTGACCCCGGGCAAAGGCGGGCAGACGCATCTCGGGCTGCCGGTGTTCGACACGGTCGCGGAAGCCATGCACGCCACCGGCGCCACCGCCTCGGTGATCTACGTCCCGCCGCCGTTCGCCGCGGATTCGATGCTCGAGGCGATCGATGCCGGGATTCCGCTGATCGTCGCCATCACCGAAGGCATCCCGGTGCTCGACATGGTCCGCGTCAAGCGCGCGCTGTCGGGCTCGCGCTCGCGCCTGATCGGGCCCAACTGCCCCGGCGTGCTGACGCCCGGGGAATGCAAGATCGGCATCATGCCGGCGAACATCTTCCGGCAGGGCTCGGTCGGCGTGGTCAGCCGCTCGGGCACGCTGACCTACGAGGCGGTGTTCCAGACCACCCACATCGGCCTCGGCCAGACGACCGCGGTCGGCATCGGCGGCGACCCGGTCAACGGCACCAACTTCATCGACGTGCTCGAGCTGTTCCTCGCCGACGATGCGACCCAGTCGATCATCATGATCGGCGAGATCGGCGGCAGCGCCGAGGAGGACGCGGCGCAGTTCCTCGCCGACGAGGCGCGGCGCGGCCGGCGCAAGCCGGTGGTCGGGTTCATCGCCGGCCGCACCGCCCCGCCCGGCCGCCGCATGGGCCACGCCGGGGCCATCGTCTCCGGCGGCCAGGGCGGCGCCGAGGACAAGATCGCGGCGATGGAAGCCGCCGGCATCCGCGTCGCCGCCAGCCCGAGCGAGCTCGGCACCACGCTCGACGCCTTCCTGAAGGAATTGGCGTGAGCGCAATACACCCTGTGAGTCCCTGCGAAGGCAGGGACCTCGTGCCGCGAACGGTCCGCCAGCGGCCTGAGGCCCCTGCCTTCGCAGGGGCGCACGAGGTGGGTGGGTGAAGCCCGGCTATGTCTACTTGCTCACCAATAGGCCGGGTGGCGTCCTCTATCTCGGAGTTACGGACGATCTGCCAAAGCGCGTGGAGCAGCACCGCAGCCGTGCAGTCCCCGGCTTCACGAAGAAATACAACTGTCACCGGTTGGTCTGGTTCGAGCGTTTCGAGAACATCCACGACGCTCGGCTCTCTGAAAAGCGAATGAAGGCATGGAAGCGCGAGTGGAAAGTGAAGCGAATCGAGGAGTTGAATCCCGAATGGCGCGACCTGTTCGACGACGGACCCATCCTGTGAGCCCCTGCGACGGCAGGGATTCCGTGCCTCAGGCGTCGCGCTGGCGGCCTGAGGCCCCAGCCTTCGCTGGGGCGCGCAATGGGTTTGGATTCAACGATGGGTAACGAGCCGCTCTCCTTCCTGCCCGAGCTCGGCCCGCAGGACGGCCGCCAGCCGGGCCCGAGCTGGGCCAATGCGCGCTGGCCGCTCGACGACGGCGGCGAGCTGACGCAGGCGATGGACCCGACGGCGATGAAGCTGGCGGTCAAGCAGGCGTCGGCCCACGCCGGCAAGCCGGCCGACGACGCCTCGGTCGAGCGCGCGGCGGGGGATTCGATCCGGGCGATGATGCTGGTGCGGACCTATCGCGTGCGCGGGCACCTCGCCGCGGATCTCGATCCGCTCGGCCTGACCAAGCTCGAGCTGCCCGAGGACCTGACCCCCGAGTACCACGGCTTCTCCGGCGAGGCGCTCGAGCGCCCGGTCTATCTCGGCGGCACGCTCGGGTTCGAGTGGACCACCGTGCGCGAGCTGGTGGCGACGCTGCGCCGCAACTACTGCGGCCACGTCGGCATCGAGTACATGCATATCGCCGACGTCGAGGAGCGCCGCTTCCTGCAGGACCGCATCGAGGGGCCCGACAAGGTCATCACCTTCACCCCCGAAGGCAAGAAGGCGATCCTCAACGCGGTGATCCGCGGCGAGGAGTACGAGAAGTTCCTCGGCAAGAAGTACGTCGGCACCAAGCGCTTCGGGCTCGACGGCGGCGAGGCGATGATCCCGGCGCTCGAGGCGGTGATCAAGTACGGCGGCGCGCTCGGCGTGCGCGAGATCATCTACGGCATGGCCCACCGCGGCCGGCTCAACGTGCTCGCCAACGTCATGGCCAAGCCCTACCGGGTGATCTTCCACGAGTTCTCCGGCGGCACCGCCAATCCCGAGGACGTCGGCGGCTCGGGCGACGTCAAGTACCACCTCGGCACCAGCACCGACCGCGAGTTCGACGGCATCAAGGTGCACATGAGCCTGGTCCCCAATCCCTCGCACCTCGAGGCGGTCGACCCGGTGGTGCTCGGCAAGTGCCGCGCGCAGCAGGCGATCCGCGACGACTTGAAGCAGCACGAGCAGGTGCTGCCGGTGCTGATCCACGGCGACGCGGCGTTCGCCGGGCAGGGCATCGTGTGGGAGTGCTTCGGCTTCTCCGGCGTGCGCGGCTACAACACCGGCGGCTGCCTGCACTTCGTCATCAACAACCAGATCGGCTTCACCACCAGCCCGCAGTTCGCCCGCAGCTCGCCGTACCCGTCGGACGTCGCCAAGGGCGTCCAGGCGCCGATCCTCCACGTCAACGGCGACGATCCCGAGGCGGTGACCTTCGCCTGCAAGCTGGCGATCGAGTACCGCCAGCGGTTCCGCCGCGACATCGTCATCGACATGTGGTGCTATCGCCGCTTCGGCCACAACGAGGGCGACGAGCCGAGCTTCACCCAGCCGCTGATGTACCAGGCGATCCGCGCCCACCCGCGGGTCAGCGACGTCTACGCCGGGCGGCTGACCGCCGAGGGCGTGGTCGGCGCCGAGGCCGCGGCGCGCATGCGCGACGAGTTCGCCGCGCAGCTCGAGGGCGAGTTCGAGGCCGGCAAGAGCTACAAGCCGAACGAGGCCGACTGGTTCGCCGGGCGCTGGAGCGGGCTGCACAAGCCGGCCGACCCCGAGACTGCGCGTCGCAACGTCGACACCGCGATCGACCGCAAGCTGTTCGACAGCCTCGGCCGCACGCTGACCACCGTCCCCGAGGACCTCGCCATCCACAAGACGCTCGGCCGGGTGATCGACGCCAAGCGGCAGATGTTCGACAGCGGCGAGGGGTTCGACTGGGCGACCGCCGAGGCGCTCGCCTTCGGCAGCCTCGTCGCCGAGGGCTTCGGCGTGCGCCTGTCGGGCCAGGATTCGGGCCGCGGCACCTTCAGCCAGCGCCACGCCATCTGGATCGACCAGCAGAGCGAGCGCAAATTCATCCCGCTGACGCAAGTCCCGCACGGCAAGTTCGAGGTCTACGACAGCCCGCTCAGCGAATACGGCGTGCTCGGGTTCGAGTACGGCTTCGCCTCGGCCGACCCGAAGACGCTGGTATGCTGGGAAGCGCAGTTCGGCGACTTCGCCAACGGCGCGCAGATCGTCATCGACCAGTACATCGCCGCCGGCGAGGCCAAGTGGCTGCGCGCCAACGGGCTCGTGCTGCTGCTGCCGCACGGCTACGAGGGCCAGGGCCCCGAGCACTCGTCGGCGCGGCTCGAGCGCTTCCTGCAGCTGTGCGCCAACGACAACATCCAGGTGTGCAACATCACCAGCCCGGCGAACTACTTCCACGTGCTGCGCCGGCAGATGAAGCGCCCGTTCCGCAAGCCGCTGGTGATCATGACGCCCAAGTCGCTGCTGCGGCACCCGATGGCGCGCAGCGGGGCCGACGAGTTCACCGCCGCGAGCCATTTCAAGCGCATCCTCTCCGACCGGATGGACATCGCCGACGACCGGGTCCGCCGGCTCGTGCTGTGCAGCGGCAAGGTCGCCTACGACCTGATGGAAGCGCGCGAGCACGAGCGGCTGGCCGACGTCTCGATCGTCCGCCTCGAGCAGCTCTATCCGTTCCCCGGCGAGCCGCTGGCGCTGCGCCTCGAGCGCATGACCGCGCTCGAGGAAGTCGTGTGGTGCCAGGAGGAGCCGAAGAACAACGGCGCCTGGTTCTTCGTCGAGAGCCGCATCGAGGCGGCGCTGCGCGAGGCCGGGCACGCCGGCATGCGCCCGTCCTACGCCGGTCGCGACGTCGCCGCCTCGCCCGCCACCGGCCTCGCCAGCCGGCACAAGGAGCAGCAGGACGCCTTGGTGGCGGCGGCGCTGGGGGTTGAATGAACGTGGCACGGCCCGGAACACATTCGTGCGCCCCAGCGAAGGCTGGGGCCTCGGGCCCCACGAGCGGCGTTTGCGGCACGAGGTCTCTGCCTGCGCAGGGACTCACAGTCATGCTGATCGGAAGTGAACATGCCAGTTGAAGTGAAAGTTCCAACGCTCGGGGAATCGGTCACCGAGGCGACGATCGGCGAATGGCTCAAGAAGCCCGGCGAGCCGGTCAAGCTCGACGAGCCGATCGCCAGCCTCGAGACCGACAAGGTCGCGGTCGAGGTGCCGGCGCCGCAGGCCGGGGTGATGGGCGAGTACAAGGTGCAGGCCGGCGAGACGGTCGAGGTCGGCGCGGTGATCGCCACGATCGAGGACAGCTCGGCGGCGGGCGAAACCACGCAGATCGACGAGCGCGAGGAAGCGCAACCCACCGACCAGAAGCCGCCCTCCCCCGCCCCCACCCCCGCGGCCGCCGACGACGAGGACCACACCACCACGCTGTCGCCGGCGGTGCGCCGCGCGGTGCTCGAGGCGGGCGTCGATCCCACCGCGATCAAGGGCACCGGCAAGGACGGCCGGCTGACCAAGGAGGACGTGCTCGCCGCCGCCAAGGCCAAGACCGCGACAGCTGCGCCGACGGCCAGCGCGCCGGCCCCGTCGCCCGCGCCCGCGCCCGCCGCCTCGGGCGAGCGCCGCGAGGAGCGGGTCAAGATGACCCGGCTGCGCCAGACGATCGCCAGGCGGCTCAAGAGCGCGCAGGAAGAGGCCGCGCTGCTGACCACCTTCAACGACTGCGACATGACCGCGGTGATGGAAGCGCGCGAGGCCTACAAGGAGCTGTTCGCCCGGAAGCACGGCATCAAGCTCGGCTTCATGAGCTTCTTCGCCAAGGCCGCCTGCCTGGCCTTGAAGGACGTGCCGGCGGTCAACGCCTATCTCGAGGGCGACGAGATCGTCTACCACGACTACGTCGACATCTCGGTCGCCGTCAGCGCGCCGAACGGCCTCGTCGTGCCGGTGGTGCGCAACGCCGACGCGCTCAGCTTCGCCGAGATCGAGCAGGCGATCGCCGACTACGGCCAGAAGGCCAAGGACGGCACGCTGACGATGGCCGACATGCAGGGCGGCACCTTCACCATCTCCAACGGCGGGGTGTTCGGCTCGCTGATGTCGACCCCGATCATCAACCCGCCGCAAAGCGCGGTGCTCGGCCTCCACCGCATCGAGGAGCGGCCGGTCGCGCGCAATGGCGAGGTGGTGATCCGCCCGATGATGTACCTCGCGCTCAGCTACGACCACCGCATCGTCGACGGCCGCGAGGCGGTCACCGCGCTCAAGATCGTCAAGGAAGCGATCGAGGATCCGATGCGGATGCTGATCGACTTGTGAGAAAGAAATCCTCCCCGCTCGCGGGGAGGGCGACCACGCGAAGCGTGGTGGAGGGGGCTCGCCGCAAGCGCAGCGCCTGGCGGATAGCCCCCTCCGTCAGCCGCTGGCGCGGCTGCCACCTCCCCACCAGTGGGGAGGAATTTAGGAGTGACGCGACCTATGGCTGAATACGACTACGACGTCCTCGTCATCGGCGCCGGCCCCGGCGGTTATGTCGCCGCGATCCGCGCGGCGCAGCTGGGGCTCAGGACCGCTTGCGCCGAGAGCCGCGAGACGCTGGGCGGGACCTGCCTCAACGTCGGCTGCATTCCCTCCAAGGCGCTGCTCCACGGCTCCGAGCTGTTCGAGGAAGCCGCCCACGGCGGGCTCGCCAAGTGGGGGGTCAAGTCGTCCAAGGTCGAGCTCGACCTCGATGCGCTGCACAACGAGAAGGCCACCGCCGTCAAGGAGCTGACCGGCGGGATCGCCTTCCTTTTCAAGAAGAACAAGGTCGATTGGCTCAAAGGGCATGCGACGTTCACCGACGCCCGCACCGTCAGCGTCGACGGCAAGACGGTGACCGCGAAGAACGTGGTCATCGCCACCGGCTCGTCGGTGACGCCGCTCCCCGGCGTCGAGGTCGACAACGCCAAGGGGGTGATCGTCGATTCGACCGGCGCGCTGGCGCTGCCGAAGGTGCCGCAGCACCTGGTGGTGATCGGCGGCGGGGTGATCGGGCTCGAGCTCGGCTCGGTCTGGCGGCGGCTCGGCGCGAAGGTGACGGTGGTCGAGTTTCTCGACCAGATATTGCCCGGAATGGACGGCGAGGTCCGCAAGGAGGCCGCCAAGATCTTCAGGAAGCAGGGCTTCGACATCAAGACCTCGACCAAGGTCACCGGAGCGGAGCGGAGAGGG
>DASPMY010000021.1:0-11350 GCA_035626815.1 Croceibacterium sp.
ACGGGGGGATTGTTGCAATGATCGAACGACCGGACGTGGACGCGCTGCTCGCCGGGCCGCTCGGCGGCTGGCTCGAGCAGCAGGCGGGTGGTGCGGGCCGAAGCGAAGCGCAAGTCGAACCGCCGCTTCATGATCGCCAGCGTGGTCCTGCTGCCGGTGCTGGGATTGTTCTGGGTGGCGCAGATGTTCGGCGACTGGAACGAGGAGCTGAAGATGTTCCTCAGCTTCGCCGGACTCGCCGGCGGCGGCGGGTGGGCTTACGCCCCGCGCGCCAAAGCGATCAAGGAGACCAAGCGCGGCATCAACCGGGCGATCGCGGAGTCGCTCGGGCTGACGTACGCCGACCAGTTCGAGCCGGGCCGCGGCTTCGAGCTGGCCAAGACCTACCAGATGGTCCCGAGCTACGACCGCGCGAGCTTCGACGACTTGTGGAGCGGCGACCTCGGCGGGCGCGCCTTCAGCTTGCACGAAGCGCATCTCGAGGAGCGACGCGGGAGCGGCAAGAACCGGCGTTGGGTCACCGTGTTCCGCGGCGCGATCGTGACCATCGCCTTCGACCGCGATTTCCACGGCACCACGCTGGTCGAGCGCAACAAGAAGCACCGCAAGCTGTTTGGCGGGCAGAAGGATTCGGTCACCTTCAACGGCCATCGGCTCGATTGCGCCGACATGGTCCATCCCGAGTTCGAGGACCTGTTCACGGTGTGGTCGGACGACCAGGTCGAGGCGCGCTACCTCGTCCATCCGCGCTACATCGAGCGGCTGGTCGAGGTCGAGCGCGGGTTCGGCGGCCAGAACGTGCGCGCGCTGTTCAACGGCGGCGAGTTGGCGATCGCGGTCGACAGCGGCAACATGTTCGAAAGCGGCTCGCTCGACCCGAACGACGACCGCGCCCGCATCGAGACGTGCGTCAACCAGTTCATGACGCTGGTCGGGCTGTGCGAGGCGCTCAACGAGCCCGCGCGCTAAAGGGAGGCAGTCGGCAGCAGGCAGTAGGCAGTAGGCAGTAGGCAGTAGGAATCAGGATCGGCCCCTTAGCATCAGGGCCATGCCGACTGCCTACTGCCTCTCACCCGAACAGCTTGGCCCAGCGGCGCTGCGGGCGCGTCTTCCAGTGGCCGCGGTGGTAGGCGTCGCTGGTCAGCAGCGGGATCACCGAGCCGGCTTCGGCGAAAACCATCTGCTCGATGCCGGTGTTGACCTTGCCCCAGCTCGCCGCCTCCTGCAGCGTCGAGGACGAGCAGGCCCCGTCGCGCACGTCGGCGACCGTAATCTGGACCGCGTACTTGTGCACCTCGACGTCGTCGTGGCCGAGAATCTCGGCGCACACCACGGTGTCCTGGATGAAGTTCTTCGGCACTCCCCCGCCAACCATCAGCAGGCCGGTGGTGCCGGCCGCGATCTTGATCTCGGTCAGCTCGCGGAAGTCGGCGATCGAATCGATCGTCAGGTAGGGCCGGCCGGCCTTCATCGCGTCGACCTGGTGCTTGACCAAGCCGAACCCTGCCGAGCTGTCGGTGAACGCCGGGCAGAAGATCGGCACGTCGTGCTCGTAGGCGAGCTTGACGAGGCTGTTCTCCTTCTTGCCGTGCTCGACGAGGTACTTGCCCATCTCGCGGATGAACGCGCGGCTCGAGTAGGCCTTGGGCTCCAGGGTTTCGGCAATCTCGAACACCGTGTGGTCGACGTGCTGGAGGTCCTCCTCGTCGATGTAGGTGTCGTAGATGCGGTCGATGTAGAGCGAGCGCAGCGTGTCGTCGTCAGGGATTTCAAGGGCCTGGTAGTGCTTGTGACCAAGCCCTTCGAAGAAGTCCATGTCGACGATGGTGGCGCCGGTGGCGACGATCCCGTCGACCATGTTGTTGCGCACCAGCTCGGCGTAGGCGTCCATGCACCCCGCGGCGCTCGTTGAGCCGGCGATGACGAGAAACACCGTGCACTCGGGATCGGCGAGCATCTGGTTGTAGATCCGCGTGGCCCGGGCGAGGTCGCGGCTGGTGAAGCTCATCTTGCCCATCGCGTCGATGATCGGGCGCGCGTCGAAGCTCTTGATGTCGATGTGCTCGACCTCGGTGGAGAGGAGCTCGGCCTTGCGGTTCGTCCCGGGGCGCGTGTCGGTGGTCGAGGCGTCGTTCATGGCGTCGGAGTCCTCCAGTCGGTCACCCGGGCAACGGACCGCCGCGACGGCCGGTTCCCCGGAAAGCGGCGCGCGATAGAGGGTGGAGGGGCGGCGGTAAATATGCGACGTGACCGGGCGATGACGGAGGGCCCGATGACACGAGCGCCGACGCGCGAGGGCGTGCTTCGCGCGGCCGGGAAGGTGGCGGCGATTCTCCCGCCGACCCCCTTGCTTCCGGTCGAGATCGCCGGGGTCACCGTGTGGGCGAAGGCGGAGTGCCTTCAGCCGATCGGCGCGTTCAAGATCCGCGGCGCGTGGCACCGCCTGACCGACCTCGGCGAGGACGAGCGGGCCCGCGGAGTGGTCGGCGTGTCGAGCGGCAACCACGCGCAAGGAGTCGCCTGGGCCGCCCGCGAGCTGGGCATCGCCGCGACGATCGTCATGCCGCGCGACGCGCCCGCGGTGAAGCTCGAGCGGACGCGCGCGCTGGGCGCCGAGGTGGTGCTCTACGACCGCCCCGGCGAGGACCGCGACGCCGTGGCGGCCGCGGTCCTCGCCGAACGCGCCGGCACCCTCGTCCACGCTTATGCCGACCCGTGGGTGATCGAGGGCCAGGGCAGCGCCGGCATCGAGCTGGCGGCGCAAATGGAGCGGCACGCCGGCGGGCCGCCGAGCCGGATCGTCGCGCCGTGCGGCGGCGGCGGCCTGTCGGCCGGGCTCGCCCTCGCCCTGCCCGACGCCGAGGTCGTGCCGGTCGAACCGGTCGGCTGGGACGTGATCGGGAAGAGCCTCGCGCGAGGGCAGCCGTTGCGCGCTTCGGCCGACGCCCCCCCGACGATCTGCGACTGCCTGCTGGCGCCCGTCGCGCGCGAGATCAATCTCGCCGTGCTGCGCGGACGCGCCGCGCCCGGCCTCACGGTGACCGATACCGAAGTGCGCGCGGCAATGCGCTTCGCGTTCGCCCACTTGCGGCTGGTGGTCGAGCCGGGCGCGGCGGCGGGGCTGGCGGCGGCGCTGGCCGGCAAGGTGCCGGTCGACGGGAGAACGGTCATCATGCTCACCGGCGGCAATGTCGACGCCGCGCGCTTTGCGGAGGTGCTGGCGGAAGGCGATTAGGGAGGAGGGGGACGATGGTCGGAATGGCAATTCTGCAGCCCGTGGTCGCGCTGGCGGCGTGGACGATGGTCATGTGGGCGTGGATGTACGCCACGCGGATCCCGGCGATGAGCGCGCACCAGGTCAAACCGGACAGCCTGGCGCGCGACCCGGAGGCGCGGCTCGACAAGCTGCTGCCGCCGCACGTGCAGTGGAAGGCGCATAACTACAACCACCTGCACGAAGCGCCGACGGTGTTCTACGCCGTGGCGATCGTGCTGGCGATCGTCGGCCGGGGCGATGACTACGGCCTGGTGCTCGGCTGGCTCTATGTCGGGACGCGGATCGCGCATTCGCTGGTCCAGGCGACGGTCAACCGCGTGGTGGTGCGGTTCGCCCTGTTCGTCTTCTCCAGCCTGGTGCTCGTCGCGCTCATCGGACGCGCGGCGATGGCGGTGTTCTGAGCGGCAAATGCAAGGGCCGCCGGCGTTGCCGCCGGCGGCCCTCGAAGGAAAACGATCGTGCTGGCGACTACGGGCTGGTCGGCAGGTTCTTGTTCTCGCCGTCCTCGTTGATCTGCCACAGGATGAAGAACAGGATGGCGAAAGCCAGGCCGCCGAGGACGAAATGAGTGGTCCTCACCGCCTGCTCCGACTCGCCGACCGGCGAAGCCGAGCGAACATCCTCGAAGGCGACCGGCGCAGCCTGCGCGACAGAGCTGCCCACGACCATGGCTGCTGCAGCAGCTCCCGCGATAAACTTACGCATCTTCATCTCCAGGCCGTTGTTTCGCTGCGTTTAGACGCATCGGCAGATGGGCTGCAAGGGGCTTTAGCTCCGCCCAACCCATCTTGTCGCGCTGTCCCGCCGAAGATGCCAACGCCCGGCCGCGGCCAGGGTTTCCGCTGGTCTCGGTTGGGTGCGGTTCTTTTTCCCACCTGTTGCAGCGATGCTACGGCCGCGGCGGTCAGACGGGCAGGCCAACGTAGTTTTCGGCGATGCCGGTCTGCGCGGCGCGGCTCGAAGCGATATAGTCGAGCTCGGCCCGCTGCATTGCCCGCTCGAACGGACCGTCGCCGGGGAAACGGTGCAGCAGGCGGGTCAGCGACCAGCTGAACCGCTCCGCCTGCCACACCCGGGCCAGCGCCTTGGCGGAATAGCCGGCGACGGCATCGGCCTCGCCGCGGTTGAAGAACGCGACCAGGGCCTCGGCCGCGTAATGCACGTCGCTCGCCGCGAGGTTGAGGCCTTTGGCGCCGGTCGGCGGAACGATATGCGCCGCATCGCCGCACAGCAGCAGCGAGCCGTGCCGCATCGGCGCGAACACGTAGCTGCGCAGCGGCGCGATCGACTTTTCCAGCGCCGGTCCGCGGACGAGCTGCGCTGCCGCCTCGTCCGGCAGGCGAATGGCCAGCTCGTCCCACACGCGCGCGTCGGGCCAGTCGGCGATGGCCTCGGAGATCGGCACGTCGATGTAATATCGGCTGCGTGTCCGGCTGCGCATCGAGGCGAGCGCGAAGCCGCGTTCGTGGTGCGAGTAGATCAGCTCGTGGTTGCAGGGGGGCACGTCGGCGAGGATGCCGAGCCACCCGAACGGATACTCGCGCGCGTATTCGGTGGCGATGCCGGCCGGGATCGCGCGGCGCGAGGGCCCGTGGAACCCGTCGCAGCCGACGACGATCCGGGCATCAATCCGCCGCTCTGCGCCGTGCTCGGCGAACGTCACCCACGGTGTGTCGCCGTCGACATCGTGCAGCGCCACGTCGGTCGCCTGGTAGATCACCTCGAGCCCGCGCTCCTCACGCGCTTCCATCAGGTCGCGGGTCAGCTCGGTCTGGCCGTAAACGACGACTTGCTCGCCCGTGAGCTCGGCGATGTCGATGCGGATCAACCGCTCGCCGTCGGCCAGGTTGAAGCCGTCGTGCGGCAGCCCCTCGGCCTTGAGCCGCGCGTCGAGACCGAGGCGCTCCATCAGGGAGACGGTGATCCGCTCGAGCACGCCGGCGCGGATGCGGCCGAGCACGTAGTCCGGCGCCCGGCGCTCCAGCACGACGCAGTCGATGCCCTCGGCACGCAGCAGGTGGCCGAGCAGGAGCCCGGCCGGCCCGGCGCCGACGATGCACACCTGGGTCCTCATCGGCAGCTCGTTGCTCCCCGCGGCCCGCGGCCGCCGACTTCGCCGGGGCTTGAACATATTGGCCCGCCGGGTGCACTTACCGGGAGAGACACGGCCGGACGACGAGGTTGAACGCGCGCAAGAGCGAAATCCGGGGAACGCGGGGCATGGCGCAGTCGGACAATCAAGCCGACCTGCGGCTGATCGCCCTCGTCGGCCAGCGGGACCGTGACGCGTTCAGGGAGCTTTACGGAAAGTATCAGACGCGCCTCACCCGGTTCCTGTTCAATGTGGTCCGCCAGCCGCAGATTGTCGAGGAGGTGCTGGACGATACGATGATGGTGGTGTGGGAGCGCGCCAGCTCGTTCAAGGGCGAAAGCAAGCTTTCGACCTGGATGTTCGCCATCGCCTACCGCAAGGCCGTCAAAGCGCTGCGCCGCTACGACGAGCCGGTCGAAGACCATGACCGGGATGGCCGCATCAGCACCGCCGCCGGTCCCGAAGAGGAATACGAGCTGAGCCGGCTGCGCCGGCTGCTGAAGACGGCGATGGCCGAGCTTTCGCCCGATCATCGCGCGGTGGTCGACCTGACCTATTTTCACGAGCTCGGCTATCGCGAGATCGCCGAGATCCTGAATTGTCCGGTCGATACCGTGAAGACGCGGATGTTTTATGCCCGGCGGCACCTGAGGCGATGCCTCGAGGGCGAGCTGCCGGACTGGATCTAGGATAGCGACAGTGGGCGATCTCCTTCACCTTCGCGACGCGCACGAGCAGGCGCAGATGCTGCTGCCGTGGCGGGTCAACGACACGCTCGAGCCCGGCGAGGCGACGTGGTTCGAGGCGCACCTGGCGCAATGCGCCGAATGCCGCGCGGACCTCGCGGCCAATCTTGCGCTGCGCGAGCGTTATGCGCAACTGCCGGTCGAGATGGAAGCGGTGCGTTCGCCGCTCGTCGATCAGCTCGCCGATGGCCCATCGGTCGTCTCGTGGAAGCTCCTGCGCCGGCGAGTGACGCTCGGCTGGGCGCTGGCCGCGCAGGCCGCGGTCGCGGCCGCCGCGGCCGTGGCGCTGTTCGTCGCGATGCCGTCCGCCCCCGAGCGCGACTACAACCTGCTGGGCTCCGAGGCCGCCGAGGAGGCCGGCAACGCCATCGTCCTGTTCGCGCCCGAGACGACCGAGCGCGAGCTGCGCGCCGCGCTGAACGCCGTGCGCGCCCGAGTGGTCGATGGTCCGACCGCGAGCGGCGCCTACGTCGTCCGCGTGAGCGACAACCGGGCGGCGGCGCTCGACCGGCTGCGCGCGGTGCCGCAAGTCGTGCTCGCCGAGCCGATCGACGCGGGCGGCGCGCCGTGATCCGCCGCGCGGCCGCTATCGCGCTGGCGTTGGCGCTCGGGCTCGCCCAGCCGGCGCAAGCGCAAGCCGTTCCCGAGCCCCAGGACGAGGCGGTCGCGGCCACGGACAGCCGCGCCATCCTGGTCATGCTGCGCATGCCGGCAGCGCATTTCAGGCCCAACGCGCGCTACGGCGGCAATTACGACGATCGCGCCGCGCAGGAGGCCCGGCGGCGGGTAGCGGCCGAGATCGCCCGCGACAACGGGCTCGAGCTGGTCGAAGGCTGGCCGATGCCGCTGATCGGCGTCGATTGCTACGTGATGCGCATCCCGGAGGGCCGTTCGATCGAGGACGCGATCGCGCAAGTCTCGCGCCATCGCATGGTCGCCTGGTCGCAGCCGTTGCAGACTTACGAAACGCTGGCTTCCCCGCCCCCCGGCGGCGACCCGCTGTTTCCGACGCAGCCCGCCGCATCCGAATGGCGCCTCGCCGATCTCCACGGCGTCGCGACGGGCCGCGGCGTCACCATCGCGGTGATCGACAGCAAGATCGAGGTCGGCCACCCGGACCTGGCGGGCCAGTTCGTCTCCAGCCGGGATTTCCTGTCCGACCGGGCCGGCCCGGCGGAGCGGCACGGCACCGGCATCGCCGGGGTCATCGCCGCCAAGCCCGGCAATGGCGTCGGCATCGTCGGCATCGCGCCCGGCGCCCGCCTGATGGCGCTGCGCGCCTGCTTCGAGCGCCAGCGCGAAGGCGCGGTCTCCGCCTCATCATGCGACAGCCTGAACCTGGCCAAGGCGCTCAACTATGCGATCGAGCGCGGTGCCGATGTCATCAACATGAGCCTGAGCGGCCCGCAGGATCCGCTGCTCGCCTCGCTGATTCAGGTCGGCCTCGACCGCCGTATCGCGGTGGTCGCGGCATTCGATCCGAAGCGCCCCGGCGGCGGCTTTCCGGCCTCGATTCCGGGTGTCATCTCCGTCGCAGAAGAATCTTTGCCTTCGCTTCCCGAGCGTGTGTATCGTGCGCCCGGCCGAGATGTGCCGACCACGCAACCGGGCGGGAGATGGTACCTCGTTAACGGAAGCTCCTTCGCGGCGGCGCACATTACTGGCCTGCTTGCGCTCGTTCGCGAAGAACGCGGGTCTGCGCCTGCCGCGGGCCGGATCGTGCGTTCGGCCGACGGCGACGTCGATGCCTGCGCGACGCTTGTCGCGGTCAGCAGCGAGTGCCGCTGCAGCTGCGCGCTTGACCGAGGCTCGCGCCGCCGCAACTAGCCGGCGCGCGGCCTGGGCCGGAGGTGCCGGCGCGGTCCTGGCGGCCGCAGGCCTCGCCGCCCCCGCGTCCGCGCAGCTCGCTGCCGAAGCCTCCATCCAGACCGATTACCGCCTGCGCGGCTACTCGCTCAGCGGCGAGCGTCCGGTGGCCGCGGTGTCGCTGTCGTACGACGACCCGTCGGGCCTTTATGCCGGTGCGACGGCGCTCGGCATGGTCCGGCGCGGCGAGCCGGAGCTGCTCGGAGTCCAGGCCAACCTCGGCTACGCCACCCGGGTGGCGCCGGGCGTGTCGCTCGATGGCGGCGTGTATCGCGCCGAGTACGCCTACGGCTACGGCACCAGCCGCAATTACCACTACACCGAGCTTTACCTCGGCTTGGCCACGCGCCGCGTCACCGCGCGGCTGCGGTATTCGCCGGACTATTTCTACGCCGACACGCCGACGCTCTATGCCGAGGTCGAAGCCGGGATCGAGCCGGCTCCGAACTGGTTCGTCAGCGCGCACGCCGGCGCGCTGACCTACCTCGAGAAGCCGCCGCCTTACCTTCCCCGCCGGACTTACGACTGGCGCGTCGGCGCGTCGCGCCAGCTCGGCCGGTTGGGAATTCACCTCGATTTGTCGGGACGGATACAGGATCAGGCCTACGCGTCGCCTTACGCGATGCCCGGCCCCGACGACGACGCCGCCGTGGTGCTGAGCCTCACGCGCGCGCTGTGAGCCCGTCAACCATTCTTGAACCCTCACGGGCCCAGAGTGCACTTACCCTGTGTCCAGGGGTTCCGATGGTTCGAGCTGCTGCCCTCGCATTCCCCACAGCCCGCTCCGCCGGCGCTTCTGGACCCGGTCGCGAGGAGACGTTGGAATGCGGAATGTCGTGCTGAAACTGACCGCCGCTCTGGCGATGGCGGGCGCCGCCGTAGCGACGATCCACGCCCAAGCTCAGGCCCAGGCCGCGCCCCGCACGTTCACGGTGGTGATGGACAACATGAACTTCGGCAGCGTGCCGAAGGACGCGAAAGTCGGCGACACGATCGTGTGGGACAACCGCGACACCGTGGAGCACACCGCCACCGCGCGCGACGGCAGCTTCGACGTCAGGCTGCAACCGGGCAAGAAGGCGCGCACGGTGCTGCGCAAGGCCGGCAGCCTGGCGATCTATTGCATCTACCACCCGATGATGCGGACCACGCTGAGGGTCGCCGGCGGCTGACCCGCCGACTCGGTCAATTCACCAACGGAATCTGAGCGCGGCCTGCAACACGGTCTGCGACTCCTTGCGCGGCTCGCCCAGCCGCGCGCGCGCGCCGCGCTTGCTCTCCACGTGGAGCGCCTCGAGGAACCCGGTGAAGTGGTTCCACAGCGGCCAACGCACCGCGGCGGTCGCCGCCCAGCCGTCCTCATTCTCCTCGGCGGGGGACATCCGGCTGCCGCGCTCGGTCGTGTCGAACACCTCGATCCTCCCGGACAGCGCCCCCTCGCCCACTCGGTGGGTCAGCAGCGCGAACGCCGAGCGAAACCGCGTATCGACCCAAATCACGTTGTTGGTGTTGAAACCCATCTCGGTCGTGCCGGTCATGCCCTGGGCGATGAGCCGGGTGTCCGGGCCGAGATCGGCGACGAGGCCGACGTTCCAGAAGCGCGTGCGCCAGCCCCACTGCAGGCTGTGGGTGAACGCCTGGGGGTCGCCGCGGTTGTCGTAGTAGAACGCGTTGAGGACGATGCTGGACGACGGCCGCCACTCGGCGCGGCCGTAGAATCCCGGGCGGTCATCGATCTCGAGGATAGACCGTGTGACGTTCTCCTGCCGTTGGGCGAGGAACGGGTTCAGCGGCGGCAGCGGGAATTGGCCGAACAGCGTCGATTTCACGTCGTGCAGGGCCCAGCCGCGAAACGACAGCAGGGTGCCCGAGGTGTCGTTGAAGCCGAATACGCCGGCGGTCGCCGAAAAGTCCTGGCTGCCGATGCTGTGGCGAATCGTCGCTTCGGCGCCGATCACCTTCACCTCTTCGCCGACCCACGCGTTAATGGCCGACGGCGTGATCGTATAGACCGTGCTCCACGCCCCGCCGGTCGCGTGCTCGAGCGAGATTTCGGGCCAGTACAAGCCCGCCTTGGCCGAAAAGCTGGTGCTGCCGCTGCGCGAGGGGATGAAGGTCAGGTAGCCTTCCATCACGTCGAAGGCTTCGTCATCGTGGCCCTGCTGCCACGAGGCCGAGACATTGCCGACGATCGACCGGGTGAAGCGCGGCTGCCAGATCAGCGAGGCTTCGACCGGCAGCGCGTTTAGCTGGAAATCGCCGTCGGCAGTGCCGTCGAAGCGCGTCTTGCCGAGCCCGCGGTCGACCCACGACTGGTGCCCGTCGGCGAGCAGCAAGCGGGCGTCGAGAATGACGGTGAGCGTGTCGGCGGAAAGGATGTCGGTGGCGCCGGTTTCCTCCGACTCGTCGAAGGCCGCCTCGTCGGCTGCGACGGCCTCGTCCTCAGCCGATCCGTCCACCGCCGCATCGTCCTGCGCCGAAGCGGGTTGCGATGCCAGGGCGAGTGCCAGCGCCAGCGCGGACGTCATGGCGCGCCTGTGCATGCTCAAGCCAGAAATCATGCCCGCATTCCCCTCGTGAATTTGCCCGGTGCTTCGCGCTGTAGGTTCGCCCAAGGCGCCATTCGGTTCATCGCGCTGCGGTGTTTCCGCCCCCCGGGCTCGACCCACCGCGTGACTCCGCCGACGGTCGCGAGGCGGGCGGTGCCGCTGAACGGCGCAAGCGCCGGCGCCACGACGCGCGGTATGCCGTCGACGACGACCAACCAAACGTCCTCGGCGCTCGCCTCGAGCAGCGGGCGAGACAGCACCACGATGTCCGCCGGCTCGCCGGGTTCGAGCGACGGGGCGCGCAGGCCGAGCCGGCGGGCGGCGACCTCACCCACTGCCGCTTCGAGCCGTTGGTCGCTCAGCAGGCCGAGGCCGCGCGCCAGGCGCAGTTCGTCGAGCAGATTGCCGGCGCCGGTGAGCAGCGAGTCGCTGCCGAGCAGCACGTCGACCCCGGGACTCACCAGCCCTGCCGGGACCGTGCGGCCGAACAAATACTGGTTGGAGCTCGGGCACCACACCAGCGCGGCCCCCGAAGCGCGGAAGCGCTCGACCGCGTCCTCATCCATGCCGAGGCCATGAACCGCGACGAGGTTCGGGCCGAGCAAGCCCATCGCTTGAAGCTGGCGAACTTCGTCGGCCGCGATCGCGTTGGTGCCCTCGGCCACGTGCAGGCAAAACCGCCGGGCGGGATCGATTGCCTCCGGGCCCGGCGGCATGCCGAGCGAATTGGCCCAGGCGATGCGCGGCACGTGGAGCGGGAAATCGTCCTCGAAGTCCGGCTCCCAGCGGTCGTGGTGGACGACGGTGGTGACGCCGGCGA
>DASPMY010000022.1:0-12651 GCA_035626815.1 Croceibacterium sp.
AAGAGCTGGCGCGGGATGAGGTCCTTCAGGCGCTCGCATAGGGCGCGGCCGCGCATCTCCGCCTTCGAGCGGTGCACGATGACGGCGAGCGCGTCGACCGGCTCCGAATTGACGAGGATGTTCATGAGGACGAGGTCGCCCTCCTGGTACCCCTCCATGTGATAGTCGAAGCTGGCGTAGCCGCGGCTGATCGACTTCAAGCGGTCGTAGAAGTCGAACACCACCTCGTTGAGCGGCAGCTCGTACTGCACTTGGGCGCGGCCGCCGACGTAAGTCAGCCCGGTCTGGATGCCGCGGCGGTCCTGGCACAGCTTGAGGATCGAGCCGAGGTACTCGTCGGGGGTGTAGATCGTCGCCTTGATCCACGGCTCGTCGATTTGCGCGATGCGGCTCGGGTCGGGGTAGTCGGCCGGGTTGTGGAGGTAGATGAAACTCCCTTCTCCTTCCCCGTTCGCCTCGAGCGAAGTCGAGAGGCCGGGCGCGCGTGTCTCGACTTCGCTCGACACGAACGGCTTTTGAGACGGGGGGCCCTTCCTGGAGTGCTGGAGGCGGATGCGGTAGACCACGCTCGGCGCGGTGGTGATGAGGTCGAGGTCGTACTCGCGCGTCAGGCGCTCCTGGATGATCTCGAGGTGGAGCAGGCCGAGGAAGCCGCAGCGGAAGCCGAAGCCGAGCGCGGCGCTGCTCTCGGTCTCGAAGCTGAAGCTGGCGTCGTTGAGGCGCAGGCGGCTGATGCTCTCGCGCAGCTTCTCGAAGTCGGCCGCGTCGACCGGGAACAGGCCGCAGAACACCACCGGCTGGACTTCCTTGTAGCCGGGCAGCGCCTCCGTGGCGCCGTTCTTGACGGTGGTGATGGTGTCGCCGACGCGGGCCTGCTCGACTTCCTTGATCTGCGCGGTGATGAAGCCGATCTCGCCCGGGCCGAGCTCGGGCAGCTCGACCCGCTTGGGGGTGAAGCAGCCGACGCGGTCGATCAGGTGCTCGGTGCCGCCTTGCATGAACTTGACCTGGAGGCCCTTGCGGATCGCGCCGTCGAGCACGCGGACGAGGATGACCACGCCGAGGTAGGGGTCGTACCACGAGTCGACCAGCATCGCCTTGAGCGGGGCGGCCCTGTCGCCCTTGGGAGGGGGAATTTTCCGGACCACGGCCTCGAGCACGTCCTCGATGCCGAGGCCGGACTTGGCGCTGGTGAGGACCGCCTCGGAGGCGTCGAGGCCGATGATGTCCTCGATCTCGGCGCGGACTTTCTCGGGCTCGGCGGCGGGGAGGTCGATCTTGTTGATCACGGGGACGATCTCGTGGTCGTGCTCGATCGACTGGTAGACGTTGGCCAGCGTCTGCGCCTCGACCCCTTGCGCGGCGTCGACCACGAGCAGCGCGCCTTCGCAGGCGGCCAGCGAGCGGGAGACCTCGTAGGCGAAGTCGACGTGGCCGGGGGTGTCCATCAGGTTGAGCTCGTAGGCTTCGCCGTCGCTCGCCGTGTAGTTGAGGCGCACCGTCTGGGCCTTGATGGTGATCCCCCGCTCGCGCTCGATGTCCATATTATCAAGCACTTGCTCGCTCATCTCGCGCTCGGTCAGCCCGCCGGTGGCCTGGATCAGCCGGTCGGCCAGCGTCGACTTGCCATGGTCGATATGCGCGATGATGGAGAAGTTGCGGATGCGGGACAGGTCCATCCCGTCCCCCTAGCGGCGCTCTATCGCCGTGTCAGCAGTGTCACGCCGCGCGGCTGGAGCTGGCCGAAACGTCGACTTGCATGAACCGCGGCCGCGGGGCGCCGGCGACGGGGTTTTGCGGCGGCGGCGAGTAATGCCCCGGCGGCAAAGCCTGCAGCGGCATGCCGTGCTGGGCGAGCACGTACGGCGAGATGCGGTGGCGCGTGCACAGCCCGTCGGCGCCATCGCTGATTAGCGGGGTTTCGAACTCGAGGCCCTGGGTGGCGTCCTGCGAGCGGCGGACCTTGGCGACGACCAGCTGCCCCTCGCCGAGGTCGAGCACGAGGTCGGTGCCGATCGGCACGTCGAGCAGGCCCTCGATCATCGCCCCCGAGCGCGACAGGTTGCGCAGCACCGCGTCGTAGCGCGCGTCCTCGTGGATCACGCCGATGCGGCGGAACACCGTGCGCCGCTCCGCGCGGTGCTTCTCGGGCCCGTTGGGCTGATAGGCGAAGTCGCCGTCGGCCAGCTTGCCGAGCACTTCGTCCTGCGGCACCGCGCGCGAATAGATGAAGCCCTGGACGTTGGTCGCCCCGAGGTCGCGGATCAGCGCCAGCTCGTCCATCGCCTCGACGCCCTCGGCGGTGGTCTCCATCTTGAGCGCGGCGGCGAGGCTGACGATCGCGGTGATGATCGCCGCGTTGGTGTTGTCCTCCTCGGTGCATCCGCGGACGAAGCTCTGGTCGATCTTGATCTTGTCGAACGGCGCCTTGCGCAAGTAGCCGAGCGACGAGTAGCCGGTGCCGAAATCGTCGAGCGACACCTTCACGCCGATCTTCTTGAGCCGCTTGAACATCAGGTCGACCGCCTCGGCGTCGCCCATGAACACGCTCTCGGTGATCTCCAGCTCGAGCTGTTCGGGCTTGAGGCCCGACGCAGCGAGCGCGTTGGTGACGATCGCCGGCAGGCTGTCGGAGGAGAACTGGTGCGCCGAGACGTTGACGGCCACGCGCAAGTGGCCCGGCCACTGCGAGGCGTCGGCGCACGCCTGGCGCAAGGCCCATTCGCCAAGCGTGCTGATGAGGTTGGTCTCTTCGGCGATCGGAATGAATACGCCGGGACTGATCGGCCCGCGTTCCGGGTGGTTCCAGCGCATCAGGGCCTCGAACCCGGTGACGACGTTGTCGGTGGCGCGCACGACGGGCTGGTAATGCAGCCGCAGCTCGCCGCGGGTCAGCGCGTCGCGCAAGTCTTCCTCGATCTCGCGCCGCTCGTGCGCCGAATCCTTCAGGTCGTTCGAATAGAACCGGTATTGGCCGCGCCCGCCGCCCTTGGCCGCGTAAAGCGCGAGGTCGGCGCTCTTGATCAGCTCGTCCACCTCGAGCCCGTCGTACGGCGCGATGGCGATGCCGACCGAGGTGCCGATGATCGCCCGCGACCCCTCGATCGAATAGGGCTGCGAGATCATCTGGATGATCCGCTGGGCCAGCTCGCCGAGCTTGCCGCGGTCATCGGTGTCGGGAATGATGATCTGGAACTCGTCGCCGCCCAGGCGGCCGATCTCCACCGGCCCCGAGACGATCCGCTGCAGCCGCTGGGCGACCTGCTTGAGCAGGTCGTCGCCGGCCGGGTGGCCGAGCGTGTCGTTGACCGCCTTGAACCGGTCGAGGTCGAGCATCAGCAGCGCGCAGCTGCGCTTGGCCGCCTTGAACGCGGTGAGCGTGGCCGTCAGCCGCTTGGTCATGCGGTGGCGGTTGGCGAGGCCGGTCAGCGAATCGAACTGGGCGAGCCGCGAGGCGTCGCGCTGGCGCTCGTAGACCGAGGTGATGTCCTTGGCGCTGCCGCGATAGCCGAGGAAATCGTCCTTCTCGTTGAAGTGGGGAATGCCGGTCAGCGACCAGAACATCTCGCCCTTGCCGGTCTCGATGCGCACGGTGAGATCGGCAAACTTGTTGCGCGCGCTGAGCAGGAACGAGAGGGGCCGGTCGGTGCGCTCCTCGCCTTCGCTGGGCACGGTCTCGACCATCTTGCCGAGCGGCTGGCCGATGACCTTGATGCCGCTGCCGAACCGGCGGATCGCCGAGGGCGAGAGGTAGATCAGCTCGTTGCTGGCGTCGGTCGCCCAGAACCAGCCGATCTCCGCCTCCTCGAACGCGTCGAGCATGGCGAGGCGCTGGCCGGAATCGATGACGACGGAATCGTCGGCTCCGGCGGCGGACGAGCGGGCGCTTCGTGCCCCGATGTTCCGCAGCATGCCGCGCATGACCATTCCAGACTCGCCCCATGAACAACGCAGCCGCGGCGAGCGCCCGGCTCCTGACCGCAATCCAGTAAAGGATCGGCCTTACCGAACCCCTAAAAACCCCCGCGAATTTGCGTCAGCCGGCCTCCTTGAGCAGCGGCTTCACGACCGGCGCCGGCGCGTGCTCGCGCATGACGGCGATTTGTCCGTTTCCGTCGCGTGCCAGGGGCGTGGCGAATTCAACGCCGATGCGGTCTTCCTCGCACCAGCGCGTGGTGGCGGTGACTACTTGCGCATCCGACACGTGGACCTTGAAGATGGTCCCGACCGGCACCTGCCACAGGCCCTCGACCAGGGCGCCGGTGCTCGAGATGTTGCGGATCGTGCCGTTGTAGAGCTGGCCGTGGTGATCGAGCACGATCTTGCGCAGCATCGTCCGCCGCGGCGAGCGCGAGGCGCGCGGGCCGCGGGCGACCGCGGCGAGGCCGGTCTTGAGCCGCTCGGTCGCGGCATCCATCGCCAGCGGCCGCTCGTAGATGAAGCCCTGGACGTGGCTGCAGCCGTGCATGCGGACGAGGTCGAGCTCGTCGAGCGTCTCGACCCCTTCTGCGGTCGTATCCATGCCCAGCGCGTGGGCGAGGCTCGTGATCGAGGCGATGATCGCCCCGTTGCGGCTGCCCGGCTCGGTCGCGCCGCGGACGAAGCTCTGGTCGATCTTGATCTTGTCGAACGGCGCCTTCTTCAGATAGCCGAGCGACGAATAGCCGGTGCCGAAGTCGTCGAGCGCCAGCCGCACGCCGATCCGCTTGAGCGCGGCGAACATGGCGTCGGTCGCGGCGTCGTCGTTGAGGAACACGCTCTCGGTGATCTCCAGCTCGAGCCGCGAGGGCCTGATCCCCGCCTGGGCGATGGCATTGGTGACGATCGTCGGCAGTTGCGGATTGGCGAACTGCAGCGGCGAGACGTTGACCGCGACGAGCACGTCGTCGGGCCACCGCGCGAGGTCGTGGCAGGCGGTGCGCAAGGCCCATTCGCCGATTTGCGCGATGAGGCCGCTGTCCTCGGCCGCCGCGACGAACTTGTCGGGCGGAATCCATCCCTTCTGCGGATGCAGCCAGCGCAGCAACGCCTCGAACCCGGTGATCCGTTCGGTCGCGGTCGACACGACCGGCTGGTAGAACAGCTGCAGGTGGCCGCTGGCGATCGCCTCGCGCAAGTCCTTCTCCAGCGTCGAGCGCGCTTCGGCCTGGGCGTGGAGGTCGTGGGCAAAGAAGTGGAACCGGCCGCGGCCGAGGTCCTTCGCCGCGTAGAGCGCGAGGTCCGCATTGCGAATCAGGTCGTCGCTGGTCACGCCGTCGTCCGGGGAGACCGCTATTCCGACCGACGCGCCGATGACCACGCTTTGTCCGTCGAGCGAATACGGCTGCGACAGCGAATGGATGATCTGCGACGCGAGGTCGCCGAGGGAACGACGCTCGGTGCGGCCCGGCACGATCACCTGGAACTCGTCGCCGCCCAGCCGGCCGACCTGCCCCGCCTGCCCGACCGCCCGTTCGAGGCGCTGGGCCACCTGCTTGAGCAATGCGTCGCCCGCCGGGTGGCCCATCGTGTCGTTGACCTGCTTGAAGCGGTCGAGATCGAGCAGCAGCACCGCGCAGACGCGGTTGGTCTCGTACTGCGAGTAGAGGATCTTCTCCAGCGCCTGCGACATCTGGAAGCGATTGGCGAGCCCGGTGAGCGAATCGTAATGCGCCAGCCGCGAGGCGTGCTCCTCGCTGCGCCGTTTGGCGGTCAGGTCGGTGCCGGAGCCGCGGAAGCCGACGAAGTTGTCGAACTCGTCGAAGATCGGCCGGCCGCTGACCGACCACCAGCGCTCCTCGCCTTCGATTGCCGCGCGCACCGGCAGCTCCTGGAAGGCCGAGCGGGCGGAGAGGTGGAACAGCAGCGTGCGCTCGCCCTCCTGGCCGGTGTCCTCGAGGTCGAACAGCTCGACCAGCGGTTCGCCGATGAGCTTCTTCTGCTCCCGCCCGAGCGCCTTGGCGACCGGGCCGGAGACGTAAGTCAGCTGCGCGCGCCGGTCGGTCTCCCAGAACCAGCCCTGGCCCGTTTCCTCATAGTCGGCGAGGATGTCGCGGGCGCGGGTCTGCACCCGGTCGCGCGCGCGACGGCGTTCCTCCTCGGTGCGCTGCTCTCGGATCTGCTCGCGGCTGACGAGGATCGACACGGCGAGCGCGACCATCACCGTCACCGCTCCGGCGATCGAGGCCAGCGCCGTCACCGCGGCGGCCCAGACCGACAACTGCGCGGCGAAGATCACCCCCGGCTGGCGGCGGAGATAGGCCGCGGCGATGCCGGCGACGCACAGCAGCGAGGCGAGCATGACGTCCCACGGCAGCCCGTCGGCGATCGCCCAGCGGGTCATCGCCAGGCCGAACAGGAACATCGGCGCGATCACCACGGCGAGGACGGCCGACATCCGCGCCCCGACGCCGCGGTTGGCCACCGCCGCATGCACCATGCCCACGCCGGCCGCGCCCAGCAGCGCCAAGCCGAGCATGATCGCGATCGGGACCTCGGGAATGCCCTTGGTAGCGACCATCGAGCTGGCGGCGGAGGCGATGATGCCCAGCAGGAGGTACGGCCAGCGCTTGGGAATCCAGTTGCGGCCGAGCTGGCTCCCGGCCGGGATGATGAGCGAGCGGTCCGGACGCGGCTCGCGGCGCGAACCGCGGCGACGCTCCGAGGCGGGCCCGGCGATTTCCAGAACCATCTCGGGCGGGCCTTGCGCGCCGGCCTCCCCGGCTCGCAGGGGGACCGGCTCCACGGGCGCGCGCGCGGGTGCGGTCGAGCGTGCTTTGGCGGCCCGGGACATGAACCATCAATGGGCCCGACAGCTTTGAAAAACGGTTAAGTTGTCGGCAACTTTCGCGCTGCGCCGGATTGCCGCGGAGCGCTTCGCGGCTACAGTCCCGGCAGACATGGCGAGCCTGTCGGCAGGCTCGGGATCAGCGGGGGGTCTTCATGCGGCACATCGCGATCATCGGCTCCGGGCCCGCCGGCTACTACACCGCCGAGGCGGCGCAGAAGACCTTCGGCGACGACGTCCGCGTCGACGTGTTCGACCGCCTGCCGGTGCCCTACGGGCTGATCCGCAGCGGCGTCGCCCCCGATCACCAGTCGATCAAGGGCGTCTCGCGCCGCTACGAGAAGGTCGCGCTGTCCGACAACGTGCGCTTCGTCGGCAATGTCTCGATCGGCGAGCAGGTCACGATCGAGGAGCTGCGCCAGCTCTACGACGCGGTGGTGCTGGCGACCGGGGCGCCGCACGATCGTCCGCTCGGCATTCCCGGCGAGGACCTCGGCAACGTCTTCGGCAGCGCCGCGTTCGTCGGCTGGTACAACGGCCATCCGCAATTCGCCGGCCTCGACCCGGACCTGTCGGGCAAGACCGCGGTGGTCATCGGCATGGGCAACGTCGCGCTCGACGTCGCCCGCATCCTCGCCAAGAGCCGCGCCGAGTTTGCCGGCAGCGACATCGTCGCGCATGCGCTCGACGCGCTCGAGGCCTCGCGCATCGACTGCATCCGCATCCTCGGCCGGCGCGGGCCGCACCAGATCATGATGACCCCCAAGGAGCTCGGCGAGCTCGGCGAGCTCGAGCGGGCCTCCCCGCACGTCGCGCCGGCCGACTTGCCGGCGCCCGAGGAGGACGCCATCCTCGAGCCCGGCTTGCGCAAGTCGGTGGCGCACCTGCGGGCCTTCGCCGCGACGCCCGAGCACATCCGCGCGGCAAAGCCCAAGGCGATCGAGTTCGTCTTCATGTCATCGCCCAAGGCGCTGCTCGGCCAGGATAAGGTCGAGGCGGTCGAAATCGAGAAGACCCGCCTTGTCGGCGGCCGCGCGGAAGGCACCGGCGAGATCGCGCGCGTCCCCGCCGATCTCGTCGTGAGCTGCATCGGCTACCGCACCTCGCCGATCCCCGGCGTGCCGTTCGACGAGCGCGAGGGCCGCTTCGCCAACGACGAGGGGCGCATCCTGCCGGGGCTCTATTGCGTCGGCTGGGCCCGTCGCGGCCCTTCGGGCACGATCGGCACCAACCGCCCCGACGGCTACTCGGTCGTCGAGCTGATCGCCGAGGACATCGCCGCCGGCACCCTCGGCCGCGCCACCAAACAAGGCCGCGCCGGCTTCGACGCGCTGGCCGCCGAGCGCGGCCTCGACGTGGTCACCTTCCGCGACTGGAAGAAGATCGAGCAAGCCGAGGAACACGCCGCGCGCGAAGGCGCCCCGCGCGAGAAGTTCACCGATATCGAGGCGATGATCCGGGCGCGGGGCTAGACCCGCATCGGCATCAGCACATACAGCGCCGGGCTCTTGTCGTCCTGGCGGATCAGCGTCGGCGCGCCGGGATCGGCGAGGTGCAGCTCGACGGTGTCGCCGTCGATCTGGCCGAGGATGTCCTTCAGGTAATTGGCGTTGAAGCCGATCTCGAGCGCGTCGGAGCCGTAGTCCGCCGGCACTTCCTCGGCTGCGGTGCCGTTGTCCGGGCTGGTGACCGAGAGCGTGACCTTGTCGGTCTCGAGGCCCATCTTGACCGCCCGGGTCTTCTCGGTGGCGATTGTCGCGACGCGGTCGACGCCTTCGTAGAAGCTCTTCGGATCGAGCTTCAGCAGCTTGTCGTTACCCGTTGGAATCACGCGCGAATAGTCGGGGAAGGTGCCGTCGATCAGCTTGCTGGTCAGCACCACCCCGCCCTCGCCGCCGAGCGTGAAGCGGATCTTGCTCGGCGACAGGTCGATCTCGACGTTGCCGTCGAGCGCTTCCTCGAGCAGCTTGCGCAGCTCGGCGACGGCCTTCCGCGGCACGATCACGTCGGGCATGCCCTCGGCGCCTTCGGGGCGCGGCAGGGTGAAGCGCGCGAGCCGGTGGCCGTCGGTCGCCGCGGCCTTGAGCACCGGCTGGTCCTCGTCCGAGACGTGCAGGAAGATGCCGTTCAGGTAATAGCGCGTCTCCTCGGTCGAGATCGCGAACCGCGTGCGGTCGATCAGCTCGGCGAGCAGGCGGGCCGGCAGCTCGAAGCTGGTCGGCAGGTCGCCCTCGACGATCATCGGGAAGTCGTCGCGCGGCAGCGTCGGCAGCGAGAAGCGGCTGCGCCCGGCCTTCACCGCCATGCGGTTGTCGGCGGTCTCGAGGCTGACCTGGCTGCCGTCGGGCAGCTTGCGGGCGATGTCGAACAGCAGGTGCGCCGACACGGTGATCGCGCCGGCAGTCTCGACCGAGGCGGCATCGAGGCTTTCGATCACCTGCAAGTCGAGGTCGGTGGCCATGATCTTGACCGTGCCGTCGGCCGCCGCCTCGATCAGCACGTTCGAGAGGATCGGGATGGTGTTGCGGCGCTCGACCACCGACTGGACGTGGGACAGGCAACGCAGCAGCTTGGCGCGTTCGATGGTGGCCTTCATCGCAACTCTAACCCCCTTGCGCGCTCGCGACCGGAGTCGCCCGCAAGCGCCGGAATATGTCGATTTATCCTTAGCGAGGCCGCGCCGAGCGGCAAGGAAGAACGGCGGGAGCGCCGGATTCGCTGGGGAAAACCCCGGCCAGTGCCTAGGCGAACATCGCCATGCCGCCGTTCACGTGCAGCGTCTGGCCGGTGACGTATCCGGCCTCCCGCGAGGCGAGGAACGCGACGGCGGCGCCGATGTCCGGCCCCTCGCCCATGCGGCCCATCGGAATGCGCTGGTTGAGCGCGTCCTTCTGGGCGTCGGGGAGCCCATCGGTCATCGCCGTGCGGATGAAGCCCGGGGCGACGCAATTGGCGGTGATCCCGCGGCTGGCCACCTCCTGCGCGTAGCTCTTGGTCATGCCGACCAGCCCGGCCTTGGCCGCGGCGTAGTTGACCTGGCCGGGGTTGCCGGTTGCCCCGACCACGCTGGTGACGGTGACGATGCGCCCGAAGCGGGCCTTCATCATCGGCTTGGCGGCGGCGCGCATCAGCCGGAAGGCGGCCTCGAGGTTGATGCGGATGACCTGGTCCCACTCGTCGTCCTTCATCCGCATCACGAGGTTGTCGCGGGTCACGCCGGCGTTGTTCACCAGGATGTCGAGCTGGCCGAAGGTGTCGACCGCCGCGGGAACCAGTTCCTCGACCTGGGCGGGATTGCTGAGGTCGCAGGTGATCTCGACATGATCGTGGCCGAACTGCTGGTTCAGCTCCTCGCGGAACGAGCGCAGCTTGGACGAATTGGACCCCGACAGGGCGAGCCGCGCGCCCTGCCCCGCGAGGCACCGGGCGATCGACGAGCCGATCCCGCCGCTGGCGCCGGTGACGAGGGCGGTCATGCCGGTCAGGTCGAACATGCTCACAACTCCTTCGCCAGGGCTTCGATGTCGGCCATCGCTACCACGCTCGTGACCGAGACGTCCTCAACCGTGCGCCCAATCATCGGGCCGAGCACCTTTCCGCCGAGCTCGACGTAACGCTCGATCCCGGCCTGCCTCATCGCCAGCACGCTCTCGCGCCAGCGGACGCGGCCGGTGACCTGCTGGACCAGCAGGTCCTGTTCCGTCTGGGGGTCGGCGACCAGCGCGGCGGTGACGTTGGCATAGAGCGGCAGGCGCAACGGGCCGGGCGACGTGCGCGCGAGCGCCTCGGCCATCGCGTCGGCCGCCGGCTGCATCAGGGCGCAGTGGAACGGGGCCGAGACCGGCAGCAGCACGCCGCGCTTGATCCCGAAATCCTTGACCAGCGCGACCGCGCGCTCGATCGCTCCGCGATGGCCGGAGAGCACCACCTGGCCCGGATCGTTGTCGTTGGCGACTTGGCACACTTCCTTTTGCCCTCCCGGGAGGGGCCCCCCCGCCGCCGCTTCCGCGAGCGCGGTGGCCTTCTCGAGGTCCGCTCCCAACAGCGCGCACATCGCGCCCACGCCGACCGGCACCGCCGCCTGCATCGCCTGGCCGCGCAGCTTGAGCAGCCGCGCCGTGTCGGCCAGCGAGAACGCCCCGACCGCGCACAGCGCCGTGTATTCGCCCAGCGAATGCCCGGCGGCGCACTCACCCTTGTCGGCGATCGAGAGGCCGCCGTCCTTTTCCAGCACGCGCAGCACGGCGATGGAATGCGACATGATCGCCGGCTGCGCGTTCGCGGTCAGCGTCAGCTCGTCCTCGGGTCCCTCGCGCATGATCCGCGACAGGTTCTGCCCAAGCGCTTCATCGACTTCCTGGAACACTTCGCGCGCGGCGGGGCTGGCGTCGGCGAGCTCGGCCCCCATGCCCACCTTCTGGCTGCCCTGACCCGGGAATACGAAAGCGGTCATCTGCAACTCCTCTTCCGCCGCGCGGTTATGAGCGCGCGCGGCATCGGGCAAGGCCGAAGGGCACCACCTTGTTCTCGGCGTCGTGGCCGATGTCGGCCGTTCCGAGGTAAGGGATACCGGCACGCTCGCACCAGTCGCGGGCTATCGCCCCGGCGGTCGCGCCGAACGGCCGGTCGTTGTTGGGCACGGCGCTCACCCTCCCCAACCTCAGCCCGGCGATGGACCGCAGATGCTGGGTCACATGGAAGAACAGGCGATCGATCGCGTAAAGATGCTCGGCCACTTCCTCGACCATGACCACGTGGCCCGACAAGTCGGGCATCAACTCGGTGCCGCACAGCATGGCGAGCGTGGTCAGGTTGAAGGCGACGGCCGGCCGCTCGTCGAGCGAAGGCTCCAGCCCCGCGGCCTCGCCGGCGAACCAGGCGAGCGCCCGCCGCACCGCCGCCTCGCCGCCATCGCGGCGGATGTCGACGGGCATCGGCCCGTGCACGGGGAGCCCGATCCCCTGACGATGGCAGCCGGCGAGCAGGTAGCCATTGTCCGAATAGCCGAGGAAGGTCTTGTCGTAAGCGGTGCGGTCGAACCGGACCAGCGCATCGGCGGCGATGCGGTTGGAGCCGTAGCCGCCCTTGGCGAACCACACCGCGTCGACGGCCATATCGTTGGCGCATTCGAGCAGCGCGGCCAGCCGCACGGCATCGTCGCCCGCGAAGTGCCCGTGCTCGGCGAAGCACTGCTCATGGAACGCGAGCGCGAGCTGCGGAAACTCCGCCGCCGCCAGCGCCGACACCCGTTCGGCGACATCGCGCGTGATCGGCGTTCCGGGCGCGCAGATGGCGATGCGGGTCATGCCGCACCCCTAATCAAGCGAGTTGTAATGTCGAGGCCCGGCGCATAGCTGCTCGGCGATGCCCGCCACCGCCGACCTCGCTGCCCACCCCTGGTTCTTCTGCGGCATCGGCGGCTCGGGAATGCTGCCGCTGGCGACGATCCTGCGGGGCATGGGCGCCGAGGTTGCGGGTTCCGATCGCAGCTTCGACCAGGGCCGCACGCCCGAGAAGCGCGCCTGGCTCGAAAGCCAGGGGTTCGCGCTGTTCCCGCAGGACGGCAGCGGCGTGCGCTCGGCGAAGCAGACGCTAGTCGCCTCGGCCGCGATCGAGGACACGGTGCCCGAGGTCGTGCGCGCGGCCGAGCTCGGCTGCCCGCGCATGACCCGCGCCGAGCTGCTCGCGGCGCTGTTCAATCGCCCACCCGGCGGCATCGGCATCGCCGGCACCAGCGGCAAGTCCACCGTGACCGGGATGATCGGCTGGATCCTGGCTCGGGAGGGCCGCGACCCGACGATCATGAACGGCGCGGTGATGAAGAACTTCGTCTCGCCCGACGTTCCTTTCGCCAGCGCCCGCGTGGGAAAGGGCGCGTTCGTCTC
>DASPMY010000023.1:0-65674 GCA_035626815.1 Croceibacterium sp.
CCACTGCTCCATCTGCGCCTGGAACGCGGGATCGTCGGGATTGCCCAACGCGCGCCATTCGATGTGCGGCGGCGCCGGGAACGGATGCTCGCCGTCGCCGCGCAGCACGAACTGGCGGACCTGCGTCCCCGCCTCGCCCGGGCCGCCGCGCCGCAGCACGAAGCGCTGCACGCCGGGCTCGGCCGCTTCGGGCGGAAGCGCGGCCTCCGGAGCGTCCGGCGCCAGCGGCGCCTCGATGGCGGACGGCGCGGCGACCGGGAACGGCGGAGCCGGCGGCGCCGGCGGCGCGGGCACTTCCTGCTCGTCGGCGGCGAACGAGACCGATGCGGTCAGCGGCAGGGCGAACGCGCCGGCGGCGATCAGGCCGCGGCCGAGCCAGCGGCGGCCTGGGGTGGTGTCGGACATGCTGAGGCTCCTCAAACGGTGGATGATCGATTTGTCGCCGAGCACCGGGCAGGCCATCGGCGCGGCCAGCGCGAGGCGCTGCCCGGCGGCGGCGCCGGCGATCAGCGCGGCGTAGCGGGCGCGCTCGTCGCGGCCGCGGCCGGCCAGCACGCGCGCGTCGCAGGCGGCCTCCTGGTCGCGGCGCATCGCCCGCCAGCCCATCCACGCGAGCGGATTGAACCAGTGCAGCGCGAGCAGCGCCTGGGCGGCGAAATTGGCCAGCAGGTCGTGCCCGCGATGGTGCGCCAGCTCGTGGGCGATGGCGAGGTCGCGCGCGGCGCGGTCGGGCTGGGCCATGAACAGCGGCGGCAGCGCGACGACCTTGTCGAAGACGCCGAAGGCGACGGGAGCAGTCACCTCCGGCGTCTCCACCAGCCGAATTCGGCCGACGTCGCCGACCGGACGCGCCTCGGCGAGCAGCACGCGGCGCATGCGCCGGTAGGTGACGATCCGCCAGGCGAGGAAGGCGAGCGCGATGCCGAGCCACGCCGACAGGCCGATCTGCGCGACGAGCGCCCAGTCGATGGCCGGCGCAGCCGCCGCGACCGGCGGCGCGACGGGGGTGGCGGTCAGGGCGCTCGGCGCGGCCTCGACCCACGCGGCTGCCGCCGGCGTCGCGGCCATTTCGGCCGGCGCGGGCGCGGGCGCGAGGCTCGCCGGCAGCACGACCGGCGGCAGCAGCAGCCGCGCGAACGGCAGCGCCCACAGCATGTAGGCGAACTGCGGCCCGAAGTAGCGCCCGGCGGGACGGCGCACGAGCAGCACGAAGCCGATCAGCAGCCCGGTGTAGAGCACCGTGTCGAACAGCCAGCCGGTCATTTGCGCAACTCCTGCAGGAGCCGCTCGATCTCGGCGATGTCGTCGTCCGACAGCGCCTCGGTCTCGGCGAGGTGGGCGATCAGCGGGGCCGCACGGCCGCCGAACAGCCGGTCGACCAGCCGCCGCGATTCGCCGCCGACGTAGTCGACGCGCTCGAGCAGCGGCGTGTAGAGGAAGCGGCGCCCGTCGGGCTCGGTGGCGACCGCGCCCTTGGCGACGAGGCGCGACAGCAGCGTCTTGACGGTCGGCATCGACCAGCCGCGCTCGGCGCAGACCTTGTCGCACACGTCGGCGGCGGCGAGCGGGCTTTCCTCCCACAACGCCTCCATCACTGCGTGCTCGGCATCGCTGATCCGCTCGGCGGGCGGCTCGTGGGCTTCGGCCATCTCGTCCTCCCTTGACGATTACGCCTGTAGGCGAACGATTACGTTTGTAAACATGAAGCGTGGATGAACGGCTTTGCCGCCCGTCGATGCACCGCTAGAGTTGGCCGATGGATGCCCTCAAGCCCCGCGTGCGCCGCCTCGCCGATTGCCACAACATCGCCGATTTCCGCGCCCTGGCGAAGCGGCGCCTGCCTTTCCCGGTGTTCCATTACATCGACGGCGCGGCCGACGACGAGATCACCAGGGACCGCAACACCGCGGCGTTCGACGAGGTCGACCTGGTGCCCGACGTGCTGGTCGGCGTGGAGGAAGTCGACACGTCGGTCACCGTGCTCGGCCGGACCACGCGGCTGCCGCTGATCCTGTCCCCGACCGCGCTCCAGCGGCTGTTCCACTGGCAGGGCGAGCGCGCGGTGGCCGCGGCGGCGGAGAAGTTCGGCCTATGGTTCGGCATCTCGAGCCTCGCCAGCGTGAGCATCGCCGAGATCGGCGCGAATTACGCCGGTCCGAAGATGCTGCAGTACTACTACCACAAGGACAAAGGGCTCAACGCCGCGCTGCTCGAGATGGCGCGGGCGGCGAATTTCGATGCGGTGACGCTGACGGTGGACACGATCGTCGGCGGCAACCGCGAGCGATGCCTCAGGACCGGCTTCACCAGCCCGCCGAAGCTCTCGGCCGCGAGCGCGCTGTCCTATGCCTCGCGCCCGCGCTGGGCGCTCGATTACCTGCTGCGCGAGACGTTCTCGCTGCCCAACCTCGAGCAACATGTCTCGGCCGGAACCGACGTCGCCACCTCGATCCAGTCGTATTTCAGCCAGATGCTCGACCACTCGATGGACTGGCAGGCGGCCGAAAAGCTGCGCGACGACTGGGGCGGCAAGTTTTGCCTCAAGGGGGTGATGTCGGTCGGCGACGCGCGCCGCGCGGCCGCCATGGGCGTGGACGCGATCATGATCTCCAACCACGGCGGGCGGCAACTGGACGGCGCCCGCGCGCCGTTCGACCAGCTCGCCGAGATCGTCGACGCCGTCGGCGACCGCGTCGAGGTGATCCTCGACGGCGGCGTAAGACGGGGAACGCACGTGCTCAAGGCGCTCAGCCTGGGCGCGAAAGCGGTCGCCGGCGGCCGGCTGTACCTTTACGCGCTGGCGGCCGCCGGCCAGCCCGGGGTCGAGCGCGCCCTCGGACTGCTGGAAGCGGAGATCGTCCGCGGGATGAAACTAATGGGCGTGACCCGAGTGGACCAGCTTGGCCGGGACAACCTGCGCCGGCGCTAGATTTGCGGCAGGTTCTCCCCCGCCCTCGCTCCGGCAAGGCCGTTGCGGCGCGTCTCGATGCCGGTCAGCAGGCTGTCGGCGATCATCCGCGCGCGCTCGGCGACCAATTGGGTGGCCTCGTCGCTGGGCGCGTGCTCGCGCAGGGTGGCGTAGAACAGCGTCAGCCAGTGGGCGAAGTGCCGCTCCTCGAGCCCGGGAATGGCCGTGTGCTTGAGCATCGGGTTGCCGGCGAACTCGCCGCTGGCGTGGAGCACCGAGCGCCAGAAGGCCTTCATCCGTTCGAGGTGCGGCGGCCACGCGGCGATGCGCTCGGCGAAGATCGGGCCGAGCAGCGCGTCCTCGCGGATCTTGCCGTAGAAGCGCTCGACCAGGCCGGCGATGTAGTCGCCATCGACGCCGATAGCCTCGGCCTCAAAGCGCTTGCGCGCGCGCAGCCCCTCGATGTGCGCGCGCCGGTCCGCCGCGCTCGGCGGCGACTGGTTCATGGCGGTGTCGTGCATGGCCACGGCGATAGCCGACAAGTGCTGCATATTGGCTGAATTTTTTCTTGGCTGGCGAGCGGCGCGGCTTGCCCCATAGTCGGATCATGCTGCAACGATTCGCCCTGTTCATCGCCGCTCTGGTGCTCGCCCCTGCGGCTCACGCCCAGCAGACGACCAATGTCGTGCTGACAACCGAGCTCGGCGAGATCGTGATCGCGCTCGAGATCGAACGCGCGCCGGTCACCGCCGCCAACTTCCTGCGCTACGTCGACGAGAAGCGCCTCGACGGGACGGTGTTCTACCGCGCGATGCGGCTCGACTGGGGCGAGCAGCCGAACGGACTGATCCAGGGCGGCACGCAGTACGATCCGAAGCGCATCCTGCCGCCGATCGCGCATGAGCCGACCAGCGAGACCGGCGTCACCCACACGCTCGGCGCGATCTCGATGGCGCGGCTCGAGCCCGGCAGCGCGACCGGAGATTTCTCGATCATGCTCGCGCCGCAACCCGGGCTCGACGCCGACCCGACCAACGCCGACCCGGAGCTGCGCCTTGGCTACGCCGCCTTCGGCCACGTCGTGCACGGGATGGACGTGGTCCGCGCCATCTTCGACGCGCCGGTCGACCCGGAAGCCGGCGAAGGGTGGATGAAAGGCCAGATGCTGGCCAGGCCGGTGACGATCGTCAGCGCCCGGCGGTCCGCAGCGAATTGACCGCCGGCGCGCCGACCGGCGCGGTCGCAGAGCGCGGAATTCGGGCCTCGAGCGCGGGCAGCCACTGCTCGACCGCCGCGCCGATCACGACTTGCGGCTTCGACGCTTCGAGGCCGTTGCCGACTTCCCACCGCGCGATCAGCTGGCGCGCCTCGTCGCTCGCCGCGGCGAGCGGCTGCGGCTTGCGTAACGCATTGTTGACCAGCGCATCGCCGAAGAACGTCCAGTCGTTCTGCGCCAGGCAGCCGAACGACGCGGTCTGCGCCGAGGCCGCCGTGACGATCGCCGTGTCGGGGCTGCCGAGCAGCGGCACGAACACCCCCGAGTAGCACGCGCTCAGCAGCACGATCCGCCGTTTGATGCCGAGCTCGCCCAGCACCAGCCCGAGCCGCGACGGCGAAAGGATGCCGTAGCCGGTGTCGCCGTCGTGGTAGGACAGCCCGAGGGGTCCGCCATGGCTGGTCGAATAAAGCACCAGCACGTCCTCGGCCGGGTCCATCAGCTCGGCGATCCGCGCGAGGGCGAGCGTCAGCGAGGTCAGCGAGCCCTTGGCGAGCCCGGCGCTGCGCCCGTCGGGCCCGGCGAGCGTGATCGCGCGCCCTTCGGCACCGTAGCGGCGGGCGAGCACCTTGCCGGCCTCGCGCGCCTCGCGGCTAAACACCGGATCGCTGTCGAGCGCGACCGAAACGACATAGGCGTCGATGGTGCCCCGGCGCTGAGGCTGGAGCGCGGCGAGCGCGGCGTCGAGATTGCGCCGGTCGGCGAGCATCTCGCGCGCCGACCGCGCCCGCTGCAGCTCCGGCCCGAGGATCAGGCTCGCCTGGACCTGCCCCTCGTTCCGCCCCGAGCCGAGCCCGGGCCACGGCGAGAAATGCGGTGGCGGATTGATCGGTTCGGCGGGCTGCTGCGCCTGCGAGGGCACGGCCAGCGCCGCGATCGTCAGCAATGCCGCAAGCGACCGTCTCATCTACCCTCCCTTGCCCAATTTACCAAGATTTGGTAACAGGACCCCATGGCCAAGAACACCTCAATCGCCTTGAGCGATCGCCATATTGCTTACGCGCATCGCAAAATCGAGTCAGGCGAGTTCAGCTCTGTGAGCGAAGTCGTGCGCGACGCCCTGCGCCGGGCGGAAGAGCGCGATGCGCGGGTCGAACGCCTGCGCGAGCTGATCGGCGAGGGCGAGGAAAGCGGCACGGCCGAGGGGTTCGATTTCGACAAGTTTCTCGCCGAACAATTCCCGGATGCTTAGAATCGTCCTGCGGCGGCGGGCCGAGGCCGATCTCCTGAGCATCAGCGAATACTCGAAGGCAAAATGGGGCGACCCCCAGGCCCGCCGCTACATCGAAGACCTGCGTCGCCAAGTCGAATTCGCCGCCGAGTTTCCCGGCGTCGGCAGCCACGCGACGGGCCTTCCCGCCGAATACCGCAAGGTCAGGTCAGGCTCGCACCGCGTGATCTACCGCTGCACCGAAAGCGAGCTGATCGTTGTTCGCGTGATTCACGAGCGCGTAGATGTGCCGGATGAGGGCGAAGATTTCTGATCCAAGATCCCGAAAATCACCACTCAGGGAAAGCAATGCTCATCAATACACGCGCTTCTTCGGCTTGATGTACGCGACGTCGTCGGTGAGCGTGTATTCATGGACCGGCCGGTAGTCGATCCGCACCGCGCCGTCCTTGCCGCCCCAGCCGTCGAACCAGCTGGCGGTGTGCTTCATCCAGTTCGCGTCGTCGCGATCGGGGAAGTCCTCGTGGGCGTGGGCGCCGCGCGATTCCCGGCGGTTGTGCGCCGAGTGCATCGTCACCGTCGCCTGGGCGATCAGGTTGTCGAGCTCGAGCGTCTCGACGAGGTCGGAGTTCCAGATCAGCGAGCGGTCGGTGACCGAGATGTCCTGCATCGAGCGGTAGATCGCCGCCAGCTTGTCCTTGCCTTCGGCCATCAGCGCGTCGGTGCGGAACACCGCGGCGTGCTCGCTCATCGCGCGCTGCATGTCCGTGCGGATCGCCGCGGTCGGCTTGCCGCCGCTGGCGTGGCGGAAGTGGTCGAGCCGCGTCAGCGCGAGGTCGGCGCTGTCCTGGGGCAGCTCCTCCTGCGCGGCGTGGGGCTTGAACAGCTCCTTCAGCCGGTGGCCCGTCGCGCGGCCGAACACGACCAGGTCGATCAGCGAGTTCGAGCCGAGCCGGTTGGCCCCGTGGACCGAGACGCACGCCGCTTCGCCCACCGCGAACAGGCCCGGCACGACCGTCTCGGGGTTGCCGTCGCGGACCGTCATCACCTCGCCGTGGTAGTTGGTCGGGATGCCGCCCATGTTGTAGTGCACCGTCGGGACGACCGGCAGCGGCTGGCGCGTCAAGTCGACGCCGGCGAAGATCTTGCCGCTCTCGGTGATCCCCGGCAGCCGCTCGGCCAGCACCTTCGGATCGATGTGGTCGAGGTGGAGGAAGATGTGGTCCTTGTGCGGCCCCACTCCACGACCTTCGCGGATCTCCATCGCCATCGAGCGGCTGACGACGTCGCGGCTGGCAAGGTCCTTCGCGCTCGGCGCGTAGCGTTCCATGAACCGCTCGCCCTCGGAGTTGGTCAGGTAGCCGCCCTCGCCCCGCGCGCCTTCGGTGATCAGCACGCCGGCGCCGTAGATGCCGGTCGGATGGAACTGGACGAACTCCATGTCCTGCAGCGGCAGGCCGGCGCGCAGGACCATGCCGCCGCCGTCGCCGGTGCAGGTGTGGGCGCTGGTGCAGGTGAAATAGGTCCGCCCGTAGCCGCCCGTCGCCAGCACCACGGCCTGCGCGCGGAAGCGGTGGATCGAGCCGTCGTCGAGGCTGAGCGCGATCACCCCGACGCATTGCCCGCCGTTCATGATCAGGTCGATGGCGAAGTATTCGATGAAGAAGTCGGCGTCGTACTTCAGGCTCTGCTGGTAGAGCGCGTGGAGCATCGCGTGGCCGGTGCGGTCGGCGGCGGCGGCGGTGCGCTGGACCGGCGGCCCCTCGCCCATGTTCTGCATGTGGCCGCCGAACGGGCGCTGGTAGATCGTCCCGTCCTTGTTGCGGCTGAACGGCACGCCGGCGTGCTCGAGCTCGTAGACCGCCTGCGGCGCCTCGCGCACCATGTATTCGATGGCGTCCTGGTCGCCGAGCCAGTCCGACCCCTTGACGGTGTCGTACATGTGCCAGGTCCAGTGGTCGGGCGAGTTGTTGCCGAGACTCGCGGCGATCCCGCCTTGCGCCGCAACGGTGTGGCTGCGGGTCGGAAAGACCTTGGTCACGCAGGCGGTCTTGAGGCCCGCCTCGGCGCTGCCCATCGTCGCCCGCAGGCCCGAGCCGCCGGCGCCGACGACGACCACGTCGTACGTGTGGTCGACGATCTTGTACGACGGGGCGGAGCCGAACGGGGTCGTCGGCGGCGTCGTCGGGCTTTCGTTGTCGCTCACGCCCCGCCCCCCAGCGCGATGCGCAGGATCGACAGCAGGGCGAACGCGGCGCCGGCGAACATCGCCAGATTGAGCAGCAGCAGCGCGGCGAACTTGCTGCCGGGCGCGTGGACGTAGTCCTCGATCATCACCTGCAACCCGAGCTTGCCGTGCCAGAACACCGCCACGACCATCAGCGCCAGCGCCAGCGCCGTAGCGGGGCTGGCGATCCAGCCGCGGACCGCGCCGTACGACAGGTCCGGCAGGAGCAGGAACGAGAATACCAGGTACAGCGTCGTCAGCAGCGCGCCGGCCGAAGTGTACTGCATCAGCAGCCAGTGATGCCCGCCGGCGTGGGCCGAGCCGAGCCCGCGCACGCGGCCGATGGCGGTGCCCTTGTTGGCGCCGTGGCGCTCGAGCGAGGTTTGCTGGCCCACCGTTCCCTCCGTCAGAGCAGCAGCAACGCCGCCCAGAAGGCCGCGGCGAGGAGGATGCCGAGCGCCGTGGTCGCGACCGACCAGCGCTTGTTGGTGTCGATTTCGAAGCCAGCGCCGATGTCGAGCACGAAGTGGCGGATGCCCGAGGCGAGGTGGTTGAAGAACGCCCAGCTCAAGCCGACGAGGACGACGTAGCCCGGGATCGAGGTCATCGCTTCGGCGAACGTCTGATAGGCCGCGGGCCCGCTCGCCAGCGCGCCGAGCCACCACAACAGCACCGGCAGCCCGACGAACACCATTCCGTCGCCGGTCACCCGGTGGAGGATCGAGACCAGCATGTGCGGGCCCCATCTCCAGATCGACAAGTGCGGCGAAAGCGGGCGTTCGGCCATGGCATGTCCGGCGAATGAAAAGAGTGCGCTCCCCTTAGCGATTGTGCCCGGCGAGGCAAGGCCGGCGCCCTTCCCCGCCCGTTCCGCGCCCGCTAGGAGGAGCCGATGCCGACTATCCTCGTCACCGGATCGAGCCGCGGGATCGGCCGGGCCATCGCCGAAGCGCTGCGGGCGCGCGGGGCGCGGGTGATCGGGCATGCCACCCGCGCCTCCGAGGCCGACACGATCGCCGCCGACCTCGCCGACCCGCAGGCGCCGCAGATGATGTGGCAGCAAGCGCTCGAGCGTGCCGGGGGCCGGATCGACGCGCTGGTCAACAACGCCGGGATATTCGCCGCGAACCCGCTCGACGCCTCGGACATCGCCTGGCTGGACGCGTGGGAGGACACCGTCAGGATCAACCTCACGGCGGCCGCGCAATTGAGCCGCTTCGCCGTGCGCCAGTGGCTGGAGACGGGCGCGGAGGGGCGCCTGGTCCACGTCGCCAGCCGCGCGGGCCATCGCGGGGATTCGCCGGACCACTGGCATTACGCCGCCTCGAAGGGCGGGATGCTGGCGCTGCACAAGACCATCGCCCGCGCTTACGCCGGCCGCGGCATTCTCAGCTTCGCCGTCGCGCCCGGCTTCACCGCGACGGGGATGGCCGAGGATTACCTGGCGAGCCGCGGCGGCGCAGGGCTGCTCGCCGACATCCCGCTCGGCCGCGTCGCCACCAGCGACGAGATCGCGGCGATCGCCGCGTTCTGCGCGCTCGACGCACCGCCGAGCATGACCGGCGCGGTGATCGACGCCAACGGGGCGAGCTATGTTCGCTAGGATCGCGGCGATCGCCCTGGCGCTGCTGGCCGGCCCCGCCTCGGCGCAAGCCCGCTTGCCGGCCGGGCCGCCTGTGCGCGATCTGCTCGCCGCCTGCGACGGCAAGGATGGGTGGGCCGATCCGGCCCCGCCGGTGCGCGTGTTCGCCAACGTCTATCAGGTCGGCACGTGCGGCATCACCGTGCTGCTGCTGGCGGGCGACGAGGGTCACGTCCTGATCGATTCCGGTCCGCTCGAGGCCGCGCCGCTCGTCGCCGCGAACATCCAGGCGCTAGGCTTCGCGCTCGGCGACGTCGAGTGGATCGTCACCAGCCACGAGCACCACGACCACGTCGGCGGGGTCGCCGAGCTCAAGCGGCTGACCGGCGCCCGGCTCGCGGCCCGCGCCGCCGCCAAGGGACCGCTCGAGAGCGGCCGGCTCGACTGGCGCGATCCACAGGCCGAGCTCAAGCAGACGTTCGCCGGCGCGGCGGTGGAGCGCATCCTGCATGATGGCGAGCGGCTGGTGCTCGGCAACGTCGACCTCACTGTGCACGCCACTCCCGGCCATTCGCCGGGCTCGACCTCGTGGTCGTGGCGCTCGTGCGACGAAAGGGAATGCCGCGCGATGGTCTACGCCGACAGCGTGACCGCCGTCTCGGCCGACGGCTACCGGTTCTCGCGCCAGCCGGTCTACGTCGATGCCTTCGCCCGGTCGCTCGGCAAGATCGCCGCGCTCCCTTGCGAGATACTGCTGACGCCCCATCCGTCCGCCAGCGACCTGCACGCGCGGCTGGCGGGCGAGCGGCGGCTGGTCGATGCCGACGGCTGCCTCGATTACGCACTGGCGGGGCAGACCGCGCTCGAGGCGCGGCTGGCGCGCGAAGGTCCCGGGCGGTGAGCTGGAAGCTGGTCGCGCGGACGTCCAAGGCGGCCGTGCAGCGCGCGCTGGCGGCGCATGAGGCGTTCGATGAATGGGATCCGGAGATCGTCCTGGCCGGCAGTGAGGTGGCCGGGGACCGGGCCGATGAATGGGCGCTGGAAGCCTATTTGCCGCGCCGCCCGACCACAACCGACCGCGCGGCCGTGGCCGCGCTGTTCGGCGAGCCCGCGCCCGCGCTCGCCGCCGAGCGGCTGCCCGACACCGATTGGGTCGCCGAGACGCAGAAGGCGGTCGCGCCGATCCGCGCCGGGCGCTTCCACGTCCGCACGCCCGATCACCCGGCCGACCCCTCGCCCGGCACCGTCGACCTCGTGATCCCGGCGGCGCAGGCGTTCGGGACCGGTCAGCACGCCACCACCGCGGGCTGCCTGACGATGCTCGACGCGATGAAGCGCCGCGGCGTGGTGGTGCGCGAATTCGCCGACATCGGCACCGGCACCGGCGTGCTCGCGTTCGCCGTGCTCAGGCTGTGGCCCGGCGCGCGAGCCATCGCCAGCGACATCGACGCGGTGTGCGAGGCGGTCGTGGTCGAAAATGCGCTGCTCAACGCGGTCGCGCTCGGCACCGCGCGCGGCGAGCTGGCGATGGTTGTCGCCGAGGGCTTCGACGACGCGCTGCTGGCCGGCCGTGCGCCGTACGACCTCGTCATCGCCAACATCCTCGCCGGACCGCTGATCGCCCTCGCCGGGGATTTCGCCGATGCGGTGCGGCCGGGCGGGCACCTGCTGCTCGCCGGATTGCTCGAGACGCAGGAGAGCGCGGTGCGCGCCGCCTGCCGCACGGCCGGCTTCCGGCTGGCGGCGCGCCTCGCCGACGGCGACTGGTCGATCCTGTGGCTCAGACGGCGCGCCGGCTGACCAACGCGCTCGGCGCTATCCTCGCCGGCGCGGTGCTGGCGTTGCTGCTGTTCGCGCTTGCCGGATGGATCGGCTCGTCGATCCCGCGCAACGGCGACTGGCGCGAGCCCGCCGACGGAATCGAGATCATGGTCGCCAGCAACGGCGTTCATACCGAGCTGGTCATGCCGCTGGTCACGCCCGAGAAGGACTGGCGCGCCGACTTTCCGGTATCGGACTTGCCGGTGCCCGACCGCGGCTTCACGCACGTCGCCGTCAGCTGGGGCGAGAAGGAGGTGTTCCTCAACACCCCGACCTGGTGGGACCTGTCGCCGGGGACAGTGCTGCGGATCGTCGGCGTCGGCGGCGACGGATTGCTGCACGTCGCCTTCTACGTCCGCCCCGCGCCGTCGGACGACTTCCGCCCCCTCACGCTGACTGCAGAGCAATACAGCCGCCTCGTCGCCGGGATCGAGCACGCGCTGCCGCGGGGCGAACGCGTCCGCTACGCCGGCTACGGGCCCGAGGACGTGTTCTACGACGCTCCCGGTCACTACACCTCAACCAACACGTGCAATCAGTGGACAAGCGACCGCCTCGCCGAGGCCGGGGTGAAAACCGGATGGTGGACGCCGTTCGCCGGAGGTGTCATGAAGTGGGTGCCGGAACCTCGCGGGATCGAGTGACCGGCGCTCAGGGACGGGGTATTGCAGATGGGTCGATGGGTCGCGGCGGCTGTCGCCGCACTGGCTCTTGTCACCGGCGTGGCCGAGGCGCAGCAGGCGCCCTCCGCGGAGGACGTCCATGCCGCCGAGCGCGCGCGCTTCGGCTTCGGCGAGCTGCGCCGCGGCGCCAGCGGCACGCCGACCGACGCCAACGCCGCCAATTCCGACGAGGCCAAGGTCGGCGCGTTCGCGCTGCCGCCGCTGTTCGCCAGCTCGGCGGCGCCGACCCCCGAAGAATGGGCCGGCCGCCGTGGCGAGCTCGTCCGGCTGGTCGAGGACAACTGGGTCGGCCGGATTCCCGAGGTCGTCTCGCAGTTCAGGGTGGTGTGGAACAAGCAGCCGACCGGCTCCGTCGACGGCGGCACGACCGAGCAGTGGGTCGGCCAGGTCGTCGCGCCCGACGGGCGGTTGGGCCCGACGGTCGACGCCACCGTCACCTTCCCCGCCGAGGCCGCGAACACCCCGGCGCTGATCGACTACACCTACGTCTGGCCGGGCGGGCGCGTGCCGAACTTCGGCGGGCGCGGCGGGCCAGCGCCACCCGACAGCGTGGCGACGGCGCTGGCGCACGGCTTCACCCATGTCGCCTACCGCCCGCAGATGCTGCAGTCGGATTCGGGCGCGACGATGCAGCAGGGCGTCATCGGGCTCGCCCGCTGGCCGCGCGAGCGGCACGACTGGGGCGCGCTTCGGGCATGGGCGTGGGGGGCTAGCCAGCTGCGCGAGGAGCTGGCCCGCGACCCGCGCATCGACGGCGAGCGCATCTCGCTGCAGGGCCATTCGCGCTTCGGCAAGGGCGTGCTCGTCGCCGCGGCGTTCGATCACGCTTTCGCCGACGCCAACGTCTCCAGCTCGGGCGCGGGCGGAGCCAAGCTGATGCGGCGCGACTTCGGCGAGCGGTGGGAGAACATGGCCAGCTCGGGCGCGTTCCACTGGTTCACGCCGAACATCATGGCCTATGCCAGCGGCGACCAGACCACCGCCAACTTGCCCATCGACGCGCATACCCTGATCGCGCTACGGGCCCCGCACCCGCTGTTCATCACCAGCGGCGTCGCCGAGAAGGGCGATGCGTGGGTCGATCCGACCGGCATGTGGCAGGCCGCGCGCGCCGCGCAGCCGGCGTGGGCGGTATTCGGCGCCGCGGTGCCGAGCGACCCGATGCCCGAGCCGGGGAGCAACCCCGACGCGCTCTACAAGCTCGGCTGGTACCAGCACACCGAAGGCCACGTGCCGTGGCCCGGCTACGACGAGTTCTACGCGCACGAGGCGCGCTTCGCCGGGCCGCGGGAAACGCTGCTGCCGTTCCGCGATCCGATCAAGCGCAACCGCCCGAGGCGCGGACTGGCGCTGCTCGAGCTTCCGTCGGCCGGGGCGGCGAAAACCTAGCTCAGCGGTTGGTGCGGCCGAGCTTCTCGGTCACGCCGCCGACGGGGCTCGGGTCATTCTCGACGTCGCCTTCGACGGTATTCTCGCCTTCGGCATAGTCGAGATCGCCGCCCATCGCGAAGGCGCCCTTCGACTGGCCGATCCCGGGATTGCGGCGCAAGTCTTCATCGAGCTTCGGGTCGCGCGGGGGTTGCTTGGGCGTGGCGTCGGTCATCGTTCGCTCCTCAGCTCTTGGCGCTGCTCTGCTCGTTGGCGCGGTCGGCCGCTGTGACGGGACCTTTCGCGCCCTTCGAGCCACCGCCCCACTCCTGCGCCTTGCGCGCCGAATCGCCACCCTGGTCGGGTTCGGTCTTCTTGTCGCTGCCGCCGGCGGGCTTGCTCGAGACTGGCTGGTTCATTGTCGGCTCCATGCTGCCCCCGCATCCGATCAACAGGCCGTAACGCCGCCGGTTCCGCTCACTCGCTCCACTTCTCGAGCGCTTCGCGGTAAGCCTCGCGCGCCTCGTCGCGCTTTCGCTCGAGCCGCGCGGTTTCCTTGCCCTGCCGCGTCCGCAGGGCGGCGAGCTTGCGCTCGATCGCGTCGCGTTGATCCTCGAGCTTGCCGGCCTCGGTCTCGTGCCGCCGGCGGGCTTGCGTGAGCGCGGCCTCGGCCGCGTCGACCTTGTCGCGCCTGGGCGGCGGCTTCGGCGTGGGCGGCTTGCGCGCGTTCGCCGCACGGGCGGGTTCATCGGACCGCTCCTGACGGCGCGCGGCCTTCTTGCGCGGCCCGAGGGCCTTGAGCTGGGTCGCGAGGTCGCCGCGCGACAGGCGGATAACCTCGCCGGGGTGCCTCAGCGGCTCGGCCATCAGCGCGGGATCGGTCACTTCCTCGGCCACGCCGCGGGCGAACAGGTCGGCGTCGGAGCCCCACGCCGCGAGCGCCGCCTTGCGACTCGGCGCGGCGACATAGGCGTCGTGGAACCCGGTTGGCGTGCGGAAGACCTTGAGCTTGCGCGGCATGGCGCTCCTTTCCCGACATGAACCGCGCAACCGAATGCCGGTTTCCGGGTTGAAGCCTGCGAGGAGTGTGGACGATGGCGCTTGAACGGCTGGCGGGGCGGCGCGTGCTGATAACCGGCGGGGCCGGCGGCGTCGGGCGGGAAACCGCCGCTCGGATGCTCGCCGCCGGGGCGCAAGTGGTCTCCGCCGACATCCCCGGCGCGACGCGCCACGCCGACGGTGCGATCGCCTTCGCCGGCGACCTCGCGCGGCAGGACGAGATCGAGCGGCTGTTCCACTTCGTCGACGACCAGCTCGGCGGGCTCGACATCCTCGTCGCCTGCGCCGGCCTGCCGTCCGATCCGCTGATGACGATCAGCGACGCCGGCTGGCGCCAGGTGATCGACGCCAACCTCGTCAGCTACGTCGGCTGCGCCAAGAAGGCGATCGAGCGCATCCGCGTGAGCGGGCGCGAGGACGGCCAGGTGATCTTCGTCGGCTCGATCAGCGTGCACATCAAGGCGGTCGGCGAGAGCGTGTACAACGCCTCCAAGGGCGGCGTGGCGCTGTTCGCCGAGACGCTGCGCAAGGAGATGATCGCCGAGAAGATCCGCGTCACGCTGATCGAGCCCGGGGCCATCGCCACGCACCTGCAGCCCTACTCCGACGAAAAGCTGCAGGAATTCGAGGACAACCTGGAGATGCTCCCGGCGGCCGAAGTCGCCGAGGGCATCCTGTTCGCCGCCACGCGCCCGCCGGGAGTCGACGTGGTGACGCTGCGGATCGAGCCGCTGGTCCAGAAGATCTGCTAGCGCGATCCGCGCGAGCGCGGCGCCCGGCCTAGAAGTCCAGCGTCACCCCCGCGAAGATGTAGCGTCCCAGCGCGTCGTAGACGTTGGGGTAGGTGTTGCCGGACCGGGCCGTGTTGATGTCGAGGTTCCCGAGCGGCGCGATCGGCGGATCCTTGTCGAGAATGTTGTTGGCGCCGACGCGGAAGTTGTAGTGATCGCCGATGCGGTAGGTGAGCACCAGGTCGAGATAGCTCACCGACGGCAGCTTCTCCTCGCCGGGTCCGACGAACGGGTTCTCCAGGTCGGGGTCGGAGCTCAGCCCGGCGTGATCGAGCGACGAGAAGTAGCGCCACTGGAGCGAGGCTCCGAACCCGTTCGGCATGACCAGCGTGACGCGAGTTTTCGAGCGCCATTCCGGCGACGGCGTGCCGCACACGTTGCCGAACAGGCCGGCGCAATCGTATTCGGTCGGCCCGAACGGATTGACGACGAGCTCGTCGAGCCACGTGCCGACGAAGTTGAAGCCGAGCGACCCGAAACGGCCGAGGTCGTAGGAATAGCTGGCGGTAAAATCGAGCCCGCTGGTCGACAATCCGCCGACATTGAACGGGAGGTCGCGGACATAGCCGTCCTGCGTCGTCCACAACGAGCCTTGCGAGTTGCGATGGATCTCGCCGCACAGCTCGTTGGCCTCGATGCAATGGAACAGGATCTGGTCGGCGCCGACCAGGTCGATCGACTTGTCGATCTCGATGTCGAACCAGTCGACCGTCAGCGCGAACCGCGGCAGGAACCGCGGCTGAATGACCACCCCGGCCGTCCAGGTGTCGGCCACCTCGGGGTCGAGGTCGGGATTGCCGCCGATGAGCCCGTGATACTGCTCGGAAGGATTGCGCAGGATGTTGCCGAACTGGCCCGGGGTGACGCCGGTGCGGGCGCATTCCTCCTCGGTATAGCCGTTGACCCGGCCGTCGATTTCGGGACCCGCGCAGGGATCGATGTTGCCGTCGAAGACCACACGCTGCGGCTCGAACAGGTCCTGGATGTTGGGCGCCCTGACGGAGCGGTTGTAGTTGCTGCGGAAGCGAATGTCCTGAACGGGGCTCCAGTTGGCCGCGAACTTGTAGGTGTCGGTGCTGAAATGGCGGTCCTGGACGCCGTAGTCCGAGTAGCGGTAGCCGAGCTCGAACGACAGCTCGTTGAAGAACGGCAGGTCGTGGACGAGCGGTATGCGGACCTCGGCGAAGGCTTCCCTGACATCGAAATCGCCATCGACAGGCAATATCGGCGCGCCGACACCGGCGAGGTCGTTGTTCCGGAAGGCATCATCGACCAGAAGCTCGAGCGTCTCCTTGCGGTATTCGGCGCCGATGTTGAAGCCGAAGCCCTGGGTCGTCCACGGAGTCTTCAAGCCGTACGAACCGAGGTCGCCGGTGAAATCGAAGTGGACGAGGTGCTGCTCGGTATGCCCGTCCTGCAACGCCGGGTTGGACAGGTAATCGATCGCCTCGGGGCTGACCTGGTCGAGCGCGTAGATGTCGTACGGGACGCAGTCGGGGTCGCTGCCGTCGACGACCGAGCGACAGACCGGATCTATTCCCACGGTCGTCGGATTGTCGACCACGTCCACCGCCCGGGTCAGCCGCGTAACCGAGAAATCATTGAGGTACGTCTCGGCGAAGTCGACCCGGCCGAACTGGTAATAGCTGTCGTACGACCACACGTCGCTCAGGTCGCCGCGCATGCCAAAGACGGCGCGATAGTTCGTGTGCTCGAGAACATCGGTGCGCAGCCCGCCCTCGACGTTGCGGCGCAAGGGCTGCAGAAAGCCCCGGAAATAAGGATTGCCGGTCGTCGGATCGAAGAACACCTGTGGCGGGCCGCCGTCGGGAAAGCCGGACGAGCCGATCAGGTTGGCCGGCGCGCAGACGATCGCCCGCTGCTGGGCCGACAGCAGGGGATTGTCGCAATTGATGTTGTCGGTGGTGCCGAAATCGCCGGTGTAGACGATCTCGGAACGCGTCTTGTCCTCCATGAAGTTGCCTTCGAAGTACAACTTGAAGAGGCTCGAGATCTCGAAATCGGCGTAAGCGCCGGCCGTGTAGCGCTCGTCCGGACGCTGGTAGAACGCGAACGGGGCGAAGTTATAGCCGGTCGAGCCGGGGATGAAGGTCCGGTTCGGACCGACCTGGTAAGTCCCGGTGTCGGTGAAGAATGTGCCGTTCGGTGAGGCGACCGACACATCGCAGTCGAGGATCCGGGTCGGATCGAGCTCCACCTGGAACGGGCTGCGCGCGTTGAGCGAGCAGAACCCGTAGTCGCGCTCGCCCTGGCGCACCCCCTTGATCTCGCGATAGCCGGCATATCCCATGACATGGCCGAGGCCGCCGGCGAAGGTGGTGCCGATCTGGAACGTCAGGTCGACCTGCTCGCCGTCGGCCCTGCTGTCCTCGGGAAAGACGAAGTTGCGGAAATCGAGCGCGTCGATCACCCGGTTCTCGGCATCGTTGTTGTGGTAGAAGAAGCTCCCGGTCCCGGTGAAGCGGACCCCGTCGACATGGGTCCGGGTGATGAAGTTGACCACGCCGGAGACTGCATCCGAGCCATAGACCGACGAAGCACCGCCGGTGAGGACTTCGACCCGATCGACCAGCCCGGCCGGAATGAGGTTGAGGTCGGCCCGCTCGATCCGCGGGTCGCCATAGGGGATTCGGCGGCCATTGAGCAGCACCAGCGTGCGGCTCGAACCGAGGCCGCGCAGATTGGCCGTGGCGATCCCGGCTGCCCCGTTGTTGGTGCCGCCGCCCTGGCTCTCGAACCCCTGCGGCAGGCTGCTGATCAGGTCCTCGATCTGCGTGGTGCCCTGCAGCTCGATTTCCTCGCGGGTCACGACCACGACCGGAGCGGTCGCTTCGCTGCCGACGCGCGTGCCGGTGCCTTCGGCATGTGCGGGCGTCGCCGCGCCCATCGCGGCGCCGCAGATCGCGGTCGTGGTCAGCAAGCGATGCAGAATGCCGCTCTTGTGCATGGTGTGCCCCCCATTTGCGGCCCCGGCCGCGCCCCTGGTCAATTCGTCGCGGAGCGGTTTGGCTCGGCGACATGGCAATCGATCAACGGTCCGGGCAGCGCTATCGCTGCTCTGCAGACCGGCATTATTGCGACCCGGTAGCCGGGGCTATTTACCGCTTTTGTTCAACGCTTCCAAACGATTTCCTCGCGCACAGCACGCCGCTGGGCGACGGATGCCGCGAATATCGGGGGCGAGGCCCAGCGCGCTTGCTCGCCGCCTCCTGACCATGGCACTACCGTAACGAACGATAGAATCGCTTGGAGAGCTGCCCCATGGCCACCGCGCTTGCCATCGCCGACGCCGAGGAGAGTGCCCGGCAGGTCGAGACGACGATCCGCTTCGTCGACCCCGGCGATTTCGTCACCCGCCGCTACGTCCGCGCCGGGGCGGAAATCAACACCGGGACATATTCCGACCACCGCGTGATCGTGCGCGACGGGATGCCGATCCGCGACCACTTCGCGCTCGACGTGCACGGCTTCCGCATCGCCAGGCAGCCGACCGCGGTGCGCGATTTCCACGACAAGGCCGAGGTTGACCGGCTCTACGAGGCCGAGGTCGAGCGGCACGTCCAGGCATTGACCGGCGCAGACAAGGTCGTCGCGCGCGGATGGATGGTGCGCACCAGCGCCGACCTCAGCGAGCGGGCCCGCGAGAAGCACGAGAACTACAGTCACGCGGGCGGCATCCAGCCCCCGGCGGGCGAGGCGCACGTCGACACCAACACCGCCACCGCGCGGCGCATGGCCGAGTTCACCTACCACAAGCATTTCCCCGACGGGCCGGGCTTCGAGCGCTTCCTCGTCACCAGCTACTGGCGCTGCTTCTCGCCGCCGCCGCAGGACGTGCCACTGGCGCTGTGCGACGGCCGCACCAGCTTCGCCGGCGAGGAGAAATCGAACACGCTGTTCATCGTCGACGAATTTCCCGAAGGCGAGGCGCTGACCGCACCGGTCGCCGGCGAGGACGAGATGATCGCCGCCTCGATCTTCAGCCATTCGCCGGAGATGCGCTGGTGGTACTTCTCCAACATGCAGCGCGACGACGTGCTGCTGTTCAAGTTCCACGACAGCGACCATTCGCGCACCTGGCGCTGCCCGCACACCGCGTTCCACGACCCGAGCTTCCCCGATGCCAACGTGCGCGAGAGCATCGAGGTGCGCTCGGTCGCGTTCTTCGAATAGGCGCCGCCGGAACCGCAAGCCGCGCACGCTCATTCCTGCTGTCGAAACTCGCGCAGGAAAGGAACCGCCATGCCCGTGTCCGAAACCACGATCGTCGAGCGCATCGCCCGGGTGCTCGCGGGGCAGCGGGCGAGCGCGAACGCCGACGGCTACCTCGCCTCGGCCGGCGACGTGGTCGACGACACCTGGCGCGAGCACCTCGACGACGCGCGCGCCGTGCTGCACACGCTGCGCGAGCCGGACCCGGCGATGGCCGCCGCCGGCGACGTCGGCACGTGGCGGGCGATGGTCGAGGCGGCGCTGGCCGACGAGGGCTAGGCCGATGCTCGAGCAGCTCGACAGCGTCGACAACGTGCTCGCCGTCAAGGTCTCGCACAAGGTCACCGGTCAGGACCTCGAAACTATCATGGACCGGCTCGAGGCGATCATGGCGGCGCACGACAAGGTGCACGTCTTTGCCGAGAGCCACGCGATCGACGGCATCGAGCTGGCCAGCCTGCCCTCGTACATGGCGCGGGCCCTGCCCTTGCTCGGCAAGCTCGATCGCTTCGGGCGTGTGGCGGTGGTCGCCGACCAGGGCTGGGTCCGCGCCGGCAGCCGGCTCGAAAGCGCGATGCTGCCGAACATCAAGTATCGCGTCTACGCGCCTGACGAACGCCAGGAGGCGCTCGCCTGGGTCACCGGGGTCGGGGGGAGCTAGATGCCTGTCAGCGCTTGCTGACGACGAGCCGCAGGGAGCGCGCCGGCGCTGGCGCACCGGCAGGAGGGACCGCTGTGGCCAGGACCGCCGGAACGCGACGCGCGGCGACCGGCTTCGAGAACAGGAAACCCTGGCCGAACTGGCAGCCGAGCTCGAGCAGGCGCGCGGCCTGGCCCTCGGTCTCGACGCCCTCGGCGACGACCCGGATCCCGAGGCTGCGTCCGAGATTGATGACCGCGCTGACGATGGCCTCGTTGCCGGGATCGGCCTGCATGTCCTGCACGAAGCTCTGATCGATCTTGATATTGTCGACCGGAAACTGCTTGAGGTGCCGTAGCGAGGCGTAGCCGGTGCCAAAATCGTCGAGCGCGATCTTGACCCCGCGCGCGTTGAGCAGGGCGAGCGCGCGATGGACGTACTCGGCGCCGCGGCCGAGGAACACCGTCTCGGTCACCTCGAGCTGCACGCAGCGGGCCGGGATCCGGGAACGGCGCATCTGCTCGAGCAGCCGTTCGGCGAAATTGTCGCGGCGGAATTCAGCGGCCGAGGCGTTGATGGCGACATTGTGGAAGGCGATGCCCCTGTCGAGCCAGCCGCGCATGTCGGCGATGACCCGTTCGATCATCCGGTCGCTGAGCGCGGAGGCCACTTCGAGATCCTCGAACGCCGCCGCGATCGACGCCGGGGTGCCGATCCCGCCGCGCGGCGTGCGCCAGCGCAGCAGCGCCTCGAAGCCGACCACGGTGCGCCCGGCGAGGTCGAACTTGGGCTGGTAATAGGGAACGATGCGATCCTCGCGCAGCGCGTTGCGCGCCAGTTCGACCATCGAGGCGCGCTGCTGAACGTCGGTTTGCATTTGCGGCTCGAACAGGCTGACCGTCGCGCGCCCGGCGTTCTTGGCGACGTAGAGCGCGATATCGGCATTCTTGAGCAGCTCCTCGCAGGTCTTGCCGTGCTCCGGGAACAAGCTGGCGCCGATGCTCGCCCGGCAATCGAGCAGGCGGCCGTCGTGGACGAACGGCTCGCGCAGCCGTTCCTGTATCGAGCGGGTCAGCTGGATCAGGCTGTGCTCTCCGGGCGTATCGGGCAGGACGATGGCGAACTCGTCGCCGCCGAGCCGGGCGACGGTGTCGTGCGAGCGGACGACCCCGCGCAGCCGCTCGGCGAACATTCGCAGCAATCCGTCGCCGGCATCGTGCCCGAGGGTGTCGTTGATCTGCTTGAAGTGGTCGAGGTCGAGCAGGACTAGGCCGACCGCGCCGCCTTCGGCCGCCGCGGCGCGGATGGCGAGGTCGAGCTTCTCCTGGAACAGGCTGCGGTTGGCGAGGCGCGTCAGCGTGTCGTGGCTGGCGCTCCAGCGGACGCGTTCCTCGGCGGTCTTCTCGTCGGTCACGTCGCGCACGGTCATGATGATCCGGCGCAAGCGGTTGTCGGCCTTGTGCGTGCGCCACCCGTTGATCGCCACCCAGCGGTCGGCCCCGTCGCGCGAGCGGCGGATGCGGAACGAATCGTCGAACCGCGCCAGCGTGCCTTGGCGCATGCTCGTCAACCGGCGCATGAATCGCGCGCGGTCGGTCGCGTGGATGCACGATTGGGCCAGTTCCAGCGTCGGCTCGGCATCCTCGTCGATGCCGAAGATCTCGCGCAGGCGGCCAGACCATTCGCGACGGTCGAGCACGGCGTCGTAGTCCCACACCCCCAGCCCCGCCGCTTCGGCGGCGAGGCGGAAGCGCTCTTCGCTTTCGCGCAGCGCCGCTTCGGCGCGCTTGCGCTCGGTGATGTCGAGATGCGCGCCGATGCTGCGGATGGCTACGCCCGCCGCGTTGCGGTCCATCTTGGTGCGGCTGGAGATCCATCGCACCTCGCCGTTGTCGGGGCGGATGATGCGGAACTCGCAGTCGAACGCGTCGTCCTGTTGCAGGCTCTTGGCGATGTCGTGCTGAAGCCGCTCGCGGTCGTCGGGATGGACCAGCTTGAGCCAGTCCTTCAGCGGCAACTCGGTGGTGCCAGGGGGGAGCCCGGTCTGCTCGACGAATTGCCGCGAGATGTGCGCGATCCCGTCGGGGCCGGCCTCGAAGTCGGCGAGCCCGGTCGCTTCCTGCACCAGCCGCAGCCGCTCCTCGCTGCGGCGCAAGGCGTCGTCCGCTTGCGTGCGCTCGCTGACGTCGCGCGAGATGCACATGTGCACTTTCGCCCCGTCGGGCATGCGGAACGGCACCGAGTGGGCTTCCACATGGCACCGCCGCCCCTCGAGCCCTATGACCTCGTACAGCCAGACGACCGCTTCGCCGGCCATCACCCGCCGATGCACGCTGACGACGTCGTCGACGTACTCGAGCGGGACCGGCACGTAGCCGGGCCGCGACAGGCTCGCGAGGTCGGGCGACTGGAGCAGGTCGAGTCCTTTGGGGTTGATGTGGATCAGCTGCCCGGATTCGTCGAAGATCTTCACGCAGTCGGGCATCGCGTCGAGGGTCGCGCTGAGGCGCGCCTCGCTCTCGCGCAGGGCGGCTTCGGCCTCGACCTGGGCGGTGATGTCCTCGCACGTCGTGACGATGTTGCCCGCCGGCGTGGCGCGCTGCTTCACCGCGTAGGTCCGGCCGTCGCGGACCATCGTCGCCAGCGACGATGCGTCCGCGCTGAGCTGCTGCCGGATCTCCTCGCAAATCTGCTCGAACGGCTTGTCGGCGAGGTAGTGGCCGGCCGCCATGCCGAAGTGGATGAGATCGGCTGCGGTCACCCCCGGGCGGACCTCTTCGGCCGGCAGCCGCAGGATCTCGGCATAGCTTCGGTTGCAGAGGGCGATCCGGCCCTCGCCATCGAACATGCACAATCCCTGGTGCATGTGCTCCAACGCGTCGCGATGGAGGGCGAGCTGACCCTCGAGGTGCGCGTTCCTCGCTTCCAGCGCAGCCAGCCGATCTTGCCCGTCGGGCATGTCCCCAGGTCCCCACCTCAGTTTGGGATGGTCATGTCACACCGGCGGTGACCGTAGCTTTAGCGCGCTCTAAGTAGGTTTGCGGACGCCGGCGGCACGGTGGTGGGCGAACGCGCTCACTTCACTTGGCGTTCACGGCACGGCTGGCTATAGGCGGCGCATGATCGCACGCCCGCCGCTCCGGATCGCCCTGCTCGCCGCCCTCGCGGCCTCGCTTTCGCTCACCGCCGGCTGCTCGGTGCTCGGCGGTTCCAAGGCGCCGCGCGACACCGGCTATGTCGCGCGCGATGCGGAATCGCTCTACGCGGCGGCCAAGGATCGGCTCGATCGCGGCGACACCAAGAACGCCGCGGGACTGTTCGACGAGGTCGAGCGCCAGCATCCCTACTCGCCATGGGCCCGCCGGGCGCAGCTGATGAGCGCGTTCGCGTACTACATCCAGAAGGACTACACGAAGTCTATCGAATCCGCGCAGCGTTTCCTGTCGATCCACCCGGGCAACAAGGACGCGCCGTACGCCTATTACCTCGTCGCGCTGAGCTACTACGAGCAGATCAGCGACGTCGACCGCGACCAGAAGATCACCGAGCAGGCGCTGACCGCGCTTCAGGACGTGCAGCGCCGCTTTCCCGACAGCGACTACGCGGCCGACGCGCGGGTCAAGATCGACCTCGTCAACGACCACCTCGCCGGCAAGGAAATGGAGATCGGCCGCTTTTACCAGCGCACCGGGCAGTGGCTCGCCTCCGGGATCCGGTTCCAGAACGTCGTCGACAAATACCAGACCACCAGCCACGCTCCCGAAGCGCTCTATCGCCTGACGGAATCCAACCTGGCGCTGGGCATCCCGGCGGAAGCGAAGAAGTACGCGGCGGTGCTCGGGGCCAACTATCCCGGCAGCGTGTGGTACGAGCGCGCCTACGAGCTGATGCAGGAGCACGCCCCGCAGGCGGACGCCAGCTGACCGCGAGCCGTCAGGTCCCGTAGCGGACGAATTCGTCCTGGCCGCGCCCGCGGGCGATCAGGTCGCTCACCTGGCTGGCGAACAGCGCGGTATCGAGGCGCACCCCGGCGATCCCGTCGTGCGCCCAGCGGATGCGTCCGCCGAAGCTCAGCTCGTCGATCTCGACGGTGACCGATTCCCCGACGGAGTACTCGCCGCGGCCGAGGTTGCTGATGCGAATGCCCTCCGAAGACAATTCGATCATCAGCCCGCTGGCCGGCCGTCCGCCGGCCTTGCGCAGCCGCACCGGCTGGCGGACCGCGTAGCGCCTGTGGGCGCGGATGGTGAGAACGGTCATCGACCCCGGACCCCTTCCCGAATTCCCGTCCCCCGATAAGGCCACACGTTCGTTAACAATTTGTTCCACAGGGCTGTGCACACCCCCTGTTCAGGCACGCGACGCGACCGTGGCCTGCGCGGGGCCCGGCGTTGCGCTGCACCGGCCCCTCCCGTAAGTCTGCCGGCGGCCATGCTGACCTCGCTCGCGATCCGCAACGTCGTCCTGATCGAGGCGCTCGACCTCGCCTTCGGTCCCGGGCTCGGCGTGCTCACCGGCGAGACCGGCGCGGGCAAGTCGATCCTGCTCGACGCCCTCGGCCTGGTCCTCGGAAACCGGGCCGAGACCGCCCTCGTCCGCGCCGGCGAGGACGAGGCGAGCGTGACCGCGACGTTCGAGTTCGCCGAGCTGCCCGAGGCGGTCGCGCTGGCGCTGGGCGAAGCCGAAGTCGCGCTCGAGCCGGGCGAGCCGCTGATCCTGCGGCGGCGAGTGCGCAGGGCGGGCGATGGGGACGACAAAGGCGCCGCCTCCAAGGCGTGGATCAACGACCAGCCGGTCGGCGCCGCGCTGCTGCGCGAGCTGGCCCCGGCGCTGGTCGAGCTGCACGGCCAGCACGACGACCGCGGGCTGGTCAACCCGCGCGGCCATCGCGCGCTGCTCGACCGCTATGCCGGCGGGGACGTGGCCGGCGTCGAGGACGCCTGGGCCAAGTGGCGCGCGGCCGAGGCCCGGCTCGAGGCGGCCCGCGCTGCCATCGCGCAGGCCAAAGCCGACCAGGATCTGCTGCTGGCGCACCTCGCCGAGCTGGCCACGATCGAGCCGGAGGAAGGCGAGGAAGAGCGGCTCGCTCTCGCCCGCGCCGACATGCAGAAGGGGGAGAAGCTCGCCGGCGACCTCGAGGCGCTGCGGCTGGTGTGGGACGGCTCGGACTCGGCGCTGGCGCAATTGCGCGGCGCGGCCCGGCGGCTCGACCGGATCGCCGCGGAGCACGCGCTGCTCGCCGAGGCGCTCGCCGCGCTCGACCGCGCGGTGATCGAGGCGGGCGAAGCCGAGGACAAGCTCGCGAAGGCCGCCGAGGCGCTGACCTTCGATCCGGCCGAGCTCGACCGCATCGAAACCCGCCTGTTCGAGCTGCGCGCCCTCGCCCGCAAGCACGGCTGCCAGCCCGACGCGCTGCCCGCGGCGATGCGCGCGTTGCGCGCCCGGCTCGATGCGATCGAGGCCGGCGACGCCGAGATCGGCGCGCTCGAGCAAGCGGCGGTGGAGTCGGGCCGGACCTATCGCGCGCGGGCCGAGGCGCTGCACGCGATCCGCGTCGGCGCGGCGCTGCGGCTCGACGCGGCGGTCGCGGCCGAGCTGGAGCCGCTGCGGCTCGATGCCGCACGCTTCCGCACGGCGGTGACCCAGCTGCCCGAGGAGCGCTGGGGAGCGCACGGCATCGACGGGGTGGAGTTCCTCATCTCGACCAATCCCGGCGCCGACTTCGCCCCGTTGAACAAGATCGCCAGCGGCGGCGAGCTGTCGCGCTTCATCCTCGCGCTCAAGGTCGCGCTGGCCGAGCAGGGCGGCGCGGCATCGGTGATCTTCGACGAGATCGATCGCGGAGTCGGCGGCGCGGTGGCGAGCGCGATCGGCGAACGGCTCGCGCGGCTGGCGGGCGGCGGCCAGCTGCTCGCGGTCACGCATTCGCCGCAGGTCGCCGCGCGCGGCGCAATCCACTACTTGATCGCCAAGTCGAGCGAAGGCACGGTGACGCGCACCTCGGTCACCCGGCTCGACGCGGCCGGCCGCCAGGAGGAGATCGCCCGCATGCTCTCCGGCGCCGAAATCACCAGCGAGGCCCGCGCCCAGGCCGACCGGCTGCTGGAGGGCGTGTGATGCTGGCGCTGGTCCCGTGGCTGCTCGCGCTGGTCGCCGGCTTCTTCTTGACCTCGTGGATAGCAGCCCGGGTCCGGGGCGGGACCGCTATCGCGGTGCTGGCGGCGTGGTTCGTGGCGCCGTACGTCGCGTTGTGGTTCGCCCTTGCCTCGGCAACCGATCCGGCGTGGGACGCCGAGCGCGCCGCCAATAACCAAACCTTCAGCTTCGTGCTCGTTTCGATCCTGATGACCGTGCCATGGGGGCTGGTACTCCTGTTCGCCGTGCGACGCGGGCGCAGGCGCCGCGATCGGGCGGGCTGACGATGACCGACCTACTCGATCGCCCCGTGTGGCACGCCCTGACCACCGAGCAGGCGGGGCTGGCGGCGGCGAGCGGCGCGGCGGTGCGGATCGACCCGGCCTATGGCCCGTTCGCGGCCGCGCGCAGCCGCACGGCAGCGGCGCAGAAGGCGCTCGCGGCGACCTTGCAGGGACCGGACGACCGCATCGGACTGGTCGAGCGCGCCGCCTGGCCCGCCCCGCCGGGCACCCGCGTGCTCGGCGGCGGCGACGTCGTGCAGATGGTGCTGGAGAAGCCGCCGGGCGAAATCGCCGACGACCCGCGCATCGTCCGGCTCGGCGAGGACGACGCGGCCGAGATGGCCGCGCTCGCGCTCGATACCGAGCCCGGGCCGTGGGGCAGCGCGACGCACCGCTACGGCGACTATTACGGCATCCGCATCAGGGGCAAGCTGGCGGCGATGGCGGGTGAGCGGCTGCGGCTGCCTGGCCTCGCCGAAGTCAGCGGCGTCTCGACCTGGCCCGAGTTTCGCGGCCGGGGCCTCGCCGGCGCGCTCGTCCGCCGTGTGGTGCAAGGCATGGTCGAGCGCGGCGAGACCCCGTTCCTGCACTGCTATGCGGCCAATGTCGGCGCGGTGGCGCTCTACGAGAAGCTCGGCTTCCGGACGCGCGCCCGGCTGACCTTCACGATACTGGCGCTCGCCTGACGAAGCGCTAGAGTCTCCCGCATGTTGCGCCGCCTCGTCCCGCTCTCCGCTTCGGTTCTGCTCGCCGCCTGCGTTTCGGGCGGGGGCGCGCCGCCGCCCCTGCCGAAGCTGGCCGGCGACCGCGGGCAACCCGAGCTGGCGCTCCTCGAGCATGCGCTGACCGGCTATTTCGCCGGCGCCGGCGCCACCGCGCCGACGACCTGCGCCGCGCTCAGTCCGACGGCGCTGACGGCCGAACAGGAGGAAGCGCTGATCGTGCGCTTCGCCCGCCTCGCGCCGATCGCCCGCTGCCGGGCGCAAGGGAGCGGCGTGGTCGACGCGATCACCGGAGCGCCGGCGAGGCTGGTGCAGCTCTACGATTTCACCTGCCGCGATGCCGGGCACTGCGCCGGATGGGTGGCCGCGGGGGGCGCACCGGCGATGCTTTACGCGATGCATTTCGAGGGCGGGACCTGGCGCTTCGCGGGGGATCCGCGGACCGTCGCCGAGTGAACGGCGGCGAGCCGAGCGAAGCCGACGCCGCCAACGAGCTGATGCGGCTCGCGCGCGAAATCGCGCGTCATAACCGGCTCTACCACGCCGAGGACGCGCCGGAGATTTCGGACGCCGAGTACGATGCCCTGGTGCGGCGCAATGCCGAGCTGGAGGCGGCGTTTCCGCATCTGGTGCGGGCGGACAGCCCGTCGCAGCAGGTCGGCCACGAGGTTTCGGCCTCGCCGCTGTCCAAGGTCTCGCATCAGGTGCGCATGGCGAGCCTCGACAATGCCTTCGCCGACGAGGAGGTGGCCGAGTTCGTCGCCCGGGTGCGGCGCTATCTGAACCTGCCCGACGACGAAGGCGTGACCTTCACCGCCGAGGACAAGATCGACGGCCTGTCGTGCTCGCTGCGCTACGAGAACGGGGCGCTGGTGCTGGCGGCGACGCGCGGCGACGGGCTGGTCGGCGAGAACGTCACCGCCAACGTCGCCCATGTCGCCGGCATCCCCCAGCAATTGCGCGGCGAGGCGCCGGCGGTGCTCGAGGTGCGCGGCGAAGTCTACATGGAGAAGCAGGCATTCGCCGCGCTCAATGCGCGCATGATCGAGGACGCGCGGGAGCGGGCGCAGTCCAGGGGCGAGGCGTTCGACCCGGCGTCGGTCCGGCAGTTCGCCAACCCGCGCAATGCCGCCGCGGGCTCGCTGCGGCAGAAGGACCCGAGCGTGACCGCGGCGCGCCCGCTGCGCTTCCTCGCGCACGGCTGGGGCGCGGCCAGCGCGCTGCCGGCGGATAGCCAGTTCGCGATGATGCAGCGGATCGAGCAATGGGGCCTGCCGATCTCGCCCGATCTCGTGCGCTGCCACTCGCTCGACCAGATGCTCGAGCATTACCGGGCGATCGCCGCCGGCCGGGCGGGCCTGACGTACGAGATAGACGGAGTGGTCTACAAGGTCGACCGGCTCGACTGGCAGGGGCGGCTCGGCTTCGTCGCGAAGGCCCCGCGCTGGGCCCTGGCGCACAAGTTCCCGGCCGAGCGAGCCGAAACGGTGCTCGAGGCGATCGACATCCAGGTCGGCCGCACCGGCAAGCTGACGCCGGTCGGGCGGCTCAAGCCGGTGCTGGTCGGCGGGGTCACCGTGACCAACGTCACGCTGCACAACCGCGACGAGATTGCCCGGCTCGGCCTGCGCGTCGGCGACCGCATCGTGCTGCAGCGCGCCGGCGACGTGATCCCGCAAGTGGTCGAGAACCTGACCCGCGACGAGGGGCGCGCGGCGTACGCATTCCCCGACCATTGCCCGGTCTGCGGCAGCGAGGCGGTGGCCGCGGAAGGCGAGGTCGACGTGCGCTGCACCGGCGGGCTGGTGTGCCGCGCGCAGCAGTTCGAGCGGCTGCGCCATTTCGCCAGCCGCGGGGCGCTCGACATCGAAGGGCTCGGCGAGAAGACCATCCTCGAGTTCATGGAGCTCGGCTGGCTCGCCAAAGGCCCGGCCGACATCTTCCGCCTGCACCGGCACCGCGACGAGCTCGTCGGGCGCGAAGGCTGGCAGGATAAGTCTGTGGATAACCTGTTGGCATCGATCGAGGCCAAGCGCCGCCCGGATGCGGCGCGGCTGCTGTTCGGGCTCGGCATCCGCCACGTCGGGGCGGTCACCGCGCGCGACCTGCTCAAGCGGTTCCACAACCTCGAGGCCTTGCGGCGGGCGGCCGAGAAGGCCCGCGACGGCGACCTCGAGGCTCGTGCCGAGCTGACCGCGATCGAAGGCGTCGGCCCGGTGGTGGTCGAGGCGCTGGGCGATTTCTTCCACGAGGAGCACAACCGCGCGGCGTGGGACGACCTGTTGAGCGAGGCCGATCCGCCGGAATACGTGGTCGAGACGCTCGCCAGCCCCGTGTCCGGCAAGACCGTCGTCTTCACCGGCAAGCTCGAGACGATGAGCCGCGACGAGGCCAAGGCGCAGGCCGAGCGGCTCGGCGCCAAGGCGGCCGGCTCGGTCAGCCCTAAAACCGACCTCCTGGTCGCCGGCCCCGGCGCGGGGAGCAAGCTCAAGAAGGCGGCCGAGCTCGGCATCGAGGTGATCGACGAGGCCGCCTGGGGCGAAATCGTCCGGGCCGCGGGATAGGCGTTCGATCGGCTTGCCCTAGGCGTTCAACGGACTAGATAGGCCGCGACGCAGCAGGACTTGCCGATGGCCACCTTCACGCTTCCGAAGAACAGCCGGATCACCGCGCGTGGCCGCGAGCACAAGGTGGAGGGCGCCCGGCGCGTCCAGCGGTTCCGCATCTACCGCTGGGACCCCGAAGCCGGCGAGAACCCGCGCTACGACACGTTCGAGGTCGACCTCGACCACTGCGGGCCGATGGTCCTCGACGCGCTGATCAAGATCAAGAACGAGATCGACCCGACGCTGACCTTCCGCCGCTCGTGCCGCGAGGGCATCTGCGGCTCGTGCTCGATGAACATGAACGGCCGCAACGGGCTCGCCTGCACCACGGCGATGGAGGACCTCAAGGGCGAGATCCGCATCACGCCCCTGCCCCACATGCAGGTGGTCAAGGACCTGGTCCCCGATTTCAGCGAGTTCTACGCGCAATACGCCTCGATCCGCCCGTGGCTGCAGACCGTCTCGACCACGCCGAGCGGCAAGGAACGGCTGCAGAGCCCCGAGCAGCGCGAGCAGCTCGACGGGCTTTACGAATGCATCCTGTGCGCCTGCTGCTCGACCGCGTGCCCGAGCTACTGGTGGAATTCCGACAAGTTCCTCGGCCCGGCGGTGCTGCTGCAGGCTTACCGCTGGCTGGCCGACAGCCGCGACGAGATGACCGGCGACCGGCTCGACCAGCTCGAGGACCCGTTCCGGCTCTATCGCTGCCACACGATCATGAACTGCGCCAACGTGTGTCCCAAGGGCCTCAACCCGGCCAAGGCCATCGCCGAGACCAAGAAGCTGATCGCGGAGCGCGCCGCCTGAGCGGACTGCTCGGCCGCTACCGGGCGCTCGTCGAGGCCGGCGAGCTGCGTCCGGACCCCGAGCAGGCGGCCGCGGCCGAGGCGCTCGACAAGCTGCAGCGCAGTCTCGAATCCCGGCCGATCAAGCGGCGCTGGTTCACCTCTCTGATCGGCACCGCGCCTTCGGCGCCGGCCGCGCGCAGCGTCTACCTGTGGGGCGGCGTCGGGCGCGGCAAATCGATGCTGATGGACTTGTTCCACGAGACGCTCGCGATCCCCGAGAAGCGTCGCGTGCATTTCCATGCCTTCATGCTCGAGGTCCACCAGCGGCTCAGGGAAGCGCGCAAGTCCGAGGAGGGCGATCCGATCCCCGCCGTGGCCAGGGCCATCGCCGCAGACCTGCGCTGCCTGGCGTTCGACGAGATGGTCGTCAACAACTCCGCCGACGCGATGATCATGAGCCGCCTGTTTCGCGCGATGGCCGCCGGCACCGGCGTCGAGATGGTGATTACCTCCAACCGCCCGCCCCGCGATCTCTACAAGGACGGGCTCAATCGCGAGCACTTCGAGCCATTCATCGAGCTGATCGAGCAGCTGTTCGACGTCCGCGAGCTGAACGGCCCGGTCGACTACCGGCTCGAGCGGCTCGCCGGGATGGCCACCTGGCACACTCCGCTCGGCGACGCGGCGACGGCGCAAGTGCGCGAGGCGTTCTTCCGCCTGACCGACTACGCGCCCGAGGATGCGGCGCATGTCCCTTCCGCCGACATCGACCTCGGCGGCGGACGGACGCTGCACGTGCCCAAGAGCCTCAAGGGGGTCGCCGTGTTCAGCTTCAAGCGGCTGTGCGGCGAGCCGCGCGGCGCGGCCGACTACCTGGCGATCGCCCGCACGTATCACACCGTCATCGTCGTCGGCATTCCGCTGATGGGGCCCGAGATGCGCAACGAGGCGGCGCGGTTCGTCACGCTGATCGACGCGCTCTACGAGCACAAGGTCAAGCTGCTGGCGACCGCGGCGGCGGAGCCCGAAGCGCTCTACCCGACAGGCGACGGGAGCTTCGAGTTCGAGCGTACCGTCAGCCGGCTCATCGAGATGCAGAGCGCGGAATACCTGGCCGAGGGGCACGGCGAGGCGGGTTGACACTCCGCGGCAAGCCCCCAGATTCCCAGCATTCCGGCGGCAACACCCCGCCGAGGTGGACTACCAGAAATGATCGACATCCGACCGTTCGCGGGCCTGGCGCACAATGACCACGGCTGGCTCGACACCCGTTTCCATTTCAGCTTCGCCGATTATCACGACCCCGCGCGCATGGGCTGGGGGCGCATCCGCGTGTGGAACGACGACAAGATTGCGCCGAAGAGCGGCTTTCCGCCGCACCCGCACCGCGACATGGAGATCGTCACTTTCGTCCGCACCGGCGCGATCACCCACAAGGACAGCATGGGCAATACCGGCCGCACCGCGGCGGGCGACGTGCAGGTGATGAGCGCCGGCACCGGGGTGACTCACGCCGAGTACAACCTCGAGGACGAGGACACCACGCTGTTCCAGATCTGGATCCTGCCCGATCGCGCCGGCGAGGCGCCCGGCTGGGGCATGCGCGCGTTTCCGCGCGGCGACCGGTCGGGCCGTTTCAAGATCCTCGCCAGCGGTGACCCGCAGGCGGACGATGCGCTGCCGATCCGCAGCGACGCAAAGATTCTTGCCGCCACCGTGGCGGCCGGGGAGTCGGTGACTTACGCGGCCCGCCCCTCGCGCCACCAGTACCTGGTCGCGACCGGGGGCCGGATCCGCGTCAACGGGCGCGAGGCCGACCCGCGCGACGGCATCGCGATCACCGGCGAGGAGGCGATCGTGGTCGAAGCGCTCGAGGACTGCGAGCTGGTGATGGTCGACGCGCGCTAGCGCGCCGACGTTCAGCCGGTCCGGCCGATCCGCTCCTGCGCGCGGGTCAGCCGGCTCATCACCTTGAGGTCGCCCGGCGAAAGCTGGAGCGCCGCGTCGGCCCACAAGTCGACGATGCGCTTCAGCTCGCTGAGGCCGATCGGGTGGGTCAGCTTCATCGCCTTGCGCGCGTTGACCAGGCCGGGGTGACGGCGCTCGGCCTTGCGGATGAAGTCATGGCACGCCGCCAGGCCCTCGCCGTTCTCGGCCAGGTGGTGGACCAGCCCGAGCTCGTACATCTGCTCGGCGGTGTAGGTCTGGTTGGAGACGATCAGGCGGTCGGCCATCGCGCTGCCGAGCTTGCGCGACAGGAGCGCGTGCGCGCCCATGCCGGGGAACAGGCCGAACAGGATCTCGGGCAGGCCGAACGTCGCGTCACGCTCGGCGACGATATAGTCGAACGACAGCAGCGCCTCGAACCCGCCGCCGAGCGCCGCGCCCTGGACCAGGCCGACGGTGAGCATCGGCAGGTCAAGCGCGTGCATGTTGCGGTGGAGGATCTGGACGCAGCGATAGCCGTAGCGGGCGAGCCCGTCGCGGTCGCCGGCGCGGATCAGCCGCTCGAACAGCTCGAGGTCGCCGCCGAAGCAGAACACGCCGGGCGCGCGGCTGCCGAGCACGAGGTAGCGCAGCGGCACCTGGCCCGGCCCGAAGTTCTCGACGATCAGCCGCTGCCAGTCCTCGAAATCGCGCAGCATCGCGGGAGTGAAGCTCGGCCGTCCGCTCGGCCGCATGAAGGTCCACAGCGTCGCTTCGTCGGCCTGATAAAGAACATCGAGCTCGGCCAGATCGAATAGCTGACGATTGATCCGCGCATGGCGCCGGCTCTGTTCGACGAGGTGCGCATCGCCCTCGCCAAAGGCGATGATCGGCTCGTCCGAGCCGGCGTCTTCCTCCACTCGATCCAGGTGACCGGCAATGCGATCCATATTCACCCCGTCGCAACCCGTTGGCGCTGTTAGTTTTTTGTCTTCGTAGCCACCGACGATGCTAACATGGCGCAACCGGTTGGCAATGCGATATTTACCATGGCGATACTCTGGGACAGCCGTTGTTCCCAAAATGGCACAGCCGCTTTCGACCGATACCGGCGCGATTCAGGCGATGGCGCCGAGCCGGACGAGAGCGCGGTCGAGCATCAGCAGCTGCCACAGCAGCCGCGAATTGTCGGCCCGACCGGCCAGATGGGCGTCGGCGGCGCGCGCCAGCCGGCGCGTATCAAACCACCCGGTCCGGGCCAGCGCCGCGCTGGCCGCGATGGCCCGGGTTTCGCCCGCCAGCGGCCCCCTCAGCCACTGCGCGATCGGCGTCACGAAGCCTTGCTTCGGCCGGTACAGGATGTCGTCGGGCAGGTAGCGGCGCATGGCCCGCTTCATCAGCCATTTGCCGTGCCGCCCGCGCACCCGCATCAGCTCGGGCAGCGCGGCGGCGAACTCGATCAGCCGATGGTCGAGCAGCGGCTCGCGCGCCTCGAGGCTGACCGCCATGCTGGTGCGGTCGACCTTGGTCAGGATGTCGCCCGGCAGCCAGAACGTGAGGTCGGCATATTGCGCGCGGTCGAGCCCGGAGCGGGCCGGGGCGGCGTGCATCAGGTCGACCAGCGGCTGCTCCGCCCGGTAATCGCCGAGCAGCCGCGAGAACGCGGGGGAATAGAGCCCGGCGCGCACCTCCGGCGCGGCAACCGACAGCGAACGCGCATAGCCTTCGGCGCCGTCGCCGGCCAGCGCCAGCAACGTGGCTTGCGCGCGCAACGGCCGCGGCGCCCAGTCGGCCTTGGGATAGCGGCGCCCGAGCGGGCCGAGCACCGCGCGGCGAAAGCCCGCCGGCAGCAGCCCGCGCACCCGTTCCTCGTGCGCGTGGAACACCTGGCGGCGATACCCGGCGAACGCCTCGTCGGCCCCGTCGCCCGACAGCGCCACGGTCACGCTCTCGCGCGCCAGCTGGCACACGCGCCACGTCGGCAGCGCCGAAGCGTCGGCGAACGGCTCGTCGAACATCTCCACCAGCGTGCCGATGGCGTCGAACTGGTCGGCGCCGACCACGCGCGCCTGGTGATCGGTGCCGAACAGCGCGGCGACCCGGGCGGCGTGCGCGGTCTCGTCGAGCGCGGCGACGTCGAAGCCGATCGAGCAGGTGCGCACCGGCTCGCGGCTCGCCTCGGCCATCAGCGCGACGACGGTGGAGGAATCGACCCCGCCCGAGAGGAACGCGCCGAGCGGCACGTCGGCGACCATGCGGCTGGTCACCGCCTCGCGCAGATGATGCAGCAGCTCGGCCTCGAGGTCGCGCGCGGAACCGCGCCGGCGCTCGGCGAACGAGACGTCCCACCAGCGCTGCGGGGCCGCGGGCGGCGTGTCGTGGCGTAGCAGCCGGTAATGGCCCGCGGGCAGCTTTTCGACCCCCTTGAGAATCGAACGGTGGTCGGGGACGTACCCCCACGCCAGGTAATCCTCGACGGCCAGCGGATCGACTTCGCGCCGCAGCAACGGGTGCGCCAGCAGGCCCTTCAGTTCCGAGGCGAACGCGAGGCTGCCGTCCGACAAGTGGGCCATGAACAGCGGCTTCACCCCCAACCGGTCGCGGGCGAGGAACAGCGTCCGCTCGGCGAGGTCGTAGATGGCGAAGGCGAACATGCCGTGCAGGCGCGGCAGGCAGTCCACGCCCCAGCGCTGCCACGCAGCGAGGATCACCTCGCCGTCGCCGTCGGTGCGGAAGGTCGCGCCGAGTGCGGTCAGCTCGCGCCGCAGCTCACGGAAGTTGTAGATCTCGCCGTTGAACACGAGCATCGCGCGGCCGTCGGCGGACGGCATCGGCTGGGGCGAGCCGGCGAGGTCGATGATCGACAGGCGGCGGAACCCGAGCCCGACGCCGGGCGCGGTCCACACGCCGGAATCGTCGGGCCCGCGGTGAACCAGCGCGTCGCTCATCCGCTCGACCCGCGCGGGGTCGACCGGCTTGATCGTGCCGCAATGGAAAATCCCCGCGATCCCGCACATCCGGCCTGTCCGTTACGGCAGCCGCGCGATCGGGTCCAGCCACGCTACGGCGCCAGCGAGCGCCAGGATGGTCGCGGTCGCGGTCCACCCGCCGATCCCGAACCGCGCCAGCCGCGCCAGCCGCGGCGACGCCGCGATCGCCGCAGCATCGATCGGCGGATCGTCGGGCGAGCGATCGAAGAAGCGCCAGGCAGCCCCCAGCACCGCGGTCATGACCAGGGCAAAGAAGATCCACCCGTAGACGATGTGATCGAAGCCGGCGGCAAACTCGATGCCCTGGCTCTGGGCAATGTAGATCGTCCCCCAGGCGCGCACGCCGTTGGCGAGCACCGGCACGATGACGGCGGCCGCCATGAACGCGGCGCGGCGCCGGGCGCTGGCAAAGCACGTGTGCGCCACCAGCGCGCCGAGCGCGACCATGGCGATGAGAAACTTCACCCCCGAGCAGGCTTCCGCCACCACGAACAGGCCGGCCGGGGTGTCGATGAACACGCCGTCGATCTGCGCCGGCACGCCGCTCGCGTGTGTCAGCGCGACCGCCAGCCTGGCGGTGATCGCCTGCAGCGCGGGGATCAGCTCGTCTCCGAACGGGACCATGAACGCCATGTAGCCCAGCGGGAACAGCAGCGCGCCGGCCACGCGGGGGCCGAGCAGGACGACGACCGCCGCCTGCAGTACAACCATCGCGCCGAGCTGGCTGACGAGGTTTATCCCGGCGGCGGACCCGACGAGCCAGGCGATCAATCCGCCGGCCAGCAGCACGAGCCCCGGCCACCATGCCTGCGGCACGAGCCGGGCCAGCTCGGCGGCGCGCAACTTGACCAGCCAGGCGAGGATCGGCGGGATCAACAGGATGTGGTTGTAGGTCGAGATGTCCCACCACTGGTGCGCCATCGCCCGCCATTCGCCCCACAACAACGCGACGAGGCCGATCCAGGCCAGCGACAGCTGCACCAGCGGCAGGCGCCACGCGGCGGGCAGCCGCGCGCTCGCCGGCGCGCTCGCCGGAAGGATCGCCTCAAGCGGCATCGCGGCGAATCCCCGGTTCCGGAGCGCGGCCGACGAAGGCCGCCAGCCGCGTCAGCATTGCCGGCCAGCTCATCGTCGCCACCACCAGCCGCCGGGCCGACTCGCCGATCCGCCGCGCGGTCGCGCGGTCGCCGAGCAGCGCCAGCGTGCGGCGGACGCATTCGTCGTCGCTGTCGGCGACGGCGAAATGGGTGCCGTCCTCGCCGCGGATTCCCGAGGCCGCCTCGGAAGTGAGCACCACGGCCCGCGCCATGGCCATCGCCTCGAGGACCTTGTTCTGCACGCCGCGCGCGATCGTCAGCGGCGCCAGCATCAGGTCGGCGGCGGCGAGGAACGGCCGCACGTCGGGCACCTCGCCCCAGATGCGCGCGCCGTTGACGCCCTCGAGCGCCAGCAGCTCGGGGGCGGGCGCCCGGCCGACGACGTGGAAGCGCGCCGTCGGATGCCTGGCGAGCAGCCGCGGCATCAGGCGCTCGATCGCCCGCCGGGCGGCGGCGACGTTGGGCGGGTAGTCCATCTGCCCGGTGAACAGCAAATGCGGCCCGTCCGTCGCCAGCGCCGCATGCGGCGCCACGCGCACCGGATCGAACGCGTCGGCATCGATGCCGTTGCCGAGCCAGTGGACGCGGGCGCGGGTTTGCGGCGGCAGGCGCGAGCGGAACAGCGCGGCTTCCGCTTCGCTGACGAGCAGCGTGTGGTCGGCCCGACTGGCGAGCCTGGCTTCCTCGCGCCGCAACAGCCGGGCCTCGCGAGCGTTGACCCAGGCCATCGGCCCGCGCTGCTCGGCGGCATAGGCTTCGAACTTGGCGGAATCGACATCAACGATGTCGACGACCAGGCGCCCCGCCCAGTCGGCCGGGACATATTGCCCCATTTGCCCGGAGAACACGTAGATCGTGTCGATCTCGCGCGCTTCGAGCGTCCGCGCGACCCACGCGGCCAGCGCCGGATGGCGGAACGCCGCCAGGCTCACCGGCTCGCGGCGGGCCATGGCCTCGAGCCCGGCCAGCGCCAGCGGCCTGTTGCGCATCGGCATGCAGCTCGTCGCCGCGACCTCGCGCAGCTCGGCCTCGCAGGCCTTGTCGGCGATCGTCTCGGCGAGGCAGGCGACGTGAACCGGGGCCAGCTCGGCCAGCGCCTTGAGCACGTGGTGCGAGCGGATCTTGTCGCCCCGGTCCGGCGGGAACGGCACGCGATGCGCGAGGAACAGGATGCCGCTCATCCCAGCCCCCCGGCGACCATCGGGCCGAGCCGGTTGGCGAGCGCCAGCGGCAGCTTCCGCCACAGCGCGATCCGCGCGGCGTGCCGCGCGCTGGTCGGGTCGGCGTCGCGCGGCGCGGCGCCGGGTGCCGTCCAGCTCGAATAGCGCAGATCTTCGGGCTCGAAGCCCCAGTTCTGCTTGAAGAAATACGCGCCGCTGCCGGTCTTGCTGCGGCCGAAGTCGAACCGCTTGCAGCCGCGCTCGCGGGCGTGGCGCATCAGCTCGAAGTACATCCGCTCGTTGGCCCGCAGCGCGCGCGCGATCCGCGTCCCGCCGCCCCAGTAGGGCAGCACCGCGCCGGCGTGGTAGAGCGACAGCACGCTCGCCAGCGGCGTGCCGCGATGGCGCACCGTGAGGATGTCCGCGTCGAGCTGGTCGAGCACGGCATCGAACAGCGAGCGGGGGAACACCGGCGTGCCGAGGTTGCGCACGCTTTCGGCGTAAACGGCGAAATGGTCCGCCCGGTCACGCTGGCGCGTGCCGACGGCGATCTCGAGCTCATGCGCCAGACCCTTGCGGACCTCCGCGCGCTGCTTGCGCGGAATGGCCAGCAGTTGCGCCGCGTCATCCGCCGCGAGCGGGGCGACGAAGCCGCAATGGCTGTCGCTCCGCACCCGCCAATCCTCCGGCGCCTTGCCGCCGCGCAGCTCGACCGCGGTACAGGCCAGGCGATGAGCCAGCTCCTCGGCGGCGCGGCACAGCGCGAGCGCGGTGCCCTCCCGCGCAGCGAGGGGTCCGCCGGCGACCGCAAAGCCGCTCGAGGCGAGCATCCGACCGAACACCGGCGAATGGACCTCGCTCAGCGGCAGCCAGCCGGTGATCGCCCCGCCCTTCTCCGCCAGCAGCCCGCGCGCGCGCTGGCCGGTGCCGCGCTCGATCGCGCGCAGCCAGGCCGGGCGGTGGAACACGCTTCCGCCCATCTCGGCGACGAACCCCTCGACCCGCGCCGCCTCGTCGGGCTGACGGACGTCGGCCGTGCGGATGCGCTCGGCAGCGAGTGCGAACGGCGCGTTCATGGTGCCGACTGGCCGGCCGCCTCGACCTCCGCGCGCGCCGCCTCGCGATGCGCCAGCAGGTCCATCCGCCCCCAGGCGAACTCGCGCACCAGCTGGCGCAGCTTGGGCGCCATCTGCGCGAGGTTGGTGTAGTGCCGCAGCCGCGACTTGAGCGGCGCGCCGGCGACGCGCGGCTGGCCGGGGTCGATCTCCCACGGGTGGAAGTAGAACACCGCCGGGCGCTCGTCGCGGCGGTTGACCTGGCGGATCGCCCAGCGGCTGAAGGCATACGGCAGCACGCGGAAGAACCCGCCGCCGCCCGCCGCGAGCCGCTTGCCGGCGAACAGCGCGGTGGTCACCGGAATCTCGACCAGCGGCGACCACGGCAACGGCTTGAAGGCGAAGCGCGGCGCCTCGGGCCAGCCGTAGTGGTCGTGGCTGACCGGCGCGACGCTCGACGAATAGGCATAGCTCTGCTCGGCCAGCTCCATGAAGGCCCACGGCGTGCGCCGGTCGATCGAGAAGCTCGGCGCGCGGTAGCCGGTGACGGCGACGCCGGAGGCGTCCTCGATCGCCTTGCGGGCCCGGTCGAGGTCCGCCGCGAAGCTCGCCCGGCCGAGCTTGAACACCCGGCGGTGATCCCACCCATGGCTGGCGACCTCGTGCCCGCGCGCGGCGATCTCGCGCAGCAGCGCACCGTGCCGCTGGGCGACCCAGCCGAGGGTGAAGAATGTCGCCTTCACCGCGGCCTCGTCGAACAAGTCGAGGATCTGGTTGACGTTGCGGTCGACCCGGTCGGCGAGGCCGGCCCAGTCGTCGCGCTCGATCACGTCCTCGAACGCGCCGACCTGGAACCAGTCCTCGACGTCGACCGACAAGCCGTTGACGATCGGGGTTGCGGAAGCGTGGGGGCGGTCCGGCCGGTCGGCGAAGGTAACCGCATTCATCGGATCGACGCCTCCTCGAGGACCGCCCAGGCGGCCCCTAGGCCGCCTTGGTCTGCTCCATCTCGCCTTCGATCCACTCAATCAGCATGGTTAGGGTCTGGCGAATGGTGCGCTCCTGCTCGAACACCTTGGCCTCGAGCCGGGCGAGCTGCTCCTGCAACGCGGCGATCTTGGGGCGGACCGCGGCGAGCGCGGCCCCGTCATGCTGGTTGGCGAGCTCGACGATCGCCTGCTGCAGCTCGGCGATCTGCACGTCGCGCTCGGCCAACAGGGTATCGACCATCTGCGCGTCGATGCGCGGCTCGTGCCTGAGCGGCGCAACCGGCTCGAACCGCGGCTCGGCCTTGGGCAGCGGCCGCGGCGCCGCCGCGGGAAACGCCTTCTCCTCGATCATCTCGTCGAGCACCGAGCGGAGCATGGCCGAATCGACCCGGCTGCGCTGCTCGACCGCGCCGAGCAGCAGCAGGCGGTTGGCGATCTGGTTGACGCGCCGCGGAATGCCGCCGCTCGCTTCGTAAAGCTCCGTGAACACGCGCTGGTCGAACTGCGGGTTGCCGGCCCAGCCGACCCGCTCGAGGCGGTGGACGATGTAGGGCTCGATCTCCCCGCGGTCCATCGGCTCGAGATGGTGCGCGGCGATCACCCGCTGGCGCAGCTGCTCGAGCGCGGCGTGGCCCTGGAGCGTGGCGCGGAACTCGGGCTGGCCGAGCAGCAGGGTCTGCAGCAGCGGATGGCTGCCGAGCTGGAAGTTCGACAGCATGCGCAGCTCTTCGAGCGCCTCGACCGAGAGGTTCTGCGATTCGTCGACGATCAGCAGGCAGCGTCGCCCGGCGCGCGCCTCGTCGTGGAGGAAGCCCTCGATCGCGCCCAGCGCGCTGGCCTTGTCGTGGCCTTCGATGTCGAGCCCGAAGCTGCGCGCGACGACGTGGACGATCTCCTCCTCGTCGAGCTTGCTGGTGACGATCTGCGCCACCGTCAGCTGCTGCGGGTCGATCGTGCCCATCATGTGCGCGACGAGCGTCGACTTGCCCGCCCCGACCTCGCCGGTGATGACGATGAAGCCCTCGCCCTGGGCCAGGCCGTAGCCGAGGTACGACAGCGCCTTGCGGTGCGTGACGCTGCGGAAATAGAACGCCGGATCGGGCGTCAGCTGGAAGGGCTTCCCCGTCAGGCCGTAGAAATCGTCGAACATCGCAAAGGTCTCCGGTTGGCCGGTCAGCGGAATGAGTAGCGCAGGCCGAGCAGGGCCGAGGCGGTCATGAAGTCGGGCAGGTTCTCGCGCGCGACCCCGTCGAGGCCGACAGCGGCGGTGCCGCTGAGGCCGTGGACCAGGTTGCGCTGATAGGCGAGCGAGGCGCTGTAGCCGATGACGTCGCTGGCGAGGTCGAAGCCGCTCTCGAACCAGTTGGCGTAGGCATTGGCGGTCAGGCTCGAGCGCGGGTCGAGCCGGGTGCTGGCGTAGGCCGCCCACCACACGTTCTCGTCGGTCACGCCGTTGGCGGGCGCGAGCACGGTGCCCGCCGCGGCGACGAACTTGCGCCGGTCGTAGCCGAACCCGGTGCCGACCTGGGTCCGCCCGAGGTCGACCGAATAGCTGGCGGCGGCGCCGCGGCTGCGGAACACCGCCGAGCGGACCGAGCCGAACACGCCGGCGAAGCAGCCGTTGCCTTCGAGGGTCGCGACGCAGCCGCCGATCTCGCCGGTGATCGGATTGCGGAAGGCGTCGAACTGCGCCGGCAACCCGGCCAGCGTGTCGACCGTCGCGCCGCCGAAGCCGGTCACGCTGTCGTAGACCACGATGTTGAGCGCGGTGCGCGAATCGGGCGCGTAGGCGAACGAGCCGTGGTAGCTCATCGTGCCGTAGCGGCGGCCGACGTAGGCCTCGAGCGAGGTGCGCCGGCTCGGCCGCCACATCACCCCGGCGTCCCAGATCAGCCCGCTGGTCTCGTAGGCGATCTGGCGCGGCGCGGACTCGTCGGTGACGAAACGCCCGTCGGTGCCGATCACCGGCAGGCCGGCCGCGTCGCGCAGCGCGTCGCGGCTGGAGATCTCGACGTCCTCGTAGCCGACCCCGCCGACCACCGCGACATCGACATCGAGCGGCACCGTCACGTCGGCGCGCACGTGGCGGTCGCGGATGCGCTGGTCGAGGTTGGAGATGTTCTGCTCGTTCCAGCCGCCGCCGACGCCGGCGCCGACCGGTGCGACCGCGTTGGGGCGGACCCCGGCGCGGGCATAGGCGGAGTGCGTCGTGCTCTCGTCGAACACGTCGGCCGGCGTCGCGCCCGGCGCGAGCACGACAACGTCGGGCTCCTCCACCCGCGTGTAGCCGAGCCGGTAATGGCCCTCGACCTCGACGTCGCCGGCCATCGTATGCACCGACGGTCCGGCATAGCCGGCATAGATCTGGCTGGTCGAAGCATCGTCGCCGCCGAAGCCGCCGAGCGAGGTCGAGCCGTCGCCCTCGACCCGGGTGCGCGCGGCCAGGACGCCGGCATCGAGCGTCACCCCGCGCGCCAGGCCGAGGCCGGCGCGGGCGATGCCGCTGACCGTGTCGCCGTCGAGGTCGTCGTCGTTGTAGCTGAAGCGGCGCTCATACCGCAGCGAGACCGAGGCGGCGCTGTTGCGCCCGGCGACGCTCGCGTCGACCCCCGCGGCGACCGAAGTGTAGGTCACCGTGTCGCTGCCCGGCTCGAGCTCGCGCAGCAGCACTTGCGACGCCTCGATATAGGGCACGACCTCGAGCCGCTGGCGCGCGCGCGCATCGTCGGCCGGGCCGGCCTCGTCGCCGCTGCCGCCGGTGACGGCGTCGTCGCCGTAGTCCTGCGCCGCGGCGGCGCCCGACAGGGCGAACGCGGCCAGCGCGCAGGCGAGCTTGAGGCTGATGGTCCTCATCGCAGGTTACCCCCCGTAACCGTAGTACGTGCCGAAGCGCCGCCCGCTCGGGCTGAAGTGCGCCGAGTTGAGCAGCAGCTTGATGTCGGGACAGGTCGAGAGCAGCGACAGCGCGTCCTCGAGCGCGCTCTGCCCGGTCTGGTCGGCGCGGCAGATGACCAGCGCCTGGCCGACGTGAGGCGCCAGCTCGGCGGCCGGCGAGGCGGCCAGCGCGGGCGGCGAATCGAAGATGACGATGCGGTTCGGCGTGCCCTGCGTCAGCCGGTCGAGCACTTCGGAGGTGCGCTCGCTGGCGAGATACTCGCTGTCCGACGCGGTGCGGTTGCCGGCCGGCAGCACATGCAGGCCGGGCACGTCCGTCGGGATCACGCAGTCCTCGACCCGGATCGCCGGGTCGGCCAGCGCGTCCATCAGCCCGGTCGCGCCCGACAGCCCGAGCAACGAGAGGATCGACGGCTTGGCGAAGTCGGCGTCGACCAGCAGCACCTCGCTGTCCTTCTCGGCGGCGATCGCCAGCGCCAGGTTGGTGGCGCAGAAGGTCTTGCCCTCGCCCGGCAGCGGCGAGCTGACCAGCACCCGCTGGGCAGCGGCGCCGTGGCCGGCCGAGCGCGTTTCGCGCGCCGCCAGCAGGACCTGCCGCTTGACGATGCGGAACTCCTCGAACAGCGTCGTGACCGCGCCGTCGGGCACGATCATGCCGTGGCGCTGCAGGCGCGAGCGCTCGATCGCCTGGCGAGGCATGGTGAAGGCGATCGGTTCGGCCGGGCTCTCCGCCTCGCTCCCCTCCCGCTTGCGGGAGGGGGCGGGGGTGGGCCTGCGCGCGTCGTCCGGCTGGCCCACCCCTAGCCCCTCCCGCAAGCGGGAGGGGGAAGCTGGCGCGGCGACGGTCGCCTCGGTCTCGGCTGCTCGCCGTGAAACCCGCCGGTTCGCCGGCGCGGCCAGCTCGGCCGGCACCGGGGCGGGCTGGAAGCCCTGGAAGCCGCCGAACGCGCCCTCGGCGCGCTCGAACAGCGACTGGCCGGCCGGGTTGCCTTCGCCGGGCAGCGGAATCTTGCTCTGGTCGGTCATCCGCCGCTCCTCACGCCACCATGCCGCGCTGGACGAACTCGACCGCCAGCAGCACCACGAACAGCCCGCCGAGGCCGCCGCCGGCGGCGGCGAACATCCTCGAGCGGCGCCGCTGGAGCGCGCGCGAGGCGTCGGTGAGCGCGTGCGAGATCGTCCCGATCACCGGCAGGTCGAACGTCCGCTCGAGCTTGACCGCGGTGGCGAAGGTGCCCTTGATCTGGCCGAGCACGAACGCGGTGCCGGCGCCCGCGCCGAGGCCGACGATCAGCACGCCGAGCAGCAGCAGCGGCCGGTTCGGCGCCGCCGGCACGCGCGGCGTGCTCGGCGGATCGACGACCTCGAACTTGATCGCGCTGCGCTCGTTCTCGACCTGGCCGCGCAAGCGCAGCTCCTCGCGATCCTTGAGCAGCTTGTCGTACTGCTCGCGCAGCACCTCGTAGTCCCGGCTGATGCGCTGGGCCTCGGCGGCGGCGCCCGGCTCCTGCGCCTGGCTGGCGGTGATCGAGGCGATCTCGGAGCGCAGCGCGGCGGCGCGCGACTGCAGCGACTGGACGTTGGCCTGGCGCTCGACGCGCATCGCCTGGAGCGAGGAATAAGCGGGGTTGGGAGTGCCGCCCACGTCCGCGCCCGGGCCTTGCGCGAGGTTGCGCAAGCTGGCGACCTGCTTCTGGGCGGCGACGATGTCGGGATGATTGGCGGTCAGCCCGCGCGCCTGCAGCGCGGATAGGTTGGCTTCGGCCTGGGCCAGCGCGGCGCGCGGTCCCCCGGCTCCGGCGGTGACCAGCGTGCGCGGGGTGCCGGCGAGCTGCCCGTCGAGCGCCGCCAGCGCGCTTTGCGCCGCGGCGAGGTCGGCCTCGACGCTGCGCAGCTCGGAACGCGTCTGCCCGAGCTGGGCGGAAATGGTCGCCGCGCCGCCGATCAGGTCGGGGTGCTGCGATTCGAACGCCAGGCGGCGCTGCTCGGCCTCCTCGAGCTCCTTCTGCCGGGCGGCGAGCTGCTGGTCGAGGAACTCGATCGTCTCGCGCATCTCGCCGCGCGAGCCGCCGAGGTTCTCCTCGCGGAAGATGTCGATCATGCGCTGCGCGATGTCCTGCGCCAGCTGGGCGTTCTCGCCGTCGGACAAGTCGCCGCGCCCGCTCGAGGCGGTGATCTGGAACACGTTCTTCTCGTCGCCGACGACCTTGATGTCCTCCGACAGCGCTTCGACCGCGCGCTCCATTTGCGCCGGGGAGGCGATCGTCTCGCCGAGGCTGGTCGAGCGGATCACCTTCTCGAGGTTGACCGCGCTGGTCAGCGTCTGACGGACGCGCTGGATGTCCTTCTCGCGGCTTTCCGCGCCGATGCCGATCTGCTGCGCGAGCACGTCGTCGAGCTGGACGAACAGGCGGGCCTTGGACTCATAGCTGTTGGGGATGAGCGCGACGACCAGCCAGCCGAGCAGGCATACGCCCCACGCCACCGCCAGCGCCAGCCAGCGGCGGTTCCACACGGTCCACAGCGCGGTGCGCAGCTCTTCGAGGACGAGGTTCAACGGCGCGCCCTCAGAACATGCTCTCGGGGATGATGATGACGTCGCCCGGCATCAGCATGACGTTGGCCCGGCTGTCGCCCTTCTTGAGCAGGTCGGCGAGGCGCAGCCCGTACTCCGCCTGGCGGCCGGTCGACTTGTCGAAGCGAACCAGCTTGGCGCGGTTGCCGCTGGCGAACTCGCTCAGGCCGCCGACCGAGATCATCGCGTCGAGCAGCGTCATGTTGGCGCGGTATGGCAGCGAGGCCGGCTTCTCGGTCGCGCCGACCACGCGGACCTGCTGGCTGAAGGTGCCGGCGAACTTGTTGACGATCACCGTCACCAGCGGCTCGGCGATGTATTGCGACAGGTGCAGGCGGATGTCCTCGGCGAGCATCGTCGGCGTCTTGCCGACCGCCGGCATGTCGGCGACCAGCGGGGTGGTGATGCGCCCGTCGGGGCGGACCTGGACCGAGGCGCCGAGCTCGTCGTTGCGCCACACGTGGATGGTCAGCTCGTCGAGCGGGCCGATGACGTATTCCTCGCCCGGGCCTTCCTGCATCGCCACGAAGCTCGCCGGGGCCAGTTGCTCGCCCCCGCCGCTGGCGCAGCCGGACAGGGCCAGGCCGGCGACCGCGGCCGAGGCGGCGAGACGGGCGGGGAAGCTCATGCGCATGGTACGCGTCCTTGCAATTGCGGGCGGGACAGCCGGCGCGCGGCGGCCCCATGGATCCGGCCCGCGTTGTCGCGGAAAAGGGTGAACATTGCGTTAGTATTGGCGCCGAAAACCGCGCGATTCGGCGGGTTTGAAGGCCGCTGTCCCGCCGCGGGACAGCCGCGCGGGCAGGTCTAAACGAGCATCTCGCCGGCCGGACCCTGGCCGAGGAAGGCCGACGGGCTGGCGCTGGCGCCGTAGGCCCCGGCGCAGAACATCGCCACCAGGTCGCCTACTTCGGCTCGGGGAAGCAGGGCCTGGTCAGCGAGCCGGTCGAGCGGGGTGCACAGGCAGCCGACGATGCTGGCTTCCTCCTCCGGCTCCGCGCCGAACCGCGTGGCGATCGCCGCCGGATAGTTGCGGCGGACCACGGTGCCGAAGTTGCCCGAGGCGGCGAGCTGGTGGTGCAGCCCGCCGTCGGTGACGAGGTAGACTTGCCCGTGGCTCTCCTTGCGGTCGACGATCCGGGTCAGGTACACGCCCGCCTCGCCGACGAGGTAGCGGCCGAGCTCGATGGCGAACTCGGTGTCGGCCAGCGCCGCCGGCAGGTCGGCGAAGCGCTCGGCCAGCGCCGCGCCGATCCTGGCGATGTCGAGCGGCCGGTCGCCGTGGAAATACGGAATGCCGAAGCCGCCGCCCATGTTGAGGTGCGGCAGCGGCGCGCCGATCTCGGCCGTCAGACGTGCGGCGAGGTCGAGCGTGTTGGCCTGCGTCTCGACGATCGCTTCGGCGTCGAGCGCCTGGCTGCCGGCGAAGATGTGCAGCCCGCGCCAGTCGGCGCCGGCGGCGATCACCGCGCGGGCGAGCTCGGCCACGTATCCGGCATCGACGCCGAACGGCTTGGCCCCGCCGCCCATCTTCATGCCCGAGCCGCGCAGCTCGAAGTCGGGATTGACGCGGATCGCCAGCCGCGGCGTCACCCCCAACCCCTCGGCGATCGCCAGCGCGCGGCGCGCCTCGCCGGCGGACTCGAGGTTGAGCGTGACCCCGTGGCGGATCGCCAGATTGAGCTCGGCGTCGCGCTTGCCCGGCCCGGCGAAGCTGACCGCTTGCGGGTCCTGCCCGGCGGCGACGACCATCTCCAGCTCGCCCGCCGAGGCGATGTCGAAGCCGTCGACCAGACCTCTCATCAGCTCGAGAACCGGCCGATATGAATTTGCTTTCACGGCATAATGGATGCGCAGCCGCTCCGGCATGGCGATCCGCAGCCGGACCACGCGGCGGCGCATCAGCTCGGCCGAATAGACGAACAGCGGCGTGCCCTCGCCGGCCAGCTCCCTCGCGGTGCGCCCGCCGATGGCCAGCTCGCCGCCGATCGTCTCGAATCCCGCCGGGATCGGGCCGAGCGGCTTCACGCGGCCAGATCCGTCTGCAGCGCGGTGCGGTCGATCTTGCCGTTCGGGTTGAGCGGCATGCGCGCGACCCAGCGGATCGCCTGCGGCTGCATGAAATTGGGCAAGTCGCGGCGCAGCGCGGCGCTCAACGCCTCGCTATCGCCGCTTCCGCGCACCACCAGGTGCACCGCCTGGCCGAGCCGCGCGTCGGGCACGCCGAGCGCGATCGCTTCGGCCGCCAGCCCGCTCGCCAGCGCCGCCTCCTCGATCTCCTGCGGGCTGATGCGGTTGCCGGCGCTCTTGATCATCGCGTCGCGCCGGCCAACGAAATGGAGCAGCCCGTCGGCGTCGCGGCGCACGCGGTCGCCCGACCATACCGCCGTGCCGCCGTATTGCGACGCCGCCGGCGCCGGCCTGAATCGCTCGGCGGTCCTTGCCGCGTCGTTCCAGTAGCCGTGCGCCACCAGCGGTCCGCAATGGACCAGCTCGCCCTCGACGCCCGGCGGCGTGACGTCGCCGCCGTCCCCGACCACGAGGATCTCGGCGAACGGGATCGCCCGCCCCATCGAGGTCGGGTGGCTGTCGACCAGCGGCGGATCGAGATAGGTCGAGCGGAACGCCTCGGTCAGCCCGTACATCGGGAACAGCCGCGCCGCGGGGAACAGCGCGCGCAGCCGGCGGACCAGCTCGACGGTCAGCGCCCCGCCGCTGTTGGTCAGCCGCCGCAACGGCGTCACCGCGTCGCCCGGCCAGTCCTGCTCGGCCAGCTGGACCCACAGCGGCGGCACCGCGGCCAGCGTCGTCACGCCGTGGCGCGCGCACGCCTTGATGACGTCGCGCGGGGCGAGGTAATCGAGCGGCACCACGCAGCCGCCGGCGCGCCATGTCGAGAGCAGCTGGTTCTGCCCGTAATCGAAGCTCAGCGGCAGCACCGCGAGCGTGACGTCGTCCTCGGCCAGCCCGAGGTAATGCGCCACGCTGACCGCGCCGAGCCACATGTTGGCATGGCTCAGCATCACCCCCTTGGGCCGCCCGGTCGAGCCGCTGGTGTAGAGCAGCGCTGCGAGGCTGTCCGGATCCTGTTTCGAAGGCGGGAGCGAACCGCCGCTCGCGGCAACCCTCCGCAGCGCCTCGTCCTCGCCGAGCGCCTCGCAGCCCTGCGGGATGTCCGCGAACTCGAGCGTGGCCAGCCGCGCCGGCGTCCCGAGCAGCAGGCTGGCGCCGCTGTCGGTCAGGATGTGCGCCACCTGGGCGCGCTTGAGCAGCGGGTTGACCGGCACGTGCACCAGCCCGGCGCGCGCCGCGGCGAGCGGCAGCAGGCATGTCAGCTCGCCCTTGGCCGCCCAGCTGGCGATCCGCGCGCCCGGTTCCGGAACATGCTCGGCGAGCCAGCCGGCGAGCGCGGCGACACGGCTTCTTAAGTCCTTCCAGCTAAGCGTCCGGTCGCGCAGCACCAGCGCCGGAGCGTCGTCGCGCCCGCGTTCGGCGAGATGATCGAGCGGCCGGGGCGTGGGATCGGGCGCTGGCGGCATGGTATCCTGGGGATGACAGTGACGGCGGTCAGCTATCACGACACGGTTAACGATCTGCAAGGCCCGGCTTACTGGGGCAAGGGACCGTTCGCGCGGCGCGAGTGGTTCGCGCTGCTGGAGCAGGCGGGGCACAAGCCTCTGCTGGCCGTGGCGCACGATGGCCGCGATACCGTCACCCTGCCGCTGAAGCGCGGTCCGCTCGGGCTGGAGGCGCTGACCAACTGGTACGCTTTCACCTGGACGCCCCATGCGACGTTCCTGGCCTCCGCCGGGCCATTCGACGAGCTCGCTCGCGACCTGGCGACGCAAGCCAGCCGGATCGAGCTGGCAAAGCTTCCCGCGGAGGGCGGCTGGGCCGACCTGCTCGAGCAGGCCTTCCGCAAGGCGGGCTGGTTCGTCGCCCGCGAGCGCTGCGACAGCAACCATGTCCTGCCCGTGGCCGGCCGGGGCTACGCGGACTATCTGGCCGCGCGCCCGGGGCAGTTGCGAACCACGCTCAAGCGCAAGGCGAAGAAAGTCGACGTCGAGGTCCTGAGCGAATTCCAGGACGAGGCCTGGTCTTCCTACGAAGTGGTGTACCGCGAGAGCTGGAAGCCGGAAGAAGGCGATCCCGCTTTGCTGCGCCGCTTCGCCGAGGCCGAGGGAGCGGCGGGCCGGTTGCGCCTCGGGCTGGCCCGTTTCGAGGGCGAGGTCGTCGCCGCGCAAGTGTGGACGGTCGAGGACGGCACCGCCTACATCCACAAGCTCGCCCACCTCGAGAGGGCCAAGCCGCTGTCCGCGGGCACCACGCTGACCGCGGCGCTGTTCGAGCACGTCATCGATCGCGACCGCGTCGAGTGGGTCGACTTCGGCACCGGCGACGATCCCTACAAGCGCGACTGGATGGAGCAGGTCCGCCCGCGCTGGCGCCTGACCTGCTGGCGGCCGGAGCAACCGGGCAACTGGCCGGCGATCGCCAAGGCGTGGCTGCGCCAGCTTGTTTCGCGCCCGCGCGCTGGCTAGTTGCCGCGCATGACCAGCGAACCGATCGCCGTCGGCGAAATCCCGGACACCGACCGGGTGCTGCGCCAGGTGCTGCGGGACGTGCTCGGGCTCGCCCCCGAACGCACGGCCGGCTTCACGCCCGAGACCGGGCTGTTCGGCCATTTGCCCGAGCTCGATTCGATGGCCGTCGCCGGGCTGCTGACCGAGATCGAGGACCGGCTCGGCATCATGATCGACGACGACGAGGTCGATGGCGAGATGCTCGAAACGTACGGCGCGCTGCTCGCGTTCGTCGAGGCCAAGCGCTCCCGGTGATCGCCTGCTGGCCGTGCCCGGGCGGCGAGGAATACGCGCTGGCCTTCGATCGCGGGCGCCGGGCGCGCCTGCTGGTCCTGCCGGCGTTGTTCGACGAGGCCAACAAGCTGCGCCATTTCACCGTCGAGGTCATGCGCCGGCTCGATGCGGCGGGCATCGACGCCGTGCTGCCCGACCTCCCTGGCTGCAACGAAAGCCTCGTCCCGCTCGACGAGCAGACGCTGGGCGGATGGCGCGCCGCCGCCGAGGCCGCGGCAGGCCATTTCGCCGCCACGCACGCGCTGACGATCCGCGGCGGAGCGCTGGGCGCGCCGGGCGAACTGCCGGCGCTGCGCTACGCGCCCGCCACCGGCGCGTCGCTGCTGCGCGCGCTGCTGCGCGCCCGGGTCATCGCCAGCAAGGAGGCCGGGATCGACGAAAGCCGCGAGACGCTGCTCGAGCGCGGCCGTGCCGACGGGCTCGAGCTGGCCGGCTACCGGCTGGGTCCGCAAATGATCGCCGAGCTGGAAGCGGCCGAGCCGACCGGGGGGGCCGCGCTCGCCAACCTGGCCCAGGCCGACCTCGGCGGCGCCGGCCTGTGGCTGCGCGCCGAGCCGGACCACAGCCCCGCGCAGGCCGACGCGCTGGCGACGCTGGTGGCGCGGCAGGTCGGCGCATGAGCCGGCGGCACTTCGCGTTCCCGTGCGCAGGCGAGACGCTCGCCGGAACGCTCGACGACGCGCCCGGCCGGGTCGGGCTGCTGATCGTCTCGGGCGGCAACGAGATCCGTGCCGGGGCTTTCGCCGGGCAGGCGTTGCTGGCCGCGCGCGTCGCCGCCGCCGGCCACCCGGTGGTGCGCTTCGACCGCCGCGGAGTCGGCGACAGCAGCGGCGACAACCGCGGATTTCGCGAGAGCGGTCCGGACATCGCCTCCGCGCTGGCCGCCTTCCGCACCGAACGGCCGGGCCTCGAGCGGGTCGTCGGCTTCGGCAATTGCGACGCCGCGAGCGCGCTGATGCTCGGCGCCGGCGCGGGCTGCGACGCGCTGGTGCTGGCCAACCCGTGGACCATCGAGGACGACGATGGCGCGCCACCCCCCGCGGCGATCCGCGCGCGCTATGCCGAAAAGCTCAGGAATCCGAAGGAGCTGGTGCGGCTGGCGACCGGTCAGGTGTCGCTGCGCAAGCTCGCCGGCGGGCTCGGCCGGGCGGTGCGCCCCGCCCCGCCGCCGACCACCCTGGCGCAGGAGCTGCGCGCCGGGCTCGCGCGGTTCCCCGGGCCGGTCTCGCTGCTGATCGCCGAGCGCGACCGAACCGGGCAGGCGTTTCTCGCCGCCTGGGACGCGGCGGACGAGCGGCTCGTCCGCTGCGCCGGCGCCAGTCACGCCTTCGCCGAGCCGCACGCGCGCGACTGGTTGTTCGAGCAAATAGTTGCGGTGCTGAACTAACGCACGAACAGGCTCGCCAGCTCGACGTGGGTCGACCAGCGGAACTGGCCGACGGGACGCAGCTCGGCGAGGCGGTATCCGGCATCGGCGAGCACGCGCCCGTCGCGCGCCCAGCTCGACGGGTTGCAGCTGACGTAGGCGATCTTCGGCACGCCGCTCAGCGCGAGCTGGGCGACCTGCTCGCGCGCGCCGGCGCGCGGCGGGTCGAGCACCACGCCGTCGAACCCCCCTAGCTCCTCGGGCCGCAGCGGATTGCGGAACAAGTCGCGATGGACGGCTTCGACCGGCCACCCGGCGCGCGCGGCGGCTGCGCGACAGGCGAGGTGCGCGTCGCGCGCCGCTTCGGCTGCCACCACCCGCGCCCGGCCCGCCAGCACGAAGGCAAAGGTGCCGAGTCCGGCGAACAGGTCGGCCACACGGGGGCTCTCGCCCAGCCAAGCGCGCACCGCCGCCGCCAGCGCCGCCTCGCCGTCGCGGGTCGCCTGCAGGAAGGCCCCGGGCGGATAGCCGACCGGCACGCCCGACAGCGTCACGGTGACCGGCTCGGGTTCCCACAACGCCTCCGGGCCATAGCCCTGGTCGAGCGTCATCCGGGCGAGCCGCTGCTCGCGGCAGAAATCGAGCAGCGCCTCGGTCTGCTCGAGACCCTCCAAGGCCAGCCCCTTGATCGCGCAATCGACCCCCTGGTCGGCCAGCGCCAGGCCGAGCTCGAGCGCGTAGCGGTCGCGCCGCGGGGCGAGCAGGCGGCGCAGCGGCTCGACGAGCGCGAACAGCTCGGGCGCCAGCACGTGGCATTCGCGCATGTCGACGACCCTGTGCGAGCCGAGCGCGTTGAACCCGATCAGCGGCCGGCCGCCGCCGTTGACCGCGCGCAGCGTCGCCCGGCGCCGCGTGTTGGGCGGCGACAGGTGCGCCGGCCCGACCATGTGCGGCTCGAGCCCCTGGCCTTCGGCGGCGTTGACCCCGCGGTCGCGGACGAAGCCCGCCATGGCCTCCTCGTCGAGATGCTGCAGCTGGCACCCGCCGCAGCGGCCGAAATGGCGGCACGGCGGCGCCGCGCGATGCGGTCCGGGCTCGAGCGTGCCGTCGGGCAACAGCCGGTCGCCGGGCGCGGCGAGCGCGACATGGCGGCCCGACGCGGTGACCCCGTCGCCTTTCGCGGCGACTCGGACGATGGCCTCGGCGTCGCTCACAGCGCCGCGGCGTAGGCCGGCGTGACCGCGCGCGCCAGCTCCCAGGCGGTGAACGCCGGCCCCAATAGCCGCGCCGCCTCGCCGTGCAGCCACACGCCCTCGCAGGCGGCGGCGAACGCCTCGCTGCCGGCCGCGAGGCGGCTGGCGACGATCCCGGCGAGCACGTCGCCGCTGCCGGCGACCGACAGCCAGCTGGTCGGCGACGGCGCCAGCACCAGGCGCCCGTCGGGCGCGGCGATCGCCGTGTCCGGGCCTTTGGCGACGACGACCGCGCGGGCGGCCTGCGCCAGCTGGCGGGCGCAGGTCAGCCGGTCGCCCGCGGCGATCCCGAAGCTCTCCAGCAGCTGGGCCATCTCGCCGCCGTGCGGGGTGAGGATCAGCGGCGCGGAGAACCGCTCGAGCGCGGCCGGATCGAGCAGGGCCAGCGCGTCGGCGTCGATCACGCTCGCCCGCCCGGCCGCGAGCACCGCGCGCAGCGACTCGCACGCGGCCTCGTCGCGGCCGAGGCCCGGGCCGACCAGCACCGCGCCGGTCCGCCCGTCGCCGAGCAGCTCGGGCAGCGGCTGCGGCTTGAGCACGAGGTCGGGCGGCGCGGCCGGGTGCAGCCCGCGCGCGGCGAGGCGGACGCAGCCGGCCCCCGCGCGCATCGCCCCTTCGCTCGCCAGCAGCGCGGCCCCGGCCATCGGCCCGCCGACGATCAGCACCAGGCCGCGGCTGTACTTGTGCGCATCGGCGGCGGGCGCGGCGAAATGCGGGCGCTGCAGCAGCCGGGCGGCATCTTTGGTGGGGCCGACCCCGATCGGCACCAGCCGGCGCTCGCCCATCGCGGTCATCGCCGGCATCAGCCAGTGCGCCGGCTTCCACGCGCCGAGCGCGAGCGTCAGGTCACAGGACGGCAGGGCGTCATTGAGCGCGGCGCCGGAATCGCCGTCGATGCCGCTCGGCACGTCGAGCGCGACGCGGATCGCGTGGCGCTGCGCCTCCTCGGCCAGCAGCGCGGCCAGCTCCGGCGCCAGCGGGCGGGCGAGGCCGCTGCCGAACAGGCCGTCGACCAGCACGCCGCCGTGGCCGCGCGGCGCGGCCGCTCCGCCCCACGACGCCCGCGCGGCGATCGCCGCCGGGGTGCGCGGCTCGAGCGGGGCGACGACCGTCACCGCCACGCCCCGCCGCGCCAGCTCGCGGGCGATGACGTAGCCGTCGCCGCCGTTGTTGCCCGGGCCGCACAGCACCGTCACCGGCCGTCCCGCCGCGACGCGCCAGACCCACTCGGCCGCGCCCGTTCCGGCGCGCTCCATCAGGCTCTCGATCGTCTCGCCGCCGTCGATCAAGGCCTGCTCGGCGGCGCGCATCTGCGCGACGGTGAGGATCTGGCTAGCGGGCGCCATCGCCCGCGATCCGCGCCGGGAAGCGATAGCGGTCGGCGCCGACCGCCACCTCGATGCCCTCGCCGTGCATGGCAACCGCGGCCGGCTCGGCCCCGTCCGCCGCGGCCAGGCCCCGCCCGTCGTCGAGCACGGCGAAGCGGCGGAAGCCGCCGTCGGGATGGCGCACGACCAGCACCAGGCCCTCGCCCTCGCGGCGGCGCTCGACCCCGCACACGCGCTCGAACGCGCCGGCCCCGGCGAGCGCGCATGCGATCAGGCTGTCGTCGTCGGCCCCCGGCTCCGGCGCGCCGGGAGCGTCGGGCGCGCACGCGGCCAGCAGCAGCAGCGCCAGCGCGCTAGATGTCCGCGTAGACATGCGTCTCGGCGGCGGCGCCGGGGTGGGTGAGCGCGCCCTGCCACGCGGGTCCGACGGTGCGCGCATAGCGCCACAGCGCGCCCGACTGGTAATCGTTGCTGCGCGCCTGCCAGCGCGCGCGCCGCTGGTCGAGCACCGCCGGATCGACCGCGAGGTCGATCGTCCCCGCCTCGGCGTCGATCGCGATGGTGTCGCCGTCCTCCACCAGCGCGATCGGGCCGCACTCGGCCGCCTCGGGCCCGACGTGGCCGATGCAGAACCCGCGCGTCGCGCCCGAGAAGCGCCCGTCGGTGATCAGCGCGACCTTCTCGCCCATCCCCTGGCCGTAGAGCGCGGCGGTGGTCGAGAGCATCTCGCGCATCCCCGGGCCGCCCTTGGGGCCTTCGTAGCGGATGACGATCACGCTGCCCTCGGCGATATCGCGCGCCTCGACCGCGGCGAAGGCCTCCTCCTCGCAGTCGAACACCCGCGCGGGGCCGGTGAACTGCAGCCGGTGCATCCCGGCGACCTTGACGATGGCCCCGTCGGGCGCGAGCGAGCCGCGCAGGCCGACCACGCCGCCAGTGGGGCTGAGCGGGGCGTTGACGTCGTAGATCACCTTCTGGTCCGGGTTCCAGGCGATCTCGTCGAGGTTCTCGCCGAGCGTCTTGCCGGTGACCGTCAGCGGCGCGGGATCGAGGAAGCCGCCGTCGAGCAGCGTCTTCATCACCATGTACACCCCGCCGGCCTCGTGCATGTCCCGGGCGACGTACTTCCCGCCCGGCTTGAGGTCGGCGATGTACGGCGTCGACTTGAAGATCTCGGCGACGTCGAACAGGTCGAACGCGATGCCGCATTCGCTGGCCATCGCCGGCAGGTGCAGCGCGGCGTTGGTCGAGCCGCCGGTGGCGGCGACGACGCGGGCGGCGTTCTCGAACGCGGCGCGGCTGCAGATGTCGCGCGGGCGCAGGTTGCGCTCGAGCAGCGCCATGACCTGGCGCCCCGCGGCGACCGCGATTTCCTCGCGCGACTTGTACGGAGCTGGCGCCATATTGCTGTTAGGCAAGGACAACCCGATCGCCTCGCCGACGCAGGCCATCGTGTTGGCGGTGAACTGGCCGCCGCACGCGCCGTGGCCCGGGCAGGCGACCTTCTCGAGCGCGATCAGCTCCTGCAGCGGGCAGTTCCCCGCGGCGTGCTGGCCGACCGCCTCGAACACGTCGACCACGGTCACGTCCTTGTCGTGGAACCGCCCGGGGAGGATCGAGCCGCCGTAGACGAAGATCGACGGCACGTTGAGCCGCAGCATCGCCATCATCATCCCCGGCAGGCTCTTGTCGCACCCGGCGAAGCCGACCAGCGCGTCGTAGCAATGGCCGCGCACCGACAGCTCGATCGAATCGGCGATGACCTCGCGGCTCACGAGCGAGCTCTTCATCCCCTGGTGGCCCATGGCGATGCCGTCGGTCACGGTGATGGTGTTGAACCGCCGCGGCGTGCCGCCGCCGTCCTCGACCCCGCGCCGGCAGATGTCGGCCTGCGCGTCGAGCGCGGTGTTGCACGGCGCGCTGTCGTTCCCCGCCGAGGCGATCGCCACGAACGGCCGCGCGATCTGCTCCTCGGTCATCCCCATCGCGTAGTAGTAGCTGCGATGCGGCGCCCGCTCGGGGCCGACCGAGACGTGGCGGCTGGGCAGGCGGGACTTGTCGAAACGGGCGGTCATGCTGGGTCCGTCGGAGAGGCGATCTGGCAACGCGCCCTGCCCTCACTGCAGATTGAGCGCAACCTCATTCGCCACGCGCGCCAGCCGCTCGGCCCACAGCGCCTGGCCGGCGGCGTCGGCGATCTGGTCCTGGCGCACCTCGATGCCGAGGTACGGCCGCCCGTCGGCCTCGGCGTGGCGGTTCATCGTCGCGTTGAGGAGCGTGCCCGAGTACGGCTGCTGGTCGCCGACGATCAGCCCGTCGGCCGCGAGCAGCGGAATCGCCAGCCGCGCGGCGCGCGCGTCCGCGTTGTAGAGCACGCCGACGTGCCACGGGCGGCGCTCCTCGGGCCGGCTGCGGAGGCCCGGCGTGAAGCTGTGCAGCGAGAGAATGAGTGCCGGCGGGGCTTCGCTCAGCAATGACGCCAGGGCGGCGTGGAACGGCCGGTGGAACCGCGCGAGCCGCGCCTCGCGGCCGGCCATGTCGAACAGGTTGCCCGGGATCGCGTGCCCGTCGCTGGCATGGGGCACCACCGCCGGCGAATCCTCCTCGCGGTTGAAGTCGCACACCAGGCGGCTGACGTGGCCGAGGAAGGCGGCGAAGCCGGGCCGCGCGGCCATCCGCTCGGCCACTTCGGCGACGCCGATGTCGAGCGCGACATGCTCGGCGAGCAGCGCCGGCTCGATGCCGAGGTCGATGTCGTCGGGCACCCGGTTCGAGGCATGGTCGGAGACGACCAGGATCCCGCCGAAGCGCGGCTCGCCGAGGAGGCGGAAGGCTTCTTCAGACTTCATCTCAAGTTGCCCCGCAGCTGCCACCACTCCGGACGGCGCGACGCGAGGGATTCCGCGGCCTGGCGCATGACGTCATGACGCCGGAACAAGGCGAAGCAGGTCGCCCCCGAGCCGCTCATGCGGACGAGATCGGCCTCGCTGCCGCGCAGCTCGGCGAGCACCTCGGCGATCGCCGGACACAGCGCGATCGCCGGCGCTTCGAGGTCGTTGCGGCCGTCGCGGGCGATGGCCGATGTGGGCCCTTCCGGCAGCGGCCCGCGATCGACGCCGTCCCACGCCGCGAACACCGCCGCGGTCGCCAGCGGGACCCGCGGATTGACCAGCAGCACGCCCGCGCCGGCGAGGTCGTTGGCGACCGGCGCCAGCGCGGTCCCGGTGCCGCGCCCGATGCACGCCACGCTGTCGACGCACGCCGGCACGTCGGCCCCGAGCCGCGCCGCCCGCTCGCGCCAGTCCTCGGGCAAGCCGTGCGCCGCGCGCACCAGCCGGAACACCGCCCCCGCATCGGCCGAGCCGCCGCCGAGCCCCGCAGCGACCGGCAGGTTCTTCTCCAGCGTGATCGCCAGGCCATCCGGCCGCGGCAGCGCCGCGAGCGCCTTGCCGACGATATTGCCAAACGGATCAGTGAGTTGACCGGCAAATTCGCCAACCACCTGCAGCTCGTCGCGCGGAGCCGCGCGGGCCGTCAGCCGATCCCCGGCATCGACGAAGGCGAACAGCGTCTCGATCGCGTGGTACCCATCCCCCTGCCGCCGCCGCACATGCAGCGCCAGGTTGATCTTGGCGTAGGCGGTTTGCTTCACTGTTCCTCCCCGGCACGGGGAGGGGGACCATGCGCAGCATGGTGGAGGGGCACCGGCCGCGCGCGCGACAGCCGCTCGATCCTCTCCGCGCAAATCTGGACGATTCGCACCACCGCCGAGCCTGGATCGCCGAGGATGGCAGCGGCCGGCACGCGGACGGTCGCAATCCCTTGGGAGCGGAGGAATGCGGATCTTCGCGCATCCTTCGCGGCCGCCCCGGCCCCGTCATGGGCGCGGCCATCGACCTCGATCGCCAGGCGGGCCCTCACGCAGTAGAAATCCAGCACATAGATACCCGCCGGATGCTGGCGCCTGAATTTCAGGCCATCGGGACGTTTGCGCAGCTCGCGCCAGAGCACACCCTCGGGCAGGTTCATCTCGCTGCGCAGCTTCCGGGCGTATTTCAGGGTTTCTCGCGGTCCGGTTATCACGCTTCTGCCCCTCCACCATGCTGCGCATGGTCCCCCTCCCCGTTCCGGGGAGGAACTACATGTTCGGATAGTTGGGCCCGCCGCCGCCCTCGGGCGTGACCCAGTCGATGTTCTGCGGCGGGTCCTTGATGTCGCAGGTCTTGCAGTGGACGCAGTTCTGGGCGTTGATCACCAGGCGCGCCTCGCCTTCTTCGACCCCGACATATTCGTAGACGCCCGCCGGGCAATAGCGCGCCTCCGGCCCCGCATAGAGCGGCCAGTTGATCCGCTCGGGCACCGTCGGATCCTTGAGCCGCAAGTGGCACGGCTGGTCCTCGGCGTGGTTGGTGCCCGAGAGGAACACCGACGAGAGGCGGTCGAAGGTGATCACCCCGTCGGCTTTGGGATAGGCGATCGGCGCGTAGAGGTCGGCGCGGCCGGTGTTCGCCGCATCGGTGTGATGCCCGAGCGTGAACGGCAGCCCGAACCTCATCGTCCGCAGCCACATGTCGGCGCCGGCGAGCACGGTGCCGAGCGCGCCGCCGAACCGCGCCACCAGCGGCTGGGCGTTGCGCACGCGCTTGAGCTCGTCGGCGATCCAACTCGAGCGCACCGCGCTGTCGTATTCGGCCAGCGCATCGTGCGCACGCCCGGCGCCGATCGCGACCGCGACGGCCTCGGCGGCGAGCATGCCGCTTTTCATCGCCGTGTGCGTGCCCTTGATCTTCGGCACGTTGACGAAGCCGGCCGCGCAGCCGACCAGCGCGCCGCCCGGGAAGGCCAGCTTCGGCACGCTCTGCCAGCCGCCCTCGTTGATCGCCCGCGCGCCGTAGGCGACCCGGCGCCCGCCCTCGAGCAACGGGCGGATCGCCGGATGGGTCTTCCAGCGCTGGAATTCCTCGAACGGGCTGAGCCACGGATTGGCGTAGTCGAGCGCGGTGACGAACCCGAGCGCGACTTGCCCGCCCGCCTGGTGATAGACGAAGCCGCCGCCCCACGCGCCGCTTTCCGACAGCGGCCAGCCTTGCGTGTGGACCACGCAGCCGGGTTCATGCTTCTCGGGAGCAACGTCCCACAATTCCTTGATACCAAGGCCATAAACCTGCGGCGCGCTCTCGGCGTCGAGCGCGAAATGCGTCTTCAGCCGCTTGGTCAGGTGGCCGCGCGCGCCCTCGGCGAGCAGCGTGTACCGGGCGTGCAGCTCCATCCCCGGCTGGTAATCGGCCTTGCGCGAGCCGTCGGCGGCGACGCCCATGTCCTGCGTCGCCACGCCGATCACCGCCCCGCCCGCGTCGAACAGCACCTCGCTCGCCGGGAACCCGGGGAACACCTGCACCCCGAGCGCCTCGGCGCGCTCGGCCAGCCAGCGGCACAAGTTGCCGAGCGAGCCGGTGTAGTTGCCCTCGTTCGACATCAGCGGCGGCAGCAGCGCATGCGGCAGCGTCCACCGGCCGGTGCGGGTCAGCACCCAGTGCGCGTTCGAGGTCACCGGCCCTTGCGCCAGTGGGCAGGTCTCGCGCCAGTCGGGCAGCAGCTCGTCGAGCGCGCGCGGGTCGATCGCCGCGCCCGAGAGGATGTGCGCGCCGACCTCGGAGCCTTTCTCGAGCACCACCACCTCGAGCGCCGCGTGGAGTTGCTTGAGGCGGATCGCCGCGGCGAGGCCGGCGGGGCCGGCGCCGACGACGACCACGTCCACGGGCATGGACTCGCGCGGGTTGTCCTCGGCGCTCATGGGAAGCGGGCTTGATACCTGCTTGGGCACAGGTCAAGACTTGGCCATGGACGACCGCCCCGCCCCGCCGCTGGCAGCGCAGATCGCCGCCGCTCAGGAGTGGTGGCGCGAGGCCGGGGTCGACCTCGCCTTCGTCGACGCGCCGCAGGCCTGGCTGGCCGATCCGCGCGGCGAGCGGCCGCCCGAGCCGACGCCGGCCGCCGCGGCGGCGGCCGAATTGCCACCCGCGCCCAAGATCGGCGGCAACCCCGCCGAGTGGCCGCGCGACCTCGCCGCGTTCCGTGATTGGTGGCTCGCGGAACCGGGCCTCGACGCCGGCGGCGCGTTCCCGCGCGTCGCCGCGCGCGGGCCCGAGGGCGCCCCGCTGGCGATCCTCGTGCCGATGCCCGAGGCCGACGACCGCGACACGCTGCTGTCGGGCCCGCACGGCCGCCTGCTCGCCTCGCTGGCCCAGGCGATGGGCTTCGCGCCCGACGCGCTCTACCTCGCCGCCGCGCTGCCGCGGCACACGGCGCTGCCCGACTGGACCGCCTTGGCCGCTGGCGGGCTCGGCGATGTGCTCCGCCATCACCTCGCGCTGGCCGCCCCGCGGCGCCTGCTGGTGCTCGGGCGCGACGTCCTGCCGCTTCTCGGGCACGATCCGGCGCAATCGGCTCCCGCGGTTAGCGAAATCGCGATTCAAGGCCGGCAGGTGCCGGTGTTGGCGAGCTACGCGCCGGCGCGGCTGCTCGAGCAGCCCAGGCTGCGCAAGGGCCTGTGGCAGCGCTGGCTGGACTGGACGGACGGGGAGGCGGAATGAGCAAGCGGCTGGCGGTTGCGGCGGCGCTGGCGGCGGCGCTGGGGGGCGGCGCGCTGCACGCCCAGCCGACGCACGATTACTATACCTCACTCGCCGCCCGGCTCGCCGCCCCGCGCCAGCTGTCGCAGGGCGATCACGACTACTACGCGGCGGTGTTCGCGGCGATCGAGCGGCAGGACTGGGCCGGCGCCGAGGCGCTGCTCGGCCAGCGCGACGGCGGCCTGCTCCACCCGGTCGCCCGCGCCGAGCTCTACCTCGCGGCCAACTCGCCGCGCGTCGAGCTGCCGCAGATCGAAGCCTGGCTCGAGCGCGGCCGCGAGCTGCCGCAGGCCGAGCGGCTCGCCCGCCTGGCGCTGACCCGCGGCGCGGCGACGATCCCCCCGGTGCCCGCCGCGCGCAGCCTGCAGCGCCTCGCCGCCGCCCCCAAGCGCACGCGGCCGCCGACGGTCGACGACGGCACGATGCCGGGCGACATCCGCGCCGCCATCCTCGAGCGCATCACCAACGACGACCCCGACGGGGCGCGCCTGCTGCTCGACGGGATCGACGCGCTGCTCAGCCCGGCGGCGCGCGCCGAATGGCGCCAGCGCGTCGCGTGGAGCTACTACATCGAGAACATGGACCCGCAGGCGCTGGCGATGGCGCAGACCGCCGCCGCGGCGGGTGACGGCGCGTGGGTCGCCGAGGGCGAATGGACCGCCGGGCTGGCCGCCTGGCGGCTCGGCGATTGCGCGCAGGCCGGCGCCGCGTTCGAGCGGGCCGCGTTCGGCGCCGCCAACCCCGAGCTGCGCGCCGCCGCCTCCTACTGGGCCAGCCGCGCCGCGTTGCGCTGCCGCCAGCCCGAGCGCAGCGCGGCGCTGCTGCGCAGCGCGGCGGGCGCCGACGACACGCTCTACGGCATGCTCGCCGCCGAGCAGCTCGGCACCGCCCTGCCCCGGCGCGTCGCCGGGGCCGACTTCACCGCGCGCGACTGGGACCGGGTCGGCGGGATCGCCAACGTCCGCATCGCCGTCGCGCTCGCCGAGATCGGCCGCGACACCCTCGCCAGCGAGGTGCTGCTGCACCAGGCCCGGATCGGCGATCCCGGCGACTACGCCGCGCTGTCGCGCCTGGCGCGCGACCTCAGCCTGCCGTCGACGCAGCTGTACATGGCCTACAACGCCCCGCGCGGCGGCGCGCCCGACCCGGCCGCGGCCTACCCGGCGCCGAAGTGGGCCCCGGTCACCGGCTGGCGGGTCGATCCGGCGCTGGCCTATGCCCACACGCTGCAGGAATCGAACTTCCGCGCCGGCGCCGTCAGCCCGGCGCAAGCCCAGGGGCTGATGCAGATCACCCCGATCACCGTGCGCGAGCACGCCCCCCGCCTGGGCCTCAGCGCGAGCCAAGTCGACATCTTCGATCCGCGCATCAACCTCGCGTTCGGCCAGCGCAACCTCGAGATGCTGCGCGACAGCGCCGCGACCGGCGGCGCGCTGCCGAAGATCATGGCCGCCTACAACGCCGGGCTGACGCCGGTGACGCGGTGGAACGACGAGGTCCGCGACCAGGGCGATCCGCTGCTGTACATGGAGTCGATCCCCTATTGGGAGACGCGCGAGTATGTCGCGGTGGTGATGCGCAACTACTGGATGTACGAGCGCCAGGCCGAGGCGCATTCGGCCAGCCGCGCGGCGCTGGCGCAGAACGCCTGGCCCGGATTCCCCGGCGCCGCCGAGGGCACCGGGCGCGTGTACCTGTCGGCCGAAGCCCGCTGATGGCGATCGACGAGGCCCGCGCGTTCAAGCCGATCAACATCGCCGTGCTGACCGTGTCCGACACGCGCGGGCCGGCGGAGGACACGTCGGGCGACATCCTCGCCGAGCGGGTCAGGGCGGCCGGCCACCACCTCGCCGCCCGCGCCATCGAGAAGGACGACGCCGACGCCATCGCCCGGCGCTTGAACAACTGGATCGACGACCCGGCGATCGACGCGATCGTCTCGACCGGCGGCACCGGGCTGACCGGCCGCGACGTCACCCCCGAGGCCCTCGCGCGGGTGCAGGACAAGGCCATCGAGGGCTTCGGCGAGCTGTTCCGCTGGATCAGCTACCGCACGATCGGCACCAGCACCGTCCAGTCGCGCGCCTGCGCCGCGGTGGCGCGCGGAACCTACATCTTCGCCCTGCCCGGCTCGAACGGCGCGGTGCGCGACGGCTGGGACGGCATCCTCGCCGAGCAGCTCGACAGCCGCAACCGGCCGTGCAACTTCGTCGAGCTGATGCCGCGGCTGCGGGAGCAGTAGCGTCCCGCTTTCCGGCCACAGCGGCCACGCGCGAAATTTCGCTGTCCTACACGCGCGGCCGTGCATAGTGATCCTGATTCGCTGTTTGTTCCCATCAGGAGACGCGGATCATGGACCAACCCGACATCACCCCCACTCCCGCAGTCCGCCACGACGGCTGGACGCCCGAGCGCAAAGTGCTGTTCCTCGAGAGCCTGTCGGCGCGCGGCAACGTCCGCGTCGCCTGCGCGCGCGTCGGCTTGTCGCGCGAGGCGGCCTACAAGCTGCGGCGGCGCGACGGCCTGTTCGCCCGCGCGTGGGACGCCGCGCTGTCGCTGGCGCGCGACGTGGCCGCCGAAACGCTCGCCGACCGGGCGATCGACGGCATCGAGGAGAAGATCTACTACCGCGGCGAGCTGATCGACACCCGGCGCCGCTATGATTCCCGCCTGCTGCTGGCGCACATGGCCCGGCTCGACAGGCTGGCCGAGGAACGGGCGTTCGACGAAGCCGACCGGTTCGACGAGCTGCTGGCCCGCGTCGCCGGCGAGCCGGTCCCGGAACCGCTCGATTGCGACGACGACGACGAGCTGCCGCCCGCGCGGCACGAGTTCATCGACCAGGCGGAGGACGAGGCCCGCGAGCGGGTGGACGAGGCCTGGAGCGAGAAGTGCGACGAGAACGGCGAGCTCGGCGACGAGGATTGCGCCGGCTACATGGCCGAGTGCGCGACCGAGGTCGAGCGGGCTAGGCTCGAAGCCGCGATCTTGTGGGACGCCTGGCATGCCCGCGCGCTGGCCGCGGTCGACGCTCTGACGGCGACGGAAGGCGGTGCCAGGACACCGTCAGAGTCGTCAACTTCGCTCGCCGAGCGATCTTCCTGAGCCATTGCGGCGCCCCTTTGTTCTTGTTATGTTCGCCCCATGCAACGCCGCCAGGAGCCCGCCGTGCACGGCCGCGGCGCCCAGTCCCGGGCGGTTCCGCAGCGCTTCGGGCTCGCCGGGCGCGAGGCCGACGGCGACTGGCGCGACTACATGGAAATGCTCGACGGCCCGCCGGTCAGGCTGCGCACGACGGTGACCGAGGAGCACCCGAAGACCATCGTCACCTTCAACCAGTCGCCCGACATCGGCTTCGACCGCTCGATCAATGCCTATCGCGGCTGCGAGCACGGCTGCATCTACTGCTTCGCCCGGCCGACGCACGCCTTCCACGACCTTTCGCCGGGGCTCGACTTCGAGACCCGGCTGTTCGCCAAGCCGGACGCCGCGCGGCTGCTGCGCGAGACGCTCGCCCGGCCCAAATACACCCCGCGGCCGATCGCGATGGGCACCAACACCGACCCCTACCAGCCGATCGAGGGCCGCTATCGGCTCACCCGCCAGGTGCTCGAGGTGTGCCTCGAGACGCGGCACCCGGTGACCATCACCACCAAGTCCGACCGCGTGCTGCAGGACCTCGACCTGCTCGCCGAGCTCGCCGGCCAGCGCCTCGCGGCGGTGGCGATCTCGATCACCAGCCTCGATCCGCTGCTGTCGGGCAAGCTCGAGCCGCGCGCCGCGGCGCCGGGCAAGCGCCTCGCCGCGCTCGGCAAGCTGGCCGCGGCCGGGGTGCCGGCCCATTGCGCGATCGCCCCGGTGATCCCCGCGCTGACCGACGAGTTCATGGAAGCGATCGTCGAGCGCGCCGCCGCGGCGGGGGCGCGCTCGGCGTTCTGGCTGCCGCTGCGGCTGCCGCACGAGGTCGCGCCGCTGTTCCGCGAGTGGCTCGCGGTCCATTTCCCCGAGCGCGGCGACAAGGTCATGAACATCGTCCGCTCGATCCGCGGCGGGCGCGACAACGATCCGGAGTTCTTCACCCGGATGAACCCGAGCGGGGTGTGGGCCGAGCTGTTCCGGGCGCGCTTTCGCCTCGCCTGCCGGCGGGCCGGCCTGAGCGATTCCAGGATCGAGCTCGACTGCTCGCGGTTCCGCCGTCCCGAGGCCGGCGGGCAGCTGCGGCTGTTGTAGCGGAAATCGAATTGGCCGCGGGGAATGTTGGCATTTTAGTCACATTCCAAAAATAATTGCGGGCTACGGAACGCTTGACAGGAACGCGAGTCTTGTCATCGTTCGCGTCGCTTGCATACGGACGGCAGAGGGACCCGTCCGGGCGGCCCGACGTAAGGGGAATCAACATGCGAAAAATAGCACTGGGGATCGCAACCGCGACTGCAGTCATTGCGTCGCCCGCCGTTGCGCGGGAAGACGCCTGGTATCTCGGCCTCGGCTTCGGCGCCTTGCATGCCGAGGCCTTCGACATGGAAGTGCAGGCGACCGGCCGCGCGCTCAACGTCGACAGCGACTTCGGGACGGGCTACGAAGGCGCGTTCATGGCCGGCTACGACTTCGGCGGGTTCCGGCTCGAGGCAGACGGCTCCTACAAGACCCACGACTTCGAATCGATCGCCACCAACGTGGCCATCCCGTTCGTGCCGCCGGGCGTCTACGGGAGCGACGGGAACGTCAGCATCTACGCCTCGATGCTCAACTTCCTGGCCGACTTCGGCAGCGATGACGGCCTCGGCCTGTCGATCGGCGCCGGCATCGGTGTCGCAGGCGTCGATACCGAGATCGGGCTGCCGCTCAACTTCGCCACCAATTCGGAAGACCTCACCTGGGCGTGGCAGGCCATCGCCGAGGTCCGCGCGCCGCTGACCGAGAACATCGACGCCGGGGTCCGCTACAAGTTCTTCAACGTCGAGAACGCCGAAATGGTCGACGTCTTCGGCCGCGGGCTGGAAGCGGACATGAGCACGCATTCGCTGCTCGGCGAGCTGATCTTCAACTTCGGCGCGGCCCCGCCGCCGCCTCCGCCGCCTCCGCCGCCGGCACCGCCGCCGCCGGCTCCGCCGCCGCCGCCTCCGCCGGCTCCGGCGCCGCGTCCGGTGGCCCAGTGCAACCAGGGGCCCTACATCGTGTTCTTCGACTGGGACAAGTCGGACATCACGCCCGAGGCCGCCGGCATCCTCAACAAC
>DASPMY010000024.1:0-24357 GCA_035626815.1 Croceibacterium sp.
AGGCGCGCGCAAGACGCTTGCCGGCTTCCTGCCGACGCTTGCGGATTTCGCGCCGTCGCGGCTCGGCGCGGCGCCGCCCGCCGATGGGCTGCACACGCTCTACGTCTCGCCGCTCAAGGCGCTGGCGCATGACGTGCAGCGCAACCTCATGACGCCGATCGCGGAGATCGGCCTGCCGATCCGGGTCGAGACGCGCAGCGGCGATACGCCGTCGGACCGCAAGGCGCGCCAGCGCGCCCGCCCGCCGCATGTGCTGCTGACCACCCCCGAGAGCCTGTCGCTGCTGCTCAGCTATCCGGACAGCTTCGAGCTGTTCGCCGGGCTCGAGCGCGTGGTGATCGACGAGGTCCACGCCTTCGCCACCGGCAAGCGCGGCGACCTGTTGGCGTTGTCGCTCAGCCGGCTGCAGGCGATCGCGCCGGGAATGCAGCGTGCGGCGCTGTCCGCCACGGTGGCCGACCCGGAGGGATTCCGCGCCTGGCTGGCGCCGTGGGGCGAGATCGATGCGGTCGAGCTGGTAGTGGGGGAGAAGGGCGCCCCGCCGGAAGTCGAGATCCTGCTGCCCGAGGAAGCGAGCGTGCCGTGGGGCGGGCACGCGGCGGTGTGGGCGATCCCGCAGCTCTACGAGGTCATCAAGCGCAACCGGACCACGCTGGTGTTCACCAATACCCGCTTCCTCGCCGAGCTGATCTTCCAGCAGCTGTGGGATGCCAACGACGACAACTTGGCCGTAGGCATCCACCACGGTTCGCTGTCGAAGGAGGCGCGGCGCAAGGTCGAGGGGGCGATGGCGCGCGGCGAGCTGCGCGCGCTGGTCTGCACCGCCAGCCTCGATCTCGGGGTCGACTGGGGCGACATCGACTGCGTGGTGCAGATGGGCGCGCCGAAGGGTTCGTCGCGCTTGTTGCAGCGGATCGGCCGCGCCAACCACCGGCTCGACCAGCCGAGCCGGGCCATCCTCGTCCCCGGCAACCGCTTCGAGTTCCTCGAGGCGACCGCCGCCAAGGACGCGGTCGACGAGGGCAAGCGCGACGGCGAGGACTTCCGCCCCGGCGGGCTCGACGTGCTCGCCCAACACGTGATGGCGTGCGCCTGCGCGGCGCCATTCGACGAACGTGAGCTGCTCGCCGAAGTACGCTCCAGCCTGGCCTACGCCTGGGTCGATGAAACGGTGTGGGAGCGCGTGCTGACGTTCGTCGCCACCGGCGGCTATTCGCTGCGCGCCTACGACAAGTTCAAGCGCATCGTCCGCGATGCGGACGGCATCTGGCGCCTGACCCATCCCGAGCACGCCCAGCGGCACCGGATGAACGCCGGGATCATCGTCGACGCCGAGATGATCGAAATCCGCTTCCGCAACGGCCGCTCACTGGGCAAGGTCGAGGAGCAGTTCGCCGCGTCGCTCCGCAACGGCGACACCTTCCGTTTCGCCGGGCTGGATCTCGAGGTCGAGAGCTTCAAGGATCTCGACCTGATCGTCCGCGCGGCGAAGAGCTCGGCGACGATTCCGAGCTATCTCGGCTTGCGCCTGCCGCTGACCACCCATCTCGCCGATCGTGTGCGCGCGCTCCTGGTCGATCGGGCCGGGTGGGCGCGGTTTCCCGACGACGTGCGCGAATGGCTCGAGGTGCAGGACTGGCGCTCGCAGCTCCCCGGTCCCGACAACCTGCTGGTCGAGAGCTTCCCGCACGGCGGGCGGCACTACACCGCGTACTACACCTTCACCGGATGGAACGCGAACCAGTCGCTCGGCATGCTGATCACCAAGCGGATGGAGGAGCGCGGGCTGATGCCCGGCGGCTTCGTGTCGAACGATTACACGCTGGCGGTTTGGGGATTGAAGCCGGTGGAAGACCCGCGCCCGCTGCTGTCGCCGGACATTCTGACGCACGAGTTCATCGACTGGGTGCAGGATTCGTACCTGCTGCGCCGCGCGTTCCGCGAAGTGGCGGTGATCGCCGGCCTGGTCGAGCGGCAGCATCCCGGCAAGCGCAAGACCGGCAAGCAGGTCACCTTCTCGACCGACCTGATCTACGACGTGCTGCGCAAGTACGAGCCCGACCACTTGCTGATTGAAGCCGCGTGGGCCGACGCGCGGGCGCGGATGACGGATATCGGCCGCCTCGGCGACTTGCTCGACACCGCGGCCGAGCGCCTGGTTCACGTCACGCTCGACCGGGTCAGCCCGCTGGCGGTGCCGGTGATGGTGATGATCGGCCGCGAGAGCCTGCCGCAGGGCGCGGTCGACGACGAGCTGCTGCTCGAGGCCGAGACGCTGGCCGGCGCGGCGATGCGCGGCGAAGAGCCGGCCGACGACGAGGACTAGCGGGCGCTCAACGCGTGAAGGTGCGGTACTTCTCGTTGTCGGCGAATCCGAAGCGGGTGATCCGCGAGGCCTTGACGATCCGCAGCACTTGCGCCGTGCGCTCGTAGGCGGCGTTGGCGTCGGGCCGGAATTGCACTTCGGGCTCGGGCCGCATCGTTCTCACCTGGACGAGCATTCCGCCGAGCTCGGCTTCGCTGACCGCCGCGCCGTTCCAGCGAATGCTCCCGTCGACGTCGACACCGAGCGAGTTGCGGACCGGGTCGGGCCGGCCGGCGATGTGCGCCGGCAGATCGTAATGGAGCGTGTGGGTCGCGACCGGTATCGACAGGATGACCATCACCAGCAGAATCAGCATGACGTCTATCAGCGGAGTCGTGTTGATGGCACCGAGCGGCTCGCGCGGAGAGGAGAGGGATGCAAGGGCCATGATCGCGCCTCCTTCGTGACAGTATAACATCACGAAAACGCGCGGCAGGCAAGCCCGATCCCGATCGCCCGACCGCAACGAAAAAGGGGCGGATCACTCCGCCCCTTGGTCCGTCGAATGTCTGCGGCCGGTCAGCCTTTGCCGAACACCCGGTACTTCTCGTTGCCGACGAAGCCGAACTTGGTGACCCCCGAAGCCTTGATGATCTGCAGCACTTTGGCCGACAGGTCGTAGCTGGCGCTCGCCTCGGGCTCGAACTGCAGCTCGGGCTCGACCGCGAAGCGCCGCGACAGCTCGAGGTTGGAGACCAGCGTGCCCTGGCTGATCGCCGTGCCGTTCCACAGGATCTCGTTGTTCGCGGTGAGCACGATCTTGTTGGTCACCGGATCGACAAGTTCTTCGGTCGGCGGCGCCGGGGTCGGCAGATCGATGTCGATCGAGTGCGTGGCCACGGGAATGGTGATGATGAACATGATGAGGAGCACGAGCAGGACGTCGATCAACGGCGTCATGTTCATTTCCATCATCGGTGAGCCATCGTCCTGGCCGCCTGACATCGCCATGGAAGCTTACTCCTTGAGAATTCGCGCGTCCGATCCCGCGGCCTCAGCCGTTCGGATCGACCGGATTCGAGATGAAGCCGACGGTCGGATAGCCGGCCGCCTGCACGTTGTAGATCGCCCCCGCCACGCAGCGCCACGGCGCGTTCTTGTCGGCGCGGATGTGGACCTGCGGGATCTGCTCGGGGTTGGCCATCAGCGCCTCGGGCCCGCCGGCGCGCTTGACGATCGCGTCGAGCCGCTCGAACGCGCGGTCGTATAGTTCCTCCGAGGTCACCGTGGTCGTGTTGTTGAGGTACACGCGGCACTCGCCGTCGCGGGTCGCCCCGCTGTAGGCGGTGTCGACCGTCGAGCCGGTCCGCCCCGCTTCGTCGGTCGTGGTCACGGTGAGGAGCAGGTTCTCGACCTTGTCCTTCGATTCGACCGACCTGAAGATCGGGATCTCGAGCTCCTCGACCGTCTGGATGGCGACCGGAACCGCGATCAGGAAGATGATCAGGAGCACCAGCATCACGTCGACGAGCGGCGTGGTGTTGATGTCGGACATCGGCCGTTCTGCGCCGCCGCCTACCGAAATTGCCATCGCAGTTGTCCTATCTCAGTACTGGGCTGAAGGGGCGGGAGGCCCGCATGCCGTTACCCGCCCCTTGCGTCCATCCGTCGGGCCTCAGGCCTTGGTGGCCGTGGTGCCGGGCGAGGTCGTCGGGGTCGACGGCGTGGCCGGACGAGCCGTGGTGGTGGTCGTCTTGGTCGTCGTCGTGCCCGCGGTCGCCGTCGCCGGCCGCACCGCCCCGCGCGAAGTGATGTTGGCCAGAAGGTCGGTCGAGAACCCGCTCAGCAGCTCGGAGATGCGCTTGTTGCGGCTCTGCAGCCAGTTGTAGGCGAGCACCGCCGGCACCGCGACGAGCAGGCCGATGGCGGTCATGATCAGCGCCTCGCCGACCGGGCCGGCGACCTTGTCGATCGACGCCGAGCCGGCGATGCCGATGTTGATCAGCGCGCGGTAGATGCCGATGACGGTACCGAGCAGGCCGACGAACGGGGCGGTCGCGCCCACGGTCGCCAGGAACGGCAGGCCGCCGGCGAGACGGGCGTTGATCGAGTCCTCCGAACGCGCCAGCGAGCCGTGCAGCCAGTCGTGCGCCTCGAGGGTGTCGGTCATCTTGGTATGCTGCGCTTCGGCGGCGAGACCGTCGTCGACGAGCTGGCGCCAGGCGCTGTTCTTGTCGAGCTTGGCGGCGCCTTCACTGAGGCTGTTGGCGCGCCAGAAGTTGGTCCGGATCGACTTGTACTGGCCGAGGATGCGGTTCTGCTCGAGCAGCTTGGTGATCAGGATGTAGAACGAGCCGACGGACATGATCACGAGCACGGTCAGGATCGACCAGGCGATCACGCCGCCCTGTTGCATTGCCTCCATGAACCCAAATCGGGTCTGAGGGGCATCGCCGCCGGCCGCGGCTAGGATGTCAATAAGCATGCGGGTAGTCCTCTCTTCGGAAAAGTCGTGAAACCAATGTCATCGTGGGATGCGGTAGACGATGCGCGTCGCCCAGCTTCCTGTCGTCGGCCTGCCGGCGGCGTCCAGCGCCGGCTTGAAACGGGCGTACCGGGTGAGGTCGGCGCAGGCCGCCTCGTCGAGCACGGGAGAGCCGCTCGACGACGACACCGAGCACGACGCGACGCGTCCGTTGGCGCCCACCTGGACGCGGACGCCGACCGTGCCTTCGGTCTCGTCGCGCAAGGCGCGCGACGGATAGTTGTCCATGATCCGCTGCGTCCAACTGCGCTGGTTGTCCGGCTCGGCGCCGCGGGCCTGTGACGGCGGCGGCGGCGGCGGCGGTGCGGGCGGGGCGGCGGGCGGCACGATACGCACCGGCGGGGCCGGCGGCGGCGGCGTCGTCACCGTCTGGATCGGCGGCGGGGCCACGGCGACGTTGATCGGCGGCGGCGGCGCGACCGGCGGCGGCGGCGCGATGTCGTCCGGCGGCGGCGGCGGCGGCTCTTCCTCTTCCGGCGGCGGCTCCTCGATGTCCACGGTCGTCACGCGCTCGATGGCCTTCTTGACCGCCGAGTAGGCCAGGCCGGTGATGAGCGCGTAGCCGAGAGCGACGTGGATCAGGGCAACGATGATTATCGCGACAATCTTGTTACCGCTCATCTGTTGGTCAGCGTAAGCCATCCAGTCCCTTCACTCCGTTTGTATCCGCCGGGCCGAAGCCCGGCACCGACAAGGGCCGCCGGGATTTGCACCCTGACAGCCCTCGCAAATTCTTTGCCCACCCCTTGAAAGCTCCGCCGGTTGCAACCGTTCCGGAAGACCCTCCGGGGGAGCCAGCGGGACCGTGTGATATTGTCTTATAGGCCCCGATTGGCGGGAGCCTTAACCGCGAAGGCGGGCTTGGGCAAACGCTTTGTCGGTTAACGCGCGATTCACTTGTCAGGCGCTTGTCACTGCGGGAACGCGGCTTGCCGGCTGAGCCGAAGCGGCCGATCATGCGTTGTCGCAATGGAGAATCGAGATGGCGGTTTCCGAACGAGCGCGTGCCGTGCCCTCGCTTCGCACCCTGCTCGCCGCGTTCGCCTTGGCGAGCGCGGCGACCGGATGGGCGCAAGCGCAGCCGGTGGCGGCGGCGCCCGGCGCGACTTTCGCCGACATGGCCGACCTCGCCGAGCGGGCGACGATCGTCGCGCTGGTCGAGGTGCGCGACCAGGCGGTGGTCGAGCCCGAACGCGCGCCCGGGCTGGCCGCGGGCCACGCGCGCCTTTACATCGAAGCGCGCACCGCCGCCTTGCTCGCCAGCCGCGCCCCGCTGGGCGAATCGCTGACGTATCTCGCTGACGTCCCGCTCACGGCCAAAGGCAAGGCGCCCAAGCTCAAGAAGCAGCGCTTCCTCGTCTTCGCCGACCCGGTTCCGGGGCGCCCCGGCGCGTTGCAGCTGGTCGGCCCGCCGATTCCGGCCACGCCAGGGAGCGAGCAGCTGGCCCGCACGGTCATCGCCGCCTTCGCCTCGCCCGACGCCCGGCCGGGGATCACCGGCGTGCGCGACGTGATGTCGGTCCCCGGCAATCTCGTGGGGGAATCGGAGACGCAGCTGTTCCTCGACACCGCGACCGGCGAGCCGGTCTCGCTGACGGTGGTGCGGCGGCCCGGAATGGAACCGCAGTGGGGGGTGTCGTGGAGCGAGATCGTCGACCAGTCGGCCCGCCCGCCGGCGCCGGAGACGGTCGAATGGTATCGCCTCGCCTGCTTCCTGCCCGCGCAGTTGCCGGCCGATGCCTTCCTCCAGCGCGACAGCGCCTCGCGCCGCCGCGCCGAGGCCGACTACGCATTTATCCGGGAGCAGCTCGGCGAGTGCCCCCGCACGCTCGGCTGACCCTCTAGCCAAGCGCCGCCGGGCCGCTTAAGCGGCGCGCGCAACCTTGAGGGACCCATGGCCGCACCGCTTCGCATTGCCCTGGCCGGCCTTGGCACGGTCGGCGGCGGCGTCATCCGCCTGATCGAGACCAACGGCAGCCTGATCGCGCGCCGCGCCGGTCGCCCGCTCGAGATCGTCGCCGTCTGCGCCCGCGACCGCGGCAAGGATCGCGGCGTCGACCTGGCGCGCTATCAGTGGGAAGACGACATGACGCTGCTCGCCGAACGCGACGACGTCGACGTCGTGGTCGAGCTGGTCGGCGGCGCCGACGGCCCGGCGCTGGCGCTCGCGCGGCGCGCGCTGGCCGGCGGCAAGGCCCTTGTCACCGCCAACAAGGCGATGATCGCGCACCACGGGATGGAGCTGGCCGAAGCCGCGGAGAAGGCGGGTGTGGCGCTCAAGTTCGAGGCGGCCGTCGCCGGCGGCATCCCGGTGGTCAAGGGCCTGCGCGAAGGCGCCGCGGCCAACGCCATCGAGCGAATCTACGGCATCCTCAACGGCACCTGCAACTACATCCTGTCGACGATGGAGCGCTCGGGCCGCGACTTCGCCGAAGTGCTCAAGGAGGCGCAAGCCCTGGGTTATGCCGAGGCCGATCCCAGCTTCGACATCGAAGGCGTCGACGCCGCGCACAAGCTGGCGATCCTCGCCGCCATCGCCTTCGGCAGCCGCATCGATTTCGCGGCGCTGAAAATCGCCGGCATCGGCCGGATCCGCGCCGCCGACATCGCCCAGGCCGCCGCTCTTGGCTACGTCATCCGCCTGATCGGGCTCGCCGACCACGACGCCGACGACGCGGGCCGCCTGTTCCAGCGCGTCCAGCCGTGCCTGGTGCCCCTCGCGCATCCGCTGGCGGCGGTCGACGGGCCAACCAACGCGGTCGTCGCCGAGGGCAACTTCGCCGGCCGGTTGCTGTTCCAGGGCGCCGGCGCCGGCGACGGCCCGACCGCCAGCGCCGTCGTCGCCGACCTGATCGACATCGCCCGCGGCGACACCGGCGCGCCGTTCTCGGTCCCGGTGGCGCAGCTTGATGCGCTGGCCCCGGCCGATCCCGGCCATCGCCGCAACCGCGCCTACTTGCGCTTCACCGTGACCGACCGTGCCGGCGTGCTGGCCGAGATCACCGCCGCCATGCGCGACGCCGGGGTGTCGATCGAGAGCCTGATCCAGCAAGGGCGCCCGGAAGAGGGAGGTGAGGTGCTGGTGGCGATGGTCACGCACGAGGGGCCCGAGAGCCGCGTCGCTCACGCGCTCGAGCTGCTCGAAGGCTCGCCGAGCCTGACCGAGGTCCCCCTGGTGATGCCGCTGCTGGCCTGAACTCGACTTTGCCGGCCCGGCGGCCTAATCGCTCGCCGATGCAAGCAATCAAACCGCCGGCGCCCGCCCACGTCCTCGACCGCGTGCTGGTGCTGGAGATGGTCCGGGTGACCGAAGCCGCGGCGATCGCCGCTTCCGGCCTGATCGGCCGCGGCGACGAGAAAGCCGCCGACGCCGCCGCGGTCGAGGCGATGCGCCGCGCCTTCGACGAGCTGGCGATCGACGGCACGGTGGTCATCGGCGAGGGCGAGCGCGACGAGGCGCCGATGCTGTTCATCGGCGAGAAGGTCGGCGGCGCGCCGGGCAAGGGCCCGAAGATCGACATCGCGCTCGACCCGCTCGAGGGCACTACGATCACCGCCAAGGCCGGGCCGAACGCGCTCGCGGTGCTGGCCGCGGCCGAAGAGGGCTGCCTGCTCAACGCGCCCGACGTCTACATGGAAAAGCTCGCGGTCGGCCCCGGCTACCCGCCGGGCGTGATCGACCTCGCCAAGTCGACCCGCGAGAACGTCGCCGCGGTGGCGGAGGCCAAGGGCGTCGCGCCCGACAAGCTGATCGTCTGCGTGCTCGACCGCCCGCGCCACGCCAAGCTGATCGCCGAGCTGCGCGAGATCGGCTGCGGCATCCAGCTCATCCCCGACGGCGACGTCGCCGGGGTGATCGCGACGACCGACGAGGACACCACGATCGACCTCTACATGGGGTCGGGCGGGGCGCCCGAGGGCGTGCTTGCCGCCGCGGCGCTGCGCTGTGTCGGCGGCCAGTTCAACGGCCGCCTCTTGTTCCGCAATGACGACGAGCGGCGCCGCGCGCACAAGTGGGGCATCGAGGACCTCGACCGCATCTACCGGCTGGAGGACTTGGCCAAGGGCGACTGCATCTTCGCCGCCACCGGCGTAACCGACGGCTCGCTGCTGGACGGCGTCAAGCGCCGGCGCGGCGGTAGCATGACTACTGAAAGCGTGGTGATGCGCGCCAGCACCGGCACCGTGCGCTGGGTGCGGACCGAGCATCGGATCGGGCAAAAAGATTGACCGCAGACGATTGGAGCAGCCGCCTCACCGCTCTCGCATTGGGAGCGAGATATGTGGCGCGCCAGAATGCTCCGGGATTTGGCACCAAATCGTTCGACGCTGGCGAACGTCTCCAGCTGAAGCACGTTGGCTACAGTCCTTACGACAGCTCCCACGTTTACACCTTCGAAACCGGTGACGGGGGTGAGAAATCGTACGGACTGCGTGACGATCGGCCGATTGCGCTTTTGAGGAGCGTTTTCGAGCTCAGCGGCGGCACCGCGGATCGGGGATAGCCCCACCGTTCGGTTGCAATTCGATGACGCTCGGCCCTAGAGGCTCGGGCAGCGCATGCCGCGCGCCGTAGAGAGCCAGACCGCGATGAAACTGATGGCCGGCAACTCCAACCTGCCGCTTGCCCGCGCGATCGCCGAATATCTCGAGATCCCGCTGACCGACGCCAGCGTGCGCCGCTTCGCCGACGACGAGATCTTCATCGAGATTCATGAGAACGTCCGCGGCGAGGACGTGTTCGTGCTGCAGTCGACCAGCTTCCCGGCGAACGACAACCTGATGGAGCTGTTGATCGCCATCGACGCGCTGCGCCGCGCCTCGGCCAAGCGGATCACCGCCGTGCTGCCGTACTTCGGCTACGCCCGGCAGGACCGCAAGCCCGGGCCACGCACGCCGATCTCGGCCAAGCTGGTCGCCAACCTGATCACCGAGGCCGGCGCCAACCGCGTGCTCTCGGTCGACCTCCACGCCGGGCAGATCCAGGGGTTCTTCGACATCCCGACCGACAACCTGTTCGCCGCGCCGACGATGGCGAGCGATATCCAGCAGCACTACGACGTGGGCGAGCTGATGGTCGTCTCGCCCGACGTCGGCGGCGTGGTGCGCGCCCGCGCGCTCGCCAAGCGGCTCGACAACGCGCCGCTGGCGATCGTCGACAAGCGGCGCGAGAAACCCGGCGAATCGGAAGTGATGAACATCATCGGCGACGTGCAGGGCCGCCGCTGCATCCTGGTCGACGACATCATCGATTCGGGCGGCACGTTGTGCAACGCGGCGCAAGCGCTGATGGAAGCGGGCGCCAAAAGCGTCACCGCTTACATCACCCACGGCGTGCTGTCGGGCGGTGCCGTGGCGCGGGTGGACAGCTCGGCGCTGACCGAGCTGGTCATCACCGACACCATCAAGCCGACCGACGCCACGAAGGATTCGAGCCGCATCCGCACGCTTACGGCGGCCCAGCTGATCGGCGAGGCGGTGCGGCGGATCGCTGACGAGAGCTCGGTGTCGAGCTTGTTCGATTGAGCGCCCACCGGGCGCAGGGGAGGTAGGCATGCGCTCGACCTGGATCGTCGCTGCGGCGCTTTATGCGGCCGCCTTGCCGTTCGCTCATGCGCAGGAGCCGGCCCCGGCGCTGCGTCCGCCGCCCGGCTCGAACCAGGTGCTTCGCTCGCCGCTTGCGGGCACGCCCGGGGTCGAGGTCATCGTGTCGGACGTGGTCATCCCGCCGGGCGGACAAGTGCCGCGTCACTATCATCCGGGAGAAGAGTTCCTCTACCTGATCGAGGGCAGCGCGATCCACGTCGAGGAAGGCAAGCCCGACCTGCCGCTCGCGACGGGCGACAGCTACGTGATCCCCCCGCGCGCGATCCATTCGCCGCGTGGCGGGCCCGACGGCGCCCGCGCGATCGTCTTCCGGGTGCATCTGGCCGGGCAGCCCGAACGGATCGACGCGCCCGAATGAACCTCGACGCCGAGATCGCCCTCGCGCACCGCCTTGCCGACGCCGCGCGCGAGGCGATCCGGCCGCATTTCCGCGAGCCTGTCGCCGCCGAGCGCAAGGGCGACGCGACGCCGGTCACCATCGCCGACCGCGACGCCGAGCAGGCCATGCGCCGCATCCTCGCGGCGGAAGTGCCGCAGGACGGCGTCCACGGCGAGGAGTTCGGCGTCACCGAGGGCCGCTCCGGCCGGCAATGGGTGCTCGACCCGGTCGACGGCACCTGCGCGTTCCTCGCCGGGCGGGCGACCTTCGGCACGCTGATCGCGCTCATGGTGGACGGCTTCCCGGTGCTCGGAATGATCGATCAGCCGATTCTCGCGGAGCGCTGGCTCGGCGTCGCCGGCCAGCCGACCATGCTGAACGGCAAGCCAGTCCAGACGCGCCCCTTCCGCCAGCTCTCCGATGCGACGCTGGCCACGACGGGGCCGCAGTATTTCACGCAAGCCGAGGGCGACCAGTTCATGGCGCTGGCGGCCAAGACCGATCACAAGCGCATGATCATGGGCGGCGACTGTTACAACTACGCGCTGCTGGCGACCGGCTTCGTCGACGTGGTTTGCGAGAGCGGCCTCAAGCTGCACGACTTCGCCGCGCTGGTCCCGGTGGTGGAGGGCGCCGGCGGCACGATGTGCGACTGGAACGGCGAGCCGCTCCGCGCCGGCTCCGACGGCCACGTGCTGGCGATCGGCGACCCCGCGCGGCTGGAGGATGTCCTCGAAGCGCTCGGAGGCTGAGCGCTAGGCCTTGCTCGGCCCGCCGATCGACCAGGTGTGGCCGAAGGGATCCTCGAGCTGGCCGTAGCGCGCTCCCCAGAACTGGTTCTCGAGCGGGAACTTGACGGTCGCGCCGGCGGCGACCGCCCGGTCCCACAGGACGTCCGCATCGGGCACGTCGAGATGCAGCGTCGTGCCCGACGGGGCCGAAGCGGGCTCGCCGCCGCGCATTTCCGGGAAGTCGTCGTTGAGCAGCAGCGAGCCGCCGTTAAGCTTGAGGTGAGCGTGCATCAGCCGCTTGCCGTCGTCGCCCACGTGGCGCATCTCCTCCCGCGCGCCGAAGGCCTCCTGGTAGAACCTGACTGCCTCGTCGCCGCGCCCGTCCCGGATGGTGATGTGCGCGGTGACGCCGCCGGCCGGGCTCTGCTTTTCCTGCTCGATGTCAGCTCTCCTGCGAGTCGACCCCGGGGGCACGCTAGCACACCGGCGCGCTTGCATTTAGTGGCGGCAGCGCTTAGGGGCGCGCGCTTCACAGACACGTGATTCATCTGCCGGTCTGGCCACAAGGGCTGCCAGGGCTGGTTGGACGTGTCCCCGATGAAGGAGACGAAAATGCCCAAGCTGAAGACCAAGAGCGGCGTCAAGAAGCGCTTCAAGCTCACGGCCACCGGCAAGGTCAAGCACGGGGTCGCCGGCAAGCGCCACCGCCTGATAAGCCACAATGCCAAGTACATCCGCCAGAACCGCGGGACCACCGTCCTCGCCGATGCCGATTCGCGCACGGTGAAGAAGTGGGCGCCCTACGGGCTCGATTGAGGAGGTACTAGGCCATGTCACGTATCAAGCGCGGCGTCACCACGCGCGCCAAGCACAAGCGGATCCTCGAGCAGGCCAAGGGCTATCGCGGCCGCCGCAAGAACACCATCCGCGTCGCCCGCCAGGCGGTCGAGAAAGCCGGGCAGTACGCCTACCGCGACCGCAAGGTGAAGAAGCGCAGCTTCCGCGCGCTGTGGATCCAGCGGATCAACGCCGCGGTGCGCGCCGAAGGTTTGACCTACTCGCAGTTCATTCACGGCGCCAAGCTCGCCGGGATCGAGCTCGACCGCAAGGTCATGGCCGATCTGGCGATGAACGAAGGCCCGGCCTTCGGAGCGATCATCGCGCAGGCGAAAGCGGCGCTCCCCGCGGCCTGACCCATCGACCGGCCGCAAGATCGGGCGCGGACGGCTGGGCCGTTCGCGCCCGTGTTGCATTAGCGGCTTGTGTTTCAACGGGATCGTGTGAATTCTGCGGTCTGGGTCGGGGGGTCGATGGCGACGGAATTCAGCGTTTCGGTGCGCTTCTACCGCCTGTCGGAGGCGCTGCAGCCTTATTTCACGGCGCTCTACGCCACGACCGTCGAGTGCGCGGCGGGCACGCTGGTGACCGATTGCCTCCATCCGGAATGGGCCGCGCTGCGGTTCACCGAAGGGCCGCCGCCGCTGGCCTGCGTCGGCCGCGGCGAGATGGCGCCGCAATGGCCGTTCGTGGCCAACGGGCCGACCAGCCGGTCGATCCAGTTCGGCGTGACCCGCTCGCGCATCTGGGGCCTCGGCCTGCAGCCGGCCGGATGGTCCAAGTTCGTCAACCGGCCGGCGGACACGCTGAGCGACCGCACGGTTGACGGCTCGGCGGAACCAGCGTTCGCGCTGTTCGCGCCATTGCTCGAGCTGGTCCGGGACGCCAGCGGAGACGCCGACCGGATCGCCGGCGGGATCAACCGCTACCTGATGCGGCACGCCGCTCGACCGGTGCCGCATGAGGAACGCATCCTGTCCTGCCAGCAGGCCTTGCGCGATCCCGACATGGCCAATGTCGAGGAGCTCGGGGAGCGTCTCGGGATCGGCCGGCGCTCGCTCGAACGGTTGTGCGGGCGTTATTTCGGCTTTCCGCCCAAGCTCCTGCTGCGCCGCCAGCGCTTCCTGCGCAGCCTCGCCGGCTTCATGCTCGACCCCGGGCGAAGCTGGAGCAAGGCGCTCGACGGGCAGTACTACGACCAGGCCCAGTTCGTGCGCGACTTCCGCTCGTTCATGGGCATGACCCCGAGCGAATACGCCGACGGGCCGCACCCGATCCTCGAGAAGGTCATGGCCCAGCGGCTGGCCGACCAGGGCGCCGCTCCGCAGACCGACCTGCCGACCGTGCTGCGCTACACCGCCGATCCGGGGGCCGGCAGCGATTAGGGGCTTGGGAGCACGCCCGGCTCCCGCTACAGGCGCGCGGCAATGAGCGACTACGCCACCCTCGAGCGCGACGCCCGCGCGCGGATCGCCGCCGCTGCCGACCTGGCGGCGCTCGAGACGCTGCGCGTCGAGTACCTCGGCAAGCAGGGCAGCGTTTCGGGGTTGCTCAAGACGCTCGGCGCGATGGGCCCCGACGAGCGCCAGGCGAAGGCGCCGGCGATCCAGGGGCTGCGCCAGGCCGTCGCCGATGCCCTGGCCGAACGCAAGGCCGCGATGGAAGCCGCCGAGATCGAGGCGCGGCTGGCGAGCGAAACGCTCGACTTGTCGCTGCCCGCCCCCGAAGCGCCGCGCGGCTCGGTGCATCCGGTCAGCCAGGTCATGGACGAGCTGGCCGAAATCTTCGCCGATCTCGGATTCTCCGTCGCCACCGGGCCGGAGATCGAGGACGACTGGCACAACTTCACCGCGCTCAACATGCCCGAAAGTCACCCGGCGCGGGCAATGCACGATACGTTCTACTTCGCTGACGCGGCCGAGAACGGCGGGCGGATGCTGCTGCGGACGCACACCAGCCCGGTGCAGATCCGCACGATGGTGAGCCAAGGCGCGCCGGTGCGGATCATTGCGCCGGGCCGCGTCTACCGCTCGGATTCCGACGCCACCCACACGCCGATGTTCCACCAGGTCGAGGGGCTGGTGATCGACCGCGACATCCATCTCGGGCACCTCAAGTGGACGCTCGAGACGTTCCTCAAGGCGTTCTTCGAGCGCGACGACATCGTGCTGCGACTGCGGCCGAGCTACTTTCCGTTCACCGAGCCGTCGGTCGAGGCCGATGTCGGCTTCGCGCGCAAGAACGGCAAGCGCGTGCTCGGCGGCAGCGGCGACGCGCCGGGGCATGGCTGGATGGAGTTGCTCGGCAGCGGCATGGTCAACCGCCGGGTGATCGAGATGAGCGGACTCGATCCCGACTTGTGGCAGGGTTTCGCCTTCGGCGTCGGCGTCGACCGCCTGGCGATGCTGAAGTACGGGATGGACGACTTGCGCGCGTTCTTCGACGGCGACGTGCGCTGGCTGCGGCACTACGGCTTCTCGTTCCTAGACCAGCCGACGCTGTCGGCCGGCGTGGGGGCGCGGGCATGAAGTTCTCGCTCGCCTGGCTCAAGCGGTACCTGGAGACGGAGGCGACCGCGCAGGAGATCGCCGCCAAGCTCAATGCGCTCGGGATCGAGGTCGAGGCGCTGGAAGACCCCGCCGAGAGGCTGGCCGGCTTCCGCATCGCGAAAGTGCTGACCGCGGGGCCGCACCCCAATGCCGACAAGCTGCAGGTGCTGACGGTCGATGCCGGCGAAGGCGAGGCGCTACAGGTGGTGTGCGGCGCGCCCAATGCCCGCGCCGGGCTCGTCGGCGTGCTTGGCACTCCGGGCGCCGTGGTTCCGGCGGGGGGCTTCGCGCTGAAAAAGAGCGCGATCCGCGGCGTCGAGAGCAATGGCATGATGTGCTCGACGCGCGAGCTCGAACTGGGTGACGACCACGAGGGCATCATCGAGCTTCCCGCCGACGCCCCTGTCGGCATGGCTTTCGCCGACTATCGCGGCACCAACCCGGTGTTGGACGTTGCCGTTACGCCCAACCGCCCGGACTGTATGGGCGTTTACGGGATCGCGCGCGACCTCGCGGCGGCGGAAATGGGCAAGCTGATACCGATTGAGATCGCCGAAATGGAGACCTTTGGGCCTTGCCCGGTCGAAATCCGCACCGACGATCCCCAAGGCTGTCCGGCGTTCTACGGCAGGGTCGTCCGCGGCGTTCGCAACGGTCCCTCGCCGCAGTGGCTGCAGGACCTGCTGCGCGATGCCGGCCAGCGGCCGATCTCGGCGCTGGTCGACCTGACCAACTTCATGATGCTCGGGTTCGGCCGCCCGGCGCACGTCTACGACTTGGCGAAGCTCAGCGGGCCGATGGTCGCGCGGCGCGCCAAGCCGGGCGAGCAGATCCTGGCGCTCAACGAGAAGACCTACACGCTCACCTCCGAAATGACGGTGATCGCCGACGACGGCGGCGTGCACGACATCGCCGGGATCATGGGCGGCGAGGATACCGGAGTAACCCAGGCGACCACCGACGTGCTGCTCGAGATCGCCTATTTCGATCCCGATCGCATCGGCGCCACGGGCCGCGCGCTCGGCCTCACCTCGGACGCGCGCACCCGGTTCGAGCGCGGCGTCGACCCGGCTTTCCTTGGCCCGGGCCTGGAAATGCTGACGGCGCTGATCCTCGAGGTCTGCGGCGGCGAGCCGTCCGAGGTCGTGCACGCCGGATCGGCCCCGATGGAAACCGCCGTCGTCGGGTACGACCCGTCGCTCGCGGCGCGGCTCGGCGGCGTGGACATTCCCGAAGCCGAGCAGCGCGCCATCCTCGAACGGCTCGGTTTCGCGGTCGACAAGGACTGGACCGTCACCGCTCCGAGCTGGCGGCCCGACGTCGACGCCGCGGCCGATATCGTCGAGGAAGTGGTCCGCGTCCACGGGCTCGACCGGGTCGCCAGCGTCGCGCTGCCGCGCGCCGACGGGGTCGCCCGTCCGACCGCCACCAACGAGCAGCGGCTCGAGCGCCGTCTGCGCCGCGCCGCCGCGGCCCGCGGGCTCGACGAGGCGGTCACCTGGTCGTTCATCCCGGTCGCGGACGCCGACCAGTTTGCGCAAGGCAACGGCGGATTGTGGCTGCTCGACAATCCGATCAGCGAGGACATGAAGGCCATGCGTCCCTCGCTGTTGCCCGGGCTGCTGGCGGCGGCCAAGCGTAACCTCGACCGCGGCGCCGCTGCCGTGCGGCTGTTCGAGGTCGGCCGCCGTTACTTGCGGGGGGAGGCCGGCGGAAGCGACGAGCGCACATCGCTCGCGGTCGTGCTGGCCGGGGAAAAGCTGCCGCGCGGTTGGGGCACGGGCAAGGCCCGGCCGTTCGACGCCTTCGACGCCAAGGCCGAAGCGCTCGCGCTGCTTGCCGAAGCCGGCGCGCCGATCGACAAGCTGCAGGTCTCCGGCGAGGCCGGCCCGCAGTTCCATCCGGGCCAGTCGGGGATGCTGCGGCTCGGGCCGAAAACCGTCCTGGCCCGCTTCGGCGCCCTCCATCCGAAGACCCTCGTCGCGTTCGACATCGAAGGGCCGGTGGTGGCCGCCGAGCTGTTCCTCGAGAGCGTTCCCAGCCGCAAGGGCGGCTTCGCCCGCATGGGCTACGCCCCGTGGGCGCTGCAGGCGGTGACGCGCGATTTCGCCTTCCTCGTGCCGCGGGAGCTCGCCGCAGGCGAGCTCATCCGGGCGGTCAAGGCCGCCGACAAGGCGAACATTGCGGAAGCGAGGATTTTCGACGTGTTCACCGGTCAGGGCGTGCCCGAGGGGCACAAATCGCTGGCCATCGAGGTCACGCTCCAGCCCAGCGAGAAGAGCTATACCGAGGAAGACTTCAAGGCCATCGCCGAGCGAGTGACCGCGGCGGCGGCCAGGCTGGGCGGGGTGCTGCGCGCCTAGCGCAGCCGTTTCACTCTGGCCGGCGCTGTCGCGCTAACCGGATCGCAATTTCTGCATCCTAGGCCGGCTGGATGAATTCCGCCGCCGCCCTGCCTTCGCTCGTGCCGAGCGGCGGATACCGCCGGCTGCCGTCGCTCGCCCAGCCCCGGCTGATCGGGCTGCTTTCAGCAGCATTGTGCGCCGGCTCGGCTGCGTTGCTGGGCATTCTCGCGCTGACCGGTATGCGTCCTGCGCCCGAATTCGCGAATTTCCTGGTTCTCGCCGCGGCGGTCGCCGTCCTCGCCGGCTATTGCCGCTGGCGCGGCCACCCGTGGCTGCTGACCGACAGCGCCGCGGTCGTCGCCGTGGTCACGGTGAGCCTGTTGTTGTGCGGGCTCGTCTCGTGCACCGGGCTCCGGCTCGGGCTCCCGCTCGCGGACCAGATGCTGGCGTGGAGCGATGCGCTGCTCGGCTTCGACGTCGGCCGAGTGGCACGGTTCGTGGCAACCCAACCGGCGATCTCTGAGCTGCTGCACTTCGCTTACAACAGCTCCGGCGTGCTGTGTGTCGCCGTCCTCGGCTGGAGCCTCGTCAAGCGGGACCGGCTGCTGATGTGGCGGGTTGTGGCGACGATCACCGTCGCCATGCAGCTCACGGCAATCGTCTCGATCCTGTTTCCGGCTCGCGGCGCGGCGGTCGCGCTCGGGCTCGACGCGCTGCAGGGCCAGGGCTTGCCGTTCGGAGCGGGGACCTACTCGGCCGCCGAGTTTGCTCACTTCTACTCGGGCGACGAGCTGCTCGTGCGGCTCGCCGACATGAACGGGATCGTCTGCTTCCCGTCGTTCCACACGGTGATGGCGCTGGTCGTGCTGCAAGGCTTCGCGACATCGCCGCTGAGGTGGCCCGCCGTCGTCTGGAGCGCGCTGACCATTGTCTCGACCGTTCCGATGGGGGGTCACTACGTGACCGATCTGGCCGGCGGCATCGCCGTATGGATCGTCGCCTGCAGGCTGGCGACCTGGGCCTGCCGGTTTCCCGAACGGGATGCCGGGACAGATTGGCCCGGTCCGCGGCTCACCCGACTGATCCGCGGACTCCGCGCGACCTAGGCCGGCGTAGCTTACGCGTGGACCTGGCGGCGCGGCCCCGGTAGGGGCGGCGCGCCATGATTTCGAACCGCCGCACATTCGCCATCATCTCGCATCCCGACGCCGGCAAGACGACGCTGACCGAGAAGCTGCTGCTGCAGGGCGGCGCGATCCACTTGGCCGGCGAGGTCAAGGCGCGCGGCCAGGCGCGGCGCGCGCGCTCCGACTGGATGAAGATCGAGCAGCAGCGCGGCATCTCGGTGACCAGCTCGGTGATGACCTTCGAGCGCGCCGGCATCACCTTCAACCTGCTCGACACCCCGGGCCACGAGGACTTCTCCGAGGACACCTACCGCACGCTGACCGCGGTCGATTCGGCAATCATGGTGATCGACGCGGCCAAGGGGATCGAGCCGCAGACGCGCAAGCTGTTCGAGGTCTGCCGGCTGCGCTCGGTGCCGATCATCACCTTCGTCAACAAAGTCGACCGCGAAGGCCGTCCGACGTTCGAGCTGCTCGACGAAGTCGCCGACATGCTCGCGCTCGACGTCAGCCCGCAAAGCTGGCCGGTCGGGATGGGCGGACAATTCGAAGGGGTGCTCGACTTCGCCAGCGGCGCGGTCAGTCGCCCGGAGGGGCCGAGCAGGGAGTTTCTCGGCCGACGCGACATGGACCCGGTGCTGCCACCGGACGTTGCCGAGGAAGCCGAGCTGGCGCAAGCCGGCTACCCCGAGTTCGATCGGGCGGCCTATCGCCATGGCGACCTGACTCCGGTCTATTTCGGCTCGGCGCTGAAGAACTTCGGCGTCGCCGAGCTGATCGACGCGATCGCGCGCTTCGCTCCGCCACCGCGGCCGCAGCCGTCGGCGGGTGGTCCGGTCGAGCCGACGCGCGACGAGGTCACCGGGTTCGTGTTCAAGGTCCAGGCCAACATGGACCCGCAGCACCGCGACCGGATCGCCTTCATGCGCATGGTTTCCGGCACTTTCCGCCGCGGCATGAAGCTGACGCCGTCCGGGCTCGGCAAGCCGATCGCGGTGCACTCGCCGATCCTGTTCTTCGCCCAGGACCGCGAGCTCGCCGACACCGCCGAGGCCGGCGACATCATCGGGATTCCGAATCACGGCACGCTGCGCGTCGGCGACACGCTGTCGGAGAAGAACGAGGTCCGCTTCACGGGCCTGCCCAACTTTGCGCCCGAGATCCTCCGCCGGGTCCAGCTGAGGGACCCGACCAAGACCAAGCAGTTGCGCAAGGCGCTCGACGACTTGTCCGAGGAAGGGGTGATCCAGGTGTTCTATCCGGAGATCGGCGGGCTATGGATCGTCGGCGTGGTCGGCCAGCTCCAGCTCGACGTGCTCGTCTCGCGCCTGTCGGCCGAATACAAGGTCGAGGCCGCGCTCGAGGCGTCGCCGTTCGCCACCGCGCGCTGGCTCAAGGGCCCGGACGCCGCGCTCAAGGCGTTCGCCGAGTTCAACCGCGCCAACCTCGCGCGCGACCGCGACGGCGACCTGGTGTTCCTCGCCAAGAGCCCGTGGGACGTCGACTACCAGCAGGACAAGAACCCCGAGATCGCATTCGGCGCCACCAAGGAGAGGTGACAAGCGCCTGGCCCGACCCTAGCTCTGGCGCATGGCCGACTTCTTCGAGGCGCTGACCGACGATCACGTCGCGATGATCGCCCGCCAGCCGGTGTTCTTCGTCGCGACCGCCGCCGCGGGCGCGCGGATCAACCTCAGCCCCAAGGGCTACGATTGCTTGCGCGTGCTGTCTCCCACCCACGTCGCCTGGCTCGACCTCGGCGGCTCGGGCAACGAAACCAACGCGCACCTGCTCGCCGACGGACGAATCACGCTGATGTTCTGCAATTTCCGGCAGCCCGCGCTGGTCTTGCGCATCTACGGGCGCGGCACGCCGGTCGTCCCGTGGGATCGCGGATGGGACGAGCTGGCGGCGCATTTCACGCTGCTGCCCGGAACGCGGCAGATCTTCGACGTGGCGGTGGAGAGCGTGCAAACGAGCTGCGGCTGGGGCGTGCCGCTGATGACGCTCGAGCGCGAGCGCCCGAGCCTGCTCAAGCACCACGCGAAAGCCAATCCGCTGGAATGGGCGGGCAAGCACAAGCGGCGGCGACAGAGCATCGACGGCCTGCCGGCGCGCACGACCGATCGCTACATCGCCGGCGAGCCGGGCACCATTCCCGACTAGGCGGCGTTGGTCGGCGCGTGCAGCTTACTTTCGCCAGCTACAACATCCACAAGGCCGTGGGGCTCGACGGGCGCCGCGATCCCGAACGGGTCATCGCCGTGTTGCGCGAGCTGCACGCCGACGTGATCGCGCTGCAGGAGTGCGACCGGCGGCTCGGCGAGCGCGAGAGCGTGCTGCCTCGGGCGCTGCTGGACGACACGCCGTGGCGCGCCGCCCCGGTCGCCAGGCGGGCCCGCAGCCTCGGCTGGCACGGCAACGCTCTGCTGGTCCGGCGCGACATCGAGATCGACGCGGCCCAGCCGTTGGCGCTGCCGACGCTCGAGCCGCGCGGCGCGGTTGCCGCCGAGCTTCTCGTCGATGGACGGCGCTTGCGCGTCGTCGGCATGCATCTCGACCTTTCCGGCCTGCGCCGGCGGGACCAGATCAAGGCCATCCTGCAGCACTGCGAGCGATGCGCTACGGCCTGCCCGACGGTGCTGATGGGCGATTTCAATCAGTGGGGGCGGAGCACCGGCGCCGTGCGCGAATTCGCCCGGGGATGGCACGCGCTGGCGACCGGAAACAGCTTTCCCAGCCGCCGCCCGATCGCGCCGCTCGACCGCATCTTCCATTCGCCGGAATGGACCTGTCAGCGGTCCGGCGTGCACCACAGCGCGCTCGCGGCAGTCGCCTCCGATCACCTGCCGATTCGCGCCACGCTCGAGCTGGTGCCCGAAAATTAGGCAATTGCTCACCGCGTGAGCGCGACGCGGCCGTGGCCCCCGGGTCAGTCCAAGCAGGCGCGGTTCCAATAGAATCTGGCACGCTTGTTGCTTCGGCAACCCCTGCCGGGGACGTCCGGCAAGCCAACAGGGGTCCGTGATGAAATTCATCATCGCCATCATCAAACCATTCAAGCTCGACGAGGTTCGCGAAGCCCTCGGCGCCATCGGCGTGGCCGGCATGACCGTGTCCGAGGTCAAGGGCTTCGGTCGGCAAAAGGGCCAGACCGAGATCTACCGCGGTGCCGAGTACTCGACCAACATGCTGCCCAAGGTGAAGATCGAGGTCGCCGCCAGCGACGCGCTGGCGGCGCAGGTGGTCGAGACGATCCAACAGACCGCCAGCACCGACAGCATCGGGGACGGCAAGATCTTCGTGTTCGACCTGGCGTCGACCACACGCATCCGCACCGGCGAAACCGGCGACAACGCGCTGTGAGCCGCGCCTTGGACATGAGGGGTAATTCGATGATCCGCAAAATGCTTTGCGGCGCGGGCGCGCTCGGTGCGTCGCTGGTCGCCGCTACCGCCGCCTTCGCCCAGGACGCCGCCGGCGCGGTGCCCGCGGTCGCCAATCCCGGCAACAACGCGTGGATGATGACCGCTACCGTGCTCGTGCTGCTGATGATCCTGCCGGGGCTGGCGTTGTTCTATGGCGGCCTGACCCGTTCGAAGAACATGATCGCGACGATGACCCAGATCGGCTCCGTCGCCGCACTCGCCATGCTCGTCTGGGTAATGTGGGGTTACGGCCTCGCGTTCGGGCCGGAAGGCAACCAGTACATCAGCTGGGGCAAGTTCTTCCTCAGCGGGATCACGCCGGATTCGACGGCCGCGACCTTCACCGACGAAGTCATTTCCGAATACGTCTTCGTCAGCTTCCAGATGACCTTCGCGGCCATCACCATCGCCCTGGTGCTGGGATCGGTGGTCGAGCGGATGAAGTTCTCGGCGGTGCTGGTTTTCGCCCTCGTGTGGCTGACCATCGTCTACTTCCCGATCGCGCACATGGTCTGGGAAGCGCGCGGCGTGTTCTTCGTCATGGGCGCGCTCGACTTTGCCGGAGGCACGGTGGTTCACATCAACGCGGGCGTTTCCGCGCTGGTGGCGGCGCTGATCCTCGGCAAGCGCCGCGGTTATCCGCACGAGCCGATGCCGCCGCACTCGCTGACGCTGACGATGGTCGGCACCGGCCTGCTGTGGGTCGGCTGGTTCGGCTTCAATGCGGGCTCCGCGCTCGAGGCGAACGGCTCGGCGGCGCTGGCGCTGATCAATACCTTCGTCGCCACGGCTTCGGCCGCGCTGTTCTGGATGCTCGCCGAACGCGTCTCCGGCCACAAGCCATCGGCGCTCGGCTTCTGCTCGGGCGTGATCGCCGGTCTCGTCGCGATCACGCCGGCCGCGGGTAACGCGGGTCCGCTGGGCGCCATCGTGCTCGGCGCGCTCGCCTCGGTCGTGTGCTTCTTCGCGGTGTCGAAGCTGAAGCCGAAGCTCGGCTACGACGACTCGCTCGACGCGTTCGGCATCCATGGCATCGGCGGCATCGTCGGGGCTGTCGGCACCGGCATCGTCTTCTCCCCGGCGTTCGGCGGCCCGGGCGGCGACGACTTCGAGATCGGGGCGCAGCTGGTGACCCAGGTCTCCGCGGTCCTCGCCACGATCGCAATTTCCGCCATTGGCACGACGGTGGCAATCTACGTCGCCAAGGCCCTTACCGGCCTCAGGGTTTCCCACGAAGTCGAAGTCGAAGGCCTCGACATCGGCGAGCACGGGGAACGCGCCTACAACTGATCGACAAGCTTGGCGGGATCGGGACTTGTCCAGCCTCGACCCGGTCCCGCCTGATGACGTTCCTCCTGCGAACGAAGCCTCGACGGCCGGAGCGAAAGCTCCGGCCCTTTTTTCAGGCGAGAACGGCGACCGGTTGGCAAGATCGGTGTAGCAATTGCGCAACAAGTCGTGCCAAAACCGGCAGTGCCGGACGGATTTGCGCGGATCGGCACGGCCGCGGACGGAACGAATGAACGGCTAAATCCTTGGTGTTCGGACGTGCGAACGGATTGCGCTGCCAGGGCCAACCGAACGCCGAGTTTGGTTGCGCGAAAAAGAAGCAGGAATTACAAAGCCGGCGAAGGTTCGAAGGGGAATCCGATATGAGAAAGATTGCGCTGGGCATGGCAGTTGCGGCCTCGGCCCTCGCCGCTCCGGCAATGGCCGAGGACGGCCAGGGCTATTTCGGCGCCGACATGGGTGTCGTTGTGAAGAACGACATCGATGTGGCGATCTCGGGCACGCAGGATGCCGCCCAGATCGAGAGCGATCTGGGGTGGGAGCTCGGCGGGTTCCTCGGTTACGATTTCGGCATGATCCGCGCCGAAGCCGAAGTGGCCTACCGTGAAACCGATGCCGACAACATCGTCTCGACGGTGAGGGGCATCCCGTATTTCACCGCGACCCCGGTGACCGGCACCTTCAGCCCGATCGCCGGCGAGCTCCAGCTCACCACCGCGATGGTCAACGCCATGTTCGACATCGGCGGCAATGACGGCATCGGCTTCTCGGCGGGTGTCGGCGCCGGCCACGCCTGGGTCGATACCCAATTCAGCGGCGCCGTCGGCCCGGGCTACCTTGACGACAAGGATCACGACTGGGCGTGGCAGGCGATCGCCGCGGTGCGCTTCCCGGTGACCGACGAAGCCGAGATCGGGCTCAAGTACCGCTACCTGAACACCCGCCAGTTCGAGCTGACCGACACGTCCGGGCGCGCCAATGCGTTCGAGATCGAGTCGCACTCGGCCTTGGTGACGTTCATCGCCAACCTCGGCGGCGCGGCCCCGCCGCCTCCGCCGCCGCCGCCGGCACCTCCGCCGCCGGCTCCGCCGCCGCCGCCTCCGCCGGCTCCGGCGCCGCGTCCGGTGGCCCAGTGCAACCAGGGGCCCTACATCGTGTTCTTCGACTGGGACAAGTCGGACATCACGCCCGAGGCCGCCGGCATCCTCAACAAC
>DASPMY010000025.1:0-10826 GCA_035626815.1 Croceibacterium sp.
ACGCTGTTCTATCATCGCCATGACGACTTGCGCTCGATCGAGTTCTTTCCCGGCCCGGCGATAATCGCCCTCGGTTGGGGCAACGTTCTCGGAGGCGAGAGCTACGGGCTGGAGGCCTGGGCCGACTGGCGGGTGACCAGCTGGTGGACTCTGGCGGCCGGGCTGACGGTCCTCGAGCGCCATTTCCAATTCGGCCAGGGCGCCAGCGGCCTGTTCGGCGTGGCGCAGATCGGCACCGACCCGCCTTACATCGGCAAGTTGAATTCCTCGATGAACCTGGGCACTGACGTCACTCTCGACCTCCACTTGCGCGCCTACGGCGCCTTGCGTGACGCGGCCATCCCCGCCTACCGGGAGCTGGGCGGCCGCCTGGCGTACGAAGCGGCCCCCGGCATCGTGCTGTCCCTTTCCGGCACCAACCTCCTCCATGACAGTCACCTGGAGTATCCCCGGGCAGATCGAATACAGCGCCGGGTCATGGCCGGGGCGGAGCTCGCTTTTTGAGCCGGAGGCCCGCGCCGCGCCTGCGGGCAGCCTTCGCGGTGGCGGTCCTGCTGCTGGCCGGCGTGCACCCGCCGCTCGCCGCGCAGAGCGCCGGAGAAGGCTCGATCAAGGCGGCCTACCTGATCAAGCTCGCCTCGTTCGTGCGCTGGCCGGCCGACGCGGGCGGCGACACCTTTCGAATTTGCGTTTCAGGCCGCGCGGACATCGCCCGCGTGCTCGGGCGGGCTGTCGGCGAGCAGCGGGTCGAGGGCAGGCGCGTCGCGTTGGTCCAACTGGGCGCCGGCAATCCGCAGCAGGCGCGCACCTGCCAGATCCTGTTCCTCGGCAGCGGCGGGGAGCCGGCCCGCTCGTTGCTTGACGCGTCGCGCGGTGCTCCGGTGTTGACGGTCACCGACGGCGACAACGGGACGCGCGGCGGCGCGGTCGAGTTCGTCATCCGCGACGGCAGGGTGCGCTTCACGATCGACCGCAGCGAGGCCGAATCGCGCCAGCTGGAGCTCAGCTCCAAGCTGCTCGACGTGGCGCTGGCGGTGGAGCCATGAGGCTGACGGTGTTCCAGCGGATGGGCCGCGGCCTGCTGGAGCGCCGCTGGATCACCGGCGTGCTCGCGCTGCTGCTGCTCACCAGCAGCCTCGTGCTCGGCTGGCAGCGCGAGCGCGCGGCGATCGGCGAGGAAGCGCGCGGCGCCGGTTCGCAAGCCGAGCTGCTCGCGGGCAGCCTGGCCGGCGCGCTCGCCTTCGACGATCTGGTCACGACGCGCGAACAGCTCGACGCGCTCAAGCTCGACCCCGACATCCAGGCCGCCGGGGTCTACGGCGCCGACGGGACTTTCGTGGCAGGATTCGCCAAGCGCGGCGACCCGCTGCCGCGCACCGTGCAGCCGCACGAGCCCGAGATTGTCGGGCGCCAGCTGAGCGTGGTCGTGCCGGTCCGCGAGGGCAACCTGATGCTCGGCAGCATTTACCTGCGAACCTCGATCGAGCCCTTCGCCGAGCGGTTGTCGCGCTACCTCGCCATCGGCGTCGTGATCCTCATGGCGGCGTTGCTGATCGCCATCCTCGGCGCGTCGAACGCGGCCTCGGCGGCGGCCAACCGGCGCCTCCAGTCCGAGATCGTGGCGCGCGAGCAGGCCGAGACGGCCCTCCGCCACTCGCAGAAGATGGAAGCGCTCGGCCAGCTGACCGGCGGCGTGGCCCACGACTTCAACAACCTGCTGATGGCCGCCTCGAGCGGCCTTGAGCTGATGGGGCGGGCCAAGACCGACGAGCGCCGCGAGCAGCTGACCGCCGGCGTCCGCGACGCGCTCGACCGCGGCGCGCGGCTGACCGAGCAGCTGCTGGCCTTCTCGCGGCGCTCACCGGTGCACAGCCGGCCGATCGCGGTGGCGGCGCATATCGACAAGCTGGTCGACCTGCTCGACCACGCGCTGGGCGAAACCGTCTCCGTCCGGTTCGACATCCCGGCCGACTTGTGGCCGGTCGAGGTCGACGTGTCGCAGTTCGACGTGGCGATCCTCAACATCGCGGTCAACGCGCGCGACGCGATGCCGAGGGGCGGGCAGATCTGCATTACCGCGCGCAACCGGGCGGACGCGCTCGACGGCGAGGACGCGGTCGAGATCGCCATCCAGGACGAAGGCCTCGGCATGGCGCGCGAGGCGGTCGAGCGGGCGTTCGAGCCGTTCTTCACCACCAAGGACGTAGGCCGCGGCACCGGGCTCGGGCTCAGCCAGGTCTATGGCTTCGCCCGCTCGGCCGGGGGCACGGTGGCGATCGCCAGCGAACCGGGCGCGGGCACGACCGTCACCCTGTTGCTGCCGCGTGGCCCCGCGGTGGCGAGCGAGCGAGCCGACGCGGGGGGAGCGTCCGCGGTTGCGCGCGATTTCGGCGGCTTGCGCATACTGCTGGTCGAGGACGACCCGGACCTCAATGAGCTCGTCGGCCAGATGCTCGAGGAACTCGGCGCCGACGTGCTGCGGGCGAAGTCGGCCGACGAGGGCGGCCGCCTGCTCGAGGGCGCCACGGTCGACGCGGTGGTGTCGGACATGGTCATGCCGGGCGAGATGGACGGGCTCGACCTGGCGCGCCGCTTGCGCGAGCGCCGCGAGGAGCTGCCGATCGTGCTGATGACCGGCTACAGCGAGGCCGCCGGCTCGGCCGCCAAGGAAGGCTTCCCGGTTCTGCGCAAGCCGTTCACGCTGGACGCGCTGGTGGGCGTGCTGGGCACCGCGGTGGCCGGCGGGCGCGGCTGAAGCCGCGCACGGGCGCCTACTCGAACAACGCCAGGTCGATTGATTCGCCGACGGCCCTGAGCCCGGCGTCGCTGCCGTGCAGGTGGTCGCCCATGTGATAGCCTTCGCGCATCTGGCGCGGATCGGCCGGATCGGCGAACGCCGTGTCGAGGCGCACGATGCCGTCGAACGCGCCGCCGTTGACGATCCAGTCGTTGATCCGCTGGCGCGCCGCCTCGCCTTCCTCCGACCAGTACGAGGCGCCCTTGTAAGGGCCGATCGGGCTGCCGATGACCTTGATCCCCTGGGCATGGGCGCGGGCGATCAGCTGCTTGTAGCCGGCGATCATCTGCTCGACGGTGATTGGCGGCTGATCGGAGCTCGGCACCGGGGGCCCACCATCGCGTGGCGGCCCAAACCGGTTACCGAGATCGTTCACTCCCTCGAACACGATGAGGTACTTGACGTTGGGCAGGCTCAGCACGTCCTCGTCGAAGCGCGACAGCGCGCTCTCGCCCATGCCCGGGCTGAGCACGCGGTTGCCGCTGATCGCGGCGTTGGCCACGGCCCATTCCTGGCCCGCCGCCTGCAGGCGGTCGGCCAGCACGTCGGGCCAGCGGCGGTTGGCCCCGGCGGTCGCGCCGACGCCGTCGGTGATCGAATCGCCATAGGCGACGATGGTCCCGCGCGCGTCCGGCGAGTCGACCTCGACCGCGCTGAGGAAGGCACGGAACTGCGCCTTCGACACGGCTTGGAACGGCTTGCCGACGAAGTTGCCCGGCGGCGACACCGCCAGCTCGTCGACCCCGGTGAGGTGGCAAGTGCACGGCCCGGTCGCCTCGGGCAGGAACAGCTCGACCTTGAGCCGCGCGAGGTCGGGCAGCTCGAGCGCGACCGCGTCGCTGACGAACGGCGCGCCGCGCGGGATCACCGCGCCGGGCTCGCCGCCGAAGGTCAGCATGCGCGAGGTTCCGGCGATCTCGTTGCCGGCATCGTCGATCCGCACCACCCGCGCCGCGCCGATGGCCAAGGGGCCGGGACCGTAGCGGTTGGAGAAGCGCACGCGCAGGCTGCCGCCACCTTCGCTGACGCGGAGGATCTGGCTCAGCGTGACGTTCTCGTAGCTGGCCGCGGCGAACGGCCCCTGGGTGCCGAGCGGCGCGTGCGGCGAGGCGGTCCAGCTGGCGACCCATTCGGCGCGTGCAGCGGTGGCACTCGCGGCCAGGCACAGGCCCAGCGCTGTGAGCGTGGCGATCCTCTTCAAGGCAATGCTCCTCCCGGATTCCGGGCCTATCGTAAGCCGCGGCGGGCAAATGAAAAGGGCCCGCGATCGGCTGATCGCGGGCCCCGATTCAGGTGGCCGTGGCTGCGGCCGAACGGCTCAGTTGCGGGCGCGGTTCGCGGCAGCGGCGACCGCTTCGGTCGTCGGGTTGCCGAGCGACAGCTCGCGACCGTTCGGGAAGCGGATTTCCGCGGCCGAGGCGCGCGTGTCCCCGTCGCGCGCGCGAAACGCGTCGACGATGATCTCGGTGCCGGCCGGCAGCGAGTTCCTGTTCCAGCCGCGACGCAGCAGCGCGCTCGGCGCGCCGCCTTCGACCCGCCAGCGCTGGGTCCGCCCGTTCACCTGGGCATCGATGTGAATCCACGAGTGCGGGTTGACCCACTCGAACTTCACCACCTTGCCTTCGAGGCGGATCGGCTTGTTGCGATCGAACTCGGTGGCGAACGAGTGGTGGGCGACGGCTGCACCGGCCGCGCTCAGCGCCAGCACGGCGCCGACCGCTCCGACCGTCCACTTCTTCATCTGCATGGCACTTTACTCCTCAACGTCTCTTTATGCGGGTCACTTCTTATCCGCGCTCGCCGGTTTCGGCTGCGGGTGCGGGCGTGGTGCTGTTCCCTTCAAGCAGGTCGCCATATAGCAATTGCTCGCTGAACGGTACGCAACGGAACTCGAGCAGCTGCGCGTTGGGCTCGACGTGCCGGTAGAGCGGCATCGAGATAGTCCACGGCCGGGTGTAAAGTTCCGGGTCCTCGATCGTCGCGCTGTAGTTGATGTGGTTGTCGCCGACCTTGGTGAAGCGCTCGGTGACGGTGGTGGTGTTGCTCAGGTAGTTGCCGGCGCGATCGAGCCAGGTGACGCCCTGGAACATCTCGCCGCGCGGCGCCTTGTACTCGCCCGGGCTCTGCGCCAGCGTGACGACTTCGAGCGTGTCGCCGTCCCAGCGGCCGTACGAGGTGCCCATCCAGGTGTCGATCGGCGGAACCTCGACGTCGCGCATCTCGATCACGCGGTTGGCGTTGGCGTATTCGTAGACCACCAGGATGTCGTCGTCGCCGCCCTGCACGATCTGGAACGGGTAGGGCAGGTAGGTGGCGCGCGGAATGCCGGGGAGATAGCACGCCGCCTCCGGGTCGTGACCGACGAGGTTGGCCTTGTTCTTCTCGAGCTGCGCGCGGGCTTCCGGCTTGTAGGGGATCTCGCCGCCTTCGACCACGCCGAGGCCGGCGGGAATCGCGCCGATCGCGCCGATCAGCCGGTCGGCGACCGGGTTCGGGCCGGCCGAATGGGGCTCGAGGTTCCAGTTGGCGGTGTTCATCACCTGCCAGATGCCGTTGAGATTCGGCTTGCCGTCGATGCGCGCCGGCGCCTGGGCCTGCTGCTGCGAGCCCTGCGCGAGGGCCGGGCCGGTGCCGGCCATCACGAACGCCGCCGCGGTGGCCGCCAGAATCGAAAGTCTTTTCATCCCCCAACTACCTCTCTTGTTGGTATCCCTCAGCGGGATAGCGAATAGGTCACGATAGTGCCACCGGCATTGATGGCGACATACTGTTTGCCGCTGCGCCCGCGATAGGTCATCGGGTTGGCGTTGGCGTTGCCGCGGAGCGCGGCTTCCCACAACTGCTGGCCGGTCGCCGCATCGAAGGCGCGGAAGCGCCTATCGTTCGTTGCACCGACGAAGACAAGCCCTCCGGCGGTGACCGACGGGCCGGCGCTGCCCGAGTTGCCGACCAGGCGCTTGCCCTCGGGCAACTCGTCGATCACGCCGAGCGGCACCGACCACTTGATCTCGCCGGTTGCGGCGTCGACCGCGACCAGCTCGCCCCACGGCGGCTTGTAGCATGGCGCGCTCGGGCCGACGCCGCGGCCGTTGGCGTCGTACTGCCCGGACAGCGGCGCGGCGAAGGAGAAGAACGGGCCTTTCCCGTCGACGCTCGCGCGGTCGTACGGCTGGTCGGAGCTGTTGGCGTCGAAGCTGTAGCTCTCGGTGCTTTCCTTGCGCTCGACCCAGCCGACCAGCGAGGTGTCCTGCGCGTTGACGTAGACCAGGCCGGTCGTTGGATCGGCCGCCGGGCCGCCCCAGTTGACCCCGCCGGTGCCGCCGGGAAGCTGGATCGTCGAGCGCGGCGGCGTTCCCGCCTGATGGAAGAAGAACGGCGTGTACGGGCCGTAGTTGAGGAACCCGCCGGCCTTGTCCCACATCGCCCGGCAGGCCGCGGCGTGCTCGGGCGTGGTGTCCTCCGCGTCGACGACGTCGTCGAACGTCAGGCTCACCCGGCTGAGCGGCGGGGTGTTGACCGGAAATGGCTGGGTCGGGTGATAATACTCGCCGGGCACGTCGCCGGCGGGCACCGCGCGCTCTTCGACCGGCAGGTGCGGCTCGCCCGTCTCGCGGTCGATGACGAAGAACAGGCTGCTCTTGTTGACCGAGGCGATGACCGGCCGGCCGTTGACCTCGAGGAGCGCCCCCGCGGTCGCCTGGTCGATGTCCCACAGGTCGTGGTGGACGGTCTGGAAGTGCCACTTGTACGCACCGGTGCGGAAGTCGAGCCCGACGATCGAGTTGCCGTACAGGTTGGCGCCCGGGCGCTCGCCGCCCCAGTAGTTGGGCGCCGGCGAGCCGAGCGGGATGATGACGGTGCCGCGCGCCAGGTCGACCGGGGCGGAGAACGCCCACATGTTGGTGCCCGAGCGGCCCTTCCAGCCATTGCCCCAGGTCTCGTTGCCCGGCTGGCCGGGCTGGGCGACCGAGCTGAATTCCCACAGCTTGCGGCCCGTGCGGACGTCGAACGCGCGGGTGTTGCCCGCATCGCCGGGCTGGTTCTCGAGCGTCGCCGCGCCAATGATGGCGACGTCGTCGGCGATCGTCGGCGTGCCGCCATAAGCGAGGCCCACGTCGATCGTGCCGCCCTGGCCGAAGCCGGCGGAGGGCTGGCCGTTCGCGGCGTCGAGCGCGAACATCGACGAGCCCGCCATCACCAGGATGCGCGCCGGTGTCGTGGCGTCGCCCGGCCAGTAGCTGACCCCGCGGGTCGAGGCGTTGCGCGGCTGCCCGGCGGCCCCGGCCGATGTGCCGCGCGCCGGCGGGCCGTCGGGGATGGTGTAGACCCACTTCTCCTGCCCGGTGTCGGCATCGAGCGCGACCACGCGGTTGCCGGCGGGGAAGTACATCGTGCCGTCGACCACCAGCGGCACCGCGGTGTTGAAGCCGCGCAGCGCGTAGCTCCACGCTTCGGTCAGCTGGGCGACGTTGCCGCGGTTGATGTCGGCGAGCGGGGAGTAGCGCGTCGCCGCCGCGTCGCGGTTGATCGTCCGCCAGTCGCCGTCGGGCACGGTGTCCTGCGCGATCGCGGCCGTGCCGGCCGCGAGCAGCAAGGTTGTCGCGAGCCTGAGGCCCCCAGCGACTCGCATCATCGATCCTCCCGCAAAGTGTCCGTTCCGGTGCCTGCCAACGCAGCCCGGAACGCCGTTTGTTGATTCTGTCCTACGGCGCGTCCGCGAGTTTGACAATGGCCTGTCTCGCCGAAAATGAAGCCGAGACGAGGCGACGCGCAACAGCAAGTTTGTGAAAGCCCGCGTGGGTCGCCGCGCAATCTCCGCAAGCCCGGGCACGGCCGCAACGAACACGGGCGATTCCCGTCACGCTCGGACGGAGTCAACAAAAATGCGCCGGGGGGCTTGGCGGGAACGGTTCCGGGGTCTAGCGGATTTGCGTTGCGTCAAAGTGCGCAGCGCGGGCCGTGTAACCGGGCGTAACCGTGGCGGTTACCGTAATTTACTCGGCAAGAGCGCTTCCGCGCCGCATGCGGGTGCCGCCGACGAGCGCGGCGCCGATGGTGCGGCCGGAAGCGGGCAACAGGGGAAGAGAGTTCTCTGATGGGCGACTTGTTATTTGCATTCACCGAGTGGCTGCGGACGACGCAGCTGGTCGAGCTGGCGCTGTGGATCTCGGATACCGGCCTGAGCCTGTGGATCGTCACCCATTTCTGGGCGATCCCGATCATCCAGGTGTTCCACATCCTGGCGATCGCGGCATCGTTCGCCTCGATCCTGATGATCAACGCGCGCATGTTCAACATCGCCGGGAGCAGCTCGATGGCGGAGACCTCGCGGCGCTACATCCGCGTGCTGTGGTGGGCGCTGGTCGTGCTGGTGATCACCGGGATCGGCATGATCGTCGGCGAGCCGGTGCGCGAGCTGATCAACCCGATCTTCTGGATCAAGATGGGCCTGGTCGTGTTCGGCGTCCTCGTCACGATCTGGTTCCACAAGGGGGTGCTGAAGCACGTCGCCGCCGGCCGGGACATCGTCGCGACCGACAAGGCGACGGCGGTGTTCCTCGTCGTCCTGTGGTGCGTGATCATGCTGTGCGGGCGCTGGATCGCCTACGCTCCGGTATGAGGGGAATCTTGCATGTCGTTGTATCCTGAACCTACCAACCTCTGGGAATCGATCGAGTATTCCTCGCTCGGCATCACCATCGCCGAATCGACGTGGATGTTCCCGACGATCGAGACCTTGCACGTCATCGCGCTGGTGACGGTGCTCGGCATGATCGCCATCGTCGACTTGCGGCTGATCGGCGTCGGCTCGCGCACGCTGGCGGTGACCAAGCTGTCGAAGGACACGCTGCCGTGGGTGTGGGGCGCCTTCGTGCTCGCGGCCATCACCGGGGCGCTGCTGTTCGTCAGCAAGGCGACCAGCTACGTGATCAACCCGTACTTCCTGTGGAAGATGGTCATGCTCGCGCTCGCCGGCGTCAACATGATGTATTTCCACTTCTTCACCTACCGCACCGTCGAGCACTGGGACCTCGACCCGTCGGTCCCGGGCGGGGCCAAGGTCGCCGGCTGGCTGTCGCTGATCTTCTGGCTGCTGGTGGTGTTCTTCGGCCGCGCGATCGGCTTCACGCTCGGCATCTTCTACTAGGCGCTCACCCTCCCACCCTCTCCCGGCGGGAGAGGGACCGGCGCCGGAGGCGCGAAGGGTGAGAGTGAGCCGTCAGTCCGGCAGCGCGAAGACGTAGACCGACGAGCTGTTGACGCTCGGCAGCTGGGTCTCCGGGATCACGTCGGGAATGCCCGACGACAGCGGGTTGCCGGCGCCGGTGACCATCGCGACGTACTGCTTGCCGTCGACCGAATAGGTGATCGCCGAAGCGTTGGGCACGCCGGTCACTCCGGTTCGCCACAGCTCGCGGCCGGTGCGCAAGTCGTAGGCGACGAACTGGCGATCCATCCAGCCGGTGAACAACACGCCGCCGGCGGTCGTGAGGATGCCCATGTCCGGCGTCTGGCGGTGGCGGGTCTCCCACAGCACCCTGCCGCTGCGCATGTCGATCGCCTGCAGCACGCCGAAGTTGCCGTCGCTGTCGGGCGGCGCGGCGTAGACCGCGTTGACCCCGGTGGTGAGCAGCCCGCCGGTGGTCGACGGGGTCAGGTCGGTGCACACGTCGCGGGCGTTGACGTAGAGCGTCTGGGTCGCCTCGACGTACGAGGTCGGGCTCCAGTTGCGCCCGCCGCCGCCGTGCGGGCACATGAACACCGGCCCGACATCGCGGCCGACCCGGGCCATGCTTTCCTTGACGTGCTTGTCGCCGGTCACCGGATCGATGCGGTCGATGTAGTCCTGCAGGCCCATGTCGACCGACTTGACATAGTCCCCGGTCGCCGCGTCGATCGCGTCGAAGATCCCGCTCTTGCCGCCGGTGATCACCACCCGCCGCTGCCGGCCGCCGACCTCCAGCGTGCCGACCACCCGGTCGAACACCCAGTCGAGGTCGTACTGGTCGTTGCGATTGTGCTGGTAGTACCACACCAACTTGCCGGTGCGCGGCTCGAACGCCAGCGTGCTCTCGGTGAACAGCGCGTCGTTGTTCTCGCCCGGCTTGAGGTCGCGCAGCGGCGCGGTGTCGTACGTGTTGCCGACGCCCCACAGCGCCAGGCGGTTGACCGGGTCGTAGCTGCCCGAAGTCCACACCGAGCCGCCCTTGCGGGTGTCGCTGGGCTGCCCGTTCCAGGTGTCGCCGCCGAGCTGGCCCGGCTTGGCCACGGTCTCGAACTCCCACAGCTTGGCGCCGGTCTCGGCGTCCACCGCGACGATCAGGCCGCCGCCATTGGTGTTGTTGGCGAACCCCTGCATGACCACGCCGTCGGCGGCGAGGGGTCCCCCCGGAATGCGCATGCCCGGACGATCGGTCAGCGGGACGTCCCACACCGGCCGGCCGGTGCGCGCGTCGAGCGCGACCATGTGGTTGTCGGACGTCGCCGCGTAGAGCTTGTCGCCATAGAGCGCGATCGTCTTGCGCGAGTTGAGCTGTACGCCCTGCGGCAGCCTGCGCTGGTAGCGCCAGAGCTGCCGACCGGTCGCCGCGTCGAAGGCAAACACGTTGTCGCCGAAGCCGAACACGTAAAGCACCCCGTCGCGCACCAGCGGCTCGTTCATGTTGACGCCCGGCGGCAGCGCTTGCGCCCAGGCGATCCGCAGATCGGCGACGTTGCCGGTGTCGATCTGGCTCAGCGGGGAATACCCCAGCCCGAGGTGGCTGCGCCGCCACGCCGGCCAGTCCTCGGGCGACGGGTTCGCCAGCTCGGCCTCGGTGACGGGCGTGTAGCCGGCGAAACGGTCGGGGATCGCCGGAGCGGGCGGGAGTGGGGTGACGCGGGTCGACAGGCCGCCGACCGCGGATTCGCGCCGTGCCAGCGCAGGCGCTGGGGGCAGAGTAACTTTTCCCATCTCCGCTTCGCTATCCAGCGTCGTGCTGGAGGTGCCGCCGTTCTCCGCGAAGATAAGGGAAGCCAAAGAGAGGTA
>DASPMY010000026.1:0-86709 GCA_035626815.1 Croceibacterium sp.
CGTCTTGATGACCTTCTGAAGAAACTTGTCCAGCAACCACATTTCGGCATGACTCCCCGTGCCCTTGAAGCGCGGCACTAGAGCCATGGCTTTGCGGTGTGTCAATGATGGGCTAGCCTGAGGCGATGGCGGAGACCAAAACCAAGCCGACCGAGGTCGCGGCGAGCGACTTCCTCGACCGGGTCGAGCCCGCCGTCAGGCGCGAGGACGGCCGGGTGCTCGCCGCGCTGTTCGGCAAGGTCACCGGCCAGGCGCCGCGGATGTGGGGGCCGAGCATCGTCGGCTACGGGCAGTACCACTACCGCTACGACAGCGGCCACGAAGGCGACATGTGCCGCGTGGCGTTCAGCCCGCGCAAGGCCAGGCACTCGCTGTACTTGAGCTGCGGCAGCGAGGCCGAGGAAGCCCTGTTCGCCCCGCTGCTCGCCCGCCTCGGCAAGCATTCGCGCGGCAAGGGCTGCCTCTACGTCAACAAGCTGGCCGACATCGACCTCGGCGTGCTCGAGGAAATGGTCGCGCTGAGCTGGCGCCACTCGTTCGGACGCTGGCCGGAATAGGATTGGCTCCGGCTGAGCGGGCCCGTGTCCCGGCGAAGGCGGGGACCCAAAGCCTCAGGTGCGGCGCTGGCCGCCTCTGGGCCCCCGCCTTCGCGGGGGCGCGGGACTGTGTGCAGGCGCCCCGCTAGATCCCCGCGTACCACTGGTAGCCGCGGTCCTCCCAGTAGCCGCCGCCGCCGCCTTCGATGCCGGCGAAGCTGTCGACCAGCTCGATCGCGGTGAGGTACTTGGCGTGCTTGTAGCCGAGCTGGCGCTCGATGCGGAGGCGCAGCGGCGCGCCGTTGCGCACCGGCAGCGGCTCGCCGTTGAGCGCGTGCGCGATCAGCGTCTGCGGATGGAGCGCGTCGTCCATGTCGCAGCTCTCGTAGTAATAGGCGCCGCCGAGCGTGTCGGCGCAGCGGAAGACGGCGAACCGCGCCGCTTCCTTCACCCGCGCCAGCGCGAGGATCGCCGACAGCTGCGGGCCGGTCCACTGGCCGATCGCGCTCCACCCCTCGACGCAGTCGTGGCGGGTGATCTGGGTCCGCTGCGGCAGCGCGCGGATTTGCGCCATCGTCAGGCTCAGCGGCCGCTCGACCAGCCCGCGCACCTCGAGCGTCCAGTCGGCGAACCCGTTGTCGCGGTGGGCGTAATAGGTCGGGGTGCCGACGTCGGTGCTGCCGTTGCCGCGGAAGAACGGAGAGATGTCGGCGGCGGAGAACTCGCGCGCCATCGGCCGCCGCCCGCCGAGCACCCGGTGCGCCCCGCGGTGGAGCTTCTCGGCGCCGTCGACGAGCCCGGCGAACGCCCGGCTGTCGCCGATCTTCGAACAGCCGGCGGTGACGAGCGCGGCGAGGCCGGCGAGGACGTTACGCCGCTGCATCGCGCGATCCTCCGGTGATCATGTCGCGCACGTGCCGGGCGGGCTTGTTGAGCAGCACCAGCCCGACGTGCAGCACGAAGAACGCGAACAGCGCCCAGGCGACGATGAAATGCACCGAGCGGGCGCTCTGGCGGCCGGCGAACAGGTCGGTCAGGAACGGCCAGGCGGCGTCCATCCCCGGGCTGATCGCCATCCCGCTGACGATCATCAGCGGCAGGAGCACGAACAGCACCAGGCCGTAAGCCGCCTTCTGCAGGAAGTTGTAGCGGCCGTCGCCGTGGTCGAACTCGAAGCGCAAGTGCGCGCGGATGTCGGCGGCGATCGCCGCCGGGCGCCAGTCCCGCCAGCGAGTGGCGATGTCGCGGCGCAAGTGGCCGTTGAGCAGCGCCGCAAGCAGGAACAGCAGCAGCGCGAGGCCGAACACCCAGGCAAACAGCACGTGCCAGTCGCGCGCGCTCGCCAGGCTGTAGTAGCCGGGGATCGTCGCCCAGCCGGGGAAGCGGATCACGTGCAGCCAGGCGTCGCGCGGCATGAAGCCCCATTCGCCCCAGTACAGGTGCGGGTGGGCATTGGAGATGTTCAGGCCCGACATGAACAGCACGATCAGGCTGAGCGCGTTGACCCAGTGCCAGATGCGGGTGCTGAGCGCGTGGCGCTTCATGCCGACAAGCCCTCCTCGCGGGCCAGATACATCACGTCGCGCCGCTGCGCGAGCAGGTGCTGCCCGGAATCGACGAACAGCGTCTGTCCGCTGGCGAGCGGCCCGGTGGCGAGGAAGAAGGCCGCTTCGGCGACCTCGTCGGCCCCGGTGCGGCGCTCGAGCAGGTTGAGGCGGTGGGACACCTCGGCTTCTTCCTCGCCCTGGTCGTGGCTCGGCAGGATCGCGCCCGGGGCGAGGGCGTAGATGCGGTCGTCCGGCCCAGAGCGGTCCCGGGCCGCCATCGCCAGCATCGGCACCGTGGCGGCGGCGGCGTGCTTGCTCATCGTGTAGCTGAAGAAGTCGGGATTGGGATTGGCCAGCTTCTGGTCGGTCAGCTGGATCACCCGCCGGCCGGCCGTGGACCGCGCCTGCAGGAGGTAGGCCTGGGCCATCTCCGCCGGCGTGCAGGCATTGACCTGCATCGCCTCCCAGTTGATCCCGATGTCGAGCGCGGCGACGTCGTCGGGCCGGAACACCGAGGCCGAGTTGACCAACGCGCGCCAGTCGCCGAGCCGCTTGGCCAGCTCGGTGACCATCGCCACCGCCGCGTCGCCGTCGGCGAGGTCGCAAGTAACGGCCTCGCCGCGCAGCTCGTCGGCGAGCGCCTTGCCCTGCTCGAGCGAGCGGCGGCAGTGGATCACCACATGCCATCCGGCGGCGGCGAAGCGGCGGGAGATGGCCGCGCCGATCCGCTGCGCGCCGCCGGTGACGAGCACCGAGGGGCGGGTCATGCGGGGCGCAACTGCGGCGCGGCTTCGACGAGCACCCGCAACGCGGAGCGCAGGAACAGGAGCGCGAGCGCGCTGCCGATCACGATGTCGGGCCACGGGCTGGCCAGCCAGGCGACCAGCCCGGCGGCGGCGAGCACGCCGACGTTCGAGATCACGTCGTTGCGCGAGCACTCGAACGTGCTGGCCATGTTCACGTCCTGCGCGCGGAACCGCCACAGCAGCCGCAGGCAGGCGACGTTGGCGACCAGCGCGATCCCGCCGAAGACCAGCATCAGCGTCGAGGAGGGCGGGATGCCGCTCTCGATCTTGGCGACGACGTTGACGATCACCCCGACGCCGAGCGCGAGGATGAACAGCCCCTTGAACGTCGCCGCGCCGGCCTTCCAGCGGTCGCTGCGCGCGAGCGCATACAGGCTCACCGCGTAGACCAGCGCGTCGCCGAGCATGTCGGTCGCGTCGGCCATCAGCGCGGCCGAGCCGGCAATGACCCCCGCGCCGAACTCGGCGACGAACATGACCGCGTTTATGGCCAGCACGATCACCAGCACCCGGCGCTGGTCGGCCCGGCCGGCAAGGCGTTCGAGTTCGGCCGATTTGGCGGAGCAGCAGGAGTCGGCCATGGGGCCGATTATGGGGCGGGTGCAGCGCGAGGGCAACCGAAGCGGTCAGCTTCCCTCGAACGAGGCGATGATCGGACAGGGGCCGGCATCCCCCGCGGCACATTCCCGGGCGAGCCGCGCCAGCGATTTCCGGGCGCGCTCCAGCTCGGCGATCCTGGCGTCGAGCGCGGCGAGGCGCTGGCGCGCCATCTCGCGGGCGCGCGGCCGGTCGCCGCTCGAATCGAGCCGCAGCAGCTCGGCGATCTCGGCGAGCGTGAACCCGGCGCGCTGCGCCGCGCGGATGAAGCGCAGCCGGCGCACGTCGTCGGGCCCGTAGTGGCGGATGCCGCTGATCCCGGTGTGGTGCGGCCGCGGATCGTCGAGCAGCCCGCGGCGTTGGTAATAGCGCACCGTCTCGACGCCGACGGCGGCGCTTTTCGCCAGCTGCGAGATCGTCATCGCGGCCATGCTTGACTCCGTATCATCGTACGGACCCTATATAGGCAGCGCTATGACGCAACAAAGCCCAATCGCGGTTGCCGAGGGCGCCGGCGCGCCGCGCACCGCCATCCTCCACCGGATGGTCATGCCGCACCACACCTGCCCTTATGGCCTCAAGGCGAAGCACCTGCTCCAGCGGAAAGGCTACACGGTCGAGGACCACTGGCTGACCACGCGCGAGGAGACCGACACCTTCAAGGCCGAGCACGGCGTCAGGACCACGCCGCAGGTGTTCGTCGCCGGCGAGCGCGTCGGCGGCTACGACGACTTGCGGCGCTTCTTCGGCCTCAGGGTGGCCGATCCCGACGCGGTCAGCTACGTCCCCGTCGTCGCCGTGTTCGCGGCGGCCGCGGCGCTGGCGCTGGCCGCCAGCCATGCCGCCTTCGGCACCGCGCTGACGCTGCGCGCGGGCGAATGGTTCGTCGCCTTCGCGATGGTCATCCTGGCGATGCTCAAGCTGCAGGACATCGAGGCCTTCTCGACGATGTTCCTGGGCTACGACCTGCTGGCGAAGCGCTGGGTGCCCTACGGCTACCTCTACCCGTTCGCCGAGTTCACCGCCGGCGCGCTGATGGCCGCGCGCGCGCTCGACTGGCTGTCGATCCCGCTGGCGCTGGTCATCGGCACGGTCGGCGGGGTGTCGGTGTTCTACGCCGTCTATGTCGAGCAGCGCGAATTGCGGTGCGCCTGCGTCGGCGGCTCGAGCAAGGTGCCGCTCGGGTTCGTCTCGCTGACCGAGAACGCGATGATGGTGGCGATGGCGCTGTGGATGCTGCTCGGCCACGTCTAGGCATGCGCTTTGCAATGAGCCGATTCAGAACCTCGCCCGGATGCCCGCATAAACGGCGCGCCTTTCGGCCGGATAAAAGATCGCCGACGCGGGCGTGGCGCTGACGGCGGCGGAGATGTCCCCGATCGCGTCCTTGCCGGTCACGTTGCGCACGTCGAGGAACAGGTCGAGCCCTTCGCGCACGGTAGCGCCGGCGGTGAGGCCGAGCAGGGCGTAGCCCGGGGTGCGCAGCGTGTTGCGGTAATCCGCCCACGCGCCCTGCGGCACCCATTCGAGGCTCGGCGCGACATGGAGCGCTTCGCCGCCGATCCTCAGCTCGCTGCGCCACACATGGCGCGGTACGACCGGCAGGCGATTGTCGCCGAACTGCGCATCGTCGCGGAAGCGGAAGTCCGAGTACTGCCAGATCTGGCGGAACCGCAGCCAGTCGGTCGGCTCCAGGCTCAGCGCCGCTTCCACGCCCTGGTGCAGCGTGCGGTCGGCATTGAAGGTCGCTGCGGGGATGTTGGGACCGATCGAATACTGCAGCATTTCGCCGTCGAGCGTGGCGCGATAGAGCGACACGTCCCAGCCGACCCACCCGCTGCGCCCGCGCGTGCCGATCTCGGCGGTCCAGGCGCGCTGCTCACGCACCGGAACGAACGCCGCGACTTGCGCCAGCTCGACGAACGTCGGCAGCTCGGCCGATGCGCTGTAGTTGGCGTAGACCTGAATCTCGCGGTCCGGCTCCCACAGCACGCCGAGCTTGGGCGAGAACGCATCGAACGCGGCCCTGGCCTGCACCGGCGCGGGCACGATCTGGTCCTGCCGGCGGAACCCGTCGGCGTAGATGCCGCCCGCGATCAGGCTGAGGTTGGCGAAGGGCTTGAAACGCAGCTCGCCGTAGAGGTTCGCGGTCCGTGCCGTCTGGTCGGCCGCGAAAGTCAGCGCGCCGGGGTTTCCGTCGATGTTGACGAAGCGCCGGGAATCGATCGTGCCCCAGCGCGATTCCCCGCCGAGCGTCAGCTCGAAAGGTCCGGCGGCGTAGTTCAGGCGGGCGAACACGCCGCGGTCGTTCGATCGCTGGTCGATGACCTGGAATATCGGGTGATCGAGCTGCTTGCGATTGACGAACGCGCCGACAGCGAGCGTGGCCGCGCCCAGCTCGAACGTGGTGCGGTTCTGCAACCGCACGGAGTCGATGTTGCGCTGCTGGTCGCCGGCGAAGTTGCCGGTCTTCGCCCCCGTGAGCGCGGCCGCCAACGGCAGCGCGCCGGGGAGCTGCTGGTCGAGCGAGTTGTAGCTGGCGTAGAACCGCGTCGCGATGGCGGCCGACAGCCGCCCGCCGACGTTGCCGTGGAAGCGCACCGAATCGCGACGGGCGTGCTGGCGGTCGCCGTCGTGGGTGTCCGCGCTCGCGGCCATCCACGCGTTGGCGTCCTCGTCGCCGAAGCCCGCCGCGACGAGCCCGCGCACCATGCCGAACGTGCCCGCATCGCCGCGCACGTACACGCCGGGCGCCAGGTCGCCGGTGGGCGTGATCCCGTTGATCGCGCCGCCGAGCGTGCCCGAGCCCCAGCGCAGCGCATTGGCCCCGCGAAAGACCTCGAGGTGGTGGAAGAACGCCGGCTCGAGCTCCTGGAAGTCGCCGTTGTCGTCGGCGAGGTTGATCGGGATGCCGTCCTGCAGCAGCGTCAGCCCGCGCATGTGGAACCCCCGCGACAGGCCCGATCCGCGGATCGAGATGCGGATCTCCTGCCCGAAGCGCGGCTGGGTGTAGACGCCGGGCGAGAACGCCAGCGCGTCGCGCAGCGAGACGAGCGACTTGTCGGCATAATCCTCGTACGTGACCACGTCGGCCCCGCCGGGTGTGGCGCGAACCTGCTCCTCGGCCCGGTCGGCATGGGCCTGGCCGACGACCAGGATGGTATGCTGCGCCGCGTGGTCCTCGGGCGCGTCCTGCGCCAGTGCCGCGCGCGGGCCGGCGACCGCCGCCAGCGCGGCGAGCGAAATGGCGCAGGGGCGTGGCAGCGCGGCAAGGATAGCGGCGTCCCCGATCAGGCGGCGCAATTGCCCGATGGAACGGAGCGATGGCATCAGCGGCGCCCTGTAGGTTTGCCCTCGCGGTTTGTCACCGTCGCAGACGTCGGGGTTCAACGGCCGCAAGGGGCTCGCCTGGACCGGGCTTTCCTTCGGACTCTCGCTCGCTTAGGGCGCGGCCGACCGCCACTGAAGGACGCCCCCATGCTTCGCTCCGCCATCGCCCTGGCCGCCCTGTTGGCCGCGACGCCGGCCGCCGCGCATATCGTCTTCGCCGAGCCGGTGGCCGAGGCCGGCGGCTACTATGCCGGCTTCCTGCGGGTGAGCCACGGCTGCGAGGCCTCGCCGACCGTGGCGCTGCGCGTCGAGCTGCCCGCTACCGTGCTGACCGCGCGGCCGCAGCCCAAGCCGGGCTGGACGCTCGCCATCGAGCGCACGCCGCTCGCCGAGCCGGTGCCGGGCGAGGGCGGGACGACGATCCGCGAGCGCGTCTCCGCGGTGACCTGGAGCGGCGCGCTGCCGGCGGACCAGTTCGACCAGTTCGGCCTGATGATGAAGCTGCCCGACGCGGCCGGGCCGCTGTACTTCCCGACGACCCAGACGTGCGCCGAAGGCCGCAACGAGTGGACCGCGGTGCCGGGCGATCCGGCCGAATGGCACGCGCTCGAGCACCCGGCGCCGATCCTCACGCTCGAGGCCGCCGCGCCGCCCGAGCATCACGGCCACTGAGCGGCCGGGCGCCGTCTAGGCCGCCCGTTCCTCGGGCACGACGTTGTAGCGGCGCACCTCTTCCTGCGACAGGCAGTAGCGGGTGCTCGGGTTCTCGTCGGTCCTGACCGCCTGCTGCCGGTACATGATGTCGGTCAGCAGCTTGCGGCTGATGCCCATCCGGATCAGGAAGTCGTTGTCCTCGCTGGCCAGCAGCGCGCTGGCCTGCTCGATGTCCGCGATCAGCCTGACCGTCTCGGCGGTGCCTTCCTCGACCGAGAGGTAGATCGCCTCGCGGTCGCCGGTGTGGGTGAACATGTGGACCATGAACACCCCGCCGGGATCGACGAACCGGCGGTCGCCGCCCATGAACACGAAATTGCAGGCCGAAAAGCAGGTCCACCCGCTGGGGATGCGCGTGACCATGCCGGGGAACGAGCGGATCGCCTTGCCGGCCTCGTTGCCGGCGTGGGCGTCGCCGCCGCGCGAGCGGATCCACACTTCGGCGATTTGCTCGTCGGCCTCGATCGCCGCCTTGAGGCGCTCGGGCAGCGTAGCGTCGATGATGCCCTCGGCAAGCAGCACCCGCGTGCCGTCGACGTCGCGCGTGGTCAGCGTCATCGCCTTGGCCGGGCCCCAGTCGGGCTCGGCCGGGCAGGTCGGGTTGTTGGGATCGGCCGCGGCGCCGAGCAGCGCCAACGCCACGAGCGCGGCCAGCGGGCGAACCGCCCGCATCACGCGACGATCGCGTACCGCGCTGCCGGCGGCCGGCGGCACATGCGCTTGTCGGCGCGGGCCTCCTCGCCCTTGACGATGACCACGTCGGTCACGGTGATGCACTGCAGGCTGCCGTCGGCGCTGTCGTCGCGCGCGACCACCGTCGAGGTGCCGGACACGTCCTCGCGGGTGTTCGAGGTCCACGCGGCCATCGCGCCGATCTCGGGCGCGGCGGTCTCGTCGGCGCCGCGAGTCGCCTCGAGCGTGGCGTCGGCGGCCTGCTTCTGCTCGTCGGGATCGAGCCGGCAGGCGATCGAGGCGGTCAGCTGGTCGGTCAGCGTGGCGACCGGCACATAGGCGATCAGCCCGCCCGCGCGCCCGGCGACGCCCCCGGCGATCCCGCCGAGGATGCCGCCGGCGATGCGCGAGCCGGTGCTGCGCTTGGCCTCGCTGCAGCCCTCGGGCTTGGACTCGGACTTGTTGCGCGAGCCGCGCAGCAGCCCGCCGAACTGCCCCTGCGCCGGTGCCGCCATGACGCCGATGGCCAGCGTGGCCGCGGCCAGGCCGATGAGTTTCGTGCGACCCCCCAGCATTTCAAGTACCTCGCAGGCTCTCCGCCGAGGGCGATAGCACAGTTCGAGCGGCGTGTGAGCCCCTGCGTCGACGAGGGCCGGGGGGCGCGGGCCGCTTTAGTCCGGCACGTTGGCCCGCAGCTCGTCGAGCCATACGTCGGCGACCGAATCGCTCGGCGCGCGCCAGTCGCCGCGCGGGCTGAGCGCGCCGGCGGTCGAGACCTTGGGCCCGTTGGGGATCGCGCTGCGCTTGAACTGGGCGAAGCCGAAGAACCGCTGGAGGAAGCTTTCCAGCCACTTCTTGATCGTCGCCAGGTCGTACTCGGCCTTGTTGGCTTCGGGGTACCCCGCCGGCCAGGCGCCGTGGGCCTTGTCGCGCCACGCATGCCAGGCGAGGAACGCCACCTTCGACGGCCGCTGGCCGAAGCGCATCACGTGGTGGAGATAGAAGTCGTTGAGGTCGTACGGCCCGATCTTCGCTTGCGTCGACTGGACCTCGCCGTCCTCGCCGACCGGGACCAGCTCGGGGCTGATCTCTTGTTCGAGGATCGCCTCGAGCACCGCGTCGGTCTCGGGATCGAACTGGTCGGTGCGGGTGGCCCAGCGGATCAGGTACTGGACCAGCGTCTTGGGCACGCCGCACATCACCGAGTAGTGGCTCATCTGGTCGCCGACGCCGTACGTGCTCCAGCCGAGCGCCACCTCGGAGAGGTCGCCGGTGCCGATGACGAAGCCGCGGTGCTGGCCGGCGAGGCGGAACAGGTAGTCGGTCCTGAGGCCCGCCTGGACGTTCTCGAAGGTGACGTCGTAGACCGGCTCGCCGCGGCCGAACGGGTGGCCGATGTTCTCGAGCATCGTCCGCGCGGTCGGCTTGATGTCGATCTCCTCGGCGGTGATGCCGAGCGAGCGCATCAGCTTCCACGCGTTCGACCTGGTCCCTTCCGAGGTGCCGAAGCCCGGCATCGTGTAGCCGCGGATGGTGGTGCGCGGCAGGCCGAGCCGGTCGCACACCTTGGCGGCGACGATCAGCGCGTGGGTCGAATCGAGCCCGCCCGAGACGCCGATGACCATCGCGTTGCCGCTGGTCTGCTCGAACCGGCGCATCAGCCCGTCGACCTGGATGTTGAACGCCTCGAAGCAGTCGGCGTCGAGCTTGTCGGGCCGGTTGGGCACGAACGGGAAGCGGCGCAGCGGGCGGATCAGGCCGATGTCGCCGGAGGCCGGGGAGTGGTCGAAGCGGACCACGCGGAAGCTGTCCTCGGGCCGCCCGGCGGCCTCGGCGGCGTCGTTGAACGTCGGCAGCCGCAGCCGGTCGCCGAGGATCCGGTCGGTGTCGATGTCGGCCACGCACAGCTCGGGATCGCGCGCGAAGCGCTCGCTTTCGGCCAGCAGGTCGCCGAGCTCGTAGACGATGCCCTGGCCGTCCCACGCGAGGTCGGTGGTGCTTTCGCCGTGCCCGGCGGCGGAATAGACGTAGGCGCTGGCGGTGCGCGCGCTTTGCGCCCGGCACAGCAGGTGGCGCTCGTCGGACTTGCCGATGACGATGTTCGAGGCCGACAGGTTGGCGAGGATCGTCGCCCCGGCGAGCGCGCCCGCGGTCGACGGCGGGTCCGGCGCCCAGAAGTCCTCGCAGATCTCGACGAACAGCTTGAACCCGGGCAGCGCGTTGGAGGCGAACACCAGGTCGGCGCCGAACGGCACCTCGCATCCACCGACGCGGATCGACTGGCCGAACACGTTCAACCCCGAGGCGAACCAGCGCTTCTCGTAGAACTCGCGGTAGTTGGGCAGGTAGCTCTTCGGCACCGCGCCGAGCAGGTGGCCGTCGGCGATCGCCAGCGCGCAGTTGTACAGCCGCCCGTCCTTGCGCAGCGGCGCGCCGATCAGCAGCACCGGCGACAGGCCGGCGCTGGCGGTGGCGATCTCGAGCACCGCCCGCTCGACCGCGTCGAGCAGCGCCGACTGCAGGTGCAGGTCGTCGATGGCGTAGGACGACACGCACAGCTCGGGATAGACCAGCAGGTCGACATGGGCGGCGTGGGCCCGCTGCGCCTCGGCGATGATCCCGTCGCGGTTGAACGAAACGTCCGCCGTCCGCACGCGCGGCGTGCTCGTCGCCACGCGGACGAAGCCGTGGCCGTGCATGTCGTAGAAGGGGTGCGTCGTCTCGCTCATACCTCGAGCGCGTCTTCGAGCATCTCGAGCGCCACTTCAAGCGAAGCGATGCGCACGCCCTGGCGGCCGATGGCGCCGAAGTGCTCGCAGCGGTGCGCGGTCGGCCCGTCGCGCCGCGCGCACGCGAAATGGACCATGCCTTCCTCGTCGCCCGGCTTGCCGGGGCCGGCGAACCCGGTGATCGACAGCGCCACGTCGGCTTCCGAGCGGCGCAGCGCGCCGTGGGCCATGTCGATGGCGATCTCCTTGCTGACCGCGCCGAGCGTGTCGATCCGCTCGAGTTCGATGTCGAGCATCTGCGCCTTGGCCTCGTGCGTGTAGACCACGAAGCCGCGCTCGAACGCATGGCTGCAGCCGGGCACGTCGGTCAGCAGCGCCGCCAGCAGCCCCCCGGTGCAGCTTTCGGCGGTGGCCAGCATCAGCTCCTTGTCGCAGGCGATCTCGAGGACCTTGTCGGCCCGCTCCTGGACTTCGGTCGGCAGGGCGGGGTCGAGCGTTTCGGCCATGGGGTTGTTATCGCTCGAGCGGCGGGGTGGTTCCGAAACGCCTCCCCGTGCGGTGAGGCGCCTACTCCGCCGCGACCGCCTCGTAGCCCATCGGCAGCGTGGCGCGGACGGTCGCCTTGGAGAGATCGAGCCCGTAAAGCTTGGCGGCATTCCCGCCGACCAGGCCGCGGACCGCATCGGGGTCGAGGTGCCCCATCGTCTCGCCGATCGTGCGCACGCTGTTCGGCCAGATCGAATCCGGGTGCGGGTAGTCGCTCGCCCACAGCAGGTTCTCCGGGCCCCAGAACTCGAGCAGCCGCATCGCCGTCGGGCTTTGCTGGAAGGTGCCGTAGACCTGGCGCTGGAACACCTCGGACGGCTTCGCCTTGTGCGGGATGCCGCCCTTGTCGGCCCAGAACTCGGCGCATTCCCACAGCCGCCAGTGGCGGTAGTCGAGCTCCTCGACGACCCACGGGACCCAGCCGACGCCGCTTTCGGCGATGACGATCTTCAAGTTCGGGTGCCGCTCGAGGATGCCCCAGGCGAACAGGTCGACGAACGGGTCGAGGAACTGCTCGATGAACATCTTGGCGTGGAGGAACGTCGCCCCGGGGCTGCCCTTGTACTTGTCGAACGCGTCGCCGGCCTTGGGGAACACGGTGACGTGGAAGCTCAAGACGATGCCGGTCTCCTCGAGCAGCGCGAACAGCGGCTCCCACCGCTTGTCCTCGAGCCGCGGCTCGGCGACGGCGATTTGCAAGTTGGCCTGGCGCACGCCGCCCCGCTTAGCGAGGCGCGCCAGCTCCGCGACCGCCGCCTCGGGGGAGGGCGGCAGCATCGCCACGCCGATCAGCCGGTCGGGCGCGGCAGCGCAGAAGTCCTCGTGGAGCCAGTCGTTGTAGGCGGCGTAGCAGGCCTGCATGAAGGCCTCGTCGCGGGTCCGGATCGAAGTCACCGGGCCGAACACGACGTGCGCCCAGACATGGTCGCGATCCATGTCGGCGAGGCGCAAGCGAGGATGCCCGGCGCGCAGCTCAGTGGTGTCCTCGATCCCGCCGCGGTCGTAGGCGGTGTGGATCGGCTTCGGGCCGGTGCCGAAGAAGGTGTTCGGCGTGCCCGACCAGAACCCCCAGCGCTCGCCGTCGGCGACCCACATCCCGCCCGCGTCGGTGATCTCGACGCGCGGCGCGCGCTCGCCCCACTGGGCCGCCATGCGCTTCTGCCACACGTCGGCCGGCAGCATGTTGAGGTCGAGGTGGTCGTCGCAACTGACGAGGGCGGCTTCGATCATGGCACTCTCCGCGGGAACCCGGAACCGATGACACCCGGGCCCCGGGCCCGCAACGCAAAAAGGGCGCCCCGGCCGGAGCGCCCTTCTGTGTCGTCGCGCGCCGCAGCGCAGGCTGGGGCCTGCCCGAAGTCGCGCCAAGTCGGCAAGGTCCCGGCCTGCGCCGGGACGCGCGGACTCAGCGGCAGCGCAGCCCGCCGCGGTCGATCTCGCGGCCGAGCAGGGCGCCGCCGGCGGCGCCGAGGATCGTGCCGAGCGCGCGCTCGCGCCCGCCGTCGATCTCGCGGCCGAGCAGCGCGCCGACCGCGCCGCCGATGATCAGCCCGGTCGTGCCGTTGTCGCGGCGGCAGTAGTAGCGGCCGTCGTTGCCGCGCCACACGCGGTCGCTCGCGCGCAGGCGCCGCGGCTCGTAGTAGCGGCCGTAGCTGTCGTAGATCTGCGCCCGGTCCTTGGCGCGCTTGCCGTGCGCCGGCGCCCACGGCGGCGGGTCGGCCGCGGCCGGAGCGGCCGTGGTCACGGCCATCGTTACGGCCGCGATCGCTAGAAGGGTCTTACGCATGTCCGGTGCCTTTCCGTGACTGTTCTCGCCTCATCAACGGAAGGTCTTGTTCACAGGTCCCCAACCTCAGATGAACGAATGGGCCTCCGGCGCAATCTGCGGCGAGCCGCGGCTTTCGTGCGGCGAACCGCCGGACCCGCCGGCCGCCACCGCGGCGAGCCGCGCCTCGTCCTCGAACATGTAGTTGCGCGTGATCGGCGCCGCTTCGCGGTCGCGCAAGTATTGCATCTGGTACACCCCCATCGGCGCGTCGCGGAACATCGTCAGCGAGGCGGCGAGGTAGAACAGGTACAGGCGATAGAGCCGCGCGTCGTAGAGCCGCACGACCTCGGCCTCGTTCGCCTTGAGCCGCTCGTACCACCGCGCCAGCGTGTGGACGTAGTGCATCCGCCACGTCTCGCAGTCGGCCATGATCAGCTTTTCCTGCTCGCTGGCGGCGACGATCTCCGACAGCGCCGGCAGGTAGCCGCCGGGGAAGATGTGCTTCTGCATGAACTTGTCGGTCGTGCCCGGCCCGCCCATCCGCGCCATCGTGTGGACGATGGCGATCCCGCTCGGCTTGAGCACCTCGCGAATCTTGCGGAAGTAGGCGCGGTAGAACGCCTGGCCGACGTGCTCCATCATCCCGACCGAGGTGACCCGGTCGAACGTGCCGCCGACGTCGCGGTAGTCCATCAGCTCGAACCGGACGCGGCCGGACACCCCGGCGGCGGCGGCGCGCTCGCGGGCGAGGTCGAGCTGCGCCTGCGACAGGGTGATGCCGAGCACGTCGACGTCGGCCACGCGGTTGAGGTACAGCGCCAGCCCGCCCCAGCCGCAGCCGATGTCGAGCACGCTCATCCCCGGCTCGAGCCGCAGCTTGGCGGCGACGTGGGTCTTCTTGTCGAGCTGGGCCTGCTCGACGGTGTTGCCCGGATCGGTGAAGTAGCCGCACGAGTATTGCAGGTCCTCGTCGAGGAACAGGCGGTAGAAGTCGTTGCCGACGTCGTAGTGGTGCGAGACGTTCCTCAGCGCGCTCGGCCGCCAGTTGAGCGTGCGCAGCGCGTGGCCGAGCTTGCCGCCCTTCTTGAGGAACGGGTTGGCGCCGGTCGAATCTTCCCACCGGTGGCTGCCGCGGACGATGTTGACGAGGTCGAGGATCTCGCCCTGCTCGAGCACCAGCCGCCCGTCCATGAACGCCTCCGCGGCGCCGAGGCCGGGGTCCTTCATCACGTCGGCGGCGACGCGGCCGTCGGTGAAGCGGACGGTCACCGGCCCGAACTGCGCGTCGGGCGCGCCGTAGCGGTAGTGCTGGCCGTCGTGGTCGATCAGCGTGATCTCGCCCCGCTTGATGTACCCCCGCAGCGCCTTGTCGAGTAACCACATCATGCGCCGCGAGACCCCCGATTGCGTTCGGCGGAACGATACCTGCCCGCCGCGCCAGCGCAATCCTTGCCCTCAGCCTAGCGCGGCCTGCTTCTCGGCCGCGAGCCGGTCGAGCTCGGCGCGGGTCTTCTTCTCGGCGGCGGTCTTGAGCTGGCCGCAGGCGGCGTCGATGTCGCGGCCGCGCGGGGTGCGCACGGGAGCCGAGATGCCGGCCTCGAAGACGATCTCCGAGAAGCGCCTGATCCGCTCCGGGCTCGAGCATTCGTACGGCGCGCCGGGCCACGGGTTGAACGGGATCAGGTTGACCTTGGCCGGCAGCTTGAACCGCTTGATCAACCGGACCAGCTCGCGCGCGTCCTCGTCGCTGTCGTTCTTGTCCTTGAGCATGACGTACTCGAAGGTGATCCGCCGGGCGTTCGAGGCGCCCGGGTAGGCGGCGCAGGCCGCGAGCAGCTCCTCGATGCCGTACTTGCGGTTCAACGGCACGATCTCGTCGCGCACGGCCTTGTTGGTCGCGTGCAGGCTGACCGCGAGGTTGACGCCGATCTCCTCGCCGGCCCGGGCCATGATCGGCACCACCCCGCTGGTCGACAGCGTGATCCGCCGCCGCGACAGGCCGAGCCCGTCGCCGTCCATCACGATCTTGAGCGCATCGCGCACGTTGTCGAAATTGTACAGCGGCTCGCCCATGCCCATCATCACGATGTTGGTCAGCAGGCGGCCGTCGGCGGTGTACTCGCCGGGCTCGTCGTCATCCTCCCGCGCCCCTGCGGAGGCGGGGGCCCAGTTCGGCGAACGCTGCGCCGGTGGCTCCGGGTCCCCGCCTTCGCGGGGACACCGGAAGCGGCTGTCGGTTTTCGCACCCGCTTTCGGCCATTCGCCGAGCGCGTCGCGGGCGAGCATGACCTGGCCGACGATCTCGCCCGGAGTCAGGTTGCGCACCAGCCGCATCGTCCCGGTGTGGCAGAACGTGCAGTTGAGCGTGCAGCCGACCTGGCTCGAGACGCACAGCGTGCCGCGGTCGGCGTCGGGGATGAACACCATCTCGAAGTCGTGCCCGTCGGCGGTGCGCAGCAGCCACTTGCGGGTCCCGTCGGTCGAGTGCTGCGCCTCGACCACCTCGGGCCGGCCGATGGCGAACCGCTCGGCCAGCCACGGGCGCATCGCCTTGGCGATGTCGGTCATCGCCTCGAACCCGGTCGCGCCGCGGTGGTAGAGCCAGTGGAACACCTGCTTGGCGCGCAGCCGGGCCTGCTTCGGGTCGAGCCCGGCTTCCTCGAACAGCGCGGCGATCTGCGGGCGGGTCAGCCCGATCAGGTCGACGCGCCCGTCGGCGCGCGGCGTGACAACACGCGCCACGGGCACCGGATCGATCGGTCCGGGGATCGGCATGAGGGCGGTATCGGCCATGGAGGCGGGCGATATAGGGACGGCGCGGCGGGTTGGCTACCGCATCCGTCAGCGCACCCGGGCGCAGCCGACGGTGGCCGCGTCCATCGCCGTCGCCGCGCCGGCGAGGCTGTAGCGGTCGGTGAAGCGCCGCCCGGAGCTGTCCTGCGCGGAGATGCTCATCGCTCCGGCCGAGCGCATCGCCGCGACGATCGCCGCGTCCATCCGCCGGTCGCGCGCCCACGCGTCGCCGCCCGCGCCGGTCAGGGCGAAGCGCTGCCCGCCGAGGCTGAGCGACACCGCCGAGCCCGTCGCCATCCCCCGCGACAGCCGCACGTGCAGCTGCCCGCGCACCCCGCGCTGCGGCCAGGTGCCGACGCTGGCATAAGCCGGTCCCGCCCGGGCGTCCTGCGGCGCGGCGATGGCATAGCAGCGCGGCACCGACGGATCGCGGAACGCGCCCCACTGGCCGAACACCCCGAGGCTGTCCTTCGCCGCGACCGGCGCGCCGAGGGCGAGCAGCGTCACGGCGATGACCGCGAGACGCACAGTGCGGGTCAGGATGGGAATCGGCATTCCCCCGGGCCTATCAGGTTCGCGGCCGGCAGCACAATCGCGCGCCGGGCTTGCGGTTTGCTGGCGAAGCCGCCGTGTGACGCGTCAGGCGCTGCCGGTGGAGCGCGCCACCGCGAGCGTGTCGACCAGCTGCTGGAAGCGCACGACCTTGCCGCCCTCGAGCGTCCACACGTGGGCGACTTGCGGGTTCATCGAGCGGCCCGTCGCCGTAAAGGTGCCGGTGTAGCGGCCGAGCATGACCACGGTGTCGCCGGCATCGAGGAAGCGCTCGGGCACGACCGAGAAGCCGTCCCACTCCCCGCCGATGCGGGCGAACACGCCGGCGAGGACCGCATCGGGACCGCGATAGGGATTACCGTCCGAGTAGGGGAAGTTCTCGGCCTCGTTCCACTCGATGTCGGGGCTCATCGCGCCGACCACGGTGGGCACGTCGCCGCTGGCGAAAGCCTGGTAGATCCCCTTGACGATCTCGACGTTCTCGGCGGACATGCGGATTCCTCCCTGTTCGGAAGGCATCCTAAGCCGCCGGATAGGCCACCGCCAGCACTTCCCATTGCTTCTCGCCGGCGGGGAGGCGGACGGTGCGCACGTCGCCGACGGCGGCGCCGCGCAGCGCGCGGGCGAGGGGGGCGCTCCAGCCGATGCGGCCGGCGGCGGCGTCCTGCTCGTCGTCGCCGACGAGGGTGACGGTGCGCTCGTTGTCGTCCTCGTCGGCGATGGTCAGCGTGGCGCCGAACCACGCGCGCGCCTTGTGCGGCGCTTGCGCCGGGTCGACTACGCGCGCGGCCTTCATCCGCCGGGCGAGGTGGGCCAGCTCGCGGTCGATCTCGCGCATCCGCTTGCGCCCGTAGATGTAGTCGCCGTTCTCGCTGCGGTCGCCGTTGCCGGCGGCCCAGCTGACCGTGGCGACGATCGCCGGCCGCTCGGTGCCGAGCAGGTGGTCGTAGCGCGCCTTGAGCGCCGCGAGGCCGGCCGGCGTGATGAGGTTGTCGGGGGCCTTCAACTCTAGCGCAGGAACTCGCTCAGCCCGCGGGCGCGGCCGTAAGCGGTCTGGTCGGCGTGGAGCGCCTCGTAGACCACGGCGTTCTCGAGCACGCGGGTGACGTAGTTCTTGGTCTCGTAGATCGGGATCCGCTCGATCCAGTCGATCCACGAGATCGCGCCGGTGCGCGGGTCGCCGTTCTGCGCCAGCCACTTGTTCACGTTGCCGGGCCCGGCGTTGTACGCGGCCACCGCCAGCGGATAGCTGCCGTAGCGGGCATACATCCGCTCGAAGTAGTTGCTGCCCAGCCGCATGTTGTAGCCGGCGTCGTCGATCAGCGAGGCCGACATGTAGGCGATGCCGGCCTTGCCGGCCTCCTCGCGCGCGGTGCCCGGCATCAGCTGCATCAGCCCGCGGGCGCCGGCGTGGCTGACCGCGTTCTGGGCGAACTGGCTTTCCTGGCGGGCGATCGCGTGGACGAACGTCCAGTCGGTCCCCGGCGGCGCGACCACGGTGGGGAAGCCCAGCTTGACGAAGCCGCCGTGCCCGTCGGCGGCGGCCGCGTCGGCGAGGTTCACCGCGAGGTCGCGGCGGCCGATCTGGCGGGCGTACTCGGCGACCAGCAGGTGCTCGCCGACGGTCTTCGCCTGGTCGGCCATCTTGCGGTAGAACTTGATCCCGGTGCTCCACGGCGCGTCGCGGGCGACCTCGCCGACCGCGGCGGTGAGCGGGGCCGAAAGGAAGCGGGCGCGCTCCTCGGGCGTCGGCTGATCGGCGGGGGCGTCGGCGAACGCCGGCAGCGGCCGGCCGAGCCGCTCGAGCGCGAGCTGGCCGTAGAACCGGTCGGGATATTCGGCGGCCATCTCGTAGTAACGGCGCGCCTCGGCGGCGTTGCCGGCCTGCGCCGCGGCGTGGCCGGCCCAGAAGAACCCCTTCGAGCGCGTCTGCGAGGTCCGCGCGGCGGCGCCGTAGCGGTAGAACAGCGGGGCCGCGCCGGCGCCGTCGCCGCGGTTCCACAGCGCCCGCGTGCCACCGAGCCACATCAGCGACGTGTAGTCGTCGCGCAGCTTGTACGGGCCGTCGGCGACGTCGGCTTCGTTGTCGAACGCCTCGCTGGCGCGGGTGGCGATCTGCTGCGCCGCGCTGGCGCCGGCGAGCCGGGCGACGTTGAGATGCTCCTCGACCCACGCCGTCGGGTTGAACGGCGCGCGCGACAGCGGCGGGCGCACCGCGAGCAGCACGACCGCTTCCTGCGGGCGGCCCTCGGTACGCAGCTCGCGGCTGCGGTTGTAGAGATAGCCCGGGTCGGCCAGCGCGGCGGGATCGCCGGTCGCTCCGTCGCCGCCCTGGAGGATCGCCAGCCGCGCGGCGAACAGCCCCGCCTTGGCCGGCGAGACGTAGCCGAGCTGGCGCGCGGCGGCGGCCGTGTCGCGCTGCCACAGCAGCGCGTCCATCCGCGCGTCGTGGTCGTCGGCGGTGAACGCCGCGCCATAGGCGGCGAACAGCGTGGCGTAGGCGGTGTCGCTCATCTCGCCCCCGCGCCACGCCTGGCGCGCCGCCTCGAAGGCGTCGCCCGGCCGCTGCGCCATCAGCGCCACCGCGTATTGCGCGCGGCCGTTGTTGGTCACCGGCGGGTTGGCCGCGAAGTAGGCCAGCAGCCGCTCGGGGCTGACGAACTCCTCGGCGAGGCGCGCCTCGGCGTAGCCCTTCAGCTTGTCCTCGTCGGGAAAGCCCGGATACGTCAGCAGGAAGCCGGCGTAGTCCTCGAAGGTGAAGCGCGGGCTCGCCGCCAGCTGCTCCCAGCGGCCGATGGCATAGGCCATTTGTCCGGAGGGCTGGCGGGCGACGAGGTTGGCGCGCGCCTGGTCCCATTCGTTGCCTTGCGCGAAGGCGCTGGCGGGGACTAGGGCGGCGGAAACGGACAGAGCGGCAAGAAACGTGTTGCGAACCATGCTGGACATCGTGACGGCCGGCTCCTTATCAGGCGCTTAACGGAAAATACCCCTGGGCGACGCGCGGGCGCGCGGGCCTCGCACGGGTTAGAATCGATGGCGAAGGCGGTGTAAATGTTCTCTGGCTCGATTCCGGCCCTTGTGACTCCTTTTCGCGACGGAGCGTTGGACGAGGCGGCCTTTCGTCGGCTGATCGACTGGCAGATCGACGAGGGCTCGAGCGCGCTGGTCCCGTGCGGCACGACCGGCGAGAGCGCCACGCTCGACAACGACGAGCACCACCGGCTGATCGGCGTGTGCGTCGAGCAGGCCGCCGGGCGGGTGCCGGTGATCGCCGGGTGCGGCAGCAACGACACGCGCACCGCGCTGTGGCACATGCAGGTCGCGCGCGAGCTCGGGGCCGACGCCGCGCTGATGGTCGCGCCGTACTACAACCGCCCGAGCCAGGCCGGGCTCATCGCGCACTTCGCGCATCTCGCCGAAAGCTGCGACCTGCCGATCGTGCTCTACAACGTGCCCGGGCGCACGGTGACCGACATCCTCCCCGACACGGTGATCGAGCTGGCGCGGCGCTTCCCGGGCCGCATCGTCGGCCTCAAGGACGCCAGCGGCGACCTGCAGCGGGTGGTGCTGCACCGGGCCGGCGCGGGGACGGACTTCTGCCAGCTCTCGGGCGACGACCCGCTGGCGCTGGCCGGCTACGCGCTCGGCCAGGTCGGCTGCATCTCGGTCACCGCCAACGTCGCCCCGCGGCTGTGCGCCGAGTTCCACGCCGCCGCCGCCGCCGGCGATTTCGCGCGGGCGAGAGCGCTCAACGAACGCCTGTTCCCGCTCCACAAGGCCCTGTTCGCCGACGCCAGCCCGTCGCCGACCAAGTACGCGCTCGCCAGGCTGCACGACTGGCTGAGCGCCGAGACGAGGCTTCCGATCGCGCCGTGCAGCGAGGCCGGGCGAGGGGCGGTGGATGCGGCGCTGGCCGGCGCGGGGATTGGCTGACGCCAAAGCCAAGCCGGCGTCGACACACATCCGGCTTGCCAACGGCGTGACTTTCCGCGGCGCTCATCCGTAAGCGGCGCCCCGGCCGAGCGCGCGTGCACTTCGCGCAGCGGAAAGCCACCCCCGGCCGTGGCCTTCGCCCAGTCTGCCAGCTGCAGCGAGAACGTGCCGGCGGGGTCGCCATCTGGCCGGCCCTGCCGCGACCGGCAGCCTGTAGGACAGCGATTTCCGCGCGCCCCGCCTCCAGCCTTCAGCCGTTGCCTTTCTTGCGGCGGGTTTCCCAGCCCTTCTTCGCGGCGGCCGAGCGGTCGGCCTTCGAGCGGCTGTCCGCCGCCTTGCGGCCGCCCTTGCGCGAGCTGACCTTGGTGTCCGGCTTGCCGCGGCCCGAACCCGACTTGTTGCCCCCGCCGCTCTCCTTGTTGACCGTCGCCCAGGCGCGGCTCTTGGCTTCCTTCTTGCCGACGCCGCGGTCCTCGTAGCCTTCGGCGATATGCTCGGCCTTGCGCTTCTGCTTGTCGGTGTACTTGTCCTTGTCGCCCTGGGGCATGACCGTGCTCCTTTCCTGCCGCTCAAAGCGGCGGGAAAGCGGCGGGTTCCCGCACCTGCGGCGATCAGCTCGCCGGGTTGTGCTCCTCGACGAAGGCCACGGCTTCTTCGAGCATCTGCAGCCGCGTCGAGGCGCGCGACAGCCAGTGATCCTCCTCGCGCAGCACGACCAGCTTGTACGGCTTGCCGGCATCCTTGAGCGCGTCGGCCATGCTGTCGCTTTGCGCGAACGGCACCACGGTGTCGTCCTTGCCGTGGATCAGCAGGATCGGGGCGTCGGCCCGCGCAGCGAAGCGGCGCGGCGAGACCGCGTCGTAACCGCTCGGCGGGCCGAGCTGCTCGCGCAGCGAGCGGCTGACCACCCGGCTGTCGCCGCTTTCGCGCACGTCGGTGCGGTACATCAGGGCGAGATCGGCGACCGGCGCGACCGCGACCGCGCACCGGTACAGCCCCTGCTGCAGCGTCACGCCGGCGAGCGCCGCGTAGCCGCCGTAGCTCCCTCCGACGATGCAGGCGCGCGCCGGATCGACGATGCCCTTCGCAGCCAGCGCGGCCAGCCCGTCGGATATGTCGGTCTGCATCTTGCGGCCCCATTCGCCGTGCCCGGCCCGCTCGAACGCCTCGTCGCGATTGGTCGAGCCGCGAAAGTTGGGCTGGAACACCGCGTAGCCGCGCGAGGCGAACGCCTGCGCCCACCAGTCGAATGCGGCGTTGTCCTGGCCCGTCGGGCCGCCGTGCGGCAGGACCACCACCGGCAGACCGGCGGGCTCCCGACCGGGCGGCAAGGTCAGGATCCCGTCCATCTCGAGCCCGTCGGCGGCGGCGTAGGCGAAGGTCGAGATCGGTCCGACCTGCTCGGCGGGAATCGCCGGACGCTCGAGGCCGAACGCCTCGGCGCGCAGCTTCGCGAGGTCGACGATGTACCAGGTGCCGCTGTCGCCGCTGCCGCTGGTGTGCACGATCACGTGGCTGAGGTCGGGCGTCCAGTCGACCAGCGTCAGGTCCTTGCCGGCGAACGCCCGGTGCACCTGGTTGGCGAGGCCCTGGTGCTGCGGATCGAAGAACACCGGCCCGGCGTCCGCGCCGCCGCGCAAGTAGCCGAGCATGCGGCCGGTGGTGCGGTCCACGTAGAGCCGTTCGATCTCCTCGTCGGCGAGCATCTCGGTCGGCGCGGCGCTGCCGTCGAGCGGCACCTCGAACCAGCGCGTGGTCTCCTCGGCGGCGTCCTCGGCGTAATAGACCACGCTGGTGCCGTCGCGGCCGAGCGAGACCAGTCCGGCGGCGCCGGTGGCGTGCCGCCCGCGGGCGATCGCCTTGCCGCCCGGGCCTTCCATGCGCCACTCGCCGGTGCGGCGATCCATGTCGAAGGTGACGGCCACCCCGCCGCGCGCGTCGACCAGCCAGTCGCGCCACTCGTCCTCGTCCGCCGGGTTGGCGATCCGGCGCGGCGAATTGTCCGACATGCGCACCGCGAACAGCGCCGGCCTGGCGTGGGCGAGATAACTGTTCAGGGTGTTGTCGCGTGACAGCGTCACGCCGCCGAAATGCCCGACCCATTCACCCTCGACCTGGCGAATGCCGTAGCTGCCGAAGATCGAGCTGACGATGTTGCTGTTGCCGGCGAACACCACGCGAGGGGGTTTCCCCGCGTCTTCCGGCACGATCAGGGCGCGATAGGCCTCGTACTGGTCGGCGGTGAAGCCGTGCCCGAGATCCTCGGTCTCGCTGGTCATCAGCAGCACCGCGTCCTCGCCGACCCAGTCGAGCCCGCGCACCTTGACGTCGCCGACGGGCGCGCTGCGCTTCACGTTCAGGGCCGAATCGAAGAACACCAGCGCCCGCTCGCCGCGGAAGGTCGCGACGGCCGCGATCTTCTCGCCGCTCGGCGAGAGGGCGGCCTGCTCGAACGCGGGCAGCTGGCCGTAGGCGGTGAGCGGCGGCGGCCCGGCGGCGCTCGCCGGCAGGGGCGCGCCGAGCAGCGCGATGAGGCCAAGAAGCCCCGCCAGGTGCTTGAAAACGACAGCCATGCACCCCCCTCGATCCGTTCGGCATGTTCGCAGCGGCGCGCCGAATTCGCAAGCCCCGGCCGATTCGCCCCGCAGGGGGTTTCGCTCGGCTTGGCCGGGCCCTACATGCCGCCGCCATGGTCCGCCCGAAGCCCTCGACGTTCGACAAGGTCAAGACCGTCGCCGAGAACCGGCGCGCGCGGTTCGAGTACTTCATCGAGGACAAGTTCGAGGCCGGCATCGCGCTTAGCGGCACCGAGGTGAAGAGCCTGCGGACCGGCGAAGGCTCGATCGCCGAGGCCTATGCCGAAGTGCGCGACGGGCAGGCGTGGCTGGTCAACGCCAACATCCCCGAGTTCAGCCACGGCAACCGCTTCAACCACGAGCCCAAGCGGCCGCGCAAGCTGCTGCTCCACCAGCGCGAGATCGAGCGGATGATCGGCGCGGTCGAGCGCAAGGGCATGACGATGGTGCCGCTGAGCATCTACTTCAACGCGCGCGGGCGGGCCAAGGTCGAGCTGGCGCTGGCCAAGGGCAAGCAGACCCACGACAAGCGCCAGACCATCAAGGACCGCGACTGGAAGCGCGACCAGGCCCGGCTGCTGCGCGACCGCGGTTGAGCCGGGCCGGACCGTCGCGTGCCACTTGCGCTCGGCGACCCTCCCGCGCAAGGCACGCGGGCACGATGATCGACTTTCGCTCCCGGACCTGGCTCGCTGACTGGCTGCGGCGCAACATGCCGACGCGCGAGCAGATGGAGCGCAACCGCTTCATCCGCCCGTTCGCCGGCCGCGTGCTGCGCTCGGAGCTGTGGCGCTTCACCCGCCGCTCGGTGCCGCGCGGCATCGCGTTGGGCATGCTGGTCGGGATCATCGTGCCGTTCGCGCAGATCCTGTTCGCCGCGCTGCTCAGCGTCTCGGTGCGGGCCAACGTGCCGCTGGCGGCGCTGACCACCTTCATCACCAACCCGTTCACCACGCCGCTCATCTGGGTCGCCGCCTACTGGGTCGGCGAATGGCTGCTGCGGGTCGACGCGGCGACGGTGGTCGCGCCGGTCAACACCGCGATCGAGCAGACCGACTTGCAGCAGTTCCTCCAGTGGCTGACCGGCGCGACGATGGTCACCGCGTTCGGCCTGGTGGTGATCGCGGTCGTCGCGGCCTCGGTCAGCTACGTGCTGGCGGTGTGGGTGTGGCGCTGGTGGACCGCGCGCAAGTGGTCGCGCCGGCGCCAGCGCCGCGGCGCGCGGCCGACCCCCGCCGAATGAGGCCGGCGCTGCCCGAGCAGGCCTCGCGCCGGCTGGTCGACACGCTGGCGGTGGCCGCCGCGGTGCTGGCGAGCGTGGCGATGATCCAGCTGGTCACCGGCAACACGGTGGTCACGCTGGCTTATGCCGGCGGGCTGGTCGTGCTCGGCCTCGTCGCCTTCGCCGCCGCCCGCCGCCGCGCCGCGCCCGCCGCCGCGGCCGACGGAGCGGTGCCCGACTGGTCGGTGACCGTGGCGGCGATCGAGCAGCCGGGGGTGGCCATCGCCGTGACCGACCGGGCCAACCGGCTGGTCTGCGCCAACGCCGCGTTCGAGCTGTGGTTCGGCTCGGCTCATGCGCCGCCGCGGCTGCCGGTCGACGGCGCCTCGGCCGACCATCTCGCGCGCGCCGCCCGGGCCGCCTGGCGCGAGGGCGACAGCGGCGAGGTCGCCATCGCCGACGAGAGCCACGCGTGGTCGGCCTCGGCCCAGCGCGCCGGGCGCGGCGACGACTACCTGATCTGGCGCTTCGTCCCGGTCGTGCGCAGCGAGCCGCTCGCCGGCATCGGCAAGTACATCACCGGGCCGTTCGGGCGCATCCTCGGCGCCGCCGGCATCGAGGTCGCGCTGGTCGGCTCCGACGGCGCGATCCGCGCGGCCAGCCCGGGGTTCGCCCGGCGCGCCGCCGGCGACGAGAGCGCCAGCATGGCCGGGCAGGATTTCACGGCGCTGCTCCGCTCCGACGAGCGCGACCGCATCTACTTCGCCCGCGAGGGTCGCAAGGGCACCCCGCAGACGCTGGTCAACGTGCCGCTGGTCGATCCCGAGGCGGACGGCGGCCCGCAACGGTCCCGCCCGGGCGAGGCGCCGTCGCTGATGATGCTGCTCGACAGCGGGGTCGGCCTCGGCGGCTGGCACAACGAGGCGCGCGGGCAGACCCCGCAGCTCGAATCGCTGCTCGAGCAGCTCCCGCTCGGGCTGGCGATGACCGACCGCGACGGGCACTTCCTGTTCGCCAACCCGGCGTTCCGCCGCGCCGCCGGGGTCGAGGGCAAGAAGATGCCGCCGTACCCGTCGGACCTGGTCGTGCGGCAGGACAAGACCGCGATGTCCGACGCGGTGCGCCGCTTCGGCCAGGGCCCGGCGTCGAGCGGCGACATCGCCGTGCGGCTGCGCGCCGAGCCCGACGAGCCGGTCTCGCTCGGCCTCGCCGGGGTGCGCGGGCTCGGCGACGCGGCGGTGCTGCTGAGCCTCGCCGACACCACCGAGGAGACGCGGCTCAAGCGCCAGGTGGCGCAGGCGACCAAGATGCAGGCGGTCGGCCAGCTCGCCGGCGGGGTGGCGCACGACTTCAACAACGTGCTGACCGCGATCATCGGCTACTGCGACCTGATGCTGCTGCGCCATACCCCGGGCGACAGCGACTACGACGACATCCAGCAGATCAAGGCCAACTCCAACCGCGCCGCCTCGCTCACCCGCCAGCTGCTCGCCTTCTCGCGCCAACAGACGCTTCAGCCGGAGGTCATCCAGCTGCCCGACGTGATCGCCGAGGTCAGCCAGCTGCTCAAGCGGCTGCTCGGCGTGCGGATCACGCTGCGCACCCATCACGACCGCGACCTCGGCCCGGTCCGCGCCGACCCGCGCCAGCTCGAGCAGGTCGTCATCAACCTCGCGGTCAACGCGCGCGACGCGATCCAGGCGCGCGGCGGCGAGCAGGCGACCGGCACGCTCAGCTTCACCACCCGCCGCGTCGCCGCGCGCGACGTGCGCCGCATGGGCAGCGAGATCATCCCCAGCGGCGACTACACCGTGCTGATCGCCGAGGATACCGGTGGCGGCATCCCGCCGGCCAACCTCGGCAAGATCTTCGAGCCGTTCTTCACCACCAAGGAGCAGGGCAAGGGCACGGGGCTCGGCCTGTCGACCGTCTACGGCATCGTCAAGCAGTCGGGCGGGTTCATCTTCGCCGACAACGTCGCCAACCCCGACAAGACCGTGCGCGGCGCGCGCTTCACGATCTACCTGCCGGTGTACCAGGCGAGCGAGGAGGAGCTGCGCCGCGCCGAGACCGAGGAGGAGCAGCGCGAATGGTCGGGCGGCGGGCGCATCCTGCTGGTCGAGGACGAGGACATGGTCCGCGCGGTCGCCGAGCGCGCGCTGACCCGCCAGGGCTACACCGTGGTCGCGGCCGCCGACGGCGACGAGGGGGTCGAGGCGGTGCGCGCCAACCCCGATTTCGACCTCGTCGTCAGCGACGTCGTCATGCCGAGCATGGACGGCCCGGCGATGGCGCGCGAGATCCGCCAGCTGGTGCCGAAGATGCCGGTGCTGTTCATGTCCGGCTACGCCGAGGAGCAGTTGCGCCGCGAGATCGACATCGAAGGCATGCACTTCATCGCCAAGCCGTTCAGCGTCGCCCAGATCGCCGCCAAGGTCGGTGAGGTGCTGCGCACGGCGCGGCGATAGTTGCCCTAGGGGCCGGTGTGCCACTAGCGTGGCGGTAAAGGCGAGGAGGCTCCATGCGAATGGATCGGATTGCGGCGGCCGGAGCGGCGCTCATTGCACTGGCGGCGCCGACCGCAGGTTGCGCGGAAGGTCCTGAGGCGACGCCGCAGGCCTTCCCGATCGTCGAGCGCACGAAGACGGTCGATACGACCTATGCGAACTACAACTGGAATAGAATCATTCCACCCGACGGGCCTGTCGTGGAGGAATGGTCTGCCGAGTTCCATTCCGGCTCGCTACACCGTGTGGAGACGCCGCGCGACCGGCTCATCGCGGACTGTGAAAACATGACCGGAGTCGCGCTGTCGCTCGAGACTGGCGAGAAGGTGAGTGGGCCCCAGGTCGCTGGGGCGGCTTGCGGCATCAACACGAACACGCCGATTCTCTCGGCCCGCGTTATCGGCCGGGTCGATCGAGCGGGCAGCGTCAGCGACCGTATCGAAGTGGTCGACCGCGACAACGTGCGTATCTACGACGTGACCGAAGATGGCGTCATCGTGCGGGCGACCTACGCGAGCAGCGAGGCTCCCGAGCGGCTGATCCTCGAAACGTGGTCGGTCGCGCTGGAGCGCGAGTTGCCAGCCGCCGACATGTTCAGCAGCGAGAGTCTGCGGAGAAGCTTCGTGCCCGATCGGTTCAAGCGGGAGCCGACTGAGTAGGAATCACGCTTCATCGCTCGTTCAGAACGACTCGGCTCTTCTTGATACATTGTAACATGGGAGACTTCCGCATGCACGTCCGTGCCCTCCTCGCCGTTTCGGCCGCGGCCCTGGCCGTCCAGCCGGTGCTGGCCCAGGACCCCGCCCATCCCGACGCGACCGCGCAGGGCGATGTGTCGGTGACCATCTACAACAACGGCCAGGCGCTGGTGCAGGACGTGCGCCAGTTGCCGATCGCCGCCGGGCGCAGCACGGTGTCGTTCCCCGACGTCTCGGCGATGATCCGCCCCGAGACGCTGAGCTTCGCCGCCGCCGACACCGGCATCGTCGAACAGAACTTCGATTTCGACCTGCTGACCCCGCAGAAGCTGATGGAGAAGGCCATCGGCCAAACGGTCACGTTGGTCCGCACCAATCCCGCCACCGGCAGCGAGACGCGCGAGCGGGCGACCGTTCTGTCGACCGCCGGCGGGGTGGTGGTGCAGATCGGCGACCGCATCGAGGTGCTGCGCGACGACGGGCTGCCGGTGCGGGTGATTTTCGACCGCGTGCCGCCGAACCTGCGCGCCCGGCCGACGCTGTCGGTGACGCTCGAGAGCACCCGCGGCGGCGCGCGGCCGGCATCGTTGCGCTACCTGACGCCGGGCCTCGGCTGGGGCGCCGACTACGTCGCGCTGTACGACGAGGCCAGGGGCGCGATCGACATGCAGGGCTGGGTGACGCTGACCAACAGCACCGGCACCACCTACCACGCGGCGCAGACCTTGCTGGTGGCCGGCAACCCGTCGGGTGGCGGCCCGCGCGCCCGCGGCTTTGCGCCGCCCCCGCCGCCGGGGTCGCGGATGACGCCGGGGACCGAGACCGCCGACCGCGAGCGGCTCGGCGACTTCTATCTCTACCCGATCGCCGAGCGCACCACGATCGCCAACAACCAGACCAAGCAGGTCAGCTTCCTCGACGCGCAGGGCGTGGCGGCGCGCAAGATCTACGGCCGCGACGTCGGCTGGCTGAGCTCGGATTCGCAGCCGGTCAACGTCAAGAGCCAGATCGCCTTCTCGTCGAGCCGCGATGGCGGGCTCGGCGATGCGCTGCCGGCCGGCACCGTGCGCTTCTACCAGCGCGACCGCGCGGGCAACCCGCAGTTCATCGGCGAGAACATGATCGGCCACACGCCGATGGGCAGCGAGCTGACGCTCGCCACCGGCGACGCGTTCGACGTGTTCGTCCAGGCCGAGGTCGAGAAGCGCGAGCGCATCACCGGCGACGAGTACGAGCGCAGCGCGCGCTACCGCGTGACCATCGACGGCGAGGAAGTGCGCACGATCGAGATCGACCGCACGGTCGATTACTGGCGCACGACGATGCGCTACACGCTGACCAACGCCAAGCCGACGCCGGTCGAGGTCGAGCTGGTCCAGGCCGGGCTCGACTACGGCTGGTGGGCGCACGATTTCCGCGTCGTCAGCGAGGACGTGCCGGGCACCCAGCTCAACGCCGACCGGCGCAAGTACGTCGTCACGGTCCCCGCCAACGGCAAGCGCGAGGTCCGCGTCACGTACGAGACGCGGTACTGAGGATGACGCGCGCGCGCCCTGAATCTCCCCTCCCGCTTGCGGGAGGGGCCGGGGGTGGGCCTGTCAGCCGACCTCGCACTGGCCCACCCCTAACCCCTCCCGCAAGCGGGAGGGGGATGCGGGCCTTGCTCGCCCTGCTCTTGGCACTTGCGCCCGCCCCGCTCGTGGCGCGCGAGGCGGTCGAGGCTGCGGCGCCGTCAGCGCTGGCGGTGACGCTCTATCGCGACCCCAATCGCGGGCGCGACGAGGAGCTGGACCGCGACTGGCCGCAAGGCTTCGCGATGATCACCGAGACGCGCCAGGTCACGCTGCCGCCGGGCGAATCGACGGTCCGCTTCACCGGCGTCGCCGAAGGCATGGTCGCGGTCAGCGCGATCGTCACCGGTCTGCCGGGCGGGACGATCGAGAAGAACCGCAACGCCGACCTGCTCAGCCCGGCCGCGCTGGTCGACGGCACGCTCGGCAACCGGGTGACGATCACCCGCACCAGCCGGGCGACCGGCGAGGCGGTGTCGACGCCGGCGATCGTGCGCACCCGCGCCGACGGCGGGCTGGTGCTCGAGACGGCTGAAGGGTTCGAGGCGGTGCGCTGCTCGGGCCTGCCCGAGAAGCTGACCTTCGAGCGCGTCCCGGCGGGGCTGTCGGCCCAGCCGGTGTTCAGCATCGACACGCGCGACCCGGCGGGCGGCACCTACACCGTGCAGCTGACCTACCTCGCGTGGGGCTTCGACTGGCAGGCGCACTACGTCGCCACGCTCGACGAACGCGGCCGCGACGACGACTTGCGGCTGCGGCTGATGAGCTGGCTGACGCTGCTCAATGACAACGGCCAGAGCTTCGCCGACGCCGAGCTGCTGGTGGTCGCCGGCACGCTCAACATCGACAGCGACTTCGAGGACTTGGCCGACGCGCCCGAGGGCCGCCCGCTGCGGCTGACCTGCTACCCGCTCGGCAGCACCGCGGCCGGCTCACCCGTCCCGCCGCCTCCGCCGCCGGCCCCGCCGCCGCTCCAGCGGGTCGAGGAATACGCCGATCTGGAAAGCGCCGACGCCATGATCACGGTCACTGGATCGATGCGCGCGGCGAGCGCTCCGGCGGTGATGATCGCGACCGAGGAGCAGCTCGGCGACCTCAAGCTCTACCGCGTGCCCGAGCCGGTGACCGTCTCAGCCAAGGGCCTCAAGCAGGTCGCCTTCCTCGACAAGGACGCGGTCGAGGGTCGGCTGCTGTACAGGGCCAGCTGCTCGCCATGGGACAACCAGGACGAGGCGCTCCCCGCGGGGATGCTGCTGGTCACCGTCAACGACCGCCAGCACGGCCTCGGCGCGGCGCTGCCGAGCGGCGGGATCACCGTGTTCGAGCCGAGCGCGTTCGGCGAGCAGCTCGTCGCCGAGGAACGCATCCGCGACTACGCCGAGGGGCAAGACATCGAGCTCGCCCTCGGGACCAGCCGCCAGGTCTTCGCGCTGTGCCAGCGGCCGGGCGACGTCGACCCGCACGACGAGCCGGCGCGGTGGACGCCAATGCGCGTGACGCTGACCAACGCCAACCCGCGCCCGGTCAGGCTTCGCCTATCGTTCGGCTGGTCGGGCGACTGGCGGCTGCGGGGCCTGCGCGGGACCTCGGTCAAGGACGGCGAGGTGATCGCCGAGGTCACCGTCCCCGGCAACGGCCGCCGCGAGATCACCTGGCAGGTGCGGCCGGCCGGAGCGACCTAGCCGCCGCTCGCCCACTCGCGCAGCAGGTTGTGATAGCAGCCGGTGAGCGAGACCACTTCGGCCCGCTCGTCGCCCAACGCCTCGGCCAGCGAGCGGATGGCGGCGTCCATGTCGAGCAGGATCGCCCGCCGGCTGTCCTCGCGCACGCGCGATTCGATCCAGAAGAACGAGGCAACGCGGCGGCCGCGCGTGACCGGCTCGACCCGGTGCAGCGAGCTGCTCGGATAGAGGATCATGTCGCCGGCGGCGAGCTTGACCTCGTGCGCGCCGTAGCTGTCCTCGATGACCAGCTCGCCGCCGTCGTAGTCCTCCGGGGCGGACAGGAACAGCGTGGCGGAAAGGTCGGTGCGGATCGCGCCGGCGCCGTCGGGCAGGAAACGGATCGCGTTGTCGACGTGATTGCCGAACGCGTGGCCGTGCTCGCCGTCGTAACGGTTGAACAGCGGCGGGACCATCGCGCGGGGCAGGGCGGCCGACAGGAACAGCCCGTTGGCCGACAGCGCCCGGGTGACGATCCGCCCCGCCTCGAGCCCCCGCTCGCAATCGGCGGCGATCTGCAGGTTGTCCTTCGCCAGCGCCGATTGCCGGCCGGCGGTGGCCTTGCCGTCGACCCACCGTCCGCCGTCGACCAGGCGGCGCACTTCGGCGACCTGGTCGGACGTCAGCAGCGAGGGGATCGCGAGCAGCACGCCGGCCGGTCTAGAACGCGAACGCCACCGTGGCTATCGCGCTGCGGCCCGGGCCCGGCACGAAATGCCCGCCGCCGACTTGGTCGATGTAGCGATCGCCGAACAGGTTGAACACGTTCAGCCGCACCGTGGTGCCCGACATGAACGCGTAGGCCACGGTCGCGTCGGCGACCCAGTAGCCGCCGATCCGGCGGGTGTTGGCGACGTTGGTGAAGCGCTCGCCGACGTAGCGCACGCCGCCGCCAATCTCGAGGCCCGTCGGCAGCTCGTAGACCGTCCACAGCGAGCCGCTGTGATCGGGCACGTTGCCGAGCCGGTTGCCGAGCTCGAGCGGGTCGTTCGATTCGCGGATCTCGGTGTCGAGGTAGGTGTAGCTGGCGATGATCGACCAGTTCATGGTCAGCCGGCCGGTGGCGCCGAGCTCGACGCCGTCGACCCGCTGCTTGCCGGCGAGCACCGTCGCCGGCTCGCCGGGCAGGCCATCGGTGCGCGCGTTGACCTTGGCGGTGCGGAACAGCGCGGCGTTGAGCAGCAGGCGCCCGCCGAACCCGTCCCACTTGGCGCCGATCTCGTAAGTGCGGCTCTTCTCCGGGTCGAGCGCCGCCAGCGCCTCGCTGACGTTGGTCTGGGTCATGTTCTCGATCGACGGGTTCACCGAGGTGCCCGCGCCGGCATAGAGGCTGAGCCGCGGCACCGGCTTGTAGGTCAGCCCGGCGCGCCAGGTGACGTGCTCGTCGACGCGCTCGAACGGGCCGGTCGCGCCCACCGGGTCGAACAGGCTCTCGTAGCGCTCCCAGCGCAGGCCGCCGGTGAGCAGCAGCTGCTCGCTGAAGTGGATGGTGTCGAACACATAGCCGGCCAGCGTGTCGGCCGCGGCCGTGACGGGGCCTCCGGGCGTGTCGACGATCGTGCCGGTCCACGGCCGCTCCGGATCGGGATCGAACAGGTCGGTCGGCGAGCCCGCAGTGATCGTGCGCGGCTGGTTGCGGCTGTCCTCGTCGGCGAACTCGACGCCGGCGATGAGGTCGTGGCGCAAGGCCCCGGTGGCGAACTCGGCGAATAGGTTGGTCTGGTTGAACCACACGTCGTCGACCGTGTCGCGCGACTGGGTCTGCGGATTGATCAGCGTGCTGGTGGTGTTGACGAACCGCGGGCTCGAATAGATCGAATCGCGCGTCGCGTAGCCGTAGCGGGTGGTGTTCGAGACGCGGATCATGTCGGTCAGGTCGTGCTCGACCGCGAACGTCACCATGTGGGTGCGCGTCTTCTCGTAGTCGCGCTCGGTGAGCCCGTAGTAGTTGTCGAAATCGACCGGCGCGGGCTGGTCGGCGAACTCCGCCAGCACGGTGTTGGTCGCGGGCACGAACGGCAGCCCATAGTCGGGCTGGGCGTCCTGCTGCAGATAGAGATACGACAGGATCGCGCGCGTGCTCGAGCCGAGCCCGACCGCGACCGAGGGCGCCGCGCCGATCCGCTCGCTCCCGACGAAGTTTCGCCCGGGACTGTCGGCGGTGTGGTACATCGCGTTGAGGCGCAAGGCGGTGCCGCCGCCGATGCCGAGCGTATCCTCGCCGAGGTTGAGGTCGACGGTCGCGCGGCCGTATTCGGGCAGGCCGACGGCGCCGGTCGCGCGGGCGAAGGTCATCAGCTGCGGCTGCTTGGAGAACAGGTTGATGTAGCCGCCGGTCGAGCCGCGCCCGGTCTGGGCCGAGGCGGGGCCCTTGACCACTTCGACCTGCTCGACATTGAACGTGTCGCGCGTGTAGCTGGCGAAATCGCGGATGCCGTCGACGAAGATGTCGTTGCGCGCGCCGAACCCGCGCAGCGTCAGGTTGTCGCCCGCCGGGCCGCCGCCGCCTTCGCCCGCGGCCATCGAGATGCCCGAGACGTTGCGCAGCACGTCGCGCAGCGTCGAAGCCGACTGCTGCTCGATCACCTCGCGCGAGACGATGCTGATCGATTGCGGCGCGTCCTGGACGTCGCCGAGGCGGCTGTTGAGGGTGTTGATCCGCTCGCGCTCGCCGGTGACGACGATCGGGGTCTCTCCCGGCGCCGCGTCGTCGCCGCCCTGGCCGTCGAGCAGCGGGTCGAGCGCGTCGGCTTCGGGGGGCGCCGGCGCCGGTTCGTCCTGCGCCTGGGCGCCGCCCGCGATCAGCAGGGTCGATCCGGCCAGCGCGATCGCGGCCCGGCGATAGGCCTTGATGCCCGTGGTCGGCTCGAAACGGTCCCTCATTCAGGTTCCCCTGCTCTTACGAATCATTCTCATTAGCAGCGCGGCTGATAATCATTCGCAACAAGGTTGCAATAGCCAAGTTCGCCGGTATGCAGGCCTCAGACACCGCCTTGAACAGGGGACCGCATGCCGAAGTCGACCAAGAAGCAGCTGCGCGCGCTATGGCTCCAGGTCCACAAGTGGATCGGCCTGCTGCTGGCGGTGCTGATCATCCCGATCAGCGTGACCGGCTCGGCGCTGGTGTGGCACGACTGGCTCGATGCCCAGCTCGAGCCGCAGCGGCACCAGGTGCTCGGGCCGGCGAGCTTGCCGGCGTCGGCCTACGCCGCTGCCGCGTCCGCCGCGTTGGGGGAGAACGAACGCCTCGTCACGCTGCGCTTCAGCGACGAAGGCAAGCCGGTCGTCGCCGTGGCGCAGAAGCCGTCGCCAGGCCCGCGGCCGGAGCGCGTCAACTACTGGCTCGACCCGCGCGATGCCTCGCTGATCGACCAGGCGCCGGCCAACGCCGGCGTGGTGCGCGTGCTGCACGTGCTGCACGGCTCGATGATGATCCCGGGCGGGTGGGGACGGCCGATCGTCGGCTGGGTCGGCGTGTTCATGGTCATTTCGTGCCTGACCGGGATCTGGCTGTGGTGGCCGCTCGGCGGCGGCTTGCGCTCGGGGTTCAGGTGGAAACGCCGCAACACCACCAACGCCAACCTGCACTACATGGCCGGGTTCTGGATCCTGATCCCGCTGGCGATGCTGTCGTTCACCGGCGCGTGGATCAGCTTCCCGAGCGTGTTCGCGGTCTTCGAATCGAGCGCGCCGGGCGGGCCCGGAGGTCCGGGCGGCCCCGGCGGCCGCGGCGGACCGGCGCAGCCGCTCGAGGCGCCGCGCACTTCGGTCGACGCCGCGCTCGCCGCCGCGACGCCGCACGCGACGGGCCCGCTGCTCAGCATCGGCTGGCCGACCGAGCGCAGCGCGGACTGGACCGTGCAGTTCGAGCGCGACGGCGCACCGGCCGAAGTCAAGGTCGCCGACGTGGGCGCCGCCGCGACGCCGCCCGAGCCGCCGCGACCCGAGACGCTCGCCCGCACGATGCGCCGCTGGCACGACGGGACCGACATGGGGCTGGTGTGGCAGGTCGTGATCTTCCTCGGCGGGATCATCCCGGCGCTGCTGTCGGTGACCGGAATCGTCATCTGGTGGCGGGCCCGCAAGGCGCGCCGGCGTGCGCAGGCCGGCTTCGCTGCCACGGCACCGGCGGCCGCCTAGCTCCGGCATTCCTCCGCGCGGAGCTCGGTGGGCCGAGCGTTTCGCGAAGCCGGAGCGGCCTCGCGAAAAATTTCTGTTCCCCCCTTGTTCACGTAGAACAAATCGGATACGACCCGCGCCGGTTGAGGAATCTCCTGCAACCCTAGGCAACTGACGGAGGCCATGTCATGGCGGCGGAACTGAAGCTGGTCGAGAAGGAATCCAACGTGGACCGTCAGAAGGCGCTCGACGCCGCGCTCGCGCAGATCGACCGCGCGTTCGGCAAGGGCTCGGCGATGAAGCTGGGCCAGAAGGAGACGATGCAGGTCGAGACGATCTCGACCGGCTCGCTCGGGCTCGACATCGCGCTCGGCGTCGGCGGGCTGCCGCGCGGCCGGGTGATCGAGGTCTACGGGCCGGAAAGCTCGGGCAAGACCACGCTCGCGCTGCACGTCATCGCCGAGGCGCAGAAGGGCGGCGGCACCGCCGCGTTCGTCGACGCCGAGCACGCGCTCGATCCGGTCTACGCCAAGAAGCTCGGGGTCGACATCGACGAGCTGATCGTCTCGCAGCCCGACACCGGCGAGCAGGCGCTGGAGATCGTCGACACGCTGGTGCGCTCGAACGCGATCGACGTGCTGGTGGTCGATTCGGTCGCCGCGCTGGTCCCGCGGGCCGAGATCGAGGGCGAGATGGGCGATTCGCACGTCGGCCTGCAGGCCCGCCTGATGAGCCAGTCGCTGCGCAAGCTGACCGGCTCGATCAGCCGCTCGCGCACGATGGTGATCTTCATCAACCAGCTGCGCATGAAGATCGGCGTGATGTACGGCAATCCCGAGACCACCACGGGCGGCAATGCGCTCAAGTTCTACGCCTCGGTCCGCCTCGACATCCGCCGCACCGGGCAGATCAAGGAACGCGACGAGATCATCGGCAACACCACGCGCGTGAAAGTGGTCAAGAACAAGGTCGCGCCGCCGTTCAAGCAGGTCGAGTTCGACATCATGTACGGCCAGGGCGTCTCCAAGATCGGCGAGATCCTCGATCTCGGGGTCAAGGCCGGGATCGTCGAGAAGTCGGGCAGCTGGTTCTCCTACGACAGCGTCCGCATCGGCCAGGGGCGCGAGAACGCCAAGCAGTACCTCAAGGACAACCCCGAAGTTTGCGACCGCCTCGAAGCCGCGATCCGCGGCCGCACCGACGCGGTGGCCGAGGAGATGATGGCGGGCCCGGACGCGGACGACGACATCTGATCTTCAAGAGGCGCCGATAGCAGGCGGCGCCTTCGGAACCGGAGCCGGCGCGGCCGCCCCACGGGGCCCGCGCCGGCTTCTTCCGTTTGGCGGCCGACGAGGCCGGTTGGCGACACTCGGCGGAAAATCGCCGCATCCCCCTTTTCCGCCAATTGCGCGCGCCCGGCGCGGCCGATAGACAGACTCGCCGCGCCCGTTATTCGGGGGCGGATCTATGGGGGGAAATACATGAAGACGATAACTTGCCTGGCCCTCGCGGGCCTGGGCCTGGCGCTGTCCGGCTGCGCCACCGTGATCAACGGCACCGAGCAGAACTTCGCGTTCGATTCCGATCCGCAGGGCGCCCAGGTGACCCTGTCGAACGGTGCCGGGTGCGAGACGCCGTGCAGCCTCGAGCTGCGCCGCAAGTACGACCTGCGGGCCGACTTCAAGAAGGACGGCTACGAGCCGACGTACGTGCTGGTGCAAAGCCGCACCGGCGGCGCGATGGCCGGCAACATCCTGCTCGGCGGGGTCATCGGCGGGGTGGTCGACGCCAGCAACGGCGCCACCAACTACCTCGCGCCGGAGCCGCTGGCGGTGCGCCTGGCCAAGCTCGGCTCGGGCGAGCAGGCGATGCTGCTCGGCAAGGACGGCGCGCCGGTCAAGGCGGTCAACGCGCACAACGACGAAGTGCGCGAGGACGTCGCCGAGACCATCGGCGCGCAGGCCGCCGGCCTGACCACCACCTCGGCGGGCGGCTCGCAGTAAGCCGTCGACGCGCCGCGGCGGTAGCCGTTATGACTCGTCCCCGGCCGGCCCGCGCGCCGGCCGGGGACTTATAGCAGCGGGGCCGGGCGATGACCGACGCGGGCGAGTGGCAGGGCCGGACCGGGGACAGCTGGGCCGCCGAGTGGCGGCGCACGGACCGCAGCTTCGGCCCGCTGACCGAGCATCTGCTCAAGCGCAGCCGCGAGTTCGCGTTCGGCGCGGTGCTCGACGTCGGCTGCGGCGCGGGCGAGCTGTCGCTGGCGATCGCCCGCGGCCGCCCGCGCTGCCGCGTCGTCGGGGTCGACATCTCGCCGCAGCTGGTCGCCGCGGCGCGCGAGCGCGGCGCCAACCACGCCAATGTCGCGTTCGAGGTGGCCGACGCGGCGGTGTGGCGGCCGGCCGACGATTTCGCGCCGGACCTCCTCGTCTCGCGCCACGGGGTGATGTTCTTCGACCGGCCGGTGGCCGCCTTCGCCCACCTCGCCGGGCTCGCCGCGCCCGGCGCCGGCCTGCTGTTCTCGTGTTTCCGCGCGCCGGCCGAGAACCCGTTCTTCACCGAGGTCGGCCGCCTGCTGCCGCAGGCCGAGCCCGCCGCGGACCCCCACGCGCCGGGCCCGTTCGCGTTCGCCGACGCCGCCCGCGTCGCGGCGATCCTCGCCGACGCGGGCTGGACCGGGGTCGCCTGCGAGCCGTTCGACCTGGCGATGGTCGCCGGCGCCGGCGAGGACCCGGTCGCGGACGCGGTCGCCTACTTCTCGCGCATCGGGCCCGCCGCGCGCGCCGCCGCCGCGATGTCCGCCGACGAGCGCGCGCGGTTCCACGATCGCCTCGGCGCGCTCGCCGAGCGCAATTTGCGCGATGGCATCGTCGCGCTGCGTGCCGCCGCGTGGGTCGTCACCGCGCGGTCGGGCCGCGGCTGAGCCGATGGCGCCGCGCTCCGCGGCGACGGCGAGCTCGCCACGGTCGCCTGCTATCGCCACTGAGCGCGCCTTTCGGCTCGTCGCGCTGCGCAATCCGCTTGTCGCGCTGCGCCGCAGCACCTAATTCGCGGCGATGCATTCGACCAACGACCTCCGCCGCGCGTTCCTCGATTACTTCGCCGCCAATGACCATGCGGTCGTGCCGTCGGCGCCGCTCGTGCCGTACAACGACCCGACGCTGATGTTCGTCAACGCCGGGATGGTTCCGTTCAAGAACGTCTTCACCGGGCTCGAGACGCCGCCGAGCCCGCGCGCGGCGAGCAGCCAGAAGTGCGTCCGCGCGGGCGGCAAGCACAACGACCTCGACAACGTCGGCTACACCGCGCGCCACCTGACGCTGTTCGAGATGCTCGGCAACTTCAGCTTCGGCGACTATTTCAAGGAACGCGCGATCGAGCTCGCCTGGGGCCTCGTCACGCGCGAGCTCGGCCTCGCCGCCGAGCGCCTCACGGTCACCGTCTACCACACCGACGACGAGGCATGGGGCTTGTGGAAGCGGATCGCCGGCCTGCCCGACGAGCGCATCATCCGCATTGCCACCAAGGACAACTTCTGGGCGATGGGCGCCGACGGCCCCTGCGGCCCGTGCTCGGAGATCTTCTGGGACCACGGCCCGTCGATCCCCGGCGACCCGCCCGGCTCGCCCGGCGAGGACGGCGACCGCTACGTCGAGATCTGGAACCTGGTGTTCATGCAGTACCTGCAGGAGGACGACCGGATCGTCGGCGACCTGCCGCGCCCGAGCATCGACACCGGCATGGGGCTCGAACGCACCGCCACCGTGCTGCAGGGCGTCCACAACGTGTTCGAGATCGACAGCTTCCGCCGCCTGATCGAGGCGAGCGAGGAGCTGACGGCGACTCGCGCCGAAGGCGAACGCCTCGGCAGCCATCGGGTGATCGCCGACCACTTGCGCTCGACCAGCCTGCTGATCGCCGACGGGGTGCTGCCGGCCAACGAGGGCCGCGGCTACGTGCTGCGGCGGATCATGCGCCGGGCGATGCGCCATGCGCACCTGCTCGGCGCCAAGGAGCCGCTGATGCACCGGCTGGTTCCCGTGCTCGTCGCCGAGATGGGCCAGGCCTATCCCGAGCTCGGCCGCGCGCAGCCGCTGATCGAGGAGACGCTGCAGCGCGAGGAAGTGCAGTTCCGCCGCACGCTCGACAACGGCCTGAAGCTGTTTGATGAAGCGATCGGTGAAATCGAGGCAGGATGGGCGGCTGCCGAAGCTGATCCCGATCATCGTTTGGCACCGAAGAGGGAGCTGCCTGGTTCGGTGGCATTCAAACTCCAGGACACGTTTGGTTTTCCGTATGATCTGACCGAAGACGCCGCACGCTCACGGGGGTACACGGTCGATCGCGCCGGGTTCGACGCGGCGATGGCGCGGCAGAAGGCGGCGGCGCGCGCGGCGTGGAAGGGCTCGGGCCAGGCGGCCGAAGGCGAGCTGTGGTTCGACATCGCCGAGCGCGAAGGGGCCACCGAGTTCACCGGCTACGCCGCGACCGAAGGCGAGGGCCAGGTCGTCGCGCTGGTCGTCGACGGCCGCGAGGTCGCGCGCGCCGCGGCGGGCGCCGAGGTCACCGTGCTGACCAATCAGACCCCGTTCTACGGCGAGAGCGGCGGGCAGATGGGCGACACCGGCACGATCAGCTCCGAGGCCGGCCTCGAGCTGGCGGTGAGCGACACCACCAAGCCGCTCGGCCGCCTCCACGCGCACCACGGCAAGGTCATCAGCGGCGCGCTCACGGTCGGCGACACCGTGCACCTCGCGATCGACGCCGGGCGCCGCGACCGCATCCGCGCCAACCACTCGGCGACCCACTTGCTCCACGCCGCGCTGCGCAACCGGCTCGGGGGCCACGTCACCCAGAAGGGCTCGCTCGTCGCCGAGGACCGCTTCCGCTTCGACTTCTCGCACCCTAAGCCGCTGACGGCCGAGGAAATCGCCGCGATCGAGGCCGAGGTGAATGCCGAAATCCGCCATAACGAGGCGGTCTCGACCCGGCTGATGAGCCCCGACGACGCCGTCGCCGCGGGCGCGCTGGCGCTGTTCGGCGAGAAGTACGGCGACGAGGTCCGCGTCCTCTCGATGGGCCGCGCCGGCGACGGCAAGCACTATTCGGTGGAGCTGTGCGGCGGCACCCACGTGCGCGCAACGGGCGACATCGGGCTGTTCCGCATCGTCTCTGAAAGCGCCGTCAGCTCAGGCGTGCGCCGGATCGAGGCGCTGACCGGCGAGGCGGCGCGCGCGTGGCTGGTCGGGCGCGAGGACGCGCTCAAGGCGGTCGCCGGCGCGCTCAAGACCGCGCCCGAGGAGGTCGAGGCGCGCGTCGCCGCGCTGCTCGACGAGCGCAAGCGGCTCGAGCGCGAGCTGGCCGAGGCGAAGAAGCAGCTCGCGCTCGGCGGCGGGGGCGGCGCGCCGGCGTCGGCCGACGAGGACATCGGCGGCGTCAGGTTCTCGGGCCAGGTGCTCGAAGGGATGAACCCCAAGGAGCTGCGCGGGCTGCTCGACGAGGCCAAGAACCGGCTCGGCTCGGGCGTCGCGGCGATCGTCGCGGTCAACGACGGGCGCGCCTCGGTGGCCGCCGCGGTGACCGACGACCTGACGGCGCGGATCAGCGCGGTCGACCTGGTGCGCGCCGCGGTGGCGGCGCTCGGCGGCCAGGGCGGCGGCGGCCGGTCCGACATGGCCCAGGGCGGCGGCCCCGACGGCGACAAGGCCGCCGCGGCGCTCGACGCGGTCAGGGCGGCGGTGGCCGGGGAAACGGTGACGGGCTAGCCCCGCCGACGCTCACCCTCCCCCGCCGCTGCGCGGCGCGGGCCCCTCCCTCTCCCACCGGGAGAGGCAAGAGCGCCGCAGGCGCGAAGTGTGAGGGGATCGGCCTAGCCGCGCCGGCCGCTGGTGCCGCGTGTCTCGGGCTCGCTGCCGCGCGGGGTGTCGCTCTTGCCCTTGAAGTCGTCCTCGCCGCGCTGGCGGCCCTTGATCGAGCCGAACTCCTCGCCGGTCTGCTGGCCGGGCCTGGTCGGGGTGGCGTTGGTCTGGTTGTCGTTGCGCATCGCGAGCTCCTTCGTCCGGTCAACGGGCGAGGCGGCGGATCGGTCCTAGCTTTCGCGCACGGTGGTGCGCAGCTTCGGCTTGTAGTCGAGCTCGGCGCCATCGCGGATCCGCTCGCGGAACTCGTCGCGCTTCTCGTGGATCGAGGCGATCACCGGGCCCATCGGCACGCCGAGGTCGACCAGCACCGCCTCCGACAGCTGCAGCGAGCTTTCGAGCGTTTCGGGCACCGCGGTGCTGGCGCCGGCCTTGTACAGCTCGGCGGCATGCGCGGTGTCGCGCGCGCGGGCGATGATCGGCAGCTCGGGATAGGCGGCGCGCAGCTTGCGGGTGAGCCGCTGGGCGAGCACCGGCTCGTCCATCGTCAGGATCACCGCCGGCGCGCGCGCGGCGCCCATCCGGTCGAGCACGTCGAGCCGCCCGGCGTTGGCGAACACCGCGTTGTAGCCCTCGCGCTTGCACCGCGCGACCATGTCGGAATCGGAATCGATCGACACGTACGGCTGGCCGTGGCGGGTCAGCATCTGGGCCACCAGCCGCCCGACGCGCCCGCAGCCGACGACGATCGCCGGCGGCTCGCCGCTCGCCGTGGCGATCACTTGCAGGTCGGGCGGCGGCTCCACCTGGCGGGCCAGCAGCGTGCCGAGCCTGGCCAGCAGCGGGGTGATGGTCAGCCCGATGGCGGTGACGATCTGCCAGAACTGCGCGGTGCCCGGCTGGATCAGCAACGCGCTCGTCGCCGCGGCAAGCACGATCAGCGTGGTTTCCGACGGGCTCGCCATCAGGATGCCGGTCTCGATCGCGATCCCGCGCCGCGCGCCCATCATCCGCAGCAGCAGCCCGGTGACGAGCGCCTTCAGCGTCAGAACGCACACCACCGCCAGCGCGATCGGTCCGAGGTTGTCCCAGATCGTCAGCAGGTCGATGCCCATGCCGACGGTGATCAGGAACACCCCGAGCGCGAGGCCCTTGAACGGCTCCATGATGCCCTCGACCTCGGAGTGGTACTCGGTCTCGGCGATCAGCAGCCCGGCGACGAGCGCGCCGACGATCGGCGACAGGCCGACCAGCGCCGTCGCCAGGCTGGCGCCGATGACCACCAGCAGCGAGGCGGCGAGGAACAGCTCGGGGCTCTTGGTCCGCGCCGCCTGGGCGAACAGCAGCGGCAGCGCGAAGCGGCCGATGGCCATCATCGCCACGACCACCAGCAGCCCCATCCACAGCGTGTCGAACAGGCCTTCGAGGCCCTCGCTGCCGGCATAAGGGGCGAGCGCGCCGAGCATGAAGATGATCGGCACGATGGCGATGTCCTCGAACAGCAGCATCGCCAGCGCGGCGCGCCCGACCGCGGTCTGCGTTCCCGCGATCGGCAGCACCAGCGCGGTCGACGACAGCGCCAGCGCCAGCCCGAGCCCGAGCGCGCCGGTCCAGTACTGGCCCATCATCGACAGGAACGCGGCGAGCAAGGTGGCGATCACCGCCAGCTCGAGCGCGCCGAGCCCGAACACCAGCCGGCGCATCGACCACAGCCGGTTGAACGACAGCTCGAGGCCGATGGTGAACAGCAGCAGGGTGATGCCGAGCTCGGCGAACGGGTCGAGCCCCGCGGGGTCGGTGATGGTCACGTACGTCAGCCACTCGTGCTCGTAGACCATCCGCCCGAGGCCGAACGGCCCGACCAGCAGCCCGACGAGGATGAAGCCGATCACCGGGGTGATGCGAAAGCGCGCGAACACCGGGATGACGAGGCCGGCCGCGCCGAGTATCACCAGCGCGTCGGACATCGTCGGGGAGAGGGACGCGGCGTGCATCGGGCAGCTATGTCAGACAGGCGGTGACGACGGCAACAGCCGAAATGCCCGACGTCGTCGTCGTCGGCGGCGGGCCCGCGGCGATGATGGCGGGGCTGCTGTTCGCGCGCGCCGGCGTCAGCGTGCGGGTGCTCGAGAAGCACGGCGACTTCTTCCGCGATTTCCGCGGCGACACCGTCCACCCCTCGACGATGGAAATCCTCGCCCAGCTCGGCCTGCTCGGCCGGTTTCTGGAGCGCCCGCACGACCGCGTCCGCCAGGCCGAGATCCGCGTCGCCGGGCGGGACTACACGATCGGCGACCTCAGCCACCTGGCCACCCCCGCGCCGTTCATCGCGATGATGCCGCAGTGGGAGTTCCTCGACTTCCTGCGCGACGAAGCCGAGGCCTACCCCGCGTTCGCGCTCGCCATGCACGCCGAGGCGGCGGGCCTGGTCGAGGCCGGCGGCCGCGTCGTCGGGGTGCGGCTCGCCGGCGGCGGCGAGCTGCGCGCCGGCAAGCTGGTGCTGATGGCCGACGGCCGCGCCTCGCTCGTCCGGCGGCTGGCGCTGCTGCCGGTGCGCGAGCTCGGCGCGCCGATGGACGTGCTGTGGTTCGCGCTGCCCAAGGGCGACAACCCCGGCGACAAGCTGCGCGGCGCCATCGAAGCCGGCCGGATGGCGGTGCTGATCGACCGCCGTACCTATTGGCAGTGCGCCTTCCTGATCCCGAAGGGAACCGCCGAGGAGGTCAAGGCGCGCGGGGTCGGCTGGCTGCGCGGGCAGATGCAGGCGCTGTTCCCCGAGCTCGAGTTCTTCGGCGGGCTCGGCAGCAGCGAGAATGTCCACCTGCTGTCGGTCGCGCTCGACCGGCTCGAGCGCTGGCACCGCCCCGGCCTGCTGGCGATCGGCGATGCCGCGCACGCGATGAGCCCGATCGGCGGCATCGGCATCAACCTGGCGATCCAGGACGCGGTCGCGGCGGCCAACATCCTCGCGGGCCCGCTCGCACGCGGCGAGGATCCGGACCCGCTGCTCGCGAGGGTGCAGAAGCGCCGTGAATTCCCGACCCGGGTGATCCAGGCCGGGCAGAAGCTGGCGCAGGACAACGTCATCGGCACGGTGCTGTCGGGCGCGCCGATCGTCGATGCTCCGGCGATCCTCAAGCTGCTCGACCGCTTCCCGCTGCTGCGCCGGATTCCGGGGCGGATCATCGGGCTGGGGGTGCGAAGGGAAAAGGTCAGGTCGCCGATAGCCCTCTCCCCTTCAGGGGAGAGGGTTGGGAGAGGGGGACAAGGGTCGCGATCCCCTCTCAACTCCGGCTAGGCAGCAAGCGCCAAGCCTTCGTATCTCCCTGAAGGGGAGAAAGTTCCAGGGACCTTACCCCCAGGCGCGCATCTCCGCCTCGAGGTTCTGCACGATCGCCTCGAAGAACTGCTCGGTGGTCATCCACGGCTGGTCGGGCCCGATGAGCAGCGCGAGGTCCTTGGTCATCTTGCCGCTTTCGACCGTCTCGATGCACACCTTCTCAAGCGTCTCGGCGAAGCGCACCACCTCGGGCGTGTTGTCGAACCGGCCGCGGTAGATCAGGCCGCGGGTCCAGGCGAAGATGCTGGCGATCGGATTGGTGCTCGTCGCCTTGCCCTGCTGGTGCTGGCGGTAGTGGCGGGTGACGGTGCCGTGCGCCGCTTCGGCCTCGACGGTCTTGCCGTCGGGCGTCATCAGCACGCTGGTCATCAGGCCGAGCGAGCCGAAGCCCTGCGCGACCTGGTCGGACTGGACGTCGCCGTCGTAGTTCTTGCACGCCCACACGAACTTGCCGCTCCACTTGAGCGCGGAGGCGACCATGTCGTCGATCAGGCGGTGCTGATACTCGATCCGCGCGGCGGCGAAGCGGGCCTTGAAGCCCTCGCTGTCGAACACTTCCTGGAACAGGTCCTTGAAGCGCCCGTCGTAGGCCTTGATGATCGTGTTCTTGGTGCTGAGGTACACCGGCCAGCCGCGGTCGAGCCCGTAGTTGAAGCTGGCGCGGGCGAAGTCGCGGATCGAATCGTCGAGGTTGTACATCGCCATCGCCACGCCCGAGGCCTGGAACTGATAAACCTCGCGGTCGATCGTCTGGCCGTCGTCGCCCTCGAACACCAGCCGCAGCTTGCCCGGGCCGGGAACGAGGAAGTCGGTCGCGCGGTACTGGTCGCCGAACGCGTGGCGGCCGACCACGATCGGGTCGGTCCACCCGGGGATCAGCCGCGGCACGTTGTCGATCACGATCGGCTCGCGGAAGATCGTCCCGCCGAGGATGTTGCGGATCGTCCCGTTGGGGCTCTTCCACATCGCCTTGAGGCCGAACTCCTCGACCCGCGCCTCGTCGGGCGTGATCGTCGCGCACTTCACGCCGACGCCGTGCTGCTTGATGGCGTTGGCTGCGTCGATGGTGATCTGGTCGTCGGTCTCGTCGCGCTTCTCGATGCCGAGGTCGAAATATTTCAGCTCGACGTCGAGATAGGGGAGGATCAGCCGCTCGCGGATCCACTGCCAGATGATCCGGGTCATCTCGTCGCCGTCGATCTCGACGATGGGGTTCGCGACCTTGATCTTCGCCATTCGGGAAATCCTGTGACTGCTATTGCGCGGGGGAGGTGCCGCGTCCTTAGGCAGCGTCACCGGGCTGCGCAAGCGCGGGCTCGGGCGCGACCCGGCTGGCGCGCATCAGCGTGCGCAGCAGCGGCGGGAAGCGCTCCGCCAGCGCGATGCCGAGGGCCGCGCCCAGCGGATGTTCGGCGAGCGCCCAGGCGATCCGCGCGGCGCGGACGGGGGCCGCGGCGCGCGTCGCCATCTCGCGCTGGTAGGCGGCGGCCGCGGCCGCTCCCCGCTCGAGCCAGTGCCGCGCCGCCGCCGCGCCGCTGGCGAGCGCGATCGAGATGCCCTCGCCGGCGAGCGACGGGATCACGGCCGCCTGGTCGCCGAGCCGGAACAGGCCCGGCCGGGTCTCGCGGGCGATCCAGCCGTAGGGCACCGCGCCGACCGTCTCGATGGCCTGCTCGCGCCAGTCGCGCGCCAGCCGCCGGGCGAACGCGCGATGCCGCCCGGCCAGCGCCTCGAGTAACTGGGCGGGCTCGCCCCCGGCCGCGGCGAGGCGCGACTTGCGCACCGCCAGGCAGACGTTGGCGCTGCCGTCTTCCTGCAGCACGATCCCGGCATAGCCGCGGTCAAACGCGTGCAGCTCGATGCGCCCGGCGAGGCGCCGCTCGCGCTCGGCCGTCGGCGGCAGGCGCAGGCGCAAGCCGAGCGCCGGGTCGGCCGAGCGGCGCGGGCGGGCGAGGCCGCGCACGTCGTGCTTGCCGGTGGCGAGGAACAATGCGTCGCCGGTCCACTCGCGGCGGCGGCCGAGCACCGTGAGGCCGTCGATGCCGCGCGCGCTGTCGCACGCGAGCCGCGCGCCCGCCGCCACCGCGCGCCGGCGCAGCGCATCGTCGAGCGCCCGGCGCGAGAGCCCGTAGGAGGTCGCCGGCAAGGGCAGGGCGGCCTCGCGCTCCCCGGCGAACAAGGCCAGCCGCTCGACGCGCCGCGCGCCGAGGGCGGCCGGATCGACCCCGAGCTCGCGCAGCTGGGCGACGGTGCGCCAGCTGAGGAAGCCGCCGCACAGCTGGTCGCTCGCTTCCGCCTCGCGGTCGAGCAGCAGCGGCGCGGCCCCCCCGCGGGCGAGCGCGATCGCCGCGGCGCATCCGGCCGGCCCCGCGCCCAGGATCAGCGGCGGCATCAGCGGAGCCGCTCGACGCAGAGCCGGAACGGGAACCGGCGCCGCACGCGGGCCTCGGCGAGCCCCTCGCGGGCGAGGATCGTCCGCCATTCGGCCGGGCGGAAGCTGCGCGCGATCGAGGTGTGGCCGTCGAGCCGGACGATGCGGTGCCAGCCCATCACGCTCGCCAGCAGCGGCCACCCGGCATAGGCGAAGCCGTGGCGGTGCAAGTCGTTGACGAACCAGCCCGCCGCGGCCTCGGCTTCCATGAAGCGCAGGAAGGCGGCGAGCTCGGCGTCGCGCATGTGATGCGCCACCAGGCTCGAGATCACGCAGTCGAAGCCGCCACCGGCGAGCGCGGCGTAATCGCCGGCGAGGTAGCGGATCGGCGCGCCGGGCGAGGGCCGGGCTTCGGCCGCGGTCCGGCTGCGCGGGTTGAGGTCGATGCCGGTGAGCTCCGCCTCGAGCCCGCGCTGCAACGACCAGCGGGCGATGCGGCGCAGCATGTCGCCGTCGCCGAAGCCGACGTCGAGCAGGCTGAAGCGTCGCCGATGGCCGACCGCGCGGCCGAGGAAGTCGAGCGTCGGGCGATAGGCGAACGTCACGCGGTTGACCTTGGCGAGGTCGGCCAGCACGGCGCGGTAGGTTTCGGCGTCGAGCGCCGGATCGTCCATCAGCTCGTCGGCGCGGCGCCGCTCAGCCAGCATCGCCTTCGGTCCACCCGAAGCGCAGCCCTTCCATCGCCAGCCCCGGGCCGAAGGCGAGCGCGACGCCGCTCGCCGGGCGCTCGCGCATCAGCCGCTCGAGCACGAACAGCACCGTGGCCGAGGACATGTTGCCGTAATCCTGCAGCACCGCGCGCGAGGCGGCGACCTTCTCCGGCGGCAGGCCGAGGCCGCGCTCGACCGCGTCGACGATCGACTTGCCCCCCGGGTGGACCGCCCACGCCGCGATCTCGGCCACCGGCCGCCCGTCGGTCACCGTCCGCCCGACCTCGGGGTCACCCAGCGCCTCGGCCAGCCGCGCGGGCACTTCGCCCGAGAGCTCCATCGCGAAGCCGGTGTCGCCGATCGTCCAGGTGATCAGCTCGTGGCTGTCCTCGAGCGTCAGCGACAGCCCCTCGCCGAGCATCAAGCCGGGCCCGTCGGCGGTGACCAGCGCCGCGGCGCAGCCGTCGGCGAACTGCGCCATCGCCATCAGCCGCTCGAGGCGGTCGGTCGGCTGGAGATGCAGCGTGCACAGCTCGACCGCCACCACCAGCACCCGCGCCGCGGGATCGGAGCGGACGATGTGCCCGGCGGTGCGCAGCGCGGTGACGCCGGCGTAGCAGCCCATGAAGCCGATCACCACGCGCTCGACCGACGCCGCCAGGCCGAGCCGCCGGGCGAGCACCTGGTCGAGTCCCGGCGCGGTGAAGCCGGTGCAGCTGGCGACGACTATGTGCGTCACCGGGCCGAGCTCGCCCAGGCGGCCGATCGCCGCCAGCGCCAGCTCGGGCGCCTCGCGGGCATAGACCGTCATCCGCGCGAGCGTGCTCGGCGGCTCCGCACCGCCGTAGAAGCTGCCCTGCTCCTCGTGCGTGTCGGCGTCGGACAGCACGGTGTAACGGCGGCCGATGCCGGAGCGCTGCAGCATCCGTTCGAGCAACGTGGCCTCGCGCCGGCCTTCGAGCTGCCGCAAGGCCCACGCGTGATAGCTGGCGTCGCATTCGGTCGCGGGCACCGCGGCGGCGATGGCGTTGATGCGCGGGGCGGGCATGGTCACGCCGATGGAACCGACGAGGGGACAGGAGGTGCCGGGCCACCGGCGCGCGCGCAAGTCCCGGCCGGTCGCGGATGGCCGGTCATGCGGGTTCGTGCCCGGTCGCGGGCGGCGGGTTCAGCCGAACCGCCGGGACGAGCCGATTTCCGGCCTGGCAGCCCCTAGCGCGAACACGGCGCTGTCCGCGCGACGCCTCGGTCTGAAGGGGGAGATGGTGGGCGTAGGAAGGATTGAACTTCCGACCCCTGCGATGTCAACACAGTGCTCTACCACTGAGCTATACGCCCGAACCATCCCGGCCGTCGGGGTGGACGGCAGGCGCGGCATCTAGCGACGGCCGCCGCCGATGACAAGGGGTTGGCGGCGCCCGATTCAGGGGCGCAGCGAGGCCTCGGTCGCGAGGTCTTCGAAGATCCGCTCGACCTCGAGCACGAGGTCCTTCAGGTGAAACGGCTTCGACAGCATCTTGGCCCGCGGCGCCTCGCGGCTGGCCTTGAGCGTCACCGCGGCGAACCCGGTGATGAACATCACCCGGGTGCGCGGGCTGATCTCGGCGCAGCGCTGGGCCAGCTCGATGCCGTCCATCTCGGGCATGACGATGTCGGACAGCAGCAGGTCGTAGTCCTCGGCCTGGAGCAGCGGCAGCGCCTCGGTGCCGCGATCGACCGAATCGACCGCATAACCGGCCTGCTCGAGCGCGCGCGCCAGGTAGGTGCGCATCGCTTCGTCGTCTTCGGCCAGGAGGATGCGGATCATCGGTTGCCCCCAACAAGTAGTGCTGCGAAGCGTTCCCATATTCCCAGGGCGCTTAAGAATCTCATAGAATTTCGCCGATGACCAGCTTTGACACAGGTCGCGATCGCGGCCAGCGTGCGGCGATGGCGCAAACGGGCTCGGCGGCGCGCGATTCGCGCGAAGGGGGTGGGGGCAGCATTCCCGGCGCGCCCGGGCAGCCGGCGTTCTCGCTGGTGCTGCGCGACCCCTCGCCGGTGCCGGTGCTGATCGCCGTGCCCCACGCCGGGCGCGCCTACCCGGCCGAGTTCGGCGAGACGATGCGCAACCAGGCCGCCGCGGCGCTCCGGCTGGAAGACCGCTTCGTCGACCGGGTCGCCGAGCAGGTGGCGCGCAGCACCGGGGCGGCGCTGCTCGTCGCCCATGCTCCGCGAGCGATGATCGACCTCAACCGCGCGCCCGACGACGTCGACTGGGACATGGTCGCCGGGGCCACGCCGGAAAAGCGCGTGCGGCTCGCCGCCGGGCGGCGCGCGCGCAGCGGTCTCGGGCTGGTCCCGCGGCGGCTTCCCGGCCTCGGCGAGCTGTGGAAGCGGCGGATCGACCAGGCCGAGCTCGCCGCGCGGATCGAGCAGGTTCACCAGCCGTACCATGCGGCGCTCGGCGCCGGGCTCGAGATGCTGCGCGACCGCTGGGGCGCGGCGCTGCTGATCGACCTTCATTCGATGCCCCCGCTCGGGCCCAAGCGCGGCCCTGAGGCGGCGCCCGACTTCGTCGTCGGCGACCGCTTCGGGGCGTCGTGCGACGGGGGCCTGAGCGCGGCGGCGTTCGACCACTTCGCCGCCGCCGGCCGGCGCGCGGCGCACAACCGGCCGTACGCCGGCGGCTACGTGCTCGACCGCCACGCGGCGCCGGCGCGCGGCCTCCACGCGCTCCAGCTCGAGATCTGCCGCTCGGCCTATCTCGACGCTTCGCTGCGCGAGCCCGGCCCGGGCGTCGCCGCGGTGGCGCGGGTGCTCGCGGGGCTGGTGCGCCGCGTCGCCGAGGAGCTCGTCGGCGGACGCAGCCTGCCTCAGGCGGCCGAGTAGGTTCCCCTCGCCCGGACATGAAAAAGCCACCTCGTGAGCAAGTCACGAGGTGGCCAAGGTTCAGGGAGGAGATGCGCCGAAGCGCATCTATCCAGCCGGGCCATGAGGGAAGCGCCGGCCGGACGTATCGAATGTAGGGGTTATCGCCCGGACATCAAGAGGGGAGCGCGACGGCAAGGTCCGTCGCCGCCCCCTCTCGATCGTTTCGCCGCTGGCGGGCCTCAGCTCGCCGCGGCCTCGGCCGGCGCGGGCTGGGCCGCGGGGCCCTTGCCCTGCGCGGTCTGCTTGGCGAAGACCACGCGCATCAGGTCGAGCGAGAACAAGTGCGCGTAGATCAGCGGCAGCAGCCCGATCTCGTTCCACTGCTTGACCTTGTCGGCATCGAGCTCGCGCAGCTTTTCCTGGTTGACCATCTTGAAGCCGCGATAGACGTACGGCTGGTCGGGGTTTTCGACCCGCTGGATCGACACTTCGCCTTCCATCAGCAGGTCGGCCTTCTGGAGCTCCTCGATGAACGCCTGGGTGCGGGCGCCGGCTTCCTCGAACTTCTCGCAGAAATCGAGCAGCTGCTTGGTGTGCTCGCTCGGCTGGCCGTCGGCGAACAGCGCCTGGCCTTCCTCGAACTCGCCGATGATTTCGGAGGTCGGGTCGAAGCACAGCGACATCTCGTCGGCGTCGGGCCGCAGCCGCGCCAGCAGGAACGGATAACGGCGGATGTAGGCCGGGACATAGCAGTCCTGCAGCACGGTGCCTTCGTCGTCGAAGAACACGTTGACGCCTTCGTTGAGGCCCAGCAGCGCGAGCGGCACCGGCTTGTCGCCGGCGGAAAACACGATCGGGAAATCGCGTTGCGCCTGGGGGAATTCCTCGACCGTCAGCGGAATCGCGTGCTGGTTGCCGATCCACGAGGCCTTGTCGACCGTGCGGGCGCGCCAGGTGCCGTGGTCGCGGCTGTTGAGGGGCATGAGGTCTTTGTAGAACAGGGGCAGATTAGCTTGCGGCGCGCTGGCCATCGTCTCTCTCCGGTAAGGCTGGTCGCTTGTGCCGGGACCGAGGCTCCGCACGTGCGTCGGCGCGCTTTATCGAGCGATCACCGCGCGCGCAAGGGCGGGACCAGCTTGCCGGGATTGAGCAGGCCGTGCGGATCGAGCGCCTGCTTGATGCTGCGCATCAGCGCCAGCTGCACCGGGTCGCCCAGCCGCGCCAGCTCGTCGCGCTTCAATTGGCCGATGCCGTGCTCGGCGCTGATCGAGCCGCCCCATTGCGTGACGAGGTCGTGGACGAACGCGCTGATCGCCTTGCCGTCGCCCGCTTCCCACTCGCCGCGCATCGCGCCTGGCGGGGCGAGCACGTGGAAGTGGACGTTGCCGTCGCCGAGATGGCCGAAGGCCACGGCGGTGGTGCCGGGAAAGCGCGCCTCGACCTCGGGTGCCGCGGCGGTGACGAACTCGGCCATCCGCGCCACCGGAACCGAGATGTCGTGCTGCATCGCCGGGCCGAGCGCGCGCTCGGCGGGGGCGATCTCGTCGCGCAGCCGCCAGAACTGCTCTGCCTGGGCCTCGCTGGCGGCGATCGTCGCGTCCTCCACCAGTCCGGCCTCGAACGCGCTGGCGAGCAGGTCGCGGGCCAGCTCGGGCAGGGCGGCGGCGCCGGCGCGGTCGGCCGCCAGCTCGATCAGCGCATGCCACGCGTGCTCGCCGGCGAGCGGCGCGCGCGCGCCGGGGACGTGGGCAAGGACCGCCGCGAGGCTGTGCCGGGGCATGACCTCGAAGCCCTCGAGCGCGTCGCCGGCGCGCTTATCGGAGTGCAGCAGCAGCGCGCGCGCCGCCTCGATCGAGCCGAGCCCGGCCCACAATACCGCACGCTCGGCCAGCGCCGGGAGCAGCCGCAAGGTCGCCGCGGTGACGATCCCGAGGGTGCCCTCGGAGCCGATCAGCAACTGCTTGAGGTCGAAGCCTCGGTTGTCCTTCTTGAGCGGGACGAGCGCGTCGAACACGCTGCCGTCGGCCAGCACCGCCTCGATCCCGAGCACTTGCGCGCGCATCGAACCGTGGCGCAGCACCTGGGTGCCGCCGGCGTTGGTCGAGACCAGCCCGCCGATCGTCGCCGAGCCCTTGCCGCCGAGCGTCAGCGGGAAGCGCAGGCCGTGCGCCTCGGCCGCCTCGTGCAGCGTCTGCAGGATCACGCCCGCCTCGCACGTCGCCTCGCGCGCGTCCGCATCGAGCCGGCGGATCGCGTTCATCCGCCGCAGCGACAGCACCACCGCCTCGCCGCTGTCGTCGGGGGTGGCGCCGCCCGACATGCCGCTATTGCCGCCCTGGGGCACGACGGGGATGCGATGCCGCGCGCACAGCTTCATCAGCCCGGCGACTTCGGCGGTCGAGGCGGGCGAGGCCAGCGCCAGCGCCCGCCCGCTGAAGCGCCCGCGCCAGTCGGTCAGCCACGGCCCGAGCAGCTCCGGGTCGCGCGTCAGCCCGCGCTCGCCGAGCAACGCGCCGGCGGCGGCGAGAAAGGCATCGTCCATCCTCCGGCTTTGCCAGCGCGGACCGGCGCTTGCAAAGGACAATCGGAGGGTTAAGCCGTCATTCAATCGGAGGGAGTAGAGGGGGGAGCTGCCGGCCGCCGTTGCGGCCCGAGGCTACCGAGCGGATCGAGCCCAGCCACTAGATGAACAGCGTCGTCGCCTTCCTGTCCCCGCTTGCCCTGCTGCTGCCGGCAGTGGCCGGCGAGCTGCCGGGAGCGGCGCCGCCGGACGACATGGCGCGCGCCGCGCCCGAGGACGCGGCCCCGCCGCCGATGGGCTTCGATCCCGCCTCCACCGAGCCGTTCAGCCTGCTGGGCGAGGCTCGGCAGCCGCCACGGGCGGACCAGGTCCGGATCGAGGAGCGGGTGATCATCCGCATCGCGCCGAGCTCGCCGGCGGTGCGCGAGCGGATGATGGCGCTGCTGCCGCGCCGCTCGCAGCCGACCAGCTACCAGGAGCAGAAGCTCGACGGCTGCGTGCCGATCGGCGCGATCGTCGGGGTCCAGCCGGCGCGGCAGAACCGGCTGCTGCTGTTCATGCGCGACCGGCGGATTCTCAGCGCGGCGCTCGAGCGCGCCTGCAACGCCGACGATTTCTATTCCGGGTTCTACATCGAGCAGAGCCGCGACGGGCAGCTGTGCTCGAGGCGCGACGAGCTGCAATCGCGCACCGGCGCAAGCTGCAAGGTGGCCCAGCTCAACCGCCTCGTCGCCCTGCGCGACTGAGCGGCTGCCGCTTCCTTGACTTTCACGCGCCGCGCGATAGGGCGCGGGCGTCGCGCCGGGCTCTCGCACTCGGCGCATGATCGCGTGGAAACCCCACGCCCGTTCCGGACATTACCCCAGTCATGAGCTTCGCCGACCTCGGCCTTTCCGACGAACTTCTTCAGGCGGTCCAATCCGCCGGCTACACCGAGCCGACGCCGATCCAGGCGCAGGCCATCCCGCAAGTGCAGATGATGCGCGACATCATCGCCATCGCGCAGACCGGCACCGGCAAGACCGCCAGCTTCGTGCTGCCGATGATCGACATCCTCCACCACGGAAGGCGCCGCGCGCGGATGCCGCGTTCGCTGATCCTCGAGCCGACCCGCGAGCTGGCCCAGCAGGTGGCCGAGAACTTCGAGAAGTACGGCGTCAACCACGACCTCAAGATGGCGCTGCTGATCGGCGGCGTGCAGATGGGCGACCAGGTCAAGGCGCTCGACGAGGGCGTCGACGTGCTGATCGCCACGCCGGGCCGCCTGATGGACCTGTTCGAGCGCGGCAAGATCCTCCTCACCGGTTGTGAGCTCTTGGTCATCGACGAGGCCGACCGGATGCTCGACATGGGCTTCATCCCCGACATCGAGTTCATCTGCGAGAAGCTGCCGACGACGCGCCAGACGCTGCTGTTCTCGGCGACGATGCCGCCGCCGATCAAGAAGCTGGCCGACCGCTTCCTCAGCAACCCGAAGTACATCGAGGTGGCGCGCCCGGCGACGGCCAACGTCAACATCGAGCAGTTCAAGGCCAGGACCTCGGCCCGCGGCAAGCGCGACACGCTGGTGCAGCTGCTGCGAACCGACGACGTGACCAGCGCGCTGATCTTCGCCAACCGCAAGACCACGGTGCGCGAGCTGAACAAGAGCCTCGCGCGCTCGGGGTTCTCGACCGGCGAGATCCACGGGGACATGGACCAGGCGAGCCGCATCGCCGAGCTCGACCGGTTCAAGAAGGGCCAGATCAACATCCTCGTCGCCAGCGACGTCGCGGCCCGTGGCCTCGACATCAAGGGCGTCAGCCACGTGTTCAACTACGACACGCCGTGGCATCCGGACGATTACGTCCACCGCATCGGCCGCACCGGCCGGGCCGGCGCCAAGGGCAAGGCGTTCACGCTGGTGACGCCCGAGGACGCCGAGGCGATCGCCAACGTCGAGAAGCTGACCGGGATGACGATCCCGCTGTTCGAGCTCGGCGACGACGGGCCAGCGGAACGCCAACCGGAGCGGACGCAAAGCGAGCCGCGTGAGCGCGCCCCCGAAAAGCCGCGACGCGAGCGCCGTCCCCGCGACGAGCGCGAGCCCGATCGGCCGGCCAAGGCGGCGCGGCCCGAACCGCGCCAGCCCGCGGCCCCGAAGCGCGAGCGCCGCCCCGAGCCGGCCGAGCGCGAGCTGGAAGAAGCCGGCGAGCCCGGCCAATGGAACGGCCCCGTGCCCGGGTTCCTCGGGCTCTCGGCGCTCTAGGAAAGCGTTCTCCTCACCCGCCGTCAGACGCCCGAGGCAGCGTCCGCGGCCGGACAGGCGCCGCTAGAGGTTCTTGGCGTTGTCGCCGCCCTTGCGGCCCTCGCGATCACGGGCGTTCGACTTGTCCGGATCGCGCGACTGAGCCTTCTGCAGCTCGATGTTGGGGCTGTCGCTGCCGCGGTTTTCCTGGCGTGCCTGGGCGTTGCCGGTCTCGCTGCTCATCGTCGTCTCCTTCGCCGGGAGAACGGACGGCGCGGGATAGGTTTCCTCACGCCGGCTGGACGAAGCTGTCGATGACGCGCTTGCGGCCGCTGCTGTCGAACTCGATCTCGAGCTTGTTGCCTTCCTGGCCGAGCACCTCCCCGTAGCCGAACTTGTCGTGGAACACCCGCGCGCCGATGGCGATGTCGCCGCGCGGCTTGGCGGCGAAGCTGGCGGCACTGCGGCCGGGCTCGGCGAGGCGCTTGGGGACGGTGTCGTAGCCGGTCGAGAGCGCGCGCTGCCAGCCGGGCCCGCGCGCCTGGCTGCGGTCGGGGCGGTCGCGGCTGACGTGGGCGAACGGGTCGTCCTGCTCGGACCAGTTGGCGCGCCACAGGCTGGCGCCGCCGGTCATCGTGGTCTCGACCTGGATGTGGTCCTCGGGCAGCTCGGCGATGAAGCGGCTCGGGATCGAGCTCAACCAGGTGCCGTAGATGCGCCGGTTGGCGGCATGGAGGATCGTGCAGCGGCGCCGCGCGCGGGTGATCGCCACGTAAGCCAGCCGCCGCTCCTCCTCGAGGCTGGCCAAACCGCCTTCGTCGAGCGCCCGCTGCGAAGGAAACACGCCTTCCTCCCAGCCGGGCAGGAACACGTGGTCGAACTCGAGGCCCTTGGCGGCGTGGATGGTCATGATCGTGACCTTCTCGGTCTCGTCGGCGGCGTCGTTGTCCATCACCAGGCTGACGTGCTCGAGGAAATCGCCAAGCGTCTCGTATTCCTCCATCGCCCGGCCGAGCTCGACGAGGTTGTCCTGCCGCCCGGCGCTTTCGGCGCTCCGCTCGGCCTGCAGCATCGCGGTGTAGCCGGTCTCCTCGAGCACCGCGCGGAGCAGCTCGGACGGGGTGACCTGCGGCTCCATCTCGCGCCAGCGGAGAAAGCCGCCCATCAGGTTGGCGATCGTCCCGCGCGCGCGCGCCGGCAGCTCGTCGCTGTCGGCCAGCTCGAGCGCGGCGGCGGCGAGCGGCAGGCCGGTCGCCCGCGCATGGCGGTGCATCGCCTCGAGCGCCTTGGCGCCGAGGCCGCGCTTGGGCTGGTTGTGGATCCGCTCAAAGGCGAGGTCGTCGGCCGGCTGGGCGATGACCCGAAGGTAGGCGAGCGCGTCGCGGATCTCGGCCCGCTCGTAGAACCGGAAGCCGCCGACGATGCGGTAGTTGAGGCCGATCTGGATGAAGCGGTCCTCGAACTCGCGGGTCTGGTACTGCGCGCGCACGAGGATCGCGACTTGCTCGAGCGCAGCGCCTTCGCGCTCGAGCCGCTCGATCTCCTCGCCGACGCGGCGCGCTTCCTCGGGCGCGTCCCACACGCCGATCACGCGGACCTTCTCGCCGGCCGGCAGCTCGGTCCACAACGTCTTGCCGAGCCGACCGCTGTTGGCGGCGATCAGGCCCGAGGCGGCGGCGAGGATCTGCGGAGTCGAGCGGTAGTTCTGCTCGAGCCGGATCACCGCGGCGCCGGGAAAGTCCTTCTCGAACCGCAGGATATTGGCGACTTCCGCGCCGCGCCACGAATAGATCGACTGGTCGTCGTCGCCGACCACGCAGATGTTCTTGCGCGTCTGCGCGAGCAGCCGCAGCCACAGGTACTGGACCGCGTTGGTGTCCTGGTACTCGTCGACCAGCACGTACTTGAAGCGCTGCTGGTAGCTATCGAGCACGTCGCGCTCGCGTCTGAAGATGTTCAGCATGTGCAGCATCAAGTCGCCGAAGTCGCAGGCGTTCAGCGCCTTCAACCGTGCCTGGTAGGCCTCGTAGAGCTTGCGGCCCTTGCCGTTGGCGTAAGCCTCGTTCTCCGCCGCATCGAGATCGTCGGGGTTGAGCCCGCGGTTCTTCCAGCGGTCGATCAGCCCGGCGAGCTGACGCGCCGGCCAGCGCTTCTCGTCGAGGCCGTTGTCGGCGATCAGCTGCTTGAGCAGCCGCACCTGATCGTCGGTGTCGAGGATCGTGTAGTTGCTCTTCAGGCCGACCAGCTCGGCGTGTCTGCGGAGCATCTTGGCGCAAATCGAATGGAAGGTGCCGAGCCACGGCATGCCCTCCACCGCGTCGCCGATCAGCTGCCCGACGCGATGGCGCATCTCGCGCGCGGCCTTGTTGGTGAAGGTGACGCAGAGGATCTCGCTCGGCCACGCGCGGCGGGTGCGGATCAGGTAGCCGAGACGGGCCGTAAGCGCCGCGGTCTTGCCGGTTCCGGCGCCCGCCAGCATCAGCACCGGCCCCTCGGTGGTGAGCACCGCCTGCTGCTGCGGCGGGTTCAGACCGTCGAGCCACGCGGGCGCTTCGGGGGCCTCTGCGGCGGCGGGAAGGGGGGTCTCGGTCACTGCGAACAACTAGGGAACAGGGGAGGGGGGCGCAACCCTTGGGCGGGTGTCAGGGACGGAACTAGGGCATGGCGCGGCGCGTTCCCCGGCCATACCCGCATTCCATGGAGACGTTACGATGCGTACCCTTCTGCTTGCCGGTGCCGCCGCTTTGACGCTGACGGCCCTGCCGACCGTGCTTAGCGCGCAGAACGGTGGCCCCGAAGCCGCCGCCGCCGCCGACTTCACGATGACCGCCGAACAGCAGGCCACCTTCGATGCCTGGCCAGCCGATCGCCAGACCTACTATACCGACCTCGACGCCGAGCATCAGGCCTATTTCTGGTCGCTGACCCCGCGCCAGATGGAAGGCTACTGGGTGCTGACGCCCGAGCAACGCATGCAGGTCTTCGCCATGACCCCGACGGCGCGGGCCAGTGCCTGGACCTCGATCGAGGCGCAGCTCGCGGCGAACGCCAACAACAGCGGGACCAGCGTGGCGGCGCGCACCGGCGGCGCGGTGCCCGGCCCGCAAACGACCGCGCAGGCGAACGTCCGCGCGACGCCGGGTCCGGCGACCACCACGGTGGCCACCAACGCCAGCGGCCAGACGGTCGTCGCCACCAACCACCCGGGCAACCTGACCCCGCCGCCGGCGCAGGCGCTCAACAAGACCTACCCGATTTGCAGCCGGGCGGTGCAGGACAGCTGCCAGAACCCCGGCGAGGGCGGTGCTCCGGGCCGCTCGCGCGCGCTCGGCTACTGGCCGGGCGAGCCGGCCAGCGAACGCACCGACCGCGGCGGCTGATCGCCGACGCTGGAGAACGACGAGGGCCGCCCGGGCATCCCGGCGGCCCTTTTCGTCGGGGCGGCCCTTGCACCCCGCGCCGGGTTCCGCGAAAGGCGCGGGCGCAATGTTCGACGACGCGCTGATCTCCGCCGCCCGGGTGTCCAGGGCCTGGCCGTTCCAGGAAGCGATGAAGCTGGTCAAGCGCTACCCGGACGGCAAGCCGGGCGGCGCGCCGGTGCTGTTCGAGACCGGCTATGGCCCCTCCGGCCTGCCGCACATCGGCACCTTCCAGGAAGTGCTGCGCACCACGCTGGTGCGGCGCGCCTACGAGATCGTCTCCGGCGGCGCGCCGACCCGGCTGGTGGCGTTCAGCGACGACATGGACGGGCTGCGCAAGGTGCCCGACAACCTGCCGAACCAGGCGCTGATGCTGGCCAACCTCGGCAAGCCGCTCAGCCGCATTCCCGACCCGTTCGAGCGGTTCGAGAGCTTCGCCCACCACAACAACGCCATGTTGCGCGATTTCCTCGACCGCTTCGGCTTCGACTACGAGTTCGTCGCCGCGAGCGACCAGTACAACGCGGGCGCGTTCGACGACGCGCTGCGGCTGGTGCTCGAGCGGTTCGACGCGATCATGGGCATCATGCTGCCGACGCTGCGCGCCGAGCGGCAGGCGACGTACTCGCCGGTCCTGCCGATCAGCGCGAAGAGCGGCGCGGTGCTGCAGGTGCCGGTCGAGGTGGTGGACGCCGCCAACGGGATCGTCCGCTTCGAGGACGACGGCGAGACCGTCGAGCAGAGCGTCTTCGGCGGCCGGGCCAAGTGCCAGTGGAAGGTCGACTGGGCGATGCGCTGGTTCGCGCTCGGGGTCGACTACGAGATGAGCGGCAAGGACCTGACCGACAGCGTCACCCAGTCGGGCCGCATCGTCCGGGCGCTGGGCGGGCGGATGCCCGAGGTGATGATCTACGAGCTGTTCCTCGACGCCAACGGCGAGAAGATCTCGAAGTCCAGGGGCAACGGCTTCACCTTCGAGGAATGGATGCGCTACGGCACCGAGGAGAGCCTCGGCTTCTACGTGTTCCGCGAGCCGAAGAGCGCCAAGCAGCTTCATGCGGGCATCGTCCCGCGCGCGGTCGACGAATACTGGCAGTTCCGCGCCAAGATTCCCGAGCAGCCGGTGGAGCAGCAGCTCGGCAATCCGGCGTGGCATTTGCTGCGGGCGAACGGCTACAAGGGTGGTGACGGCGATACGCTGCCGGTCAGCTACGGGCTGCTGCTCAATCTCGTCGGCGTGCTCGGCGCGGGCGCGACGCACGATCAGGTGTGGAGCTACCTCGGCAACTACATCCACGACCTCGACCCGGCGCATCACCCGGAGCTCGAAGTGCTGGTCGACCGGGCGCTGGCCTACAACCGCGATTTCGTCGCCCCGACGCTGCACCGGCGCCCGCCCGCGCCGAACGAGGCGGCGGCATTGCTGGCGCTCGACGAGCTGCTCGAGCGCACGCCCGAGGACGCCTCCGCCGAGGCGCTGCAGACCGAGGTCTACGAGATCGGCAAGCGCGACGAGCTCGGTTTCGAGTCGCTGCGCGACTGGTTCAAGGCGTTGTACGAGACCCTGCTCGGCTCGAGCCAGGGCCCGCGCATGGGCAGCTTCATCGCCCTCTACGGTATCGCCAACACGCGCCGGCTGATCGCCGAAGCGCTCGCGCGCCAGGCCTAGCGCGTCAGTGCCACCGCCGGCAGCGGTACCACTTGGTGATGATGTACTTGACCCCCTTGGTCACCGGGGTGCCGGCGTGGACCGTCCACGGGTTGGGCGTGCCGTTCTCATCGGCGTTGTTCCAGATCAGCAGCGCGCCGGGCTGCGGGCTGACCGCCACGCCGAGCCGCGGGAAGGCCGTGTCGCCGCCTTCCTCGACCGCGTTGAGGAACGCCATCGCGGTGAAGCTGCGCTGCCCGCCGCGGTCCTTCTCCAGCTCCCAGTAGGGCGTGTTGGCCGGGAACCAGTCGGTGTGCGCCTGGAACTGCTGGCCTTCCATGTAGCGCTGGGTCTGGATGGTTTCGCCGTAAGTCGGGTCGATTCCGAGCAGGTCGTCGATGCGCCGCTGGAGCTTGCGGATGAACGGGTCGTGCGGGTCGACGTCGCCCGAGTAGGACGTGCGGTAGCCGCTTGAATAGGCCGCGTCGAACGCCTTGCTCGGCTGGGCGACCGCGTCGGTGATCGCCATCAGCCTTCCGCACTCCACCGGATCGAAGAAGTTGGCGACGGCCCACAGCTCCGCCTTCTCGGTCGGGATCTTGTGGACCTCCCTGTGCGCGGCGAGCCGCTCGCGGACCTTGCGGCCGATGCGGCGAAGACGGTCCTTGTCGGGATTTTCGTGCGGCAGCGGCGCGGGAACGATAGCCATCGGTGCCGCTTAACCTCGCCGCGAGCGCGCTGACAAGCCTCGCCGACAGCAGAAGCCCCCGCGCCCTTTCGGGCACGAGGGCTTCGCCCTGCCGGGCCACTCACACCGGCAGAACATGGCTCTGGCGTGGCGCGCGGCCTACCAGAAGAAGTCGTAGATCACGTCGACCACTTCGCCGCTGTAGATGTCGACCAGCAGCACGTCGTCGTAGTAGCGGACCCAGCGGTACGGGCCGTAGACCTCGGGCAGGCGGTACTGCCACGGATCGTTGATCCAGTAGCTGCTGCCGAAGAACAGCGAATCGAGGAACCCGCCGATGCCCAGCCGCCGGTAGCTGTAGTTGCGGTACGGCGAGTAATAAGTGCCGATCCGGAACACCACGCGGTTGCTGTTGCGATAGCGCTGCCAGTCGTAGCGGTTGTTGTCGCGCCAGCGGCGATCCCAGCGGCGGCCGTCGTTGTCGCGCCGGCCGTCGCGCCAGCGGTCGTTGTCGCGCCGGTCGTTGTTGCCCCAGGTGCTGCCGTAAGTGCGGTTGCGGTCGTTGTTGCTGTACGTCCGGTTGCGCTCGACGCGGTCCGCGCGCCGCTCGCCGTTGCGCTCGATCCGGTTGGCGCGGACGTCGCCGCGCTGCTCGATGCGGTTGGCCCGTACGTCGCCGCGGCGTTCGACCCGGGCGGCGGTCCGCTCGCTGCTGCGGTCGATCTGGCGCGCCTGGCCCCAGTTGCCCTGGCGCGCGGCTTGCGTCGCGGCCCGGTCGCCCTGGCGCTCGATGCGGGCCGCGCGCTGCTCGGAGCCGCGGTTGACCCGCGTCGCGCGCTGCTCGCTGCCGCGGTCGACGCGCGCCGCCCGCTGCTCGGTGCGCTGCTCGACCCGCGCGGCGCGCTGCACGCTGCGCTGCTCGACCCGCGCGGCGCGCTGCTCGATCCGCGCCCCGTCACGCTCGGGCCGGGCCGAAGCGGGCACCGCGGTGGCGGCGAGCGCGACGGCCAGCGCGGCCAGAGCGCTGTTCTGCAAAAACTTTCCAACTGACATTGCGGCATCTCCCTTGGCATGCCGCCCGAGTGGCTGCGGCCGAAGTAATGCGCCGGGATTATGCGAGTCGCGCTTTCCGCTAACTGAACCGCGTTGGTGGCTTGCCGTTCAGGTTGCGGCACTTGCGGATGAACGCTCGCCGCGTCAGCTTCTTCCGGAGCGCTGATGGGTCAGCGAGTCAGCTTCTTGTACGCCAGCCGCGTCGGCCGATCCGCCGCGTCGCCCAGCCTCCGCCGCTTGTCTTCCTCGTAGCTTTCGAAGTTGCCTTCGAACCATTCGACATGGCTGTCGCCTTCGAAGGCGAGGATGTGCGTCGCCAGGCGGTCGAGGAAGAAGCGGTCGTGGCTGATGACTACCGCGCAGCCGGCGAAGTTCTCGATCGCGTCTTCCAGCGCGGCCAGGGTCTCGACGTCGAGGTCGTTGGTCGGCTCGTCGAGCAGCAGCACGTTGCCGCCGGTCTTGAGCATCTTGGCCATGTGCACGCGGTTGCGCTCGCCGCCGGACAGCTTGCCGACGTTCTTCTGCTGGTCCGCGCCCTTGAAGTTGAACGCGCCGACATAGGCCCGGGTCGACATGTCCATGCCGTTGACCTTCATGTAGTCGAGCCCGTCGGAGATCTCCTCCCACACGTTCTTCTTCGGGTCGAGGTGGTCGCGGCTCTGGTCGACGAAGCCGAGGCGCACGGTGTCGCCGATCTCGATCGAGCCCGAATCCGGCTGCTCCTTGCCGGTGATCAGCTTGAACAGCGTCGACTTGCCGGCGCCGTTGGGGCCGATCACGCCGACGATGCCGCCGGGCGGCAGCGTGAAGCTGAGGTCCTCGAACAGCAGCTTGTCACCATAGGCCTTGGACAGGTTCTCGACCTCGATGACCTTGCCGCCGAGCCGCTCGGGCACCTGGATGACGATCTGCGCCTTGCCGGGCTTGCGGTCGTTCTGCGCTTCCTGGAGCTGCTCGAACTTGCGGATGCGCGCCTTCGACTTGGTCTGGCGCGCGGCCGGGGTCTGCCGGATCCACTCGAGCTCGCGGGTGAGCGCCTTCTGGCGGCCGCTCTCCTCGCGCTCCTCCTGGGCGAGGCGCTTGGCCTTCTTCTCGAGGTAGGTCGAGTAGTTGCCCTCGTACGGGAAGTACTTGCCGCGATCGAGCTCGAGGATCCACCCGACCACGTTGTCGAGGAAGTAGCGGTCGTGGGTGATCATCAGCACCGCGCCGGCATATTCCTTGAGATGGTTCTCGAGCCATTCGACGCTCTCGGCGTCGAGGTGGTTGGTCGGCTCGTCGAGCAGCAGGATGCTCGGCTTCTGGATCAGCAGCCGGGTGAGCGCGACGCGGCGCTTCTCGCCGCCCGACAGGCTCTCGACGCCGGAATCGCCCGGCGGGCAGCGCAGCGCTTCCATCGCGATCTCGAGCTGGTTGTCGAGCGTCCAGCCGTCGACCGCGTCGATCTTCTCCTGCAGCTCGCCCATCTCGGCGCCGAGCGCGTCGAAGTCGGCGCCGTCCTCGCCCATCTCGAGGCCGATCTGGTTGAAGCGCTCGACCATGTCGGCCACCTCGCGGGCGCCGTCCTTGACGTTCTCGAGCACGGTCTTCGACGGGTCGAGCTCGGGCTCCTGCGCCAGGTAGCCGACGGTGATGTATTCGCCCGGCCAGGCCTCGCCGGTGTAGTCGGTGTCGATCCCGGCCATGATCTTCATCAGCGTCGACTTGCCGACGCCGTTGGGGCCGACGATGCCGATCTTGGCGCCTTGGTAGAACTGCAGGTTGATGTTGCTGAGCACCGGCTTGGGCGCGCCGGGGAAGGTCTTCGTCATGTTCTTCATGACGTATGCGTACTGGGCGGCCATCGGGGGTCCTTGGGTATTCGAGAGTGTCAGGAGTGGCCGCGCAGATAGGCCGTGGCCCGCCGCGCGGCAAGGGCGGAGGAATCGCCTCCGGAGCGGAACCGCCAGGCGCTGCGGGCTGAGTCCCCCGGAAGCCGGCCACCGGTCTTCCGCGGGGGAGGCCCGTCAACGGCAATAGGGCGTGTAAGTCCCGTCGCCGTTGCACTGGGTGCCGTTGAGGCAATACCAGAACAGCGCGTTGCTGCAGCACGGCACGGCCGCCGACGGGAGGCAACCGACTTCGCTGCGGTTGGGGCAGAATACGCATTTGGGAGTCGGCTCGACGCAGACACAGTCCGGATCGCTGCAGCTCGTCACCGTGCACGCGGTTTGCGCGCGCGACATGCCGGCAGGAAAGGCGGTGACGAAGGCGGCGAGCGCGAAGGCCTTCACACCATGCCAGACGAACTCACGGCGGCTATACGCGCGCCGCCGCGGTCCCGCGCTCGGAAACACCGCCTCGCCCTCGCGCCGATAGACCGTTTCGCGGCCGAGCCGGCGCGCTGCCCGGGTCGCATAGGCCAGGAGATGGGCGAGCCACAGCGCGGCAAGCGCGACGGCGGCCAACTGGAGTGCAACGGTCGGCCACATCGACGGCGCGAGGATCGTGCCGAACGCCGCGAGGACGCTCGCCACCAGGGCGGAGCCGAACGCGGTGCGCATGCAGCGGGCGCAGGTGCCGAGGCGCGAGGCGATCCAGTCGAGCGGGAAGGTAGGCGTGCGGTCGGGCGCGGGCATGGTCGGCTCCTTGTTCCCAAGGCTTGCGACCAGAGCGGCAGGATAAGCCGGAATCGAGCTGCGCCAAAGAACTTTGTCGGCCGTCCGACGCCGGCACCTGCGTGGGCCGACAGAATGGTCGGGGAGACAGGATTCGAACCTGCGACCCTCTGCTCCCAAAGCAGATGCGCTACCAGGCTGCGCTACTCCCCGACCGGTCCGGTGCGGACCGTGCGCCGACTGCGGTGGGCCCGCCAGGATTCGAACCTGGGACCTAGCCGTTATGAGCGGCCAGCTCTAACCGCTGAGCTACAGGCCCCTTCCGCCGCATGCGCGAGCGCGAGGTAGCCGTGGGGTGGCGCGATAGCAAGCCGGCTACCGCTCGACCGCGTGCATGATCTCGCGCACCGTGGTCGGCGCCACGCCGCGCAGCGCGAGGTAGGCGAACACCCGGCGCCACCAGTCGTAGAGCCCGTCGAGGTCGTCCTCGTCGCGGACATAGGGCGTGTGGCCGGGCCGCAGCGACGGGCTGTGGAACGACAGCACCAGCACCGGCAGCCGGTCGTCGAGCGCCATGTCGATCCCGCGGATGGCCTCGTCGACGCCAACGCCTTCCGGGGTCAGCGGGATGCGCTCGAGCAGGCCGAGGCGGGCGAGCAGCCCGCGCAGCCGCGGCGCCCGCCACAGCGCGGGGTAGATCCGCTCGCCCTGCCGGCGCAACATGCCCCAGAACACCGTCGTCAGCGGCAGCTCGAGCAGGCGCTTGTCGTCGTCGAGCCAGTATGGCGCGAGCGGATGGCGGCGGTAATCGGGCCCCCCGCCGGCGCTGTAGTCGAACTGGGCGCGCACCGAGGTGTCGATCGCCACGCCGGCCTCGGCGAGGATCCCGGCGGTGTTGGGGCCGACGCCGTAGCGGCCCGCGCGGTAGATCGCCGGCGCGGCCTCGAAGTTCTTCTCGATGGCATCGCGCAGCCCGCGCAGCTTGGCCCGCTCGAGGCCGAGCGGGAGGTTCCCGGCGAAGGAATTGTGCGGCGTCACCTCCTCCTCGAACGGCGGATTGACCCACGGGTGCAACTGGATGCCGATCTCGGCCTTGCCGGCCGCGAGCGGGCCACGCAGGATAGCCGCGGCATCCGCCGACTGGGCGATCGGCCAGTCGACCAGATAGACCGGGACGACCCCCTCGCCCTCGCAGAACGACTGGAACTTCGCCAGCCGCGGCACGTGGTGGAGCCCGTGCCCCTCGCGCCGCAGCGGCTTGTCCCAGTCGAATTCCTCCTCGGCGTCCACGGTGAGCAGGAAACGCTGGCCGAACGCGGGAGCGAAGCGGGCGAGGGCCGAGCGCGGCGGCGGATCGGTGATCGATCGCATCCCCCCGACCCTCCTCGCTAGGCGCGCTTGCCGCCTGGTTCCCCGCTGCGAAGGGTATGGTCGGCCGCCGGGCCGGTCAAGACCGGCAGCACCAGGTGCAGCGCGTCGCCCACCCGCTCTAGCCCGCCGCCGACCGATGCCGCCTCGGCGCGGGCGAGGCGCAAGCTGAAGCCGGTGCCGAACATCCCGGCGGAAACCGCGCGCGGTTGCGCCGGGGCGGTGGCGGCGAACACGTCGCCGTCGCCGAGGAACGCCGCGGGGAGATCGGCGGCGAGGGTCACGCGTTCGCCGTCGCTGGCCAGCGCCAGCTCGGCGACCTCGCCCGGGGCGAGCGCGCCGGCGAGCGTCGCCAGCAGGCGCCAGGCGAGCTGGAGCGCTTCCGCTTCGTCGAGCGGGACCGTGAACGGCCCCCCGCTGGCGGCGAGGTCGATGCGCGCGCTGCGCGGTCGCAGCACGCCTTCGAGCCGGCGGATGATCTGCCCGACGACCTCGCGCCAGTCGCAGCGTCCCTCGCCGAGCCGCAGCGCGCCGGTCTCCAGCCGGGCGAGCCGGTCGAGCTCGTCGAACCCGGCGAGCAGGCGCGCGGCATCGACCGCGACCGCCGCGGCGAGCGCGCGGTATTCGTTCGGCGCCGGGCCGAACAGCTGCTGCTGGATCAGCTCGGCGAAGCCCTGGATCGCGCCGACCGGCGTGCGCAGCTCGTGGATCAGCTGGCGCATGCGGTCGCCGGCCGGGGACGCGGCGCCGGCCCGGCGCGCGAGGGGGCGGCGCATGCGGCCGTGGTAGCCGGCGAAGTGGCCGGTGCCGGGGGCGAACACCGGCGCGGCGTCGATGCGCCACTCGCCGGCGATTTCGAGCGGTCCGGCGAGGGTGGCGCGAGCGCCGCGCAACGGCAGGCGGCGGGCCAGCGCCGCGGCGCCGGCCGCGTCCAGCGACGACGGCGCGCCGGGCCGCTGCGGGCCGAGCCGCAGCCCCACGACCAGCGGCGCCATGGCCGGGTCGGCCCAGGTCACGGCGCCCTCGGCATCGCTGGCGAAGTCGAACGCCCGCCCGCGCGGCTCGGGCGCGAAATCGCGGACGTCGCCGAGCGGCAGGCGCGACGGCGCGACGCCTTCCTTGCGGGCGCGCTGGAACGCCTCGATCCGCCGCACCAGCGCGCCGATTCCGGAATCGGCCTCGGCCGGCTGCGGCGGCTCCGGCGCGGCGGGGGCCGGAACGGCGGAACCGGGCGCCGGCTCGGGCAGCACGAGGTCTTGCACGCCGAGCCGCTCGAGCACCTGGCGGGCGCTGAACGGCAAGTCGCGGCGGTGGCGCAGGAAGCCGCGCGCGCTCATCTCGAGGCGCGGGATCAGATGCAGCCAATCGCTCTCGGCGAGCTGCGCGGTGGCCATCGCCGCGGCCGCGGCCTGCGGCTCGCCGCCGGCCAGCCAGCCGACCAGCGCGCGGTTGCGCAGCCGCAGCCCGGGCGCGCGCAGGATCGCCGACTGGACCGTCGCCGGCAGCGCCGCGGCCAGCTCGCCGAGCCGCTCGTAAGCCGCCTCGATCAACGCGCCCGAGGCGTCGGCCGGCATCGAGCCGAGCAGGTCGAGCAGCTGCCGGTATTGCGTGCGCGCGCCCGCCTCGCTCTGCGCGGGGCTGCGCAGCACGGTGGCGAGGCGGTCATCGAACAGCATCGATTCTCCGGCGAAAAGGGCACGCGGGCGCAGCTTGGCGCAGCCTGGCAATAGCCGGTCTGTGGATGGGTGAAACGGCGCGCCTTTGCCGCGTTGCAAAGCGGGACAATTGCCGTCATACACAATAATATTTCGGGATGACCGGCGCGGACGGCGTATAATTTCAACCGGTCGGCCCCTCGGGAGGGGGTTCAAGCAGGAGAGGCCGCGAATGGCAACGCTCGACAGCATCGATCGACGGTTGCTCGCCGAGTTGCAGGCCGAAGGCCGGGTGACCAACGTCGACCTGGCGCGCCGCGTCGGGCTGACCGCGCCGCCGTGCCTGCGGCGGGTGCGCGCGCTGGAGGAGGCCGGGGTGATCCGCGGCTATCACGCCGAGCTCGACGCCTCCAAGCTCGGCTTCGCGATCACCGTGTTCGCCATGGTCAGCCTCAAGAGCCAGGCCGAGGAAGACCTGCGCGCGTTCGAGAACCACATCAAGGCGCTGCCCGAAGTGCGCGAATGCCACATGCTCAACGGCGAGATAGACTTCATTTTGAAGATCGTCAGCAAGGACCTGCAGAGCTTCCAGGAGTTCCTCACCAGCAAGCTCACCCCGGCGCCCAACGTCGCCAGCGTCAAGACCTCGCTGACCATCCGCACCGCCAAGAGCGAGCCCGGCGTCCCGCTCGAATAGCGCGCTTTCGCTTGGCGCGCGCGATGCTAAGCTGCCGCCGGAGGGTTCGCACGATGACCACACGCGCGCTGATCGCCGCCGCCGCGCTGGCTGGGCTGCTGCCGGGGCTGGCGCAGGCGCACCACTCGTTCGCGGTCTATTTCGATCCGACCAAGGATGTGACCATCACCGGCAAGGTCACGTCGTTCCGCTTCACCAACCCGCACGGCACGATCGTGCTCGAGGTGACCGATGCGCAAGGCCGCGTGCGCGAATGGCGCGCGGAGACCAACGCCCCTGTCGTACTGCAGCGGCGCGGCTGGACCCGGACCAGCGTCAGGGCCGGCGAGGAGATCACCATCGAGGGCTGGCCGGCGCGCGACGGCAAGCCGTACATCCGCCTGCGCCGCGCGCTCCACGCCGACGGGCGGCTGGTCGGGACGGCGCCGTTCGGCCAGGGCGAGCAGAGCTGACGCTGCGCGCCGCCCTCGTGGCCGCCGCGCTGCTGGCGCTGCCGGCGCCCGCGCTCGCCGAGCCCGACCTCGAGGGCTTCTGGAACCTCGCGTTCGACGGCGCGCCCGACGAAGCGCTGCTCGCCAAGCTGCCGCCCGGCACCATCCTGATCGAGGACACCGGCGTCGTCGAGTTCCCCGAGGACGAGTACGGCGGCCTCGCGCTCAAGCCGGAGGCGCTGGCCAAGGCGCAGGCGTGGCAGCCGGCCGACGAGATGGCGCTGTCGCGCGTGTGCCTGCCGCCGTCGATCGTCTATGCGCTCCAGGGCCCGTTCCCGTTCGAGGTCCACCAGACCCCGGGGCTGATCGTCATCCGCTACGAGTACTTCGACCAGACGCGGCTGATCTTCATGGACGGGCGCGCGCACCCGCCGGCCGACGCGCCGCATTCGAAGATGGGCCATTCGGTCGGCCGCTGGGACGGCGACGAGCTGGTCGTCGACACCACGCACATCGCCGCCTCGACGATCACCAACAACGGACTCGATCACAGCGACGGCATCCACATGGTCGAGCGCTACAAGCTCAGCGCGGACGGCACCCGGCTGCTGGCGACGCAATGGTTCGAGGACCCGGCGGTGCTCGACAACACCGGCGCGCGCTTCATCCAGTGGGCGCGGCAGCCGGGTCAGTATATCTATCCCTACGAGTGCGACCCCAGCTTCGCGCTCGAATACCAGGCGGCGGAGCCGGACGGCGACTGACCGCGCCTTTTTGGCAACGCTGCGGCGAAAACGGACATTGTCAACACCGCACCTCTTGACGGGCGACTGCTGCGGCCGGACAGGCGCATCCAGAGACGCGATTTGGGAGATTATCCGTGAAGACTGGTTATCGTGCGATGTTGTTCGTGCTGCTGTCGGCGAGCAGCGTCCCGGCGCTGGCCCAAGGGCAAGCGGCCAACCCGCAGCCGGGCGATCTGTCCTCGACCGATGCCGAGCAGGACCAGCAAGCCGATCCGGCCGCCGCCCCCGAGGCGGACAACGAGATCCTGGTCACCGCGCAGCGCCGCGAGCAGTCGCTGCAGGACGTGACCGCTTCGGTCGTAGCGCTCGACACGGGCCGCCTCGCCGATGCGCAGATCAACAACCTGCAGGACCTGCAGACCATCGTTCCGAGCGTCAATTTCGGCAACGACTTCAACCAGGCGAAGATCTTCATCCGCGGCGTCGGGGCCAACACCTCGACCACCGGCAACGCGACCGGCGTGGCGCTGCACATCGACGGCGCCGTGGTCTCGCGCGCCGAAGCCCAGCTCACCTCCCTGTTCGACCTCGAGCGTGTCGAGGTGCTGCGCGGTCCGCAAGGCACGCTCTATGGTCGCAACGCTACCGGCGGCTCGATCAACCTGATCACCGCCAAGCCCACGCGCGACCTCAGCGGCTATGCGCGGTTGACCTTCGGCAACTTCGACACGGTCATCACCGAGGCCGCCGTCAGCGGCCCGATCACCGACAACCTGCTGGTCCGCATCGCGGCCAAGACCGAGAACCGCGACGGTTTCGGCGAGAACCCGGTCACCGGCAACGACGTCGACGATCTGGGCCGCTGGATGGCGCGCGCGCACCTGCTGTTCGAGCCGTCCGACACGGCCGAGCTGCTGCTCAGCGGCGAATATTTCCGGCAGGACGATCACTCGGGCGCGGTGCACTACTTGCGCGCCTCGTTCCCGGGCGTCGCGCGCCTGGCGCCGCTCGGCGTGGGCGGCTACGCCACCGATCCGCGCGATCTCGCCTCGGAGACCGACGTCGGCACCGACACCGAGACGTACGCGTTGACCGGGACCTTCCGCGTCGACCTGAGCGACGCGCTGACGCTGACCGACATCGCCAACTACCGCAAGTTCGACAGCTCGCTGTTCCAGGACCTCGACCTATCGGCGGTGGTCAACAGCCTGCAGACCAACGGCCAGTCGACCACGGTCCAGGAGCGGCGGATCGACAGCGAGCAGTACAGCAACGAGCTGCAGCTCAACTACTCGGCCGAATTCGTCGACCTCGTGCTGGGCGGCTTCTACTTCCACGAGCGCCAGCGCCCGATCGATAACGTCGGCCTCGCGCGGCGTAACGGCATGGTCTCGAACATCGCGGTCCTTCAGGCCGCCGGGGTCGACCTCAACGAGGCCTATCAGCTGTGCGGCTACGGTCCGGGCACTGTCACCGGCGGCAGCACGATCATCGCGCCGAAGCGGGTCTGCACCCGCTCGAACCTCGGCACGGAGGCCTGGGCGGTGTTCGGCCAGGCCAACATCGGGCTCGGGCTGCTGTCCGACGCCCTCGACACCGTGACGCTCAAGCTCGGCGGTCGCTACAGCGAGGAGAAGGTCGATTCGGCCAATCCCTCGATCGTGATCGCCGCCGGCGGGCGCGGGCCCGTCATCCGCCACACCACGGCGAGCACCTACCGCGAGCGCAGCTTCAGCGACTTCACCCCCGAAGTCGGCCTGTCGTGGGAGCCGACGCCCGACCTGCTGGTCTATTACACGTATTCCGAGGGCTTCAAGGCGGGCTCGGGCGAGAACGCCTCGGGCAGCACCACCATCGTCGATCCGGAGATGGTGCAGAACCACGAGGCGGGCGTGAAGGCGACCGTTCTCGACGGGCTGTCGCTCAACCTCGCGGCTTACACCTACGACCTCGAAGGCGCGCAGCTCAACAAGACGATCGCCGGTGGCCCCACGGGCTACACGACGATCTTCCAGAACGCCGCCGAGACGACCGCCAAAGGCATCGAGCTCGACGTGTTCGGCCGGATTACCCGGCAGTTCCGGGTCAGCGGCTCGCTGTCCTGGACCGACGCCGAGTTCGTCGATTACGTGACGCTCGACCCGCTCGACCCGCGCAACGTGGCGGGCGGCCCGGCTTACAACCCGGTCACCAACCCGAGCGAGACCGCGTTCGGCGCGCCCTGCGCGGGCGATCTCGATCCGGCGACGGTGACGTGCGAGATCCAGCTCGCCGGCAATCGCGTGCGCAATACGCCGGAATGGGCGTGGAACATGCACGCCGAATACGACATCGACCTGAGCGGCGGCACCGTCACCCTGCAGGGCGACGTCAGCCACAAGAGCCGGGTGTTCTTCAGCGAGTACGAGCGCAATATCGAGAGCGCGGCCGGCTACACGATGGTCGACGCCTCGGTGGTCTACCGCACGCTCGACGACCGCCTCTCGGTCCAGGCGTGGGCCAAGAACCTGTTCGGGGTCGACCGGCCGTCGAGCACTTTCGCGCTGGCAACCGGGCGCCTGATCGGCGTCACCTACCTGCAGCCGACCACGTACGGCGTCACCGTCGGCTACAACTTCTAGGAGCCGGCGCGGACCGGCCGGGCCCTCGTGGCCCGGCCGGCCCCCCGCGGCTCAGCCCTCGCGCCGGCCGAGCCAGTCCTCGAGCCACTTGATCGTGTAGTCGCCGTTGAGGATGTCGGGTTCGCGCAACAGCTGCTGGTGCAGCGGGATCGACGTCCGGACGCCTTCGACCACCATCTCCTCGAGGGCGCGGCGCAGGCGCATGATGCAGCCCTCGCGGGTGCGGCCGTAGACGATCAGCTTGGCGATCATCGAATCGTAATACGGCGGGATGCGGTAGCCGGCGTAGAGCCCGGAATCGACGCGCACGTGCATCCCGCCCGCGGCATGGTAGGCGGTGACGAGGCCCGGGCTGGGGGCGAACGTGAACGGGTCCTCGGCGTTGATCCGGCACTCGATCGCGTGGCCCTTGAACTCGATCTCCGCCTGGGTGACCGACAGCGGCTTGCCTTCGGCGACGCGGATCTGCTCGCGCACCAGGTCGACCCCGGTGATCATCTCGGTCACCGGATGCTCGACCTGCAGCCGGGTGTTCATCTCGATGAAGTAGAACTCGCCGTTCTCCCACAGGAACTCGATCGTCCCGGCGCCGCGATAGCCCATGTCGGCCATCGCCTTGGCGACCACGCCGCCCATCCGCTCGCGCTCCTCGCGGGTGATGATCGGAGAGGGCGCTTCCTCGAGCACCTTCTGGTGGCGCCGTTGCAGCGAGCAGTCGCGCTCGCCGAGGTGGACCGCGTTGCCCTGGCCGTCGCCGAACACCTGGAACTCGATGTGCCGCGGGTTGCCGAGGTATTTCTCGAGATAGACGGTGTCGTCGCCGAACGCGGCCTTGGCCTCGTTGCCCGCCTGGCGCATCAGCGTCTCGAGCATCTCCGGGCCGGTCACGACCTTCATGCCGCGCCCGCCGCCGCCGCTCGCCGCCTTGACGATGACCGGAAAGCCGATCTCGGCCGCGATCCGCGCCGCTTCCTCGGTATCCGATACCGCGCCGTCGGAGCCGGGCACCAGCGGCAGCCCGAGCGCACCGGCGGTGCGCTTGGCCTCGACCTTGTCGCCCATCGTGCGGATGTGCTCGGGCTTGGGCCCGATCCAGGCGATGTCGTGCGCCTCGACGATCTCGGCGAACTGGGCGTTCTCGCTGAGGAAGCCGTAGCCGGGGTGGATCGCGTCGGCCCCGGAGATCTCCGCCGCCGAGATGATCGCCGCGGTGTTGAGGTAGCTGTCGACGGCCGGCGGTGGGCCGATGCAGATCGCGTGGTCGGCCAGCCGCACGTGCATCGCGTCGGCGTCGGCGGTGGAGTGCACCGCGACCGTTTCGATCCCCATCTCGTGCGCCGCGCGATGGATGCGCAGCGCGATCTCGCCGCGGTTGGCGATCAGCAGGCGGGTGATCGGCACCGGACGGCCGGCCTCAGCCGACGACGACCAGCGGCTGGTCGAACTCGACCGGCTGGGCGTTCTCGATCAGGATTTGCTGCACGGTGCCGTCGCTCGGGGCGGCGATCGGGTTCATCACCTTCATCGCCTCGATGATCAGCAGCGTGTCGCCGGCCTTGACCTTGTCGCCGACCTTGACGAACGGGTCGGCGCCGGGCTCGGGATGGAGGTAGACGGTGCCGACCATCGGCGAGCGGATGGCGTTGGCCTGCTCGGCGGCGGGCGCCTCGGGGGCTGGCGCCGCGGCCGGCGCGGCGGCAGGGAGCGGCGCGGGCGCCGCCGGCCCGGCGCGGCCGGCCATTCCGGCGAAGTCGGGGAACGTCGTGCGGACCACGCGGATCTTGCGGTCGCCGTCCTCGACCTCGATCTCGGTGAGGCCGGTCTCGGTCAGCATGTCGGCCAGCTCGCGGACCAGCTTGCGGTCGATCTTCATTCCCGATGCGCCGCCGGCGGTGCCCTTGTTGTCGGCCATGAATCCCTCGCGGAGGTGGACGTCAGGCCCGGCGCTATGCGTTTTGCCGGGCGGCAAGGCAAGGGGCGCCTGCGCCTAGAGCGCCGCGGCCTTCTCCAGCGCGTGGACATAGGATCGCGCGCCGAGCCCCTGCACGGTGGCGACCGCCCCCATGCCGACGTACGAGAGGTGGCGGAACGGCTCGCGCACGGTCGGGTCGGAGATGTGCACCTCGATCACCGGCACCGCGATCGACTTGATCGCGTCGAGGATGGCGATGCTGGTGTGGCTGTAGGCGGCGGCGTTGAGCAGCACCGCCTTGGCGCCTTCGAAGTGCGCCTCGTGCAGCCAGTCGACGAGGTGGCCCTCGTGATTGGACTGGCGCATGTCGATCTCGACCCCGAGCTCCTCGGCCTTCTTGGCCAGCATGCGGCCGATGTCGTCGAGCGAATCGTTGCCGTAGATCGTCGGCTCGCGGACCCCGAGCAGGTTCAGGTTCGGGCCGTTGAGGACGAAGATTTTACCCGGCATCAGGAACGCCTTTGGTCTCAGAATCCGGAAACATCCGGTTTCCGTCCTGCAAAGGAAAGAACAGGCCCCTTATGCAATCGTCGTCGCGAACCGCAATCTGCACATGCGATTTGCGATGGAGACCTGAGCCGGGAAAAGCTTCGCCGCCTTCGACAAACATGCCTCGCACGGTGTCAAACGGTCTCAAATCTGGGTCGTTAGCTTCCTCGATGGTTCGATGCAGGTGGCGAAGTACCGCGCAATCCAAGAAGCGTAAGAGAAGAACATGCTCATCATCCGCGCTTGGAGCGCGGTTTTCCGGCAGCGGTAATCCGGACTTCTCTTGAAGATCGACGAAGGAGTCATAGGCAGCATTCAGTAATTCGACGTCGTCGCGAGACACCAGATCGAGGCAATGTCGCAGATCGATGACGGCTCCGACCACGGCCGGTTGGGCAATCAAACCTTGCTTTGCCCTAAGATCCGCCCATTCCCATGCCCGTTGTGGGTCTGACTCCCAAAAATATGAGCCCGGTCCGAGCCAATCGTAGTCGCGGTCACTGTGCAGTAGCGACGCGCCTTCGACTATCACCCGCCGCGCGACATCCTCGTCGCACCCATGGTAGCCGAGAACAAATGATGTCGCGAGGCGGCTCAACCGGTAGCGGATTGGTTCGCAGGTCGCCGAGTTCCAGCCTTGCTACCGGAACCGCGACCTCCGAATTCCTTCTTCAGGTTGCCCTTTTCCGTGTAGATGCCTTCGGAAATCAACATGGTCCGGGCGGCCTTCTTTGACTTCAAGCCGCGTTTGGTCCGCGCCTCGATTAGACGCACGATCTTTTGGTTTCGCTCGGCTTTGGTCATGATGCCAATCTACGGGCTTCCTCTAGAAGTTCAAGCGACTGGTTAGCGCTCCACGCCCTTGATCTTCCCCCACTGGCGCGCGGCGGTGTAGCCGAGGTAGCCGGTGCCGAACAGCGCGTAGAGCGGCTCGGGCAGGCCGGTGAGGTAGGCGTTCATCCCGGCGGCGATGTCGCGCGCGGCCTCGGGGCGGACGGCGGCGATCAGGCCCATCGGCAGCGCCCACAGCAGCAGCGCGTAGATCACGTAGAGGAAGCTCGGCCGCGCGCGGCTGGTCCACGGGTCGGGCGAGCCGGCCTCGGCGACGATGGCCGAGAGCTGCGCCTTGATCGCCTCCATCTCCTGCGTGCCTTCGAGCCTGACCAGCTCGAGCTTGGCGCGCTCGCGCGCCGCCTTGTCGGGGATGACCTTGTCGATGATCGAGGCGACCGGGCCGATGAGGGATTCGATGACGGGCATGCGCGCTCCAAGGGTTGGCGAGTCGCCGCACTGTGAACCAAAACGGTTCGTGTAGGACAGCGAAATCTTGCCGTTGGTCGCCGTCACCGGAGCGGGTAAGGGAGCGCCATGAAACTCGCACGCTTTGCCGTCGACGGGCGGACCGAGCTCGGCGTGGTCACCGACGCGGGCGTGATTTCCCTTGCGGCCGCCGGCTGCGGCTATCCCGACATGCTCGCGCTGATCGCCGCGGGCGGCGAGGCGCTCGAGCACATCGGCCGGCAGACGGCGGGCGTCGTTCCGCATCACCGGCTCGACGAGGTCCGCCTGCTCGCCCCGCTGCGGCCGGGCAAGTACCTCGCCATCGGCATGAACTACGCCCGCCACGTCGCCGAGATGGGCCATGCCGAGCGGCCGAAGCAGCAGTACTGGTTCAACAAGCAGACGACCTGCATCAACGGACCGTGCGACCCGATCGACCCGGGCGTGAGCGAGATGCTCGACTACGAGGTCGAGCTCGGCGTGGTGATCGGCCGCGCCGGGCGCCACGTGCCGGCGGCCGAGGCGCTCGGCTGCGTGTTCGGCTACCTCGTCGCCAACGACGTCTCGGCGCGCGACTGGCAGCGCCATTCGCCGACCTTCACGATGGGCAAGAGCTTCGACACCCACGGCCCGATCGGCCCGTGGATCGTGACCGCCGACGAGATCCCCGATCCGCAGGCGCTCGGCCTGCGCTGCCTTGTCAACGGCGCAGTTCGCCAGAGCAGCACCACCGCCGACATGATCTTCGGCGTCGCCCAGCAGATCGCCTACCTGACGACCGCCTTCACGCTCGAGCCCGGCGACCTCCTCGCCACCGGCACGCCCGAGGGCGTCGGCGCGGCGATGGACCCGCCGGCGTTCCTGCAGCCCGGCGACGTCGTGCGGTGCGAGATCGACGGCATCGGCGCGATCGAGAACACGGTGGCGCAGCCGCATAGGAACTGATGGGAGGCCACTGGTCGGGACGACAGGATTCGAACCTGCGACCCCCACACCCCCAGTGTGATGCGCTACCAGGCTGCGCTACGTCCCGATCCAGTGGAGGCCGCGCCTATACGGAAGGGCCCGCGGCATGGCAAGGCTCGGGCGCCGGCGCTGATTGCCAATCCCATGGCTTGCTGCTAGCGGGGCCGCCACACCGGGGGAGGTGCCGTTGCAATGGGGCCTGCCCCTTCCGATATCCTCGCAACTCCAGCCGTTCGATGGGCCTGAACCATGCTTGATTTCCTGGCTGCCGGCAGTGGCGGCGCCACCGCTCCCGGTTGGGTGCAGTTCCTGCCGATCATCGGGATGGTGGCGATCTTCTGGTTCCTCATCATCCGCCCGCAGATGAAGCGGCAGAAGGAGCACCAGACGAAGATCGCCGGCGTCAAGAAGGGCGACCAGGTGGTCACCGCCGGCGGCCTGCTCGGCAAGGTCGTCAAGGTCGACGAGCAGTATGCCGAGATCGAGATCGCCCAGGGCGTGCGGGTCAAGGCGGTCAAGGCGACGCTCGGCGACATCGTCGCGCCCGGCGGCAAGCCGGCCAACGACTAGCCGCGGCGGGTTACCGGCAAGATGCTCGAATTCCCTCTCTGGAAGCGCGTTTACCTGTGGGTGGTGACGCTGTTCTTCGCGCTCGCGGCGGTCCCTTCGCTGATCGCCCTGACGGGAGCCGGCTGGCCGGCGGCGCTGCCCCGGCCGATGGTCAACCTCGGGCTCGACCTCGCCGGCGGCAGCCACATCCTGCTCGAGGCCGATCCCGCGCAAGTGTCCGCTCAGCGGCTCGAATCGATGGAGGAATCGGTCCGCGCGGTGCTGCGCGACGCCGAGCCGCGCATCCGCATCGGCGACATCTCCAGCTCGGGCGGGCGGCTGTCGTTCCTGCTCGAGGACCCGGGCGACATCGACCGCGCGCGGGAGGCGCTGCTGCCGCAGATCAACGGCACCGGAGTCACGCGCGACTGGGACCTGCAGGTCGTCGACGGCAGCCGCGTCGTCCTCAGCCAGACGCGCGGCGGGCTCGAGATCGCGGTCGACAACGCGATGGACAGCGCCACCGAAGTGGTGCGCAAGCGGATCGACGCGCTCGGCACGCGCGAGCCGACGATCATCCGCCAGGGCGACGAGCGCATCCTCGTCCAGGTCCCCGGCCTGCAGGACCCGCAGGAGCTCAAGGACCTGCTCGGCCAGACCGCCGAGCTCGAGTTCAAGCTGGTCGACCAGACCGCGCTGCAGTCGGACATCCAGCAGGGCATTGCCCCGCCGGGCAGCGAGATCGTCCCCGGCGCCACCGGCAGCGACTACGCCGGCCAGGCCATCGCGGTGAAGCGGCTCGGCGGCATCCGCGGCGATTCGTTGACCAACGCCCAGCAGAGCTTCGACCCGCAGACCAACGAGCCGGTCGTCAACATCCAGTTCGACCCGCAGGGCGGCGCGCGGTTCGCCCGACTGACCAGCGCCAACGTCGGCAAGCCGTTCGCCATCATCCTCGACGGCGAGGTGCTCTCCGCGCCGAACATCAACGAGGCGATCCTCGGCGGCACCGCGCAGATCTCGGGCAACTTCACCACCGAGACCGCCAACCAGCTGGCCATCGCGCTGCGCTCGGGCGCGCTGCCGGTCGACCTGACGGTGATCGAGGAGCGCACCGTCGGGCCCGACCTCGGCGCGGATTCGATCGAGAAGGGCGCGATCGCGCTGCTCGTCGGCCTCGGCGCGCTGATGGCGTTCATGATCGTCACGTACGGCCGCTTCGGCGTCTACACCTGCCTCGCGCTGATCCTGAACATCCTGATGATTCTCGGCGTGATGGCGCTGTTCGGGCCGCTCGCCGCGCTGACGCTGCCCGGCATCGCCGGCCTCGTGCTCACGGTCGGCGCGGCGGTCGACGCCAACGTGCTGATCAACGAGCGCATCCGCGAGGAGCGCGCCAAGGGCCGCCGCGTGGTCCAGGCGGTCGAGCTCGGCTACAAGGAAGCCAGCCGGGCGATCTTCGACGCCAACATCACCAACGTCATCGCCGCGGTGATCATGTTCATGTTCGGCACCGGCCCGATCCGCGGCTTCGCCGTGGTGCTGATGATCGGCATCGTCACTTCGGTGTTCACCGCCGTGACGCTGACGCGGATGTGGGTCGCCGGGTGGCTGCGCCGCACGCGGCCGGCGGACATCGTGTTGTAAGGGCCAGACGATGAAACTGCTCAAGCTGATCCCCGACAACACCAACATCAAGTTCCTCCGCTGGCGCGTGCCGTTCTACGCGGTCAGCCTGTTGCTGATGGCCGCCTCGCTGGCGCTGGTGTTCACCAAGGGCCTCAACTTCGGCGTCGACTTCATCGGCGGGCAGATGGTGCGGATGACCTTCGTCGAGAGCAGCGAGGCGCCGGTCGCCGAGCTGCGCGAGCAGATCGACGACCTCGGTTACGGCGAGCCGATCATCCAGCAGTTCGGCCAGCCGAACGAGATCTCGATCCGCATGAAGCTGCCGGCGGGCTCGGAAGCCGAGCCGGCGCTGGCCACCGAGATGGGCAACCGGATCGTCTCCACCGTCCAAGCGCGCTATCCCGACGCGCGCGTCGACGGCAACGACACCGTGTCGGGCAAGGTGTCGGAGGAGCTGGCGTGGGACGGCGCGCTGGCGCTGGCGCTGGCGATGCTCGGCATCTCGATCTACATCTGGGTGCGCTTCGAATGGCAGTTCGGCGTCGGCTCGCTGTTCGCCCTGGTCCACGACGTCACGCTGACGCTCGGGCTGTTCGCGCTGACCGGCATGGAGTTCGACCTCAACATCGTCGCCGCGCTGCTGACGCTGATCGGCTACTCGCTCAACGACAACATCATCGTCTACGACCGCATCCGCGAGAACCTCAAGAAGTACCGCCGGATGCCGCTGCCCGAGCTGCTCGACCTGTCGGTCAACGAGACGCTGTCGCGCACCGTGGTGACCTCGACCTCGCTGCTGATCACGCTGCTCGCGCTGCTGCTGCTCGGGCCCGACGTGATCTTCGGCTTCACCGCCGCCATCACCATGGGCATCTTCGTCGGCACCTACAGCTCGATCTTCATGGCGACGCCGATCCTCATCTGGCTCGGCGTCAAGTCGGACAGCTTCGTCCCGAGCGAGACCGCCATCGACCGCCAGGAACGCAAGGCGCGCGGCGAAGCCTAGGCCAGCAACCCTTCGTAATACGCCGCCAGCGCCGCCGCGTTGGCTTGCCAGCTGAACCGCGCCGCGCAGGCGGCCACCGCTTCGCGCGGCGGCGGATCGGCGAGCAGCTCACGCACCGCCGCGGCGATCGCGTTCGGGTTACGGCTGGTGATCCGGCCCGCGGCGGGCCCGGTCACGACCTCGCGCGCGCCGCCGGCGTCGGTGATGACCAGCGGGCAGCCGCAGGCGAGCGCTTCCACCCAGGCGTTGGCGAGGCCTTCGCTCGCCGCCGGCAGCACCATGGCGTCGGCCGCCGACAGCACGACGGGCAAGCGCGTGTGGTCGAGCGAGCCGAGAAAATGCACCCGTCGCGCCAGGCCGCTCTCGCGCGCGACCGCCTCGAGCCCGGCCCGGCTGGGCCCGGTGCCGACCAGCGCGAGGTGCGCCTCGGGCAGGCGGGCGACGGCGCGGATCGCGAATTTCTGGCCCTTGCGCGGGATCAGCGCGCCGATCGTCGCGAGCAGGGGGCCGTCGGCCGGCACGCCGAATTCACGCATCAACCGCGCCCGGCTCTCGGCGCGGTCGAGGGGCGTGAACCGGTCCCGGTCGAGCCCGGTGTAGTGCACGGTGATCTTGTCGCCGGGAAGGCCGCACCGGACCATGTCTGCGGCGAGCGCCTCGCTCACCGCGAGCAGGCCCGCGGCCTGGTCCGCGGCGCGTCGCATCTGCCGCCGCGCATAGGCCTTGCCGCCCCACAGGTGGATGTCGGCGCCGCGCGCCTTGATCGACAGCGGCAAGCCGAACGCGGCCGCGATCCTCGCCGCCGCCGGCCCGTCGGGATAGAAGAACTGCGCGTCGACGAGGTCGAACGGCGCCAGCGCGTGCAGCCGCCGCGCCAGCGGCAGCACCGCGCGGGCGATCAGCGCCGGGTTGAAGCGCCCGCCGATTGCCGGGACCAGCGTGAAGCGCGGGCGGTGCACGGTCACCCCGCGCTCGACCCCGGTCACCGCCGCTTCGGCCAGCGCCTTGTAGCGGCCGAGCGCCACCGGCGGCATGCCGATCGGGTTGATCACCGTCACGTCCCAGTCGCCGCGCGCAGCCAGCGCCTCCATCTGCCGGGCGACGAACGGGCCGAAGCGCGGCCGGTGCGCGTTCGGGTATAGCGTGGCGATCGAGAGGACGCGTTTCACAGCTTGCGGACCAGCATCTCCGCGACGGCCAGCCAGGCCGGGTTGTCGATCACGATCTGGCGCTGCCCGGCGCCCGGCGGCAGCAGGCCGACGAGCGTGCCCTGCCGGTCGATCAGGCGGCCGAAGGCGAACCGCCCGCCGGGCCGCGGCGCGAGCACGTCGCGGTTGATCAGCCTCGGCGCCTCGTCGGGCGACAGCCGGCGCAACCACAGCTGGTCGCCGGCGCGATACTCGCCTTGCGGCGTCTCCACCGCCAGGCACAGCAGCGGGGAATCGCCGCCGAGGTCGACCGGGAGGATCGCGTCGCGCGGCGAGGGCAGCGCCTCGGCGCCCGCCTCGGTCAGGCGGGCGACGATCGTCGGCTGCCCGGCGGCCTCGCCCTTGACCAGCAGCTCGGGATCGACCCCGAGCGCGGCGCCGATGCGGTTCATCCACACCAGCGAGAGGTTGCGCATGCCGGTCTCGAGCCGGCCGATCGTCTGCGCCGTGGTCGGCGGCGAGCAGGCCGCGGCGACCTCGGCCAGGGTCATCCCCTTCTGCTTGCGAATGTCGCGGATGCGGTTGATCACGTCGGGCTCCGGATAACCAATTTGGTTTTTTCGTTGTCCTACAACCTGACTGATTTGGCAAGAGGGCCTTTCTCAACGGAAAGGGCGATTCGCATGCAGCGCAAACTGGTCGAGCGGGAGTTGACGCCGGAGGGTCCGCGCCGGCGCCACGGCGTGGCGGGCAGGCGCCGCACCGTCACCGTCAACGTCGCCGAATCGCCGCTCGGGTGGCTCCACGCGCACGGCCACCTCGACGATCGCCTGTTCGACGCCGGCGAACGCCTGCGCGGCGACTACGAGCGCGCCCAGCTGGCCCCGGGGGTGACGATGCGCTGGGAGCCGGTGCGCATCCGCGGCACCGCCGGCCACGCCCGCTCGCCGACCGAGCGGCAGCTAGCCGCCCGCCAGCGGTTCGACGGCGCCATCGCCGCCGCCGGCAAGGGGCTCGACGACATCCTGTGGCGCGTGGTCTGCGCCTGCGAGACGCTCCAGGCGGCCGAGAAGTCGCTTGAATGGCCGGCGCGCAGCGGCAAGCTGGTCCTCAGGCTGGCGCTCGAGCGGGTGGCCGATTTCTATCGCATCGGGTGAACGCGAGTTTGTTCCTCAGGACTGTGTCAGAGTTGTCAGGGGTGCGTAAACTTCGCGAGGAACGACAGGGCTCCCAGAAACCACCTCGTCATGCTGAACGCGTTTCAGCATCCGTCGTGCCGCCCTTCCGGAGCATGCCAGCTGGCACCATCTGTCGGCAGGGCCGCTCGCGAGTCAGAGCCCCGCGTAGGCGGAGAGAACCCTGAAACAAGTTCAGCGTGGCGGAGAAAGGGATGGGGTGTAATGTGCCGGGGCCGCTGCTCAACCCTCGACCAGCTCCGCCAGCGCCAGCCAGCGCTCCTCGGCCGCGTCCTTCTCGGCGCGGAGCTGGTCGAGCCGGGCGGAGAAGCGGGCGAACTTGTCGGGATCGCGGCCGTACAAGTCCGGGTCGGACAGCGCGTGCTCGCCCTTCGCGATCTCGGCATCGAGCTCCTCGATCCGCGCCGGCAGCAGGTCGTAGTCGCGCTGATCCTTGTAGGAGAGCTTGACCTTGCTCCCCGGCCCGCTTGCGGGAGGGGGCTGGAGGGTGGGCGAGCCCGACGCAGGCCCACCCCCGGCCCCTCCCGCAGGCGGGAGGGGAGGCTTGCTCTTTGCGGGCGCCGCCGGCTTCCTGCGCTTGGCCTCCCAGTCCGCGTAGCCGCCGGCGACGATGTCGACCGTGCCGCTGCCGTCCAGCCCGAGCGTCACCGTCACCGTGCGGTCGAGGAAGTCGCGGTCGTGGCTGACGATCAGCACCGTGCCGTCGTAGTCGGCAATCACTTCCTGCAGCAGGTCGAGCGTCTCGAGGTCGAGGTCGTTGGTCGGCTCGTCGAGCACCAGCAGGTTCGACTTGCGGGCGAACTCGCGCGCCAGCAGCAGGCGGCTGCGCTCGCCGCCCGACAGCGCCGCGACCGGCGTGTCGACCAGCGCGGGATCGAACAGGAAGTCCTTGAGGTAGGCCTGGACATGCTTGCGCACCCCGCGCACGTCGAGCCAGTCGCCGCCCTCGGCGAGAACGTCGCGCACGCGCTTGTCGCCGGCGAGCAGGCTGCGCTGCTGGTCGATCATCACCCCGTGGAGCGTCTTCGCCAGCGTGACCGAGCCTTCGTCCGGCGCCAGCTCGCCGGTCAGGAGCTTGAGCAGCGTGGTTTTGCCGGTGCCGTTGGCCCCGACCACGCCGATCCGGTCGCCCCGCTGGATGCGCAAGGTGAAGTTATTGATGATCGGGCGATACCGCGCCCCGTCTCCGTTCGTGTCGAGCGAATTCGAGGCACCGTCGCGCGGCCTCTCGACTGCGCTCGAGGCGAACGGTGGAAGGGGGTAACGCTTCGACACTCCCTCGGCGACGATCACCGATTTGGTGCGCACTTCGTCGTCGCTCGCCAGCGCCAGCTTGGAGGTGCCGGCCTTGCCGATCATCGCCGCGCGCTGGGCGCGCATCCGGTGCAGCGCCTCGAGCCGGCCCTGGTTGCGCTTGCGCCGCGCGGTCACCCCGCGCTCGAGCCAGTGCGCCTCGAGCTTGAGCCGGGCGTCGAGCTTCTCCGCCGCGCGCGCTTCCTCGGCGTAGACCGCTTCCTCCCACGCCTCGTAGCCGCCGAAGCCGACTTCCTTGCGCCGCAGGTTGCCGCGGTCGAGCCACAACGTCGCCCGGGTCAGCCGCTTGAGGAACGTGCGGTCGTGGCTGATGGCGATGAACGCCCCCTTGTAGCGCCCCAGCCAGCTTTCCAGCCAGTCGATCGCGGCCAGGTCGAGGTGGTTGGTCGGCTCGTCGAGCAGCAGCAGGTCGGGGTCCTGCGCCAGCGCGCGGGCGAGCTGCGCGCGGCGCCGCTCGCCGCCGCTGGCGGTCGCCGCCGGCCGGGCCATGTCGATGCCGAGCTGGCCGGCGATCGCCTCGACCTCGTGCCGCTGCGGCGCATCCGCGCCCGACAGCGCGAAGTCCATCAGCGTGGCGAAGCCGGAGATGTCGGGCTCCTGCTCGAGCAGCACCACGCGCGTGCCCGGCTGGATCGAGCGCTTGCCGGTGTCGGCCTCGATCAGGTCGGCGACGAGCCGGAACAGCGTGGTCTTGCCGGCGCCGTTGCGGCCGATCAGCGCCAGCCGGTCGCGCGGGCCGACGTGCAGGTCGAGCCGGCGGAACAGCCACCGGCCGCCTTGCTGCAGGCCGAGGCCTTCCCACGACAGGATCGGTGCGTCCGCCATAGGGCGCGGCGCTTAGGCGAGCGGCGGGCGCGCGGCAAGCAGGCCACACCCGCGCCTGAACGCGGCCCCGCGGCCACATTCACTCCTTGTTCAATGGCTTGGACCTAGGCACACCGGCGTCATGCGCAAGCTGCTCACCTCGATCGTGCTCGCCGCCGTCGTCGCCGGCGGCCTGACCGCGCCCGTATCGGCCCAGCGCGGCCGCGGCCAGCGTGAGGACCAGGCGAGCGCGCGCGAGGAGATGCAGGCCGGCCGCAACATGCCCTCGCGCGAGATCGAGCGGCGCATCGTCCCGCAGATGAAGGGCAACGACTACCTCGGGCTCGAGTATGATCCGGTGGCCAGCGCCTATCGCCTGAAGTTCATCAAGCAGGGCCAGGTCACCTGGGTCGACGTCGACGCCCGCACCGGGCGCGTGCTGCGCATCTCCCGGTAGGCCCCGGAAACGGCGCCCCCGTTGACGCGTTTCATGCAAAAGCCCACATCGTGGGCCGCGTGAACGCAGGGGATCCCAGATGCGAATCCTGATCGTCGAGGACGAGCCGACCCTCGGCCAGCAGCTCAAGTCGACGCTCGAGCAGACCGGCTATGCGGTCGACCTGTCGACCGACGGCGAGGACGGCCACTTCCTCGGCTCGACCGAGCAGTACGACGCGGCGATCCTCGACCTCGGCCTGCCCGAGATCGACGGGCTCACCGTGCTCGGCATGTGGCGCAAGGAAGGACGCAACTTCCCGGTGCTGGTGCTGACCGCGCGCGACAGCTGGTCGGACAAGGTCGCCGGGCTCGACGCCGGCGCCGACGACTACCTCGCCAAGCCGTTCCAGACCGAGGAGCTGATCGCCCGCCTGCGCGCGCTGATCCGCCGCGCCTCGGGCAACGCCAGCTCGGAGCTGACCGCCGGCGACGTGCGGCTCGACACCCGCTCGGGCCGCGTCACGCTCGCCGGCGAGCCGGTCAAGCTGACCGCGCAGGAATACAAGCTGCTCTCCTACCTGATGCACCACAAGGGCAAGGTGGTCAGCCGCACCGAGCTGATCGAGCATATCTACGACCAGGATTTCGACCGCGATTCGAATACCATCGAGGTGTTCGTCACGCGTATCCGCAAGAAGCTCGGTGCCAACGTGATCACCACCATCCGTGGACTGGGTTACAGCCTCGACGACCCCGACGAGCCCGGCCGCGGCGAGTGAGCCTCCGGCCGTAGAGGCGTCCGCCGCGGACGCGTCCGCGAGCGAGGAGGCGAGCGCCGCCGGGGCCGCGCCGCCGCCGCACACCGGCAGCCTCGCGCGGCGCATGATCCTCATCGCCGCGGGGTGGATCTTCATCCTCCTGCTGGTCGGTGGGGTGGCGCTCGACCGCACGCTCACCGGCCTCGTCAAGCGCCAGTTCGACGAGCAGCTCAACTACGTGCTGACGGCGATGATCGCCTCGGCCGAGATCGACCCGCTCGGCGACGTCCAGTTCAATCGCCCGCTCGGCGACCAGCGCTTCCTCGAGCCCAACAGCGGCCTCTACTGGCAGATCAGCGGCCCGGGCCACGACCCGTGGCCGTCGCGCTCGCTGTGGGACCGGACGCTGCGGCTCGACGGGCAGAAGGCGTGGACCGAGCCGCGGTACTATAATTCCTACCAGTTCGCCGACGAGCCGCTGCGGGTGGTCGAACGCACCATCCGACTGCCCGGCAGCGACACCGAGTGGCAGTTCGCGGTCGCCGAGGCCCGCTCCGGGCTCGACGAGCAGATCGCCGCGATCCGCTCGATCCTCGCGTGGAGCTTCGCCATCCTCGGCATCGGCCTGTTCGTCATGGCGATGTTGCAGACGTGGTACGGCCTCGGCCCGCTGCGCCGCATCCGCAAGGCGATCGCGCGCATCCGCACCGCCGGCACCAACCGGGTGACCGATCCGCTGCCTCAGGAAGTGCAGCCGATGGTCGAGGAGCTCAACGCGCTGCTGGCCCACTCCGAGACGCAGGCCGAGGAGGCGCGGCGGCACGCCGGCAACCTGGCGCACGCGCTCAAGACCCCGCTGACGGTGCTGACCAATGCCGCCAGCGCGCATTCTCCCGATCTCGGCGAGACGGTGCTGCGCGAGGCGGCGACGATGCGGCGCCAGGTCGACCACCATCTCGCCAGGGCCCGCGCCGTCGGCCGGCGGGCGACAGGCCACGCCCGCACCGACGTGTTCGAGGCGGCCGAAGGGGTCGAGCGGGCGGTCGCCCGGCTCTACCCGCAAGTGCGCTTCGACACCGCTGGCGCGGCGGCGCTGGTGGCGATGGAGCGGCAGGACCTCGACGAGATCCTCGGCAACGTAATCGAGAACGCCGCCAAGTACGGCGGCGGCAGCGTGTTCGTGACCATCGATCCCGACCCCGCGGCGGAGCTGTGCACCGTCTGGGTCGAGGACGACGGGAGGGGCATCTCGGAGGCCGACCGCGACAAGCTGTTCAGCCGCGGCGCGCGGCTCGACACCGAGAAGCCGGGCACCGGCCTCGGCCTCGCCATCGTGCGCGACGTGCTCGAGATCTACGGCGGCGAGGTCGCGCTCGGCGAGAGCGAGGACCTCGGCGGGCTGCTGGTCATGCTGCGCCT
>DASPMY010000027.1:0-123511 GCA_035626815.1 Croceibacterium sp.
CGCGGCTGCTCGGGCTGGTGCCGGCGGCGATGGCGACGGTGCTGCTGCTGGCGACGCCGGTGCCCGACATCCTGATCTCGGGCGACGGGCGCCAGGTCGGCCTGACCGGGGAGGGCGCGCGGCTGCTGGTGCTGCGCGAAAGCCGGAGCGCGTTCACCCGCGACAACCTGCTCGAGCTGGCCGGCGTCGCCGGCGATCCGCTCGCGCTCGCCGACTGGCCGGGCGCGCGATGCAGCCGCGACTTCTGCGTCGTCGCGCTCGACCGCGCCGGGCGCGAATGGCAGGTGCTGCTGAGCCGCACGCGCAACCGCATCGAGGAGCGCGCGCTGGCCGCGGCCTGCGAGCGCGCGGACATCGTCGTCTCCGACCGCTGGCTCCCGCGCAGCTGCCGCCCGCGCTGGCTCAAGGCCGACGGGCGAATGCTCGCCGAGACCGGCGGCCTGGCGGTCGTGCTCGACGGCCGGCGCGTGACGAGCGTCGCCCAAGGCCAGGGCGAGCACGGCTGGTGGCGGGGCCGCCGACCGGAGTGACTACCAGGCGAGAGTCCCTGCGAATCAGGGACCGGGTTCGGCACGCGCGGCGCCGGCGGCTCGAGGTCCCTGCTTTCGCAGGGACTCACGCCGTCAGTGATAGCGCCGCAGCAAGCCGGCCAGCTTGCCCTGCACCTGGACCTCGTGCGGCGGATAGACTTGCGGGTCGTAAGCGCCGTTGGCCGGGTCGAGCCGGATCATGCCGTTCTCGCGCCGCAGGTACTTGAGCGTCGCTTCCTCGTTGCGGACGAGCGCGACGACGATCTCGCCGTCGCGCGCGGTGTCGGTGCGGCGCACCAGCGCGTAGTCGCCGTCGAGGATGCCGGCCTCGATCATCGAATCGCCCGACACCTCGAGCGCGTAGTGCTCGCCGGCGCCGAGCAGCGCGGCGGGGACGGGGAGGGTGGTCTGCCCTTCGAGCGCCTCGATCGGCACGCCCGCGGCGATGCGGCCGTGGAGCGGCAGCTCGATCACGTCGTTCGCCGGCTCGGGCCGCGCGCGCGGCGGGGTCAGCTGGACGACGGTGTCGTTGGCGGGAGCCTGGCGCGCCGAGGCGGTGACGTTCTCCGGCTGGCGCAGCACCTCGAGCGCGCGCGCGCGGTTGGGCAGGCGGCGGATGAAGCCGCGTTCCTCGAGCGCCGAGATCAGCCGGTGCACGCCCGACTTGCTCTTCAGGTCGAGCGCTTCCTTCATCTCCTCGAACGACGGCGAGATGCCGGTCTCCTCCAGCTTGCGCTGGATGTAGCGAAGGAGCTCGTGCTGCTTGGCGGTCAACATGAAGCGACTCTCCCCAATTGTTCCATTTCGGGAACGAACACGGAACAATTAAGCAACTCCACCGCCGCCGTCAAGCCATTCCCCCATTGTCGAGCCAATAGACCTCCACCGGGTCGCCTGTTGCCGCGGCCGGGGCCCCGATCGGGCGGCGGATCAGGCAATCCGCCGCGGCGAGGGCGGCGAGGCCGCTGCTGTCCTGCTGCGCCAGCGGATGGACGACGCCGTCCGCATAGCGCGCTCTGACGAGCTCGAGCCGGTTGCCCACCGCCGGCAGCGAATCGCCGAGCGAGGCGCGGAGCACGACGGGCAGCGCCTCGCGCGCGCCGCCCAGACGCCGCAGCAGCGGCAGCAGGAACAGGCACGCGGTGACGTAGCTCGACACCGGATTGCCCGGCAGCCCGAGGATCCACTGCGCGCCGCGGCGGGCGAGCAGGATCGGCTTGCCGGGCCGCATCGCCACGCGCCAGAAGTCGATCGTCGCGCCCCACGCCTCGAGCGCCGGGCGGACGAGGTCGTGGTCGCCGACCGACGCGCCGCCGGTGGTGACGATGACATCGGTTGCCTCAGCTTCGGCCAGCGCCTCGGCGAGCGCCTCGAGCCGGTCGGGCACCGGGCCGAGCCGCTCGACCCGCGCCGCGAGCGGCGCCGCCATCGCCGCGATCATCGCGCCGTTGCTGGCGGGAAGGCGGTGGTCGTCCCACGCGGTCGCGGCGGTCGCCAGCTCGTCGCCGCTGTCGATCACCGCGACGCGCGGCCGGCGGCCGACCTCGAGCGTGCCCGCGCCGTGCCCCGCGGCGATGGCCAGCGCGAGCCGTGCCGGGCCGATCCGCGTGCCCGGGCCGAGTACGACGTCCCCGGTGGCGAAATCGAAGCCCTTGCGGCGGATGTGGCGCGCGGAGGGCTCGGCGCCGGCCATCGCGGCGAGGCGGTCGCCGTCGCGGAGCGCTTCTTCCTGGACCAGCACCGCCGCGGCGCCCTCCGGCATCAGCGCGCCGGTGCTGATGCGCACCGCCTCGCCCGCGGCGAGCGTGCCGGAGAATGGCCGGCCGGCGGCGCTCTCGCCGACGATCCGCCAGGCGCCGTCGACGGGCTGATGGACAGCGTACCCGTCCATCGCCGACAGGTCGTCCGCCGGCTGCGTCCGCGCGGCCCGCAGCGCCGACCACACATGCCGCCCGACCGACTCCGCCGCAGGCACCGCCTCCGGGCCCAGCGGCTGGGCGAGGTCGAGCAGGCGCCGCTGCGCCTCGTCGAGCGCCAGCGGCGGCGTCATGGCGCGCGCCAGTCGCCGCTCTTGCCGCCGGTCTTCTCGAGCAGCCGGACCTCCTCGATGACCATGGCTTTGTCGAGCGCCTTGGCCATGTCGTAGATCGTCAGCAAGGCGACCGCAGCGGCGGTCAGCGCTTCCATCTCTACGCCGGTCCTTCCGGTCAGCGAGGCGCGCGCGGTGGCGCGCATCCCGTCCGCCTCACAGGCGAACTCGAGCGCGACCGCGTCGAGCGCCAGCGGGTGGCACAGCGGGATCAGCTCGCCGGTCTTCTTCGCCGCCATGATCCCGGCGATGCGCGCGGCGGCGAGCACGTCACCCTTCGGCCCGCTGCCTGCGCGGACCGCCTCGAGCGCTTCGGCCGACATGCGGATGCGGCCGCTGGCGGTGGCGCTGCGGGCGGTCTCGGGCTTGCCGCCGACGTCGACCATCCGCGCCTGGCCGTGCGAGTCGAGGTGGGTCAGCTTGCTCACCGGACCCGCCCGCCCGCCGCGCGAAGTTGACGCAGCTGACACTGTCCAGGGGACACTTCCGGCGGGGCCCCCAAGGCGTTGCCGGGCCCCGGCGGGGCGGCGGAATTCCGCGGGAGGGACGGACGCGTCATGCCCCGCCTCATGGCAGATCGCGGGCGTGTAGGACAGGCCCGGGCGGCTAGCGCGTGCGGGTGTTGCTCCAGACCACCTGGCCGAGGCCGGCGAGCCCCAGGATCGCGCCGTAGACCGCCCATTGCGGATCGCCCGCCATGAAGCTTTCGAGGAAGGCGAGGTTGAGCCCCTGCAGCACCCAGATGCCGCCCATCGCCATCATCAGCAGGCCGACCAATGTGCTCACGACCCGCATCACGCCGTTGAAGATTCCCCGCATCGCCTTGTCTCCCGATCGCCATGCGGCGCGCGCCCGGTGCACGAGGAAGCACCGCCCGCCCGCCGATGCAAGAGGCACGCTGGCCATTGCCGCCGGGCGGGCGCCGCGTAACAACGGCCCGATGGCGGCGAGGCGAACGGACGGCGAGGGCACCCCGCGGGGAGGAGCGATGCTCGATCGCCTCGGCCTGGGTGCTTCGCCGCGGCGATGCTGGCGACCGCGGTCGTCGGGCTGCTCCGGCCGAGCTTCAACTGGGACATGATCCCGTACGTCGCGCTGGTCGAGGACGGCGCGGCGGGCGATCGCGCCGAGCGCCACGCCCGCGCCTACCGGCTGGTGCAGGCGGCGGCACCGGCGCGCCACTGGGCGCGGATGACCGAATCGAACGCCTATCGCGCCCGGCAATATGCCGAAGCCCGGGCGTTCGATAGCCAGCTCGGGATGTACCGCATCAAGCTCGGCTATGTGCCGCTGGGCGGGCGCTGGCGGCGGTGATGCCGACGATCACCGCGCTGCGGGCGGTGAACTTCGTCGCGCTGGCGCTGCTGACCGGGGTCGCGCTGGCGTGGATGGCCGCGGGCGGCTTCGGCCGGGCGGGGTTCTTCCTCGCGCCGGTGACGATGCTCGGCGAGGTGCCGGCGGCGCTGCGGATGGTCACGCCCGACCTGTTGTGCGTGTCGCTGGCGGTGGCCGGGCTCGCCGCGCTGCGCCGCGGCCCGTGGCCGCTCGCCGCCGGATGCTGCGCGCTGGCGACGCTGGAGCGGCCGGACTTCGTGCTGTTTCCCGCGGCGTTGCTCGGGGTCGCGCTCGTCGCCCGCAGCGGGGTCAGGGCCGCCGCCGGCTGCCTCGGCGCCGCCGCGCTCGCGTACGCGGCGACCATGCTCGCCGGCGACCATCCCGGCTGGTGGGTTCATTTCAGCGTCTCGCTGATCGAGCGGCCGGCCGATTTCGCCGCCGCGCCGCCGTTTTCGCTCGATGCCTATCTGCGCGCCTTCGCCCGGGCCAACTACGGCAACCTCGCCACGCAAGGCTGGCCGGCGCTGGCGCTGCTGCTGGCGGCGTGCTGGCTGTTGCTGCGTGAGCGGTGGGCCGACCGCCAGGCGGACCTGCTGTTCGCCGCGCTGCTGCTGTCGCTGGCCGCGCGCTGCGTCGTGTTCCCGATGCCCGACGACCGGCTGTACCTGCCGACGGTGATGATGCTGGCGATGCTGGTGGCGGAGCGCTGGGGCCGGGGCCCGCGGCGGCCGGCCGCGCGCTAGATCGTCGGCGCCGCGCTTTCGGCGCGCCCGGCGCCCCAGCGCGCGGCGCGGCGGCGCGACCACTCGCGCGCGGGCGCCTCGACGCAGCGCCAGGTCAGCGAGGCGAGCAGCGCGAACGGCTCGCGCGCGCCGCCGAACGCCTCGCGGCCCGGCCAGCCCTCGGGCCGGAGCAGCAGGAAGGCGACTTCCAGCAGTACGTAGGCGCCGACCATCGCCAGGTGCAGCGGGTAGATGCGCCCGAGCCGCAGCAGCATGTAGCGGCCGACCGGGAACCCGTTCGCCAGCCGCTCGCCGTAAGCCGCGCTGAGCACGAAACCCGAGAGGACGAAGAAGAACTCGACCCAGAGCCCGAAGCGGTCGACGGCCGGGTTGTCGAACAGCGGCCCGCCGCCCTCGACGTGATAGGCGGCGACGCCGAGCGCGGCGAGCCCGCGCCACGAATCGAGCGCGACGAACCGGCCGCCGTCGGGCAGCCGCGACACCGCCGCGGTGCGAACGGTCACCCGGGGGCCGGCCCGGAGCGGCTCACGCCCCGAGCAGCGCGCGGGTAGCCGCGGCGACGTCGTCCTGCCGCATCAGGCTCTCGCCGACGAGGAAGCAGCGCACCCCGCTGAGCGCCAGGCGTTCGAGGTCGGCGTGGCGCGCGATGCCGCTTTCGCCGACCAGCAGCGCGCCCTCGGGCGCCAGCGGGGCGAGGCGCTCGGTGGTGGCGAGATCGGTGCGGAAGGTCCTCAGGTCGCGGTTGTTGACCCCGATCAGCCGCGAGCGCAGCCGCGCGGCGCGCTCCAGCTCGGCCTCGTCGTGGATTTCGACCAGCACGTCCATCCCGCGTTCGAGCGCGGCGGCCTCGATCTCGGCCATCTCGCCATCGCCGAGCGCGGCGACGATGACCAGGATCGCGTCGGCCCCGATCGCGCGAGCCTCCGCGACCTGCCACGGATCGACCGTGAAATCCTTCCGCAGCACCGGCAGGCCGCACGCCGCGCGGGCATCCATCAGGTAGTCCTCGTGGCCCTGGAAGTACGGCGCGTCGGTCAGCACCGAGAGGCACGCCGCCCCGCCCTGCTGGTAGGCGAGGGCGTGCTCGGCGGGGCGAAAATCGGCGCGGATCAGGCCCTTGGAGGGCGAAGCTTTCTTGATTTCCGCGATCAGCCCGAAGCCGCTCGCGGCCCTGGCCTCGAGCGCGGCGCGGAATCCGCGCGGGGGCGTCGCCTCGGCTGCCATGCGGTCGAGGTCGTCGAGCGTCGCCAGCCCCTTGCGGGCGGCCACTTCCGCGCGCTTGGTGGCGCAAATCTCGGCAAGCTTGTCCATCGGTCCTTCGAGACGGGCCTTCGATACGCCCGCTGCGCGGGCTACTCAGTCCCTCCTCAGGACGAGCGGGCATTCCATTAGCCGCTCATCCTGAGGAGCGGAAGGACCGAGCTTGGCGAAGGCCTTACGCATCTCGAAGGATCATCGCGCGTGCGCGATCCAACAGTCGAGCAGCGCCTTGGCGAGGCCCTTGTCGATCGCTTCGGCGGCTTCCTCGGCGCCCGCGCTCCAGCTTTCGGCCTCGCCGGCCACCATCAGGGCCCCGGCGGCATTGAACAGCACCGCGTCGCGGTAAGGGCCCGGCTCGCCCTGCAGCAGCGCGCGCAGCGCCGCCGCGTTCTCGGGCGGAGCGCCGCCGCGGATGGCCTCGACCGGCGCGTGCGGCAGCCCCGCCTCGGCCGCATCGACGCGCTTCATGCGGACTTCACCACCGGCGATCTCTGCGAGCTCGTTGCCGCCCGCCAGGCTGAGCTCGTCGAGCCCCTCGTCGCCGGCGACGACGAACGAGCGTTCGGTGCCGAGGCGGGCAAGCGCCTCGGCGTAGATCGGCACGTAGGCGGGCCGGGCGATGCCGACGAGCTGGCGCTTGACCCCGGCGGGGTTGGCCAGCGGGCCCATCAGGTTGAAGATCGTCCGGCGGCCGAGCGCGCGGCGGATCGGCATGATCCGGCCCATCGCCGGGTGGTGCTTGCCGGCGAACAGGAAGCAGATGCCGAGGTCGGCGAGCGTCTCCTCGGCCGTGTCCATCGCCCGGTCGAGGTCGAGCCCGAGCGCCTCGAGCGTGTCGGCCGCGCCGCATTTCGAGCTGGCGGCGCGGTTGCCGTGCTTGGCCACCGGCACGCCGCACGCCGCCACCACCAGCGCGACCGCGGTCGAGACGTTGAGCGTGTGGTGCCCGTCGCCGCCGGTGCCGCACACGTCGATGGCATTGGCGGGGGCGTCGACCGGGATCATCCGCGCGCGCATCGCCCGCGCGGCGCCGGCGATCTCGGCGGCGGTCTCGCCGCGGTCCGACAGCGCGATGAGGAAGCCGGCGATGTCCTCGTCCGACGGCGCGCCGTCGAGCATCGCGCCGAAAGCGGCCTCCGCCTCGCCCTCGTCGAGCGGGCGGCCGACCGGCGGCAGGACGGTCACGCAGTCGCTCGCTCGGGCGCCTTCGCTGCGATCCCACACAGCTCGAGGAAGTTGGCCAGCAGCGCGTGGCCGTGCTGGGTGGCGATGCTCTCGGGGTGGAACTGCACCCCGTGGATCGGCAGCGCCGCGTGGCGGAAGCCCATCACGCTGGTGCCGTCGAGCCCCGGCGTCTCGCTGGTGGCGTTGACGACGAGGCTGGCGGGAATGTCCTCCACGACCAGCGAGTGATAGCGCGTGGCGGTGAACGGGCTCGGCAGCCCGGCGAACACCCCCGTGCCGTCATGGTCGACCGCGCTGGTCTTGCCGTGCATCAGCCCCCCGCGCACGACGCGCCCGCCGAAATGCTGCCCGATTGCCTGATGGCCGAGGCACACCCCGAGCAGCGGGCGCTGCGCATCGGCGCAGGCGGCGACGAGGTCGAGGCTGATCCCCGCCTCGGTCGGCGTGCACGGGCCCGGCGAGATCAGAAACCCCTTCGCCCCGCTCGACAGCGCCTGCCCGACCGAGATCGCATCGTTGCGCACGACCTCGACCTCGGCCCCCAGCTCCATCAGGTAATGGACCAGGTTGAAGGTGAAGCTGTCGTAATTGTCGATGACCAGGATCATGGCGGCGCGCCTAGCAGGTCGCCACCGAGCGCGAAACTGCCTTGCAAAAAGTAGTGAAAATAACTATAATTGGCGCATGAAAACCAGCACCGTGACCGCCACCGAAGCCAATCGGTCGTTCTCGAAGCTGCTGCGCGCCGTCCAGCGGGGAGAGAAAGTCGAGATCACCTCCCATGGCCGCAAGATTGCCGTGCTTTCGCCCGCCGAGCTCGAAGGCCCCTCGCGCGAGCAGCGGCTCAAGGCGCTCGAGAAGCTGAAGGAGCGCTGGGCGAAGCAGGAATTCGTCGTGATCGGCCCGTGGACCCGGGAAGAGCTTTACGAGCGGGACTGACGGTTGCCGCCGTGCGCCTTCGATACGAATGTCTTCGCCTACGCGGCCGGCATCGCCGAGTCCGCCGCGGATCGCTCCAAAGTCGCCATGGCCGCGGCATTGTTATCGAGTGCGCTGCCGAACGAGCCGCTTGTCGTCCCCATTCAGGTCTGCTTCGAGCTGCATCGCCTGCTCATTCGCAAGCGTGGCCTCGAGCCCGATCGGGCTGCCGCGCTCGTCCGCGAATATACCGAGGGCGCCGTGATCGTATCCAGCGATGGGGCGGTCCTGGACGCCGCTTTCGCTCTCGCCGGGCGCCATCGGCTGCAGACTTTCGACGCGGTCATATTGGCATCAGCCGCGCGCGCGGGGTGCGAGATCCTTTATTCCGAAGACATGCAGGACGGGTTCGAGTGGGAAGGCGTGATGGTGGTCAATCCTTTCGCCTGACCGCCTACTGCCCGAAACCCGCCTCGCCGGCGACCCGCGCGGCCTCCCTTGCGGCGGCGATCAGCGCGCCGGCCTTGGCTTCGCATTCGCGCTGCTCGTAGGCCGGGTCGCTGTCGGCGACGATGCCGGCGCCGGCCTGGACGTGCATGACCCCGTCCTTGACCACCGCGGTGCGCAGCACGATGCAGCTGTCGACCGAGCCGTCGGGGGCGAAGTAGCCGACGCCGCCGGCGTAAGCCCCGCGCGTCTCGGGCTCGAGCTCGGCGATGATCTGGCAGGCGCGGATCTTCGGCGCGCCCGAGACGGTGCCGGCGGGGAACCCGGCAAACAGCGCGTCGAGCGCATCCTTTGAGGGATCGAGCCGGCCGACGACGTTGCTGACGATGTGCATCACGTGGCTGTAGCGCTCGATGGTGAAGCTGGCGGTGACCTTGACGCTGTCCGCCGCGGCGACCCGGCCAACATCGTTGCGGCCGAGGTCGAGCAGCATCAGGTGCTCGGCGCATTCCTTGGGATCGGCCAGCAGGCTCGCCTCGGCCTCGCGGTCCGCCTCCTCGGTCTGGCCGCGCGGGCGGGTGCCGGCGATCGGGCGGATCGTCACCTCGCCGTCGCGCACGCGGACGAGGATCTCGGGGCTCGAGCCGACGACGGCGAAGCCCGGCAGGTCGAGAAAATAGAGGAACGGCGAGGGGTTCACGCGCCGGAGCGCCCGGTACAGCGCGAACGGCGGCAGCGGGAACGGACAGGTGAAGCGCTGCGCCAGAACCACCTGGAAGATGTCCCCGGCGGCGATGTATTCCTTCGCGGCGAGCACCATGCGCTCGTAGTCGGCGGCGGGCATGGCCGGCTCGAGCGCCAGCTCCGGCAACGCGAACTCGCGCACAGCGGGCGGCGCATTCTCGCCCAGCCGGCGCAGGGCCCCGTCGATCCGCTCGCCGGCGCGTTCGACAGCCCGCCCGGGGTCGGTGCCGTCGGCCCACAGCGGGGCGATGCAGAACAGCTCGTCGCTCAGCCCGTCGAACACCAGGATCAGCGTCGGGCGGGCGAACAGCATGTCAGGCACGTGCAGCTCGCTCTCGCCCCGCGCGCGCGGCAGGTTCTCGACCAGGCCGATGGTTTCGTAGCCGAAGTAGCCGACCAGGCAGGCGAGCGCCGGGGGCAGCGCCGCCGGCACCTCGATCCGGCACGAGTCGGCCAGCGCCCGGAGCTCGGCGAGGCTGTCGCCGGGCAGCGGCACGAACGCATCGCGATCGTGGCGCCAGGCGCGGTTGACCTCGGCGGCATGGCCGGTGGCGCGGAACAGCAGGTCCGGATCGAGCCCGAGCAGGCTGTAGCGCCCGCGCACCGAGCCGCCCTCGACCGATTCGAGCAGGAAGTCGCCGCGCCCGGGCTCGATCAGCTTGAGCGCCGCGCCGACCGGCGTCTCGGTGTCGGCGACGAGCTTGCGCCAGACCAGCGCCGGCCGGCCCGCGGCGAGCTGCGCGCGCGCGGGTCCGGCGTTCTCGGGCAGGGCGCCGGCCAACGGCGCGCCCTCAGTTGTTCTGGCCGGTGAGCTGCGCCGCCACCGCCTTGATCGCGGTCTCGTTGCGCTCGACGCCGACCTCGCGCTGCGCGGCGTTGACGAACTGCTCGAGGTATTCGTCGCCGGTCACCTGGCCCAGCTGGCGCAGCGTGGCGAGGATGATCGGGTCGTTGTCGGCCACCGTGCCGGCCTCCACGTCGTCGAGCTGGATCACGTACCAGCCGCCGTCGTCCGGGGCCTCGAGCTTCTTGACCGTGCCCTGGGCCATGCTGAAGAACAGCGCCAGGCCCGGCGGGACCTGCCCGGTCCGGCCAAGCTCCTCGCGATTGAGGTCGACCGACTGCGGCGTCGGCACCGCCTTGTTCTCGGCCGCCACCGCCGCGGCCATGGCCGTGCCGCGGCCGAGCCGCTGGATGATCCGGTCGGCCGCCGCGCGCGCCGCCTTGGCGCCCTCGTCGCGGCGCCACAGCGCGACCACCTGCGGCCGGATCTGCGCCAGCGGGGCCGTCGCCGACGGGGTGATGTCGGTCACGTCGAAGATCACGAACGTCTCGCCGGCGACTAGCTCGGCGAGTTGCGGCTCGGCTTCCTCCATCTCGAATGCCGGCTGGAGCACGCGGCCGACGACCGGCGGAACCGTCTCGTCGGCCGCGCCGTAAATCCGCCCGTCGGCGGTCGCCGGGCGGGTGCTGGCGATCTCGACCTTCAGCTCGCGGGCGACTTCCGACAGGCTGCGGCCTTCGTCGAATTCCTCCTCGATCCGCGCGGTCAGGTCGGCCAGCGCGGCGCGGCGCTGCTCCTCCGCGAGCGCCGCGGCAATCTCGCCGCGCACCTGGGCGAGCGTGCGGGCCGCCTGGCGCTCGACGTTCTCGACCCGCAGGACGTACCAGCCGAGCCCGCCGCGCGCCGGAGCCGCCACGGTGCCGTCGCGCGCGGCAAAGGCCGACTGCGCCACCGCCGCCGACGCCGCGGTGCTCAGCTCGGCCTGGGTGACCGGGCCGACGGTGGTCGTCGCCAGGCCTTTCGCACGCGCCGCGGCATCGAGCGACTGGCCGCCGGCAACCTCGGCGACGATCGCCCGGGCGGCGTCCTGCGTCGGCACCACCAGCTGGGTGAAAGTGCGCCGCTCGACCGCCGCGTACTGCGCCGCGTCGCGCTTGAAGCGGGCGGCGATCTCCGCTTCGGTCGGCGCGCGCAAGGTGCCGAGCGCCTCCTCGCCGAAGCGGGCATAGCGGATCACCCGCCGCTCGGGGCGGACGAAGCGGCTGCCGTTGGCGCGGTAGAACGCCTGCAGCTGGGCCTCGGTCGGCTCGCGCTGGGGCGCGAACGCCGCGCTCGGCAGCAGCGCGATCGAGCCCTGGCGGCGTTCGCGCAGCAGCGTCGCGTAGCGCTTGCCGAAGCTCTCGGGCATCACCGGCGAGAAGGCGATCGGGGTGATCAGCTGGCGCGCCAGCAGGCCCATGGCCAGGTCCTCGCGCACCGCGGCCTCGGTCAGGCCGCGCTGGCCGATCGCGACCCGGAAGGCGTCCTGGTCGAACTCGCCGTCGGGTCCGCGGAACGCCGGGATCTGCAGCAGCTCGCTGTCGACCAGCCGGTTGCCGGCGCGCATTCCGTGGCGCCGGGCGAACTCGGCCAGCGCGGTGCGGCGGATGACCTGGTCGAGCACGTCGTCGAGCGCGCCGTCGGCCACGAACGCCGCCATCGTCATCGTCGGGTCGGTTTGCCGCACCTGGTCGAGCGCATTCGTCGCGTTCATCGACAGCTCGGCGGCATCGATCCGCTCGTCGCCGACCACGGCCACGCGGTCGCCGCCCGACACGCCGCCGAACACCGCGTTGTTGGCCACGTCCGAGCTGGCGAAAGCGATGGCGATCAGCACCAGGAACGCCAGCGTGATGCCGACGCCGAGCTTGGAGCCGAAGAATTTGCGGAACAGGGTGATCATGGAAGAGGCGGTCTCGGGATGGCTGCGCGGCGCCGGGGCCCCGGCGCGTTCGAAGGCGGGCTTTATCCCGCATGCGGCGCTGCCGCAACAGCCCTCGGCCAATCCGCCACAGGCGAAAAGCTGCTTTTGACAACGCCAGCGAGGCCGACTAGCGGGCTAGCACTTCGGGCCCCCCTCGCGGGGCCGGAACCTTCATGCGAAATCCAGGGAACTTATGGCCCAGCGCCCCTATATCGTCGGCAACTGGAAGATGAACGGCACCCGCGCGATGCTGTCCGAGGCGCGCGCGATCGACCGCGCCGCCGAACGGCTGCTCAAGGCCGAAGTGGCGATCGCGCCGCCGTTCACGCTGATCCACGCGACGCGCAAGGAAGCGGGGCTGATCGGCGTCGGGGCGCAGGATTGCCACGCGGCCGAAGGCGGCGCGCACACCGGCGACGTGTCGGCGGGGATGCTCAAGGACGCCGGCGCCGGCTTCGTCATCGTTGGCCATTCGGAGCGCCGCGCCGATCACGGCGAGAGCGACGCCGCGGTCAGGGCCAAGGCCGAGGCGGCGCTGGCGGTGGGGCTGGCGGCGATCGTCTGCGTCGGCGAAACCGAGGCGCAGCGCGATGCCGGCCAGGCCGAGGCGGTCGTCGCCGCGCAGCTCGAAGGGTCGCTGCCGCGCGGCGAAGGCGCTGCCGAGAAAGTCACCGTGGCCTACGAGCCGGTGTGGGCGATCGGCACCGGACGCACGCCGACGGTCGACGACGTCGGCCAGATGCACCGCTCGATCCGCGAGCGGCTCGGCGGGATCTACGGCGAGGCGGGGGCCCAGGTGCGCATCCTCTACGGCGGCTCGGTGAAGCCCGACAACGCCGCCGAGCTGCTGGCGGCGGCCGAGGTCGGCGGCGCGCTCGTCGGCGGCGCGAGCCTGACCGCGGAGAGCTTCCTCGGCATCATCGTCGCCGCGGCCGAGCTCGGCGAGGGCTGAGCCTCCGCTTGTCCAAACCGCGCCGCGCGCCTACATCGGCGCACGGGCCCAGCCAGAGAGTTTTCGCATGTTCCTGTTCCTCACCGTCGTCCAGGCGATCATCGCCGCCGCGCTTGTCGGGGTGGTGCTGATGCAGCGCTCGGAGGGCGGCGGCCTCGGCATCGGCGGCGGCGGGAGCCCCGGCGGGCTGATGAGCGCGCGCGGCGCGGCCGACTTCCTGACCCGCACGACCAAGTGGCTGGCGGTGCTGTTCGTCGTGCTGGCGATCGTCATCGGCGCGGTCGCGGTGGGCAGCACGACCGGACGCGACATCGACACCTCGCTCGATCGCACGGTGGCCCCGGCGCAGCCCGACCCGCTCGCACCGGTGACGGCGCCGGGCGCGGGCCTCGACGCACCGGTGGTCGACGCCCCGGCCGCGACGGCCACGGCCTCGCCGGCGCCGAGCGACGATCCGCTGGCCGACGTCGCGCAGTAGGGCCGCTCACCGCAACATTGTGAGTTTCGCAGGATCGGCGCTTGCGCCGAATCCATCGGGGGGCTTAAGGCTCGTCTCCCATGGCGCGGTTTATATTTATCACCGGCGGCGTGGTCTCATCGCTCGGCAAGGGACTGATGGCGGCGAGCCTCGCGGCGCTGCTGCAGGCGCGCGGCTACAAGGTCCGCATCCGCAAGTTCGATCCCTACCTCAACGTCGATCCGGGGACGATGAGCCCCTACCAGCACGGCGAGGTCTACGTCACCGACGACGGCGCCGAGACCGACCTCGACCTCGGCCACTACGAGCGCTTCACCGGGGTTTCGGCGCGGCAGGCCGACAACGTCACTTCGGGCCGCATCTACCAGACGATCATCCACAAGGAGCGGCGCGGCGACTACCTCGGCGCCACGGTGCAGGTGATCCCGCACGTCACCGACGCGATCAAGCAATTCGCGCTGACCGACACCGACGACCACGATTTCATCCTGTGCGAGATCGGCGGCACCGTGGGCGACATCGAGAGCCTGCCGTTCATCGAGGCGATCCGCCAGCTGAGGAATGAGCTCGGCCGCGAGCGGACCTGCGCGATCCACGTCACGCTGGTGCCCTACGTCTCGGCCGCCGGCGAGCTGAAGACCAAGCCCACCCAGCATTCGGTGCGCGAGCTGACCAGCCTCGGCGTCCAGCCCGACGTGCTGCTGTGCCGCTGCGAGCACCCGCTGCCGGCGGGCGAGCGGGCCAAGATCGCCCTGTTCTGCAACGTGCGGCCCGAAGCGGTGATCCAGGCGCTCGACGCCACGAGCATCTACGCCGTGCCGCTGCAGTATCACGCCGAGGGCCTCGACGAGCAGGTCCTGCTGCACTTCGGCCTCGATGCGCCGGCGCCGGACCTGTTGCGCTGGGCCGACATCGTCGATCGCTACGAGAACCCCGAGGGCGAAGTGACGATCGCTGTGGTCGGCAAGTACGTCGGCCTGCCCGACGCCTACAAGTCGCTCAACGAGGCGCTGGTCCACGGCGGCATGGCCAACCGGGTGCGGGTCAACATCCGCTGGATCGACGCCGAGATCTTCGAGCAGGACGATTCGGCCATCGCCGGTCAGCTCGAACCGATGCACGCGATTCTCGTGCCCGGCGGGTTCGGCGAGCGCGGCTCCGAAGGCAAGATCGCCAGCGTCCGCTTCGCCCGCGAGCGCAAGGTGCCGTTTTTCGGCATCTGCCTCGGCATGCAGATGGCGTGCATCGAAGGCGCGCGGAACACCGCCGGCATTCCCGACGCCTCGTCGACCGAGTTCGGCCCGACGGCGGAGCCGGTCGTCGGCATCATCACCGAGTGGATGAGCGCCGAAGGCCTCCAGCAGCGCTCGGCCGAAGGCGATCTCGGCGGCACGATGCGCCTCGGCGCCTATGACGCGGTGCTCTCGGGGAACAGCCACGTTTCAAGCATTTACGGCGGGCGGACGCAGATATCCGAGCGCCACCGCCACCGCTACGAGGTCAACTCGGCCTATCGCGGCCCGCTCGAGCAGGGCGGCCTGGTGTTCTCCGGCATGTCGCCCGACGGGCTGCTGCCCGAGATCGTCGAGCGGCCCGACCACCCGTGGTTCGTCGGGGTGCAGTTCCATCCCGAGCTGAAATCGAAGCCGTTCGATCCCCATCCGCTGTTCGCCGGGTTCATCGCCGCCGCGCTGCACCAGTCGCGGCTGGTCTAGGCCGGCGCGGGGCGCGCCGTCCCTTTGTGGGATTCGGCCGCAGAATCCGCTTGCTTTGCAGCCCGCAAGTCGTAGCTTTTCACGTTGGTCGCACGAAATTGGCAGGCGCCGCCGCAGGGCGGCGCAGAAGGGGCGCGCGCGACATTCCATTGATCACTTAGACCGGCCGCGCGGGTGCGGTGCGCGGGGGCGTGGAACGCCTGCCTTGCGTCCGGTTCGGTCTTGCGTCTCGATTTGGCCGTCTTTTGCGACCCGGACGGCCATTTTGGGGGGCAGGTCGGCGCCACAGCGTCGAGGGGGCGGAATCCGCAAGGGTTCCGCCCCCGAACGTATCGTTTCAACCGAGTCCCGCGTCCCCGCCCGGGCGGTGACCCAGAGCCGCGCGCGTGGTGGCCGCCGCCCCCCGGACCCCCGCCTGCGCGGGGGCGCGGGCTCAAACAAGGCGAGACGAGATCAGGCGGCTTCGGCCTGGTTGTCCTCGACCGCCTGCAGCGTCGGCTGGCCGCCGATGACGATCTTCTTCGGCTTCATCGCCTCGGGCACTTCGCGCACGAGGTCGATCACCAGCAGGCCGTCGGCCAGGTCGGCGTTGTCGACGCGGACGAAGTCGGCCAGCTCGAAACGGCGCTCGAACCCGCGGTTGGCGATGCCGACGTGGACCATCTCGCCGTCGGCGGTCTCCTCGCGGCGGCGGCCCTGGATCACCAGCAGGTTCTGGTGCGCGGTGATGTCGAGGTCCTCCGGGCGGAAACCGGCGACCGCCAGCGTGACGCGGTAGGCATCGTCGCCGCGGCGCTCGATGTTGAACGGCGGATAGTTGTCGCCGGCGTTGCCGCGGGCCTGGTTCTCGAGCAGGTCGAACAACCTGTCGAAGCCGACGGTGGAGCGGCGATAGGGGGTGAAATCGAAACGGTTCATCGAAACAAATCCTCCATTGAGCAATTTGAACGGCATCGGGCCCGCCGGGGCGGCGCCCGCTCCGCAACAGCCCTCGCGGCGCGTTGCGGCAGGTGCTAGATATGTCGCGCCATTTCGCTTTCAAGACCTGGTAAATAGCTGAATGCAAAGGATATAGCGTGAGCCAGCCGAAGGTCGAGATTTACACCAAGGCGTGGTGCGGGTACTGCTTCAGGGCCAAGCGCCTGCTCGAGAGCAAGGGCGTCGCGTTCGCCGAATACGACATCACCCTGGGCGGGCCGAAGCGCGCCGAAATGCTCGCCCGCAAGCCCGACGCATTCACCGTGCCGCAGATCTTCATCGACGGCCACGCGGTTGGCGGCTCGGACGACCTTCACCGGCTCGACCGCGAAGGCAAGCTCGATGGCCTGCTCGGGCTCTGACGCGCCCCGCCGGTGACCCGCATCGCCCTCCTGCAGATGACCTCGGGCATCGATCCCGCGGCCAACGCGGCCGCGCTCGCCGCGGGCGTGGCCGAAGCCGCGCGGGGCGGCGCGGCGATGCTGTTCACGCCCGAGATGTCGGGCCTGCTCGACCGCGACCGCGAGCGCGCCGCGCGCCACGTCGTGCCCGAAGAAGCCAATCCGGTGCTGGCCGCGGTGCGCGAGGCGGCGCGGGCGAACGGGATCTGGGTCGCGCTCGGCTCGCTGGCGGTGGCGCGGGAGGACGGGCGCTGGGCCAACCGCTCGCTGCTGATCGATGCCGGCGGCGCGGTCGCCGCGCGCTACGACAAGATCCACATGTTCGACGTCGAGCTGGCGACCGGGGAGGCGTGGCGCGAGTCCGCCGCCTACGTGCCGGGCGAGCAGGTCGTGACCGCCGAGACCCCGGTCGGCCGGCTCGGCCTGGCGGTGTGCTACGACATCCGCTTTCCCGGGCTGTTCGAAGCGCTTGGCCGGCAAAGCTGCGACGTCATCGCCATTCCGGCGGCGTTTACCGTGCCGACCGGCCGGGCCCACTGGCACCTGCTCCAGCGTGCCCGCGCGGTCGAGGCGAGCGCTTATGTCGTCGCCGCCGCGCAAGCCGGCGAGCACCCCGACGGCCGCCGCACCTACGGCCATTCGCTGGTGGTCGACCCGTGGGGCGAAGTGCTGCTCGACATGGGCGGCGAGGGGCCCGGGATCGGCTTCGCCGAGCTCGATCCGGCGCGCATCGCTGAAATTCGCCAGCAATTGCCGAGCCTTGCCAACCGCCGCCCGATCCCTACATCGGCCGCGCGATGATCGTCTACGACCTCTCCTGCGACGAAGGCCACCGGTTCGAAGGGTGGTTCGGCTCATCCGGCGACTACACCGCGCAGCGTGCGCGCGGCTTCGTCAGCTGCCCGCAGTGCGGCTCGCTGGCGGTCGACAAGGCGCCGATGGCGCCCGCCGTCGGGCGCAAGGGCAACCGGGTGTCGGCCCCGGTGCCTGAGCCGGGCAAGCAGGCGCTGGCGCGCGGGCCGATGCCGCCCGAGGTCGCCGACGCGCTCGCCAAGCTGGCCGACGCCCAGGCGCGCGCGCTCAAGGGGTCGAAGTGGGTCGGCGACGCCTTCGCCGAGCAGTCGCGGGCGATGCACTACGGCGAGCGCGACCCCGAGACGATCCACGGCCAGGCGACGCCCGACGAGGCGCGCGAGCTGTTCGACGAGGGCATCCCGGTCTCGCCGCTGCCGTTCCCGGTCGCGCCGCCCGACGACCTCAACTGATTGCCACTGCGCTCCGCGTCACTTAAACGACGCCGGCGTGCGCCCGTAGCTCAGCAGGATAGAGCATCGGATTCCTAATCCGGAGGCCACAGGTTCGAATCCTGTCGGGCGCACCAGTCCGCTAGAACGTCACCACGACCTTGCCGACCTGCTGGTTCGATTCGAGGAATGCGTTGGCGGCGACGAGCTGGTCGATCCCCGCGAACGTGCGCGCGATCACCGGCTTGAGCTGGCCGCCTGCCAGCCCGGCGAGGATCTTCTCCTGGGCGGCCTTGAAGCGGTGCGGGTGGTTCCAGATCTCGCTCGCCACCCACCCGCGCATCGACAGGCCTTTGAAGGCGCACGGCCAGTGCGGGTACGGCGTTTCCTGGCCGCTCAGCCCGCCGTAGATGAACAGGATGCCGCGCTCGGCGAGCGCGCGGGCGAGCGTGTCGACGTAAGGCCCGCCGACCGGGTCGAACGCCGTGCGCGCGCCCTTGCCGCCGGTGATCTCCATCACCCGGGCGACGAGGTCCTCCTCCTCGGTGGCGATCACGTGGGCGGCGCCGTGCTCGCGCAGCGCCGCGGCCTTGTCGCCGGTGCGGGTGCAGGCGATCGACACGGCGCCGGCCCAGTTGGCGAGCTGGATCGCGGCGATGCCGACGCTCGACGAGGCGGCACGGATGATCACCCCGTCGCCGATGCCGACATTCGCGACCTCGATGATCGCAAAGGCGGTCATGTACTGCATCCAGATCGAGGCCGCCTCGGCCGGCGACAGCGCGGGCGGGGCGGGCAGCAGGATCCGCGCGGGCACGATCGCCTGCTCGGCCCAGATGCCGTACTGGCCCTGCTGGATCATCGGCAGCACGCATACCCGGTCGCCCACCGCGTGGCCGGCGACGCCCGGCCCGAGCGCCTCGATCGTGCCGACCCCTTCGTAGCCGATCAGGCTCGGCAGCTGCGGCTCGACCGGATAGCGTCCGGCGCGGTACATCGCCTCGGCGCGGTTGAGCCCGACCGCCTCGACCCGGAGGCGCACCTCGCCCGGGCCCGGCTCGCCGACCTCCCATTCCTCGAGTTGCAGGACCTCGGGTCCCCCCAGCGCGTGGATGCGGACGGCTCGCGTCATGATTCCTCTCCTTGCCTCGCCGCTAGACAAAGAAAAGGGCCCTCCCGCAAGGGGAGGGCCCGAAGGTTTTTCGCTATTCGTGAACTTAGAAGCGGATGTTCGCGCCGAGCGAGAAGCGACGGCCCTGAACGTCGTGGAACAGGCTGTAGCCACCGTTCCGCAGCTGGCCGAGAGCCGGGTCGATGTTCGCGTCGAGTCCGGTCAGCGGCGGCCGGATGTTGAACACGTTGTCGATGCCGAAGCGCAGGCCGAGGTGCTCGTTGACCTCGTAGCTCCCGTTCAGGTGGAACAGGTTGTACGTCGGCAGGCCGGTGTTGTCGGTGCCCGCCGGAGCCAGCCCGTTGAGGAAGAAGGCTTCGCCGCCGTCCTCGGTCTTCGGGATGTGCTGCCACTGCAGCGACAGGTTGGCCGGGCCCCAGCTGTAGCCGAGGTTGCCGAAGATGCGGTACTCGAACGACGAGCCCGAGTTCACCCCCAGCGCGGTGGTGCCGGTGGTGCCGACATAATCGACGAACGGCTGGCCTTCCATGGCCTTGACCTTGAAGTCGATCATGTAGTTGCCGTTCAGGCTGAGGAACACCGTGCCCGGGCCCGCATCCATGCTCCAGCTCATCGTCGCGTCGATGCCCGACAGGCGGATTTCACCGTCGTTGCCGTAGCTGCCGATCATCCGCGCGCTGTTGACCTGGCCGTTCTGGCCGTTGCCCACGCTGGCGTTGCGGAACACGCTCGAGCAGGTGCTGCCCGCCGCGAGCGCCGCCTGGGCCGCTGCCCGGACGGCCGGGGTGTTGAGGTCGGCCGCGCTGGTCGCGCCGCCGGCCACGCCTTCCGCCGCCGGGTTGAAGGCCGGAGAGATGCACCGCAGGAACTGCGCGCCCTCGCCGAGCCGGCTGATCGGGTCCTTGATCTTGATGTTGAAGTAATCGACCGTGAGATTGAGGCGCGACAGCGGCCCGCCCCGCATCGGCGACTGGATCACCGCACCGGCGGTCCAGGTATCGGCGATCTCGGACTTCAGCGGCGTGTAGTTCGGATCGATGTTCTCGCGGTAGAACTGGTTGCCGACCGAGGTGGCGAAGGTGAAGCCGCCGCCGCCGGTGGGCTGACGCGTGGTCGCTTCCGCCGGGTTGTAGTAGCTGTTCGGATCGGTGACCGGAACGTAGATGCCCCCGTTGTCGCGCGCCATCAGCTCGAGGCACATGGCCTGAACGTCGAGCGCGTTGGTGGTGTTGGTGTTCGGGTTGGCCGACAGCGGGTTGTTGTGGCGGGTCGAGCAGACGTCGCCGATCACTTCCGTGCCGAACGCCTGCTGCGGCGTGAGCAGCAGCTCGGCGATGTTCGGCATGCGCTCGGCGCGGTTGAAACCGCCGCGCAGACGCAGCCAGTCGTTCACCTGCCAGTCGCCCAGCGCCTTGAAGGTGTAGCTGGTCCCGGTGGTGTTGTAGTGCGACATGCGGCCGCCGAGCTCCAGGTTGAACTCCTGGACGAATGGCAGGTCGCGCACCACGGGCACCAGAAGCTCGCCGTACACTTCCTTGGCGTCGATGCCCTGCATCTCCATCCGGGTGCCCGGATAGATGCCGACGATCGAGTCGAGGAACGCCCGGCCCGACGACGCGGCGCCGGCGGGCAGGAACTCGAAACGGCTCTCGCGGTAGCTGGCGCCGAGCGCGAAGCGCAGCTGGCCCGCGGGCAGCTCGAACAGCCCGCCCTGAAGGTTCGTTTCCGCGATCGTCTGGCGCGAGGTCGAGGTGTTGCTGTTGTCCTCGGCGATCGCCTCGCGGCAGTTCTGCGAGATGCCCTGGTAGCCGCCGAAGAAGTTCAGGCCCGAGGTGCAGGTGCCGGTCGCGGCGCCGAAGCCTTCGCTGAGGCCGCCGAGGCCGCCGAACGCGTTGCTCTGGAACTGGAAGTTCTGGCCCATGTTCGGAGCGGTGAACACCGCCCGCAGACGCTGGAGCGAGTACATGCCGGTCTGGCGGCTCAGCGTGCGCGAGATGCCGTGGTTGACGAACGCTTCCCAGGTCCAGTCGGTGCCCGGGATCGAGCCTTCGAGGCCCGCGACCATCGTGTAGGTCGTGACGTCCGAATAGTTCTCGCGCGGGTTGGGCAGGAAGCCCAGCAGGCTGAACGGGGCGTTCGGATTGCTCCGCGCGGCCAGCAGTTCCTCGATGTTGTCGGGAACGACCTGCTCGAACGCCTGCGTGTTGGTGCAGCCGCCGATCGCGCTGTTGGCGCACGGCAGGATGGTGCCGTAGCGCGAGGCAAACGCGGGGTTCGTGGGGTTGTCCGACAGCACGTTCGGGGTCGGGTCGTTATACGGCAGGAAGATCCCGAACGGGGTGGCCTGCGGCATGCCGTTGAGCAGCACCGAGGGCGGAACCGCCGGGTTCTGGTACGGAGCGTCGCCGAGCAGGCCGTTGAGGAAGCCCGGAACCTGCCCGGTGTAGACCCCATTGCCCCAGGGAAGGATAACGTCCCAACCGAACTGGGCGCCGCCCGCTTCCTGCACGGTGTAGGTCGTGCTGTTGCTGAACATGCCCTGGCCGAACACGCCGATCCAGTCGTTGATCTCGTAGTTGCCGCGCGCCAGGAAGTTGTAGCGCGTCGTCGGCACGGTCTGCGGCGTGAGCGCGTTGTAGGCATAGAGCCGGCCGTTCGACTTGGTCGCCCAGTAAGCGCCGGTCTCGGCGTCGCGAGCCGCCCACGGCTTGAAGAACGCCGTGCCGCCGCCGCGCTGGTTGAACGCGCCGGCGAAAGCGGCGCTGCCCATGAACAGCGAGCCGTCCTCGTTAAGCCAGACGGCGTCGGAGTTGTTGGGCACCGGCGGGTTGGCGCCGGGGAACATGTCGGTCAGCACGCAGCCCTGGGGCGTGACTTCGCAGCCGGTACCCGGGGTGGTGCCATTGGCCGGCAGGCCGAGGCCGCTGACGCCGGGCCGCGGCACGAAGAAGAACGCGCCGCTGGTGGTGTCGGGGTCGTTCCACAGGCGACGGTAGAACGGGTTGTCGATCTGCAGCGCGAGCTCGCGGGTGTTCATCGACATCGCCAGGCTGACGTTGCCGCGGCCATCCGGGAAATCGGTGCCGACGATGCCGCCGAGCTGGTACTCGAAGCCGTTGCCGTGCTGGTCGATGCCCATCTGGGCGTCGAGCTCGATGCCCTGGAAGTTGTCCTTGAGGATGAAGTTGGTCACGCCGGCGACCGCGTCGGCACCGTACGTGGCCGACGCGCCGCCGGAAATGATCTCGACGCGCTCGAGCGCCGCGTTGGGGATCGTCGAGACGTCGACCGAGCCGCTGGCGTTGCCAGGCGTGCCGCGACGGCCGTCGATCAGCACCAGGGTGCGGTTGGCGCCGACGCCGCGCAGCGACACGGTGGCCGCGCCGGGGGTGTTGGTCGCGTTCGGCTGGATGTCGCCGCCGGCCGGGATCAGGCCGGTCTCGTCGTTGTTCTTCGCGGTCGAGGACTGCGAGATGACGAACTGCGGCAGCTTGTTGAGCTGCTGCTCGATCGCCGCGGTGCTCGATTCGCGGAGGAAGTCCTCGTCGACCGAGACGGTCGGGCTGTTCGAAACGTAGTCGGGGCGCGCGATGCGCGAGCCGGTGACGACGATCGAGCCGCCTTCGGCGTCGGCGCGGGCGTCAGCCTCGGCGCACGCCGGATCGGTCGGGCTGACGTCGCAATCGACGTCGCCGTCCTGCGCCATGGCCGGGGCGGCAAACGCGAACGAGCCGGCGCAGCCGGCCAGCAGAAGGGCCTTGTAGACCCCGGCAGTGTGCAACTTCCTCACTTTGTGCTCCCTTCACGAAACTTGCGGCCGGCTACCTCGCCGGCACTACGAATCGAATCTGTTCGTCGGGTAAGGGTTGTCCGGCCGATGGCCGGTGAACCGCCTGCGCATCGTTGCGCGAGTGGCATGGAACAATCCTCCCGTCGCGGCCCTGACTTGGAATCGACAGGTACCGTCTGGGCCAACTCATATGGCTCCTCGTTGACAGTGTCTAGGGGAAGGCAAACCGAAAACCTGCGGAAAATGTCGGTTTCGCGCCGCATCGGACAGGATTGTTGCGCGACTCGGTCCGGAATTGCGCGCGGTGCTGCGCGAGACGGCACCCGGAAATGGCGGAAAACGGCGGTTTCGAGCGCTCCAGAGGCGCCGTCCGGGGCCAAGTGTTGCCAACCTGCATCGGTTGCCAACTCGATGCCGGCGGTCCGTTTTCGGGTGACTTTATCGCGTCATGCACAGCCCAGTGAGGGGAGCGCTACCATCGCCTATTCACGGCTGAAAAAAAGGACTCTAGGGTGCGCCCCAATGAGACACAACGGTCGGGAGAGACCGCGCAGATGAACAAGCCATTGGCGCCGGCGGGGGGCGGGCGCACGAACGGGGCGGCGGGCGCTCGCCCGCGCGGCCTCGGCGACTGGCGCTCGGCCTTGCGCGCCCATGCCGAACAAGTCTGGCGGACCGCGGACAGCGGTTCGCGCCCCGATCCGGCGGTGGCCGAGCTCCTCGCGCGCGAGCTCGGGCCGCTGGCGGACGACGCGTTGCGGATCGTCGAGGCTTATGCCCGCGGCGTGGCGCGACCGGAGGGTGCGACCAGCCCGCCGGCCGAATTCGGCAGCCGCCTGGTGATCATCCTCAACGGCATCGCGGCGGCGATCGGCAATCCATCGGCCCGCGGAGCGCCGGCGGCGGCGCCGCATGTGATCCAGAGCGAGCTGTGGCAGATCCTGCGCAAGGTCCGCGAGAGCGCCGAGCTGTCGTATTCGCGCGAGCACGAGCTGATCGAGCTCGACCGGCGCGTCATGTTCCTGCTGCAGCGCGCCGGGCCGCTGGTGCCGGCGGACATCTCGGGCGCGGTCGGCGTCGACAAGGCCCAAGTCAGCCGCTCGGTCAAGCGGCTGCTCGAGATGGGCCTGGCCGAGCGCGAGCAGATCCGCGCCCCGCTGCGGCTGACGGCGTCGGGCGAGGGGATCGCCCGGCGCATGCTGCGGCTCGCCGAGCTGCGCAACCGCGAGCTGACGATCGACATCTCCGAGGACGAGCTGGCCGACTTCCACGACACCGTCGAGGTGCTGCTCGAAAGGGCGATGGCGCTCTACGAGCAGGAACGCGAGCTGGCCCAGGCGCAAGGCGCGCGCGCGGGCGACCCGCCGGGCCGCGGCGCCGAAGTCCGGCCGGCGGACATCGTCATCGACCGCACGCGCATCGTGTCGCCGCTGATGACGCTCAGCGCCTATTTCAGCCGCAGCGGCGCGCTGGCCTTCAAGCGCCTGACCGGGCTGTCGACCTTCGAGGCCTTCGTGCTGTCCGAGATCGGCATGGCGCCGCCGATCGACTGGGCCGCGCTGGTCGCCGCGCTCGCCCGCGACCACAGCCAGGCCGGGCGCACCGTGAAGTCGCTGATGGACCGCGGCCTGGTCGAGCGCGAGGGCAATCCCGGGCGCCGCCATGGACGGTTCTATCCCAGCGAGGCCGGCGCGCGGCTGCACAAGGTCATCCACGACGCGGGCAAGCAACGCAGCGATTTCCTGCTCGCGCCGCTGGCGGCCGAGCAGCGCGCGCGGTTCCTGGCGACGTTCGACAAGATCCGGCGCAATGCCGGGGCGCAGCTCGAGCGCGAGCGCGCCTTCGCCGAGCTCGGCCGGAGCTGAGGCGGCGGCTAGCGGACGCGGCGGACCGGCACTGCCCGCTGGTCGTCGAAGACCATCAGGAAGCTGCCCAGCGAGCCGCGCTCGATCTCGACCGTTTCGCCCTCTCGCGGCAGCCGGTAGGACGCCGACACGCCTTCGGTGAACTGCCACTGCGCGCCGCCTTCGAGGGTGAAGGCGTAGATGCCCGGCTGGCGCAGCCGGATCGACGTGATCCGGGTGGAGATCTGGTCGAGCTGGCCGCTGGGCGCCTGGAACCGCTGCGGGGCGCGGACGTCCTCGTAGCCGAAGCCCTGCGGGGTGTTGCTCGCGACCGGCGCGCCGCCGCCGACCGGCCCGGGGACCTGGCCCGGAACTGTGGCCCGCGCAGTGCCGCCGGCGGCGCTGATGTTGTTGTCGTAGCACGCCAGCCGGGCGGTCGGATCGTCGATCTTCGCGCACTCGATCATGATGTTGAGCACGATATTCCGGTCCACCTGGGCCGCGGCGGGAGCGCCCGCCGTCACCAGGGCAGCGGCTGCAGCCGCCAGGATCGTCGCGCGGTGCGCCGTCATGAAATGGAAACTCCCTCTCGTCCGTGCGCCCCTAGTGGCGGCAAGGCGCATATCGCGCAAGGGGCTTGCCACGCCCTGAACGCGGGTCTCCCCCGGGCTCGGCGTTCGGCCTCGCCGCTCGAGAATGGAGGCGGCGTCTGATAAACGCCCGGAAATGGCTTGAATCGCCACGTTAACTGTGATTCTCTCGGGTGGTCATGAATATGCCCGCTCCGAACCGCGACCCGTTGAAGGGCAAGCTCGGCCAGTTCGGCGCGCTCGCGGTGCTGCTTCTGCTCGGCGGCCTGGCGCTGGCCGGGCCTTACGGGATGCTGTCGTGGGGTGAGCACAAGGCGCTGCTGGAGAAGCGCCAGCACCGCATCGCCGTGCTCACCGCCGAACGCGACGAGCTCAGGAACCGCGTCGCCCTGCTCGACCCCGATCACGTCGACCCCGACCTCGCCTCCGAGCTGGTCCGCAAGGACCTCAACGTCGCCCATCCCGACGAGTACGTGATCCAGCTCGACGAGACGCGCTGATCCGGCCGCGCGGGGCGTTCGATCTCCCCGAATTCAGCCCGTTGCCAGCGCCGCGATCATCCGCCTATAGGCGAGCCGAAGCAGCGCCCGCGAAAGGGCGCGTCCCGGGGAAGACGCCTTGGCCAAAGCCGCTCGTTCCAGTTCCACCCAGCCCAAGCGGGCGCCGGCCGCGAAGGCCGCAGCCCCCGGCGACAATTTCGAGCTTCGCAGCCTCCAGCAGGCGTTCGACAGCAACCGGCGCTACCCGGCGAGCGAAGCCGAGCTGGTCCATTTCTACGAGCAGATGCTGCTCATCCGCCGCTTCGAGGAGAAGGCCGGCCAGCTCTACGGCCTCGGCCTGATCGGCGGCTTCTGCCATCTCTACATCGGCCAGGAAGCGGTCGCGATCGGGCTGCAGTCGGCGCTCGATCCCGACAAGGACAGCGTCATCACCGGCTACCGCGACCACGGCCACATGCTCGCCTACGGCATCGACCCCAAGGTCATCATGGCCGAGCTGACCGGGCGCCAGGCCGGCATTTCCAAGGGCAAGGGCGGGTCGATGCACATGTTCTCGACCGAGCACAAGTTCTACGGCGGGCACGGCATCGTCGGAGCGCAGGTCGCGCTCGGCGGCGGCCTCGCGCTGGCGCACCAGTATCGCGGCGACGGCGGCCTGTGCCTCGCCTACTACGGCGACGGCGCCTCGAACCAGGGCCAGGTTTACGAGACCTACAACATGGCCGCGCTGTGGAAGCTGCCGATCGTTTTCGCGATCGAGAACAACCAGTACGCGATGGGCACCTCGGTCAAGCGCAGCTCGGCCGAGACCGAGTTCTACCGCCGCGGCACGGCGTTCCGGATCCCGGGGATGAAGGTCAACGGGATGAACGTGCTCGAGGTCCGCCAGGCCGCCGAGACCGCCTTCGCGCACGTGCGCGGCGGCAACGGGCCGGTGCTGATGGAGCTCGAAACCTACCGCTATCGCGGCCACTCGATGTCCGACCCGGCGAAGTACCGCACCCGCGAGGAAGTGCAGGACATGCGCGAGCACCACGATCCGATCGAGGGCGCCAGGGCGCAGCTCGTCGAGATGGGCGTCAGCGAGGACAAGCTGAAGGACGTCGACAAGCGCATCAAGGCGCAAGTCGCCGAAGCCGCCGACTTCGCCGAGACCTCGCCCGAGCCGGCGCCGGCCGAGCTCTACACCGACGTGCTGGTGGAGAGCTACTGATGCCGATCGAGCTGAAGATGCCCGCGCTGTCGCCGACGATGGAGGAGGGCACGCTGGCGAAGTGGCTGGTCAAGGAAGGCGACGCCGTTTCCTCCGGCACCGTGCTGGCCGAGATCGAGACCGACAAGGCGACGATGGAGTTCGAATCGATCGACGAGGGCACCGTCGGGCAGATCCTCGTGCCCGAAGGCTCCGAGGGGGTGAAAGTCGGCACGGTGATCGCGGTGCTGGCGGGCGAGGGCGAGGACGCCGCGACGCCCGCACCGGCTCCGCGCGAGGAAGCCCCGGCGCAGGCGCAGAAGGCCGCCGAGTCCGAAGCGCCGAAGGGCAAGGCGCCGTCGGGCACCGACAAGCTCGCTGCGGCCGCGAAGCCCGCCGCAGACCCGCAGATCCCGGCCGGCACCAACATGGTCAAGCTGACCGTGCGCGAGGCGCTACGCGACGCGATGGCCGAGGAGATGCGCCGCGACGAGCGCGTGTTCGTGATGGGCGAGGAAGTCGCCGAGTACCAGGGCGCCTACAAGGTCACCCAGGGACTGCTCGAGGAGTTCGGGCCGAAGCGCGTGATCGACACGCCTATCACCGAGTACGGCTTCGCCGGCATCGGCACCGGAGCGGCGCTGGGCGGGCTGCGCCCGATCGTCGAGTTCATGACCTTCAACTTCGCCATGCAGGCGATCGACCACGTCATCAACTCGGCGGCCAAGACCAACTATATGTCGGGCGGGCAGATGCGCTGCCCGGTGGTGTTCCGCGGCCCCAACGGCGCCGCCAGCCGGGTCGCCGCGCAGCACAGCCAGAATTACGGCCCGTGGTACGCCAGCGTGCCGGGTCTGATCGTCATCGCGCCCTACGACGCATCGGACGCCAAGGGCCTGATGAAGGCGGCGATCCGCTGCGAGGACCCGGTCGTGTTCCTCGAGAACGAGCTGGTCTACGGCCGCAGCTTCGAGGTCGCCCAGCTCGACGACCATGTGCTGCCGATCGGCAAGGCGCGGATCGTGCGCGAGGGCAGCGACGTCACCATCGTCAGCTACTCGATCGCCGTCGGCCTGGCGCTCGAAGCGGCCGAGACCTTGGCCGGCGAGGGCATCGAGGCCGAGGTCATCGACTTGCGCACGCTGCGCCCGCTCGACACCGAGGCGATCCTCGCCAGCCTCGCCAGGACCAACCGGCTGGTGATCGCCGAGGAAGGCTGGCCGACCTGCTCGATCGCGTCGGAAGTGATCGCGGTGTGCATGGAGGACGGCTTCGACCTGCTCGACGCGCCGGTGCTGCGGGTGTGCAACGAGGACGTGCCGCTGCCCTACGCGGCCAACCTCGAGGCGCTGGCGCTGATCGATGCCGGGCGCATCGCCGAGGCCGTGCGCAAGGTCTGCTATCGCGCCTGAAGGCGCGCTCAGGAGCCGAGTATCGACGCCTCGTAGCTGTCGCACGACGCCACCGGGTCGGGGTCGGCGGCGTCGCGCTGGTAGATCTGCGTCAGGTCGCGGTCGTCGCGCACGGTGAACGAGGCGGTGGCCCGGACCTCGTCGCCGAAGCCGAACGTGGTGCCGACGATCGACTGGTAGTCGTAGGCGATCTCGACGAAGATCACCGCCTCGTCGGGGAACGCCCACACTTCCTGTCCGGCCGGGCCCATGCCCGGGAGGTCGCCGTCGATGCCGTCGCCTTCGAGGCCGTAGCTGGAGATGTGGTTCTTGGTTCCCAGGCAGCGCTGCCAGTGGATGTACTGCTGGTCCTCGGTGTCGGGGACCACCTCGAGGCTGCTGATGATCACCCGGCCGTGATCGAACAGGTCGATGCGGCTGCCGCCCTGGATGCTTGCGCCGTTGAGCAGGTCGTTGATGTCGCTTTCGTAGATCTTGCGGTCCTGCAGCGTCGAGGTGTCGCCGACGCGCGAGGCGTTGTCGGCGATGTGCGCGGCGAGCTGGCTGATCTGCATCTGGACGATGGCGCGGTTGGCCACCTCGAGCCCCATCAGGCCGGCGCCGAGCAGGAACGGCAGCGCGAGGGCGAACTCGGTCATCGCCACGCCGGAGCGCGACCGCAGCAGCCGCGCCAGCGGCGCACGCAGGGCGCGGGCGGTCACTCGCAGCTCCCCATGGTCACGGTGCGGTCCTGCGTGCCGTACGGCTGGTTGCGCAGCACCGTGCGCGCCTGCGCAGTCACATCGGGGTCGAAGCCGAGCAGGCCCATCACCGGAAACGCGCGCGGATAGCTGACGCGGACCGTGTACAGCACCGCGTCGCGCGCGCCGCCCATGTCGGCCTTTGCGCGATCCTCGTCCCACAGGCCGTTGCCGTTGACGTCCTCGAACGGCTCGCCTTCGTTGCACAGCCCGTCGGCGTTGACGTCGGTGAAGTCCTCCGGGCGATTGATGTCGCTGAAGTCGATGTACGCCCGGCGGTCGAACGCGACCGTGCCGCCCGGGACGATGTCGCCGACGACGGCGCGCACCCGGTTGTCGATCGCCAGCCCGCGCGCCTCGGCCCCCTCGAGCGTCGCGTCGCGCGCCGCCTTTTGGATCGCGCCTTCGAGCACCGTGCTGGTGTAGAGGTTGTAACTCAGGTCCATCAACCCGAGCAGGATCATCAGCAGCGCCGGGGCGATCAACGCGAACTCGACCACGGTCGCGCCGCGCCGGTCGCGGGCGAGGGCGGACAGCCGGTGCAGGAGCGCCGGCCGGCTCACCGCGTCACCCGCAGCTCGCCCATGCGCTTGGCGATCGTGGCGAAGGTCTCATCGAGCTCCTCAGCGTCGTCGGCGACGAAATAGCGGTCGGCGCCCGAGCAGGCTTCCATCACCGGGTTGGCGGCGGTGCCGAAGCTGATCACCCACACGGTGATGTTCTTCTTCTTCACCTCGTTGCAGGCGAACGCGAAGCGGTTCTCGACGTGCTGGGTGAGCGTCATCCCCGAGGTCAGCGACCAGCGGCGACCGTCGAGCGGCTCGAGACCGTAGGACGAATACGACAGGTCGCGCGGGGCGGTCTCGCCGTCGGTCAGGAAGATCAGGTGCCGGGTGCTCGGCCGGGTGCGGCTGACGTCGGCGTTTTCCGACGCGAACAGGCCGGTCGGCGACAGCAGCCGCCCGCCCCAGATCATGCCGATGTCGTGATAGGTCGCCCCGGTCGGAACGAGCGTCGCGAGGTAGGCCTCGAGCTCGGCCGAGGTGATCGTCGCCAGCTTGCGCGCGCGCGCCGGGCACGCCGCCAGGCCGATCAGGTTCGGGTTGACGTACTCGGCGTTGGTGACCTTCTGCGCCGGGGTGAAGCTGCCCGTGCCGTTGTACAGCATCGAGCGCGCGTAGACGATGTTGGGATACATCGGCGACCACTTGGTCGCCGCGTCCGACGTCGGCACCAGGTCGAGGTCGAGGTCGCGCGCCCGCGTCAGGTCGACGCTGTTGTAGTCGTCGATCTCGTACGTCGCGCGCTCCTCGATGCAGCCATTGCTCTCGGTGCGCCAGTTGCTGACATCGCGCGCCAGGCGGTCGTAGCGCCATTGGTTGATGTTGGTCTGGTAGGGATCGGTCACCCGCTCGAAGGTCTGCACGTACTGGTCGTACGTTTGCGACCGGACGTAGCAGGTCGCTCCCGATCGTTCGGTCCAGTTGCTGGTGCCGTTCTCGGTGCGCTGGTAGAGGTCGATCCGGCGGACGCCCGCCGGTGGGCCGGCGAACGGCTCGGTCGAGGTGCTCAGCTTGACGTCGTTGCGGGTGAAGGTGCCGGCCGGCGTGCCGCCGTCGCACGTGTAGCGCGCCGGGGTGGCCGGCACGTTGACGACGCGCTCGTTGGCATCGATGTAGCTGCTCGCCGGCGTCGCCGGATGCAGCGTCGCGGGATAGCTCGACAGCGTCGTCACCGCGCCCCTGGTGCCGCTCTTGTAGGTCCAGTTGCGGTCATAGGTCCGCGTCGTCAGCGGGCCGAGCGAGACGACCAGCTCGCGCGACTGGTAGTTCCACGCCGTGTTGACCCAGCCGTCCGCCAACAGGTGGCCGACGTTGACGTTGGTCGAATAAGGCACGAAGCCGAAGCGCATGCGGGTGGTCGCGGGCGCGGCGGCGGCCAGCTGGTCGTAGAAGTTGCGCACGGTCGCCTTCAGCGCCTCCATGCGGGTGACGCTGTCGCCGGAGTTGATCTGCGCCATCGAGCCGGTCACGTCGAGCACCATCATGATGTCGGTGTTGGCCATGTTGAGCTGCGCCTGGCACTCGACGGTGACCGGCATGGCGGGCTTGCCGAAGATCGCCATCAGGGTCGTCGGCACGCTCACCGAGGCGCGGCCGGTGATCGAGTAATCCTCCTCCAGGGTCATCGCGAAGGCGCGCTCCTGCGAGCCGTAGGAGCCGTTCTGGAAGTTGAGGTTGAAGAAGCGCACGCCGGCTTCGGCCGCGTCGTCGGGGATCTCGCCGCTCACCGCCGCCTCGGTGCCGAGGCGCTTGCGCGCGGCGAGCACGCCGGCGTCGCAGGCCTGCTGCAGCCGGGTTTGCGAGATGTAGCCGCGGCCGATGTCGATGCCGCCGCCGACCAGGGCCAGCAGCGGGAACAGCGCGGCGGCGACCATCGCCAGCGTGTTGCCCGCGCGGTCGTGGAGCAGGCGCGCGAGGAGCCCGGTCGGCTGCGGCGCGGCAGGGGGCGGGAATCCCGTCATGCTCCGACGCTTACGGCACGCGCCGTAATCGTATCGCCAACGGAACTGGTTAAATTGGCGTGATCTCGCGGCGCTATCCCGCAGATTCGGCCGACTTTCTGGTAAAGGGCGTCAGCCCAGCGAGACGAAGATGGGCCGCGCGTAGCTGAGCTGCGGGCCCTGGATGCCGGCGAACTCGAGGAACGTCGGCACGCGGTACTGGAAGCGCAGCGTGATTTCGCGGGCGTTGGGCACGCGCTGCGTCGCGGCATCGTCGGCGGTGACCGTGAGCCGGTCGGTCTTGAGCAGGTACGGCGCGGTCGTGGCGTTGGCGATGCCGACCGAGCGGATCTGCGAATTGCTCAGCCGGTTGTCGGTCTGGTACTGCACCGAGACCTGCCGCGCGGTGTCGGACGAGACGTTGCGCAGCGAATTGTAGGCATGCAGGCCGACGCCGACCTGCAGCACGCCGAGGAACATCAGCAGGAACGCGGGCGCGAGCAGGCCGAATTCGACGGCGGCGGCGCCGTGTCGGTCGCGGAGCAGGCGGGGCAGGCGCCGGATCACGAGATCTGCACCGTGCGCTGGACGTTGTAGTCGAGCCGCTCGCCGATCCCGAACTGGGCCCACACCGGGGTGTAGCGGTCGGTCATCTCGATCACGATGAAGGTCGACAGCGTGTCCTCGTCGGCGCACGTGGCCGCGTCGACGATCAGCGTGGTCGCCGTCCCGCAGCGGTACTTGGTGGCGAAGGTGACGTCGGCTTCGGGAATGCCCGACGAGCCTTCGACGACGGCCTCGATCTGGTCGATGTGCGTCTGCGTTTCGGGCGTTGCCGCCATGACGATCGCGACCGCCTCGGCGGCGGCCGACTGCAGCTCGCTCTGGCGCGTCACCATCGAGCTCACCTCGAAGCCGCCGATGCTGAGCGCGATCAGCATCGGGGCGACGATGGCGGTCTCGATCGCCATCGTGCCGCGGCGGTCGCGCAGCAGCCGGGCGAAAGGCAGGCGGGCGGCGAGGCGGATCACGACACCAGCCTGACGCGCGACTGCGTGGTCGCCACTTCGTCGTCCTCGGTCATGCCGGCCGGGCAGAAGCTTTCCATCGACACGTTGCCCGACAGCGAGATCGTCGAGGCCACCAGCAGCAGGCACTGGCTCGTCACGCCGGCCGAGCCGCGCAAGTCGAGGTTGCTGACCGGCAGGTAAACCGCGCCGTTGAGGATCGTCGACGCGTTGCCGTTGATCTTGTTGTGCGCGTTGCCCTCCGAATCGGGGTCCTCGAAAATCAGCATGCCGTCGAGCAGCACCGCGTCGTCGTGGCCGATCCCCGCCGCCTCGAGCTCCGACACGGTCATCGCCGTGAGGTTGACGCTGGCCCCGCCGTTGATGACGATCCCGGCGCCGTTCTTGAGCACGAACATCACGCCCGCGCCGGTCACGTCGTGCTGGGCGTGAACCACGAAGCTGCCGCCATCGAGGATATAGACGCCCGAGGTGAATACGGTGTCGCAGGCCATCGTCAGGTCCGGGTAGGTCCCGGGCAGCAGCACCGCGGTGTCGCCCGATCCTTCTGCGGTGACCAGGTGTGCGTTGACGTAAGTCTTCGTCAGGGTCGTGGTCGACTTCTCGAAGATCTTGCTGTTGCCCGAGCCGTCGACCTGGACGTAGCCGGAATCGGTCGGACCGGTGACATAGGTGCCGTTCGGATCGGCCGGCAGCTCCGCCAGAGTGACGTTCGTCGCCGTTTCCGTGGTGTCGACGTTCGCCTTCTTGGCTGGCCCGTTGTAGCTCGTGGAGTTGTAGTTGTTTCCGCTCTTGGTGAAGTAGCGATAGGTGATCTGCGTGCGGGTGGTCACCGAATCCGCGATGTAGCTGTCTTCCGCCTCCTCGCCGTCCGGACACGCGTATTCGCGCTCGACCTGGCTCGCGGCCGGAGCCGGCGGATCGAGCTCGGCGAACGGATCGACCAGGTTGTCCTGGTTTTCGAGGATCGTGTCGTCGGAGTTGTTCGGGTCGTCGAACCAGTCGTCGATCTGCCCGGCGGCGAGCAGCCAGCCCGCTTCGATGGTCGGGTTGCCGTTGACGGTGATCGCGGTGGCCGAGTCGGACATCGCCATGATGCCGCAGCCGGCGATGAACTCGGCGCTGCCGCCGATGGTCACCGCGCCCGAGGCATGCTCGTCGACCGCCACGAGGCAGCTGGTGAAGGTCGTGCCTTCCTCGAACGCGGCCTGGGCGCGGACGCGGACGGTGGTCGTCTGCCCGGTCAGGAAGAACGAGAACGGCAGCTTCCGGGTGGCCGAGGCGCTCACCACGACGCTGTTCTGCGTGCCGGTGGCGTAGTTCTGCAGCGATACCGCGGCGGCCGACGCGATCGCGTCGGTCTGGGCGAGGTTGGCCGCATATTCCTGCTGAGCGCGGGTGGCGTAGCTGGCCTCGGTCTCGTCCTTGGTGCGCGCCCAGGCCCCGGCGATGGCGGCCTGGTCGACCGCGTACTGCAGCTCGCCCTTCCACATGTACCACTGCGCGGTGTCGACCGCGAAGCCGGTCCCGCCGATCAGCACCGGCATGCCGAGCGCGACGAGCAGCATGGCGTTGCCGCTGGTGCAACGGGCCAGGCCGTTCAGTTTTCGGCGTAGAAAGCTGCGCATTTGGATCACCCGCCTCTTGCCGCAAATAGTTGAGAGTGCACCCGTAGTGCCCCTTGGTAATCGGACCGTGCATTGGCAGGGTTAAGGAATCCTCAACGCCCGCCTCGTGCCGCGGCGGGTTGACTTGGCCGCGCCGGTGCCGCGATGCCCGGGCGGATGTCGACCGACCTCGCCGCCGACCTGCCGCCGCCGCAGCGACTCGCGCTGGCTTACGCGCCGGCGAGCGCCCGGCCGGCGACGCTGGCGCTGCTGGCGCTCGACGCGCGGCTCGGCGCCATCCTGCGCGCCCGGCGCGAGCCGATCGCCGCGCAGCTGCGCCTGGCCTGGTGGCGCGACATGCTCGCCCGCCCGCAAGCGGAGTGGCCGCGCGGCGAGCCCCTGCTCGAGGCCTTGCGCTGCTGGCGGCAACCGGCGTGTCTGGCCCCGCTGGCGAGCGCCTGGGAAGCGCTGCTCGGCGACGAGCTGACGCGCTCGGCCATCGTCGAGTTCGGGGACGGGCGAGGGCAGGCGTTCGCTGGCCTCGCCGGCGAGCTCGCGGCGGGCCCGGCCGAGCATGCCGCCGCCGCCGGCCGGGTGTGGGCGCTGGCGGATCTGGCCGCGAACCTGTCGGACGGCGACGAGCGCGCGCGGGTGGTCGAACATGCCCGCGGCCTGCCGCCGCCCGCGCGCCTGCCTGCCGCGCTGCGCCCGCTCGCGGTGCTGGCCGGGCTCGGCCGGGCGGCGCTCGCGCGCGGCGGGGGGCCGCTGCTCGCCGGCCCCCGCAGCACGCTTGCGGCCTTGCGGATCGGTTTCACCGGGCGCTAGCGTAAGCCGCGACGCGACAAGGGAGGACGACAGCCGTGAACCGGATGGTGCTGGGCGCTTTCGTCAGCTTGCTGCTGGTCGCCGTCGGGCTGTTCTGGCTGCAGGGCCGGGCCGAGGTCGAGCGCGGCGCGCCGCCGCCGGCCGCACCGCCCGCCGCCGCTCCGACGGGCCTGCCGAGCGCCGACGTCGACGGCTTGCGGGGCCCCGCGCCGCCCGAAGCGACCGAGTTGACCCGCGAGCAGCAGCGCTTCTTCCGCTACGACCGCGATCGCGACCAGCGCATCACCCGCAGCGAGATGCTGTCGACCCGGACCGACGCCTTCCGCAAGCTCGACAAGGACGGCAACAACCTGCTGACTTTCGAGGAATGGGCGGTGACCACCGCCGAGCGCTTCGACAGCGCCGATGCCGACGGTGACCGCGAGCTGACGCCGAAGGAGTTCGCCACCACCGCGCCGCGGCCGAGCCGGACGCCGCGGTGCAATTGCTGATCGTTGCGCGAGCGTGTCTCGACTACGGCACCTCGGCTTCGCTCGGTGCCTGCGCTCGACACGAACGGGGTTCAGGAGAATCTCCGTTCGGGTCGAGCGCAGTCGAGACACGGTTGCGCGCGCTTGACCACGCCCCGAAATCGGCCTTGGCGCGCTCGGTATAGGCTTCCTTGCGCTGCTTCTTCTTCACTTCGGGCAGCGGCGGGAACAGCCCGAAGTTGACGTTCATCGGCTGGTAGCTGTCCGCCTCCGCGTCGCCGGTGATGTGCGCCAGCAGCGCGCCCATCGCGGTGGTGCGGGGCGGGGGCGACCACTCGCCGCCCGACAGCTCGGCGGCGGCCATCATCCCCGCCAGCAAGCCCACCGCTGAGCTTTCGACGTAGCCTTCGCAGCCGGTGATCTGGCCGGCGAAGCGGATGTGCGGCGCGCTTTTCAGGCGCAGCTGCCGGTCGAGCAGCGTGGGCGAGTTGAGGAAGGTGTTGCGGTGCAGACCGCCGAGCCGGGCGAACTCGGCGTTCTCGAGCCCGGGAATGGTGCGGAAGAGCCGCACCTGCTCGGCGTGCTTGAGCTTGGTCTGGAAGCCGACCATGTTCCACAGCGTGCCGAGCTTGTTGTCCTGGCGCAGCTGGACGACCGCGTAAGGCCAGCGGCCGTTGGGATGCTCGGGCGTCGCCCAATGCGGATTGTCGAGCCCGACCGGCTTCATCGGCCCGTAGCGCAAGGTGTCGACCCCGCGCTCGGCCATCACCTCGATCGGCATGCAGCCCTCGAAATAGGGGGTGTCGGCTTCCCACTCCTTGAAGCTGGTCTTCTCCCCGTCGAGCAGGCCCTGGTGGAAGGCGAGATACTGCTCCTTGTCCATCGGGCAGTTGATGTAATCCTTGCCGCCTTTGTCCCACCGGGCCGCCATCCAGCACACATCCATGTCGATGCTGTCGCGGTGCACGATCGGCGCGATGGCGTCGAAGAAGGCGAGGCTGTCGGCGCCGGTCGCGCGGCCGATACTGTCGGCCAGCGAGGCGGCGGTGAGCGGGCCGGTGGCGACGATGGTCAGTCCGCTCTCCGGCAGCGCGTCGACCGTCTCGCGCACGATCTCGATGGCGGGGTGAGCCTCGAGCGCGCGCTGCACCTCGCGGCTGAACGCGTCGCGGTCGACCGCCATCGCCGAGCCGGCCGGCACCCGCGCCGCCTCGCCGGCGCGCATCACCAGCGAATCCAGCCGCCGCATCTCGTGATGCAGCAGGCCGACGGCGTTGTGCGCGTGATCGTCGGAGCGGAAGCTGTTCGAGCAGACCAGCTCGGCGAGCCCCTCGGTCTGGTGCGCGGGGGTCGAGCCGCCGCCGCCGCGCATCTCCGACAGCCGCACCTTCACGCCGCGCCGGGCGAGCTGCCACGCCGCCTCGCTGCCGGCCAACCCACCGCCGATGATGTGGACGTCATGCGCCATGCCGGTGCGCTTGCTCCGGACGCCCCGAGGCGTCAAGGAAAGCCATGCCCAGGCGCGCCCTTGCCGAGAAACGCCCGCTCTTGCTCGCCAGCATCGCCGCCGCGCTGGGGTTCTATTACTTGCGCTGGGGGCCGTGGCCCGAGCTGTACCTGATCCCGCTGAAGGGCGCTGCGGTCGGCCTTCTGGCGATCTACTTGTGGCAGCGCCATGCGAGCCCCGACGCGCGGCTGCTGGCGTGGGCGTTCGGCGCCGCCGCGCTCGGCGACATGGCGCTCGAGATCGCGACCGACCGGCTGGTGGGCGGGCTGCTGTTCTTCGCCTATCACGTGATGGCGATGGGGGCTTACTTGCGCAACCGCCGCCCTCGACTGACGCCGAGCCAGAAGTGGGCGGTCTCGGCGATGCTGCTGCTGACGCCGGTGATCGCCTGGTTCATGCCCGCCGACCGCGGCCAGGCCGCCAACGTCGCGCTCTACGCGCTGGCGCTGGGGGCAATGGCCGCGAGCGCCTGGGCGAGCGTGTTCCCGCGCTACCGCGTCGGCGCCGGGGCGGTGCTGTTCCTGCTGTCGGACCTGCTGCTGTTCGCCGAGATGGGGCCGCTGCAGGGCCACATCGTGCCGCAGATCCTGGTCTGGCCGGTCTATTACCTCGGCCAACTGCTGATCGCCACCGGGGTCGCGCAGACCTTGCGCAAGCGCGACCCCGAGTTGCGTATCGTGGCCAACGACTAGGCGCGCGCGGCGTAAGCCTTCATCGCCGCCGTCAGCCAGGCGGTGAAGCCCTCGCCGCGCGCTTCGTAGCGGGCGCGGAAGTCGGGGTGGGCCAAGTAGAGATCGGCAAGCCCGCCGTAACCCTCCCGAGGGCACTCACGGCCCCACATCGTGCCGACCCAGGCGCGATGACGTTCGAGCGCCAGCTCGACGCCGGCCGCATCCGCAGCAGTGCCGGCGCGAAAGCACTCGACCAGCGCGTCCTCCGCCGCGGCGCACTCGGCCATCGCCGCGGCCATGCCTTGCGGGCCCATCTTGCCGACGGCGGCTTGCGACTGCGCGATCCGGTGACGCATCGCATCGCCATAGTTATCGACCAGCCAGTCCTCGTATTCGGCCTGCTTTTCCGGCGCGAAGCCGTGATACAAATCCTTGTCCTTCATCGCGCCTGCTCCATTCAGCTCCGCGATCGTGCGGTCGATCGTGGTGAGGAGCCGGCGAGAGCGCCCGATCCGTTCGGCCAGCAGTGCGCGGTGCTCCGAAAGAATCGCCACCCGATCGCGTCCTTCGCGCGCGAGCAGCTTGGCGATCTCCTGCAGCGGCACGCCCAGCTCGCGATGGAACAGGATGTCCTGCAGGCGCAGCAGCTCGTCGCGCCCGTAGTAGCGATAGCGGTTCTCGCCGACGAACGACGGCTTGAGCAGCCCGATCTCGTCGTAGTGATGCAGCGTGCGCACCGAGACTCCGGAGAGCCGGGCCAGCTGCTTGACGGTGTAGGTTGCCATGGTCGTCGTCCTTCCGCGAGGACGGCTGATAGTCCCTCACGCAGCGTGAGGGTCAAGGGGTTGAAATTATCGGAACAGCAGTTATAACACCCGTATGAACAAAGCCAAGCTCATCAAGGTCGGCAACTCGACCGGCATCATCCTTCCGAAGGAAGTGCTGGCCAGGCTCCGGGCCGAGCTGGGCGACGAGCTGCACCTGGTCGAGCGGCCCAACGGCGAGTACACGATCGGCAAGTACGATCCCGAATTCGCCCGCGCGATGGAGCTCGCCGAGGAGATCATGCACGAGGATCGCGATATCCTTCGCGTCCTCGCCAAATGAGCGAGATCGCCTGGGTTACCCTCGAGTACGCCGAAGCCGTCCATGACCGCCAGTTGGCCGAGCACGGTGGTGGCGCGGGAACCCGAGACAGAGGTCTGCTCGAAAGCGCCTTGGCCCGGCCGCAGAACCTGCTTCATTACGGCGCGCCGGATCTTGCCGCGCTGGCGGCGGCCTATGCCTTCGGCATCGCTAGGAACCATCCCTTCGTCGACGGGAACAAGCGCACCGCATGGGTCGCTGCCCGCCTGTTTCTGCGGCTGAACGGTGCCGAGCTGGTCTTCGACAAGGCGGAGGCCACGGTGATGATGCAACAGCTCGCGGCCGGCGACCTTGCCGAGGAGGAAGTCGCCGCCTGGTTCCGCGAGCGGCTCGGCTAGGCTTCCTCGCTGTCGTCTCGGTCGGGCGTCGGCTCGGGCTGCGTCTCGGGACTGCCGCGCGCGGCCATTTCCTCGACGATCATCTCCTCGGCCTCGTTCTCGGGCTCTTCCTGCTCGTCGAGGCGCACCGCGCTGACGACATGCTCCTGGTCGGCCACGTCGAACAGCTTCACCCCCGCGGTGCTGCGGCCGATCACGCGCAGCGAATCGAGCCCGATGCGGATCAGCTTGGCCTGGTCGGTCACCAGCATCAGCTGATCGGCCTTGGTCGCGGTAAAGCTCGCCACCACCGGCCCGTTGCGCTCGATGTTGTCGATGTTGACGATGCCCTGGCCGCCGCGCCCGGTGCGCCGGTACTCGTAGGCCGAGCTGAGCTTGCCGTAGCCGTTGGCGCAGACGGTGAGGATGAACTGCTCCTTCTCCGCCAGCTCGGCGAAGCGCTCCGGCGCGATGTCGGGCTCGCCGTCCTTCTCCGCCTTCCACGGCGCATAGCGCAGATAGTCCTCGCGCTCTTCCTGGTCCCTCACTCCGACACGATGGAGGATCGACAGCGACACGACCTCGTCGTCGGGCTTCAGGCTCATCGCCCGCACGCCGGTCGAGGTGCGGCTCTGGAACTCGCGGATGTCGTCGGCGGCGAAGCGGATGGCCTTGCCCTGGCGGCTCGCCAGCAGCACGTCGTCGCCCGAATCGAGCAGCGCCACGCCGATCAGGCGGTCCTCGCTGCCTTCCTCGAAGCGCATCGCGTACTTGCCGTTCGACGGGATGTTGGCGAAGGCGTCCATGCTGTTGCGGCGCGCGCTGCCCTTGGCGGTGGCGAAGACCACGCTGAGCGCGCCCCACGTCTCCTCGTCCTCCGGCAGCGGCAGCACCGCGGCGATCGTCTCGCCCGGATCGAGCGCCGGCAGCAGGTTGACGATCGGCCGGCCGCGCGTGTTGGCCCCGCCTTCGGGCAGGCGCCAGACCTTGAGGCGATAGACCTTGCCCGCGGTCGAGAAGAACAGCACCGGGTTGTGGGTGCTGGTGACGAACATCTCGGACACCGCGTCCTCGTCCTTGGTCGCCATCCCGGCGCGGCCCTTGCCGCCGCGGTGCTGGGCGCGGAAGGTCGAGAGCGGGGTGCGCTTGATGTAGCCGTCGAGCGTGACCGTGACGACCATCTCGTCGCGCTCGATCAGGTCCTCGTCCTCGATCCCGTCCCACGCCGGCGCGATCTCGCTGACGCGCGGGGTGGCGAAGGTCTCGCGGATCTCGCTCAGTTCCTCGCGCATGACTTGGTAAAGCCGGCGGCGGTCGCCGAGGATCTCGAGGTATTCGGCGATCGCGACCGCGAGCTCCTTGAGCTCGGCGCCGATCTCGTCGCGGCCGAGCGCGGTGAGGCGGTGGAGCCGCAGGTCGAGGATCGCCTTCACCTGGACTTCGGACAGGCGGTAATGGCCTTCGGCCGCGCCGAGGTCGGGCTCGACCGCCTCGACCAGCGCGAGGTAGGGGCTGATCTCGCCGGTCGGCCATTCGCGCGCGAGCAGCTTCGCGCGCGCCTCGGCCGGGTTCGATGAGCCGCGGATCATCGCCACCACCTCGTCGAGGTGCGACACGGCGACCACCAGCCCGAGCAGGATGTGCGCGCGGTCACGCGCCTTGTTGAGCTCGAACTTGGTGCGCCGCGTGATGACCTGCTCGCGGAACTGGATGAACGCCTGGATGATGTCGCGTAGCGCCAGCGTCTCGGGCCGGCCGCCGCGGATCGCCAGCATGTTGGCCGGGAAGCTCGCCTGCGCCGGGGTGTGGCGCCACAGCTGATTGAGCACGACCTCGGCGGTCGCGTCGCGCTTGAGGTCGATGACCACGCGCACGCCGTCGCGGTTGGACTCGTCCCGGATGTCGGAGATGCCCTCGATCCGCTTGTCCTTGGCCGCCTCGGCGATCTTCTCGACCAGCCCGGCCTTGCCGACCTGGTAGGGGATGCTGGTCAGCACGATCGACTGGCGCTCGCCGCGCCCCTCCTCGAGCACGTGGCGGCAGCGCTGCAGGATCGAGCCGCGCCCGCTGGTATAGGCCGCGCGGCTGCCGGCGCTGCCGAGGATCAGCGGCGCGGTCGGGAAGTCCGGGCCGGGGATGAATTCGATCAGCTCTTCGGTGGTGATCGCCGGATTGTCGATGAACGCCAGGCAGCCGTCGATCACCTCGCCGAGATTGTGGGGCGGGATGTTGGTCGCCATGCCCACCGCGATGCCGCCGGCGCCGTTGACCAGCAGGTTGGGGAAGCGCGCGGGAAGCACCGCCGGCTCCTGGCGCGAGCCGTCGTAGTTGGGGACGAAGTCGACCGTGTCCTTGTCGATGTCGTCGAGCAGCAGCATCGCCGGCCGCGCGAGGCGCGCCTCGGTGTAGCGTTCCGCCGCCGGCGGGTCGGGGTCCATCGAGCCGAAGTTGCCCTGGCCGTCCATCAGCGGCACGCGCATCGACCACCACTGCGCCATGCGCGCGAGCGCGTCGTAGATCGCCTGGTTGCCGTGCGGGTGGTAGTTGCCCATCGCGTCGCCGACGATCTTGGCCGACTTGCGGTAAGGCCGGCCGGCGACGAAGCCGCCTTCCTGGCAGGTCCACAGGATCCGCCGGTGGACCGGCTTGAGGCCGTCGCGCACGTCGGGCAGCGCGCGGCTCACGATCACGCTCATCGCGTAATCGAGGTACGAGGTCTTCATCTCATCGACGATGTCGATGCGTTCGAACTCGCCCGGCCCGGTCGGCGGCTCGAGGGTGTCGGTGGTGTCGTTCACTGGCGCGGTTAACCCGTCTGATCGTCGTTTCGTCTTGTCGCAAATGCCCTAGGCCATCCCCTGTCGGCAGGCCAGCGTAAGGGCCGCAAGGCAGGGCGCGAGCGGCCCTTTTTCCACCGTTCAAGCCGCCTGCTCGGCGGCCCGGATGAACGGCGGGCGCGGCCATGGTTAAATCGGCATTCAGGGCCGGATTACTAGGACCGAATTGCAATTTTCCGCGTTTCTCCTAAGGACCGCGGCCGAACACGAACCGGCCCCCGGAATGGGGCGCTACCCCAACAGGAGAGTCCCGAAAGATGCTTCGCATGTCCTTTTCCGCGCGCCGCCAGTCCCTGCGGGGGCTGGGTTCCGCCGTCGCCATGGCCGTCGCCCTGGCGGGCGGCTCGGTGATCGGCGCCGCGGCCACCGGCAGCGCCGCGATGGCGCAGGAGCAGCCGGACCTGACCCCCTCGCGCGAATTCAACAAGGTCTACCAGCCGGTGGCCGACATCGCCTACGCGACGGCCGGCGACTTCGCCGCGGCCAAGGCGCAGCTCCCGGCGCTGCTGGCCGCGGCGCAGACCGCCGACGACCGCTACCTGACCGGCAGCGCGAGCTACGTCCTCGGGCTCAAGCTGCGGGACCGCGCGCTGCAGCTCCAGGGCATGGAGCTGATGCTGCAGAGCGGCAAGGCGACCCGGGTCGCCGCGGCCGAGCTCAGCTACCACCTCGGCGAAGCCGCGTACGACGCCCAGCAGTGGGCCAAGGCGCGCCAGCTGCTGCAGGCGGCGCGGACGGGCGGCTACACCGCCGGCAACGCCGAAGGGCTCACCGCCGAATCCTATTTCAAGGAAGGCCAGTTCCAGCCCGGCATCGCCTATCTCGAAGGCCTCGTGCAGCAGCGCGCCGCCGCCGGCCAGGAAGTCCCGGAGGTCTGGCTCAGGCGCGCCTTGCAGGTGGCGCTCGACCAGCAGATGTCCGAGGAGGCCAACCGCCTGTCGGCGCTGCTCGTCAGGCACAGCCCGACCGAGCGGAACTGGCGCGACGCGATCACGGTCATCGCCCAGGTCAACACGCTCGAGCCCAAGGCCCAGCTCGACCTGCTGCGGCTGATGGCGCTGACCGACGCGCTGTCCGACCGGCGCGCCTACGAGCGCTACATCGAAGCGGCCGATCCGCGGGTGAACGCCAGCGAGGTGTCGCGCGTGCTGGCCGCCGGCCTCAGCGCCGGCGTGTTCGCCAGCGGCGACGAATACTACGCCGACGTCAAGCGCATCGTCGACGAGCGCATGGCGGAGGAGCGGAGCGACGCCTCGGCTTATGCCGCCGAAGCCCGCGGAGCCGCCAACGGCCGCGCCGCGCGCAACGCCGGCGAGGTCTACCTGGCGCTCGAATCGTTCGGCGAGGCCGAGGAGATGTTCAAGCTGGCGCTGGAAAAGGGCGGGATCGACCGCGACGAGGTGCTCACCCGCCTCGGCATCGCCCAGGTCCGCCAGAACAAGCTGGCCGACGCGCGCGCCACGTTCGAGCAGGTGTCGGGGGCCCGCGCTGCCGTCGCCCGGATGTGGAGCGCCTACGTCAGCAGCCGCGCCTAGCGACCGGCTTCATCACGCAGCGGCGTGACGAGCGGCGCGGGAGGCTTGTGCCTTCCGCGCCGCTTTCGCGTCACACGTTGAACTTGAACAGCATCACGTCGCCGTCCTGGACCAGGTAGTCCTTGCCTTCCTGGCGCAGCTTGCCGGCCCCGCGCGCGCCCGCCTCGCCGCCGAGCGCGACGTAGTCGTCGAAGGCGATCGTCTCGGCGCGGATGAAGCCGCGCTCGAAATCGGTGTGGATTTCGCCGGCCGCCTGCGGTGCCCGCGCGCCGGCGTGGAACGTCCACGCGCGCGCCTCCTTGGGGCCGGCGGTGAAGAAGGTCTGCAGCCCGAGCAGCCGGTAGCCGGCCTGGATCACGCGCGCGAGGCCCGTTTCGGACAGTCCCAGCTCGGCGAGGTACTGCGTGCGTTCGCCGGGCTCCATCGCCACCAGCTCGGCTTCGATCGCCGCCGAGACCACGACCGCCTGGGCGCCTTCCGCGCGCGCCTTGGCGAACACCTGCTCGCTCAGCGCGTTGCCGCTGGCGGCGTCCTCCTCGGCCACATTGCAGACGTACAGCACCGGCTTGGCGGTGAGCAGCTGCGCCTGCGCGAACACGCGCGCCTCGTCGTCGCCCTTCGGCTCGGTCAGCCGCGCCGGCTTGCCCTCGCGCAGCAGCTCGAGCGCCTGGCCGAGCACGCTCGCGGCGACCTTCGCGTCCTTGTCGCCGCCGGTGGCGCGCTTCTGCGCCGCCGGCACGCGCTTCTCGAGGCTCTCCAGGTCGGCCAGCATCAGCTCGGTCTCGACCACTTCGGCGTCGGCGATCGGATCGACCTTGTTGGCGACATGCTGGATGTCGTCGTCCTCGAAGCAGCGCAGCACGTGGACGATCGCATCGACCTCGCGGATGTTGCCGAGGAACTGGTTGCCGAGCCCTTCGCCCTGGCTGGCGCCTTTGACCAGCCCGGCGATGTCGACGAAGGCGAGCTGGGTCGGCACGACCTTGGCCGACCTGGCGATCGCCGCGATCCGCTCGAGCCGCTCGTCGGGCACGGCGACCTGGCCGACGTTGGGCTCGATCGTGCAGAACGGATAATTGGCGGCCTGCGCCGCCTGCGTCTCGGTCAAGGCGTTGAACAGGGTCGACTTGCCGACGTTCGGCAGGCCGACGATCCCGCAGCGGAAACCCATCGAAAGCTCCGGAAATGGTGACAGGCCGCGGCCCCTAGCCGAGCGCGCCGCGGTTGGCCAGTGCGGGGCCGCGAGTTCCGGATTGCACGATCCGGCACGCGCGCTAACTTGCCGTCGAGGGGGAGCTAGCCATGAGCGATGCCGCAGTAGCCGTTGCCGCACCCGAGCCGGTCGTGCCGGAGCCGGTCGCGACCCGGAAGAACGACGATCCCACCGTCGCCAGCCTGATGTCGCCGCCGGTCGGCGTGTTCAAGCCGGGCACCACCGTGGCCGAGGCGACCGAGCAGCTGCGCGAGCAGGTCAAGACCGCCTTCGTCACCTACCTCTACGTGGTCGACGACGGCGGGCGCCTCCTGGGCCTGGTGGTGATGCGCGAGATGCTGCTCGCCAAGCCCGAGGACACGCTCGAATCGATCATGCTGCGCGACCTGTTCGTGCTCGAGCGCGACATGCCGCTCGACGATGCGCTGCGCGCCGCGCTGTACAAGCACTTCCCGGTCTATCCGGTGGTCGACGCCGGCGGCCGCCTCGTCGGCCTGGTGCGCGGGCCGGAGCTGTTCGCCAACCGCGCGGTCGAGATCAGCGCCCAGGCCGGCGCGATGGTCGGCGTCGAGAAGGAGGAGCGGCTGGGCACGCCGGTCATGCGCAGCTTGCGGCTGCGGCACCCGTGGCTGCAGATCAACCTGCTGACCGCGTTCGTCGCCGCCGCGGTCGTCGGGGTGTTCGAGGATACCCTGAGCCGCCTCGTCATCCTCGCGGTGTTCCTCCCCGTGATGGCCGGGCAGACGGGCAACACCGGCTGCCAGGCGCTCGCGGTCACGCTGCGCGGGATGACGCTCGGCGACGTGCAGCCGGGCGCCGAGGCGGGGCTGGTGCGCAAGGAAGGGCTGCTCGGGCTGGTCAACGGCGCGCTCGTCGGCCTGACCGCCGGCGCGGGCATGTACATCTACGCCAACATGCAGGGCGAGCCGGGCCCCCTGTGGTTCGGCTTCGTGGTGTTCGTCTCGATGATCGCCGCGTGCACCGCCAGCGGCATCGCCGGCGCGCTGATCCCGCTGACGCTGAAGAAGCTCGGCGCCGACCCGGCGACCGCCTCGAGCATCTTCCTGACCACCGCCAGCGACGTCACCAGCATGGGCATCTTCCTGACGCTGGCGACGGTCATGCTGTGACCGGCCGGCGCGGGCGGGCGATATCGAGCGGGGCGCCCGCGGCGAGCCAGTCCGCGGTCTCGCGCGGTGTCTTCAGGTCGATCACCGGGAGCCCCGATCGCGCGATCCGCGCCTCGCGCCGCGGCAGCACGTCCTTGCGATAGCGCCAGGCGTAGCGCAGGAACTCGGGGTCGAGGCGCTCGGGGCAGCCCGCCGCCATGTCGGGCCGGGTGGTCCCGAGCCGGCTGAGCGAGCGCCACAGGAGGCGCGGGAAGAACACCCGCCGCGGATAGTCGAGGTTGACCGCCATCTGCGCGCGCTCGAGCCGGCGGGCGAGGGTGCTGCCGTAGTTGCCGTCCATCACCCACCGCGGGCGGGCGATCAGCTGCTCGACCCGCGAGTGCCACTCCGCCGGATCGGGCTCTCGCCAGCCGGCCCGCCAGTACTCCTTGTCGAGGTGGACGACCGGCAGCCCGAGCATCTCGCCGAGCCGTGCCGCGAGCGTCGACTTGCCCGCCCCGCACGGCCCGAGGACGAGAATGCGCTCCATCGCCTCAGTCCTGCTGGCGCAGCGCCACGTCGCTCATGAAGCGGGCGTCCTCGCCTTGCGCGAGCCATTCGGCCTCGGCGCCGATCGCGGCGAGCATGTCGGTCAGCGGGTCGATCTCGGCCTTGGCGTAGTTGCCGAGCACGTAGCCGGTCACCCGGGCCTTGTGGCCCGGGTGGCCGATGCCGAGGCGCACCCGGCGGAATTCCGGCCCCAAGTGCTGGTCGATCGAGCGCAGCCCGTTGTGCCCCGCGGTGCCGCCGCCGGTCTTCACCTTGACCTTGAACGGGGCGAGGTCGAGCTCGTCGTGGAACACCGTGAGCGCGTCCATTTCGAGCTTGTAGAAGCGCAGCGCCTCGCCGACCGCGCGGCCGCTCTCGTTCATGAACGTCGCCGGCTTGAACAGCAGCACGCGGATGCCGGAAATGCGGCCTTCCTGCAGCCAGCCCTGGAACTTTTTCTGCACCGGGCCGAAGCCGTGCATCTCGGCGATCACGTCGAGCGCCATGAAGCCGACGTTGTGCCGGTGCATCGCGTATTGCGGACCGGGATTGCCGAGGCCGACCCAGAGCTGCATGTCTCCCCTCCCCTTCAGGGGAGGGGCCGGGGGTGGGGCATGTGCCCCATCGACAGCCCCCACCCCAACCCCTCCCCTGAAGGGGAGGGGCTCAGGCGGCCATTAGCCCTCGGCTTCGTCCTCGCCCTCGGCTTCCGCTTCGGTTTCGGGGGCCTCGCCTTCGGTCACCGGCGCGGCTTCCTGCTTCATCGCCGACGGGGCGACCACGGTGGCGATGGTGAAGTCGCGATCGGTGATCGCGCTCGTCGAGCCTTCGGGCAGCGTCACGTGGCTGATGTGGATCGAATCGCCGATGTCGAGCCCGGCGAGGTCGAGCGAGATCTCGTCGGGGATCTTGTCCGATTCGCAGACCAGCTCGAGCTCGTGGCGGACGATGTTGAGCACGCCGCCCTTCTTGAGCCCGGGGCTGTCGTCCTCGTTGGCGAACACCACCGGCACGGCGACCTGGATCTTGGCGTCCTTCGACAGCCGCAGGAAATCGACATGGGTCGGGCGGTCGGTGACCGGGTGCAGGGCGACGTCCTTGGGCAGGGCGCGCACCGACCGGCCGCCGACCTCGACCATCACGATCGAGTTCATGAAGTGGCCGGTGCCGAGCTGGCGCATCAGCTCCTTGGCCTCGACGTGGATCGCCACGGGTTGTTCCTTGCCGCCGTAGATCACGGCGGGGACACGGCCTTCGCGACGCAGTGCACGGGAGGCTCCCTTGCCAGCCCGTTCGCGCAGCTCGGCCGGCAGGGTCAGAGCTTCGCTCATCTCAGTTGCCTTTCGAATGCGTTAGGTATGCTTCTCCGCCACGCCTCCAGGGATGACCATGACGGGAAGCGCGCGCCCCTAGGCGAAATGACCGCGCCGCGCAAGGGTTACTGGATGCGCCGGACCGCATAGCCGCGCGCGGCGAGCAGCGCCGGCAGGCCGTCCGGGCCGAGCATGTGGCCGGCGCCGACCGCCACCAGCGGCCGCCGGTCGGCGCGCAGCAGCTCGGCGATCCGCGCCGCCCACGCGCGGTTGCGCCCGGTCAGCAGCGCCTCGCGCAGCTCGGGGTCGGCGAGCATGCCCTCGCGCGTCTCGCGCTCGAGCGCCGCGAGGTCGCCGGCGAGCCAGGCAGCGACCAGCGCGCGCTCCTCGGCCGGGCCGTCCTCGCGCGCAGCTTCCTGCAGCAGCCCGGCCTGGTCGGCCTCGGGCAGCCGGTCGAAGATGGCGAACTGCCCGGCGAAGCCTTCGAGCGCGATGACCGGCAGGCCTTCGCCGAGCAGCGCGCGATCGACGCCGTTGCCGCTGTCGCCCTCGCGCGTCGCATTGGCGATCTGCAGCGCGGCGGCCCAGCTCTCGGTCTCGGCGAAGTCGGCCTCCGCCAGCCCCGCGCGCGCGAGCGCGGCCGCCAGCGCCGGGCGGTCGGCGGGGGCGACCCGACTCAGCAGCGGCGGCAGGCCGGGGCTCGAGGCAACCGCCGCGAAAGCGCCGGCCGCGGCGCCGGGCTCGCCGAGGTTGGCGACCTCGACCACCAGCACGCCGGTCCGCTCGAGCACCGAGGCCAGCCGCGGCGTGCGCCATCGGGTGCCGTCGGGCAGCGCGTGGACGGTGCCGAACAGCCAGCCGGTCTCGCCGCGCGGCCCGGAGACTTCCCACAGCGCGGGGGTGGGCTCGCGGGCCCCGCTGTCGCCGCAGGCGGCGAGCCACACCGCGCCCGCCAGCGCCAGGAGGAGCCGGACTAGCGCCAGACGCGGGTGACCTTCACGCCGCGCCGGCGCAGCTGCTCCTGCACGCTCCCGGCGCCGGCGAGGTGGCCGGCGCCGACGGCGATGAACACCGTCCCCGGCTGGTCGAGCCGGCGCTCGATCCACCCGGCCCAGTTGGCGTTGCGCTCGGTCAGCAGCCGGGCATAGAGCACCGGGTCGGTCAGCTCGGCGTTCATCAGGTTGGCCAGCTCGGCGGCGTCGCCCTCGACCCATTCGGCGACCATCGCGTCGAGCGTGGTGGTGGCCTGGTCCATCTTCTCGATTGTCTCGTCGAGGAACGCCAGCTGCGCTCCCACCGGCAGCCCGTCGAACAGCATGATCTGCTGGTCGAGCGATTCGAGCGCGCCGCGCGTCTTGCCCTCGGCCTTGCCGCCGAGCGACATCTCGACCCCGCTCTGCGTGTCGTAGCCCGAGCGCAGCAGCGGCAGCAGCGACAGCGTCATCGCCGCGAACCACGGCTCGAGCCGGTCGAGCGCCTCGACCGGCAGGCCGAGGCCGACCAGCGCCGCCTCGTACTCCATGCGGTCCTCGTCGCTCATCATCGCCCGCAGCGACTGGCCCTCGGGCAGCATGCCGGCCGACTGGAGCGCCTGCGCCGAGCCGGCGGCGTCGGAGATGTCGACCTCGGTCACCAGCGCGTCGGAGGCGGCGAAGGCCCGCGCGATCCGCGCGTCGAACCACTCCTTGTCCTTGGGCAGCGCGTGGACGGTGCCGAACAGGTAGATCGTCGTGTCCTTGTCCGCCACCCGCCACAGCGCCGGCCCCGCCACCGCGCCGGGCGGCGGCGTCTCGACGCGCGGCCCGGTGGCGCAGCCGGCCAGGGCCAGCGACAAGGCGGTGGCGGAAGCAATCAGGCGCTTCAGCTTCATGCGGCGTGGTCCTTCGAATTCGGCGGGCATGTAGGCGCTCAACGGGACCGGCGCCAGAACCAGCCGGCCCCGAATAGACCTATCACCGCCAGATAGATGACCATCGTCTCGGGAGCGGGGACCAGGCCGGCGCGCCACGCGAGCCACCAGGCCGGGGTAACGAACGCGTACAGGTAAAGCGCGGCGATCCCCCCGAACTTGTAGGCCTCCACTTCGTGCTCATCGATGCTGCGATGCCAGTGCCACGAGATCACCGGCACGATCAGCAGCCAGACGGCGATCGCCGGGATGACGACCGCCGGCGGCATCGGGCCGTTCGAGAACAGCGCGAACGGATCGTCCAGGCTGACCGCGCCGAGCGACAACACCGCGCCGAGCACCGCGCCGAGCACGCCCGCCAGCATCAGCAGGTTGTTGGCCTTGCGGGTGTTGGGCGACATCGGCTCCTCGGGGCCAGCCCACGGCTTGAGCTTCATCAGCCCCCACAGCGAGAGCAGCGCCGCGGCGATGGCGACCGCGACCAGCAGCGCGACCACAGGGACATCGGTATCGCTGCCCGGCTCGAGCACGGCCACGCCGGCGCCGATCACCGCGCCGATGGCGAACAGCAGGATCATGCCGAACAGCACCGCCAGCGCCACTTTCTTCACCCCGGCCGGGCGGTCCTCGCCGCGCCGGTCCTCACTCATGGCCATCATTGAAAATCTCCTCGATCGATGCGTTGAACAGGCGGGCGATGCGGAAGGCCAGCGGCAGCGAGGGATCGTGCTTGCCGGTCTCGATCGCGTTGACGGCCTGGCGCGAGACGTCGAGCCGCAGCCCGAGCTCGGCCTGGCTCCAGTTGCGCTCGGCGCGCAGGACCTTGAGGCGGTTGTTCATCGAACCGTGCCTGTAATGCGGGTGTAGAGGTAGCCGAGCGACCACGCGCCGAGCGCCATCGCGACCACGGTCAGGCCGTGCAGCGGGCCGACGTTGTCGGCGAACAGCGCTTCCCAGAACGAGGCGCTCAAGACGAGCGCGACCATTCCGATCAGCGCCGACCTGGCAAGCGTCTGATTGACGTACTCGTCCCGGTTGCCGCGCTCGCCGCGCATCGTCGCCGCGGCCATCGTGACGGCCGCCGCGAGCAATCCGAGGAGCGTGGCGCCGGCGCGCAGCGGCGGCTCGGTCGCGGCGATCGCCGGAGCCCCGTGCCCCGAGGCGAGCGCCAGGAAAAGAACGCTGCCGACACCCGTCAGCGCGAAGATCACGTCGTGCACGACTGGAGAGTTCAGCTTCTTGGCGAATCGGGGCATCGTTGTTGCCTTGTCGTGTGTACCTGACGGAATGTCAGGCATGCCCGACTATATGTCGCGATTCGCTGACTATGTCAACACTACCTGACAAAAAGCCAGCGCTGGTTGCAGCCATTGACGGGTTTCGGGCCGTGCGCCATGGCCGCGCGGCGATGAGCAGGGACCCGGCGCGCAGCTTCCAGGACATGATCCTGACGCTCCACGACTACTGGAGCGCGCAAGGCTGCCTGATCCTCCAGCCCTACGACATGCGCATGGGCGCGGGCACCTTCCATCCCGCGACCACCTTGCGCGCGCTCGGGCCCGAGCCGTGGAACGCGGCGTTCGTCCAGCCGTGCCGCCGGCCGACCGACGGGCGCTACGGCGAGAACCCCAACCGGCTGCAGCACTATTACCAGTACCAGGTGATCCTCAAGCCGAGCCCGCCCGACTTGCAGGACCTCTATCTCAAGAGCCTCGCGACAATCGGTATCGACCCCTTGAAGCACGACATCCGCTTCGTCGAGGACGACTGGGAATCTCCCACGCTCGGCGCCTGGGGGCTCGGCTGGGAAGTGTGGTGCGACGGGATGGAGGTGACCCAGTTCACCTATTTCCAGCAGATGGGCGGGTTCGACTGCAAGCCGGTCGCGGGCGAGCTGACGTACGGGCTCGAGCGGCTGGCGATGTACATCCAGAACAAGGACAACGTGTTCGATCTCGACTTCAACGGGCGGGGAGTGACTTACGGCGACGTGTTCCTCGAGAACGAGCGGCAGATGTCGCAGTGGAACTTCGAGGTCGCCGACACCGCGGCGCTGTTCGACTTGTTCGCCAAGGCCGAGGCCGAATGCCGCAACTGCCTCGCGAACGGCGTCCCGATCGCCGCCTACGAGCAGGCGGTCGAGGCGAGCCACGTGTTCAACCTGCTCCAGGCCCGCGGGGTGATCAGCGTCCAGGAGCGCGCCAGCTACATGGCCCGCGTCCGCGACCTCGCCCGCGGCAGCTGCGAGGCCCACATGGCCCGCGAAGCCGACCGCTGGGCCGCCGACTACCCAGGGTGGGCGGCGTGAGCAGCGACTTAAATCCTCCCCGGCACGGGGAGGGGGACCGCGCGCAGCGCGGTGGAGGGGGCTCTCGGTTTGCGCGCCGCCCGCAGACCTACGCCGCCCGCAAGCTGCGCCGCGAGATGACGCTGCCCGAAGGCTTGCTGTGGCAACGGCTGCGCGGCAAGCAAACCGGCTTCAAGTTCCGCTCCCAGCACCCGATCGGGCCATACGTGGTCGATTTCTACTGCTCGAGCGCGCGCCTGGTCGTCGAAGTCGACGGCCGCGCTCATGACAACGCCGGTCGGATCGAGCGCGATCGTGCCCGCGACCGGTTCCTGATCGAACGCGGCTACGAGGTGCTCCATCTTCCCGCTGCCGACATTCTCCGCGATCTCGACAGCGCCATCGCCGCCATCGTTGCGCAGGCGGAGAGCCCCCTCCGTCAGCCGTTGCGCGGCTGCCACCTCCCCGCGAGCGGGGAGGATTTGCAATGACCGACTTCCTCCTCGAGCTGCGTTGCGAGGAAATCCCGGCGCGGATGCAGGCCGGGGCGCGCGCCGACCTCGAGCGGCTGTTCCGCCAGGCGCTGGGCGAGGCCGGCGTCACACCGGGCGAGGTCACCGTGTGGTCGACCCCGCGCCGCCTCGCGTTGATCGCGCGCGGCTTGCCCGAGGCGACCGAGGCGGTGCGCGAGGAAACCAAGGGCCCGCGCGTCGGCGCGCCGCCGCAGGCGCTCGAAGGCTTCCTGCGCAAAACCGGCCTGGCGCAAGACCAGCTCGAGGAGCGCGACGGGGTCTGGTTCGCCGTCGCCGAGAAGCCGGGCCGGGCGGTCAAGGCCGTGCTCGCCGAGGCGATCCCGGCGATCGTCCGCGCGTTCCCGTGGCCCAAGGCGATGCGCTGGGGCGCGGCCTCGCTTGCCACCGACAGCCCGCGCTGGGTGCGCCCGCTGTCGGGCATCGTCGCGATCTTCGGCGAGGCGCTGGTCGAGTGCGCCGTGGGCGAGGTCGCCGCCGGCTACATGACGCTCGGCCACCGCTTCCATTGCCCGGGCCCGATCACCATCGGCGGCGTCTCCGACTACCAGGAGAAGCTGCGCGCGTGCCACGTGATCGTCGCCCACGCCGAGCGCGAGGCGCTGATCCGCGAGGGCGCCGCGAAGGCCGCTGCCGAGGCCGGCCTGACGCTGGTCGCCGACGAAGGGCTGGTGGTCGAGAACGCCGGCCTCACCGAATGGCCGGTGCCGCTGCTCGGCCGCTTCGACCCGGCGTTCCTCGACGTCCCGCCCGAGGTCATCCAGCTGACCGCGCGCGTGAACCAGAAGTATTTCGTGTGCCAATCCTCCCCGGGACGGGGAGGTGGCAGCCGTGAAACGGCTGACGAAGGGGGTTCGCGTCCTGACGCGACCTCGCCGAACGCCGACAGCCCCCTCCACCAGCCTGCGGCTGGTCCCCCTCCCCGTGCCGGGGAGGATTTGGCAAACGCCTTCGTCTGCACGGCCAACATCGAAGCCACCGACGGCGGCGCGGCGATCGTCGACGGCAACCGCAAGGTCCTCGCCGCGCGGCTCAGCGATGCGCGGTTCTTCTGGGACCAGGACCGCAAGACGCCGCTGGCCGAGCACGCCAGGAAGCTCGCGCGGATCACCTTCCACGAGAAGCTCGGCACGCTCGCCGACAAGGTCGAGCGCGTCGCCAGGCTGGCCCGGTGGCTGGTCGAGGAGGGGATCGTAGTGCCTCCCCAGGATGGGGAGGTGGCAGCGCGCAGCGCTGACGGAGGGGGGGTGCGTCCTGACGGGACCTCGCCGAACGCCGCCAACCCCCTCCACCGTCCTGCGGACGGTCCCCCTCCCCGTGCCGGGGAGGACCTCGCCGCCCTCGCCGAGCAGGCCGCGCGCCTCTGCAAGGCCGACCTCGTCACCGAGATGGTCGGCGAGTTCCCCGAGCTGCAGGGCCTGATGGGCGGCCATTACGCCCGCGCCGAGGGCCAGCCCGACGAAGTCGCCGACGCCATCCGCGACCACTACAAGCCGGTCGGGCAGGGCGACGAAGTCCCGACAGCGCCGGTGACGGTGGCGGTGAGTTTGGCGGACAAGCTGGATACGGTCATCGCGTTCTTCGCGGCCGACGAAAGGCCCACGGGATCGAAAGACCCATTCGCCCTTCGTCGCCAAGCACTTGCTATAGTTGCCTTGATCGTCCGAAATGGGCTTAGGCTAAGTCTTATCGAAGTCATCGGGCGGCATGAGATCCGGCATGTCTGGGACATGCTGACCGGAAGCAACGACACACCGGATCAACTTTTCGAGTTCTTCGCCGACCGCCTCAAAGTCCAGCAACGCGAAGCCGGCGTCCGCCACGACTTGATCGACGCGGTCTTCGCGCTCGGCGGCGAGGACGACCTCGTCCGCCTGCTCGCCCGCGTCCGCGCGCTGCAGGCGTTCATCGGCAGCGACGACGGCGCCAACCTCCACGCCGGCTACAAGCGCGCCGCCAACATCCTCAGGAAGGAGGACTGGCAGGGCCTCGAGGGCGAGATCGCCCGCACCGGCGAGGAGGACCCGCTGGCGCTGGTCGACGATCCCGACCTCGCCCCGGTGATCGCCGCCAAGATGGCCGAGCGGCATCAGAAAGAGCTGTCCTACACGCCCGAGCCGGCCGAAAAGGCGCTGATCGACGCGCTCGATTCGGCCGAGCCGACAGCCGTCGCCGCCGTCGAAGCGGAAGATTTCGAAGGCGCGATGGCGGCGCTGGCCTCGTTGCGGGGCCCGATCGACCGGTTCTTTGACAGCGTGACGGTGAACGACGAGGACGCGGACAAGCGCGCCGCCCGGCTCGACCTGCTCGCCCGCTTCCGTGACGCGGTCCATCAGGTGGCCGATTTCTCGCGGATCGAGGGGTGATTTTGCGTTCTTGTTGGAAGAGTGTCGCCCGGCAAATTCAACAGGAATCCTAATGAACTCAAGTGATTGACGATGATTCCCCAAGGCGACAGGGTGTCGCCTTTGTCGCCGGACCTGATGAGGAAATGATGCAGACGGTCTACACCTTCGGCGGCGGCGCCACGCACGACGACCCGCGCGCCAGGGACAAGACCGTCACCGGCGGCAAGGGCGCCAACCTCGCCGAGATGGCGGCGATCGGCCTGCCGGTGCCGCCGGGGTTCACCATCACCACCGAGGAATGCCTGCGCTACCTGAAGGACGGGGCGGACTTCTCGTCCGCCTTGCGCGCGGCGGTGGCCGGGGCGCTGGGGCACATCGAGCGCGCGGTCGGCAAGCGCTTCGGCGACGCGGCCGATCCGTTGCTGGTGTCGGTCCGCTCGGGCGCGCGGGTGTCGATGCCGGGGATGATGGACACCGTCCTCAACCTCGGCCTCAACGACGCCACGGTCGAGGGGTTGGCGGCGGCGGCGGGCGACGACCGCTTCGCGTGGGACAGCTACCGCCGCTTCATCCAGATGTACGCCGACGTCGTCCTCGGCCTCGATCACGGGCTGTTCGAGGAAGCGCTCGAGATCGCCAAGGACGGCGCCGGCTACTACGCCGATACCGAGATGCTCGGCGCCGACTGGCAGGCGCTGGTCGGCGAGTACAAGTCCATCGTCGAGCGCGAGCTCGGGCGGCCGTTCCCGCAGGACGTGGACGAGCAGTTGTGGGGCGCGATCGCCGCGGTGTTCGACAGCTGGGATTCGGACCGCGCCCGGGTCTACCGCCGGCTCAACGACATCCCCGGCGACTGGGGCACCGCGGTCAACGTCCAGGCGATGGTGTTCGGCAACATGGGCGAGACTTCGGCCACCGGGGTTGCCTTCACCCGCGATCCCGCGACCGGCGAGAAGGCCTACTACGGCGAATGGCTGGTCAACGCCCAGGGCGAGGACGTCGTCGCCGGCATCCGCACGCCGCAGTACCTGACGCGGGCCGCGCGCGAGGCGGCGGGCGCCAAACCGCTCAGCATGGAAGAAGCGATGCCCGCGGCCTTCGCCGAGCTTTCCGCCGTGTTCGAGCTGCTCGAGGCGCACTACCGCGACATGCAGGACATCGAGTTCACCGTCGAGCGCGGCCAGCTGTGGATGCTGCAGACGCGGAGCGGCAAGCGCACCGCCCGGGCGGCGCTCAGGATGGCGGTCGAGATGGCCGGCGAAGGGCTGATCGACGAGAAGACCGCGGTGCTGCGGGTCGACCCGATGGCGCTCGACCAGCTGCTCCACCCGACGCTCGATCCGGCGGCGGCGCGCGACGTGCTGGCCAAGGGCCTTCCGGCGAGCCCCGGCGCGGCGAGCGGCCGGATCGTGCTCGACGCCGACACCGCCGAGAGCTGGGCCGGGCGGGGCGAGAAGGTCATCCTCGTGCGGGTCGAGACCAGCCCCGAGGACATCCACGGGATGCACGCCGCGCGCGGCATCCTCACCGCTCGCGGCGGCATGACCAGCCACGCCGCGGTCGTCGCGCGCGGGATGGGGCGGCCGTGCGTTTCGGGCGCCTCGGCGGTGGCGATCGACCTTGCCGCCCGCACGCTGCGCATCGGCGGCCGTGCGCTGGCCGAAGGCGACATCCTCACCCTCGACGGCGCGACCGGCGAGGTCATGGCCGGCGAGGTGGCGACGATCGAGCCCGAGCTGTCCGGCGACTTCGGCACGATCATGCAATGGGCCGACCGCCACCGCCGGATGGGCGTGCGGACCAATGCCGAGACGCCCGCCGACTGCCGCATGGCGCGCACATTCGGCGCCGAGGGCATCGGCCTCGCCCGCACCGAGCACATGTTCTTCGATGCTTCGCGGATCAGCGCGGTCAGGCAGATGATCCTCGCCGAGGACGAGGTCGGCCGCCGCGCCGCGCTCGCCAAGCTGCTGCCCGAGCAGCGCGCCGACTTCGCCGAGATCTTCCGCACGATGGCCGGGCTGCCGTGCACGATCCGCCTGCTCGACCCGCCGCTGCACGAGTTCCTGCCCCACGGCGAGGCCGAGTTCGAGGAACTGGCGGAAGCGACCGGGGTCGGCGCCGACAGGCTTAAGCGCCGCGCCGACGAGCTGCACGAGTTCAATCCGATGCTCGGCCACCGCGGCTGCCGCCTCGGGATCACCTACCCCGAGATCTACGAGATGCAGGCGCGGGCGATCTTCGAGGCGGCGTGCGAGGTCGGCGAGGTCGTCCCCGAAGTGATGATCCCGCTGGTCGGCACCCGCAAGGAGCTGGCGATCCTCAAGGCGCTGGTCGATGCGACCGCCGCCCAGGTGTTCGAAGAGCAGGGCCGGTCGCTCGACTACCTCGTCGGGACGATGATCGAGCTGCCGCGCGCCGCGCTGATGGCCGGCGAGATCGCCGTGGAGGCGCGGTTCTTCTCGTTCGGCACCAACGACCTGACCCAGACCACGCTCGGCGTCAGCCGCGACGACGCCGGCCGGTTCCTCGGCCAGTACGTCGACAAGGGCATCTTCCCGCGCGACCCGTTCGTCAGCCTCGACGTCGAGGGCGTCGGCCAGCTGATCGCGCTCGCCGTCGAGCGCGGCCGGCTCGCGCGGCCCGACCTCAAGCTCGGCATCTGCGGCGAGCACGGCGGCGATCCCGCGAGCATCGCCTTCTGCGAGAGCGTCGGCCTCGATTACGTCAGCGCCTCGCCCTACCGCGTGCCGATCGCGCGGCTGGCGGCGGCGCAGGCGGCGCTGAATGCTCGCTAGCTCACCATCCCGCGTCCCCGCAAAGGCGGGGACCCAGGGCGGCGCGGCGCTAGACTGCGCTGGGCTCCCGCCTTCGCGGGAGCGCGGGTATCTATCCTGGCCTCCAGCCGCTCAAGGTCAGGATCTCGAACGTCTCGACCACGCGGCCCTCCTCGTCGGCTTCGGCGGCGAATGCGGCGCGGGCGCGCTCGAGCCCGGCCTTGCCGAGCGGCGCGGGCGAAGCGAGGACGTTGCCGAGTCCCTGCGCCCGCAAGTCGGTCACCAACTGCTCGAGCGAGCGGTAGGCCACGGTCAACGTGCGGCCGTCCGCCACCGGGTCGGCCCAGCCGGCGCGCTGCAGCAGCTGCGCCCCGGCGCGGACGTCGACCATCGGGTGGAGCCGCGCCGCGGGGCGCTCGCCGTCGGCCGCCAGCATGATCCGGCGCAGCACCGGCAGGCTGCCCGCGCCGACGAAGCTGGCGATCGCCCGGCCGCCCGGCGCCAGCGCGCCGCGGATATGGATCAGCGCGCCCGGCAAGTCGTTGACGGTATCGAGCGTCGCCACGCTGGCGACGAAGTCGCAGCCCGCGAACGGCAACGGGCGTTCCTCGTCGAAGCCGTCGGCCGGCTCGCCCCGGATCACTTCGGCGCCCTGCCGCGCCAGCGCCTCGGCGAGCTGCCCGGTCCAGTCGCCGATCGCCAGCGCCCGCCTCGGCTCGTGGCGCAGGAAGGCGAGCCGCTCGAGCACGTCGTCGACGATGTCGTCGAGCACGAACCGCGCCGCGCCGGGCTGTCGCTGCAAGCCGGCGATCCGGCGCCGCGCCGCGGCTCTGCGGGCGCGCGAGAAGATCGTCGGCGGCGGGCTGGCCATGAGAAAGTCCTGCCCCTGCCGGCCCGCGCATGCAAGGTTGCCCCGCGATGACGCTCGCCGAAGCCCTCGCCCCGCTGGTCGACCTGGTCTACCCGCCTCGCTGCCCGGCGTGCGGCGAGGGGATCGCCGCGCAGGACGGCTTGTGCGCCGCCTGCTGGGCCGACCTGGCGTTCCCCGGCGAGCCCGCCTGCGCACTTTGCCAGCGCCCGTTCGGCGCCGCCGCCGTTCCCGACGGGGCGCTCTGCGCGCCGTGCCTCGCCGAGCCGCCGCGGCACGACGGGATCGCCGCCGGGACGCTCTATAACGACGCCTCGCGCCAGCTGGTGCTGGCGTTCAAGCACGGGCGCCGGATCGCCCTCGCGCCGATGCTGGCGCGGATGATCGCGGCCCGCCTCCCGGCGCTCGACGGCGAGTGGCTGGTCGTGCCGGTGCCGCTGCACCCGTGGCGGCTGTGGCGGCGCGGGTTCAACCAGTCGGCCCTGCTGGCTCGCGAGATCGCCCGGCTGCGCGGGCAGGCCTTGCGGGTCGACGCGCTGGAGCGGCGCAAGCCGACGCCGGTGCTCGGCGGCCTCGGCCGCGCGGCGCGGGCGCGGGCGCTGTCCGGCGCGATCGCGGTGAACCCACGCCATCGCCCGGCGCTGCCCGGCGCGAGCGTCGTGCTGGTCGACGACGTCGTGACCAGCGGCGCGACCACCGACGCTTGCGTGCGCGCGCTCAAGCGCGCCGGGACGCGGCGGGTGGTCGTCGCCTGTTTCGCGCGGGTGCTCGATGAAGCGCTCTAGCCGAATAGCAAAACGCCCGGGGCGAGCCCCGGGCGTTCGCGTGACGAAGTTCGCTGGACCGGGTACCGCATCACCCCCCAGTAGATGCGTCGGCCCAAACCCTCATTTTCCCGGCCCGCCCTTGCGGACTGATGCCGAGACCCCCCTTCCTTGGCGCTTATCCGGCGCTGCCGGTCGGTCGCGGCCCGTCAAAGCCGCGGCGGCATTCATCCCATCGAAAGGGCGTGTCACAAAGCGCCTTCGCGGCGCGGCATGGATTTTCGCCGGCCGCTGTGGTTATCGTGCAACAAGGCTTTGGCGCGGAAGGCAAAATTCGCCGAAAATACAACGCAAGCGAGGGACGTTTCGAGATGGCCGGTGACCCCGCCGGGCGCGAGCAAGGCGCCGCATTCATGCCCCGGTTCGACTCCGCCGGGCTGCTCACCGCGATCGCCCAGGACTCGGCCAGCGGCGAGGTGCTGATGGTCGCGTTCATGGATGCCGAGGCGCTCGCGGCGACGCGGGCGACCGGCCTCGCGCACTTCCATTCGCGCAGCCGCAACCGGCTGTGGCGGAAAGGCGAGACCTCGGGCCACGTGCTCCACGTCGAGGCGATCCTGGTCGATTGCGACCAGGACGCGCTGGTGCTCAAGGTCCGCCCGGCGGGCCCGGCGTGCCACACGGGCGAGCGTAGCTGCTTCTTCCGCGCGCTCGACGGCGAGGGCCTCTCTCGCGTCGACGGTTGAGCGCCGCCGTGTTCCCATACGTTCCGCCGCTGCGCGACGTCCGCTTCGTGCTCGACCGGCTGCTCGACCTCGACAGCCAGGTCGAGGGGGACCTGATCGACGCGATCCTGTCCGCAGCGGGCCGCTTCGCCGCCGAAGTCGTCGCGCCGCTCAATCCGGTCGGCGATCGCGTCGGCTGCACCCGCCATCCGGACGGCTCGGTGACGACCCCGCCGGGCTACCGCGAGGCCTACGCGCAGTACCGCGAAGCCGCGTGGGGCACGCTCGCGCTGCCGGTCGAGCATGGCGGGCAGGGCCTGCCGCATGTCCTGGCGACCGTGGTCGAGGAATTCCTCAACTCGGCGTGCCACGCCTTCAACATGTACCCCGGGCTGACGCACGGCGCGGTTGCGGCCCTGCTCGCGCGGGGCAGCGAGGCGCTCAAGGCGGCCTACCTGCCCAAGCTCGTCTCGGGCGAATGGCTCGGCACGATGGCGCTGACCGAGGCGCACGCCGGCACCGACCTCGGGCTGATCCGCACCACGGCCGAGCCGCGCGGCGACGGCCGCTTCGCGGTCACCGGCGAGAAGATCTTCTGCTCGGGCGGCGAGCACGACCTGACCGACAACATCGTCCACCTGGTGCTGGCCAGGCTGCCCGGCGCGCCGGAAGGCTCGCGCGGGATCTCGCTGCTCGTGGTCCCCAAGCTGCTGCCGGACGGCTCGCGCAACGCGGTCGCGTGCGGGGCCATCGAGCACAAGATGGGAGTGCACGGCAGCGCCACATGCGCGATGAACTTCGACGGCGCGACCGGCTGGCTGGTCGGCGCCGAGAATGAAGGTCTTGCGGCGATGTTCGTGATGATGAACGCCGCGCGCCTCTCGTGCGGCAACCAGGGCCTGGCCCAAGCCGAGCTCGCCTATCAGAACGCTGCCGCCTACGCGCTCGAGCGCCGCCAGGGCCGCGCTCCCGGCAGCCCGGCCGCCGCCGACCCGCTGATCGTCCATCCCGACGTGCGGCGCCTGCTGATGGACGCGCGCGCCTTCATCGAGGGCTTCCGCGCGCTGGTGCTGTGGACTGCCTCGCAGATCGACTGCGGGGAAGAGGAGGTGGTCGGCCTGCTCACCCCGGTGATCAAGGCCCACGGCACCGACCGCGGCTTCGAGACCGCGGTGGCGATGCAGCAGGTCTTCGGCGGGCACGGCTACGTCGCCGAATGGGGGATGGAGCAGATCGTCCGCGATGCGCGGGTAGCGATGCTCTACGAGGGCGCGAACGGGGTGCAGGCGCTCGATCTGGTGGCGCGCAAGCTGGCGCGCGATGGAGGCCAGACGCTCGAGCGCTTCTGTGCCGGGGTCGAGACCGAATGCGGCGAGGCCGAGGCGGAGCTGCGCTTCATCGCCGCGCCGCTCGCCGAAGCGGTGCGCGAGGCGCGCGAGGCGGCGTACTGGCTGCTGTCGCAAGGCCGGGAGGACCCGAACCAGCTCGGCGCCGGGTCCTATGCCTTCCTGCAGCTGTTCGGCGTGCTGGCGATCGGGTGGATGTGGCTGCGCCTCGCCAAGGCCGCGCTGCCCGACGCCGACGATCCGTTCTGCGCCGCCAAGCTGGCGACCGCGCGCCACTATGCCTTGCACGCCCTGCCGCAATGCGGGGCACTGCGCCACAAGGTCGAGGCCGGCGCCGAGGTGCTGATGGCGCTGCCGGCCGAGGCCTTCCGGCGCGAGTGACCGTCACGGCCAGGTGAAGAACAGGCCGCCCGGGTCATGGCGCTGCCGCAGCTCGCCGAGCCGCGCGAGGGCCTCGGCGGTGAAGCATTCGGCGAGGCGCTCGGGGCCTTGCGTCAGGTCGGCCTCGCCGACGTAGCGGCCCGCGCGCAGAGGGGCGAGGGCGTCGTCTACCCGGCGGACCCAGGCGCGGTTGGCCTCGTCGTCGGCGGGATCGTCCCACAGCGCGTAGATGCCCGCGCCGGTGCCGCCGCCGACCGACAGCGCGCCGCCGCCGAGCTCGACGCGCCCGCCGCCGCCGAAGGCGACGATGTCGATCGTCGCATGGCGGCTCGGCGCGGGCAGGTGGCCGACCGCCAGGAGCAGCTCGCCGAGCGGCGCTTCGCTCCACAGATGATCGGCGGCGACGCGCTTGCCCGCGGGCATCGGCGACATGCGGAACAGCTCGGGGAACGCCACGACCTCGCCGCACGGCGCCGAGATCGCCTCGGCCGCGGCGGGCGGCGAGGCGAACGCGACGAGCCGATCGCGCGCTTCGTCCTCGCTGGCGGCGCACGCGGCGACGCGCAGGATCACCGCCGGCTCGTGCGTGTCCCAGTGGGTCAGCAGGAAGCAGCCGATCTCGACCGCCGGGTGAGTCGCGGCGGCGGCGGCGGTGAGCCAGTCGGCCAGCGCCGGGGCGCACGTCGCGGTGAAGTAGCCGCGCCACGCGTAGGTCACCGGCGGCAACGGGTGCAGCTGCAGATGGTACGCGGTCACGGCCGCGAAGAACCCCGGACCGTGGCCGCGCGCGGCCCAGAACAAGTCGGCGTGGTGCTCGGCGCTCGCGCGCACGATCTCGCCCGCGGCGGTGACCAGCTCGATCGCCGTGACGTTGGCGCACGCTGCGCCCCATTCGCCCGCGTTCCAGCCGAATCCGCCGGCGAGGATGTAGCCGCTCAAGCCGACGTCGACGCAATGCCCGACCGGAAAGGCGAGGCCCTCGGCCGCGAGCCGCTCGGCCAGCACCCCGTCGCACACCCCGGCGCCGACCCGCGCGGTTCGCGCCGCGGCGTCGATCTCGATCGAGTCGAGCCGGCCGAGGTCGAGCATCAGGCCGCCCTCGCGCAGCGCCGCCGCCTCGTAATGATGCCCGCTGCCGCGCGGCGAAACCCTGAGGCCGTGCGCGGCGGCCGAGCGGATCGCCGCGGCGACCTCTTCGGCGCCGGTGCAGCGAACGATGGCGTCCGGCGAGCGCGCCCGGTGCAGTCGCTTGTTCCAGATGGCCTGCTCGCGCGCCGCATCGTAGCCGGGCTCGCCGCGCTTCAGGAAGGTTGGGTCGTCGAGCGGGGCAGGCACTCGGCCCTAACCGAACACCTCGGCGAACAGTTCCAGCATCGCCGCCCAGCTCTGGCGGTCGGCGCTGGCATCGTAGGCGGTGGCCGGGTTGTCGGTCGGGGCGGGGTTGGTGAAGCCGTGGCGCACGCCGCTGTACGAATGGAAGTGCCAGTCGGCCCGGGCGGCGTCCATCTCCTCCCAGAAGGCGAGCACCTGGCTCCGCGGGACCATCGGGTCGGCGTCGCCGTGGCAGACGAGGATGCGCGCGGTGATCGCGCCCGGCTCGGCCGGGAGGCCGGTGTCGAGCAGTCCGTGGAAGCTGACCACGGCCGCCAGCGGCGCGCCGTCGCGGGCCAGCTCGAGCGCCGCCTGCCCGCCCATGCAGAAGCCGATCGCCGCCAGCGGCAGGCCTTGCGCATCGGGCAGCGTCGCCAGCGCCCGCAGCGCGGCCTTGAGGCGCCGCCGGTAGGCCAGGGGATCGGGGCGGATGCCTCCGGCGAGAGTGCGGGCCGCGTCGAAGTTCGCCGGGCGCTCGCCGTAGAAGTCGGCGATCAGCGCGAGGTAGCCGGCCTCGCCCAGCATCCGGGCCTTCGTCTCGACCGCCGGCGTCGGATTCATGATCGTCGGGAACACCAGGATCGCCGCGCGCGGCGGCCCGGCGGGGCGGGCGACGAGACCCGTCAGCCGGGTCTTGCCGTCCGCGTAGTCGAGCGATTCGAGTTCCACAGGCACTCCCAACCTTCCCTCGCCCCCGGCGAACAGGCTGCTACCGGCTTCCCGGAAATGGGCAAGGGGACGTCCTTCGACCAGGCGCCGGCTGGACCCTCCTCTCGGCCACGAAAAAAGGGACGGGCGCACTGGCACCCGTCCCTTCTCTTGTCGCGCGAAACCGCGGTGGCGGCTTAGGCGTTCTGGAGATTGACCGCGCTGGTCTTGCCGCGCTTGTCGTTCTCGAGGTCGTAGGACAGACGCTGCTCCTTATCGAGCGAGCTCATCCCGGCGGCCTGGACGGCCGTCATGTGGACGAACGCGTCGTTGCCGCCGGCTTCATTGGTGATGAAGCCGTAACCCTTGGCATTGTCGAAAAACTTCACTGTGCCGATCGGCATATCAATTTCCTTCTTTGGCTGCGGAGGCCGAAGTGGCCTCCTCGTGCTAGGAGAAGCGGAGAGAAGGAAATTGGAGCCGCAAAGCGCCGAAGACCGTCAATTTGCGACTGTAGCGACCCCTATGTGGGGACGCGACGCCGCATTACTAGGGGTTGGTGGCGTTTATTCCGTCGGCAGGAAGTCCGGCACCGAGAGATAGCGCTCGCCGGTGTCGTAGTTGAACCCGAGCACTTTCGCCCCGGAGCCCAGCTCGCCCAGCTTCTGCCGGATCGCCGCCAGCGTCGCGCCGGAGCTGATGCCGACCAGCAGGCCCTCCTCGCGGGCGCAGCGGCGGGCCATGTCCTTGGCGTCCTCCGCCTCGACGGTGATCGCGCCGTCGATCGACTGGGTGTGCAGGTTGGTCGGGATGAAGCCGCCGCCGATGCCCTGGATCGGGTGCGGGCCGGGCTGGCCGCCGGAAATGACCGGCGACAGCGTCGGCTCGACGGCATAGGCCTTGAGGCCCGGCCATTCGCGCTTCAGCACTTCGGCGCAGCCGGTCAGGTGGCCGCCGGTGCCGACGCCGGTGATGAGCACGTCGAACGGGCTGCCGGCGAAGTCGTCGAGGATCTCGCGCGCGGTGGTGCGGGCGTGAATCTCGACGTTGGCGGGATTGTCGAACTGCTGCGGCATCCACGCGCCCTCGGTCTGCCCGGCCAGCTCCTGCGCCCGGGCGATGGCGCCCTTCATGCCGAGCTCCTTCGGCGTCAGGTCGAACGTCGCGCCGTAGGCCAGCATCAGCCGGCGCCGTTCGAGCGACATCGATTCGGGCATCACCAGCACCAGCTTGTAGCCCTTCACCGCGGCGACCATGGCGAGGCCGATGCCGGTGTTGCCGCTGGTCGGCTCGATGATCGTGCCGCCTTCGCGCAAGGCGCCCGACTTCTCCGCGTCCTCGACCATCGCCAGCGCGATGCGGTCCTTGATCGAGCCGCCGGGATTGGCCCGCTCGCTCTTCACCCACACCTCGTGATCGGGGAACATCCGCGCCAGGCGGATGTGCGGGGTCATGCCGATGGTTGCCAGGACGTTGTCGGCCTTCATGTCGCGGGCTCCTTTGCTGGGTCCTCATGCAGGAACGTGGAATCGAACGTCTTCGCCCGGCGCAGCTCGGGGAACAGCACCGCCCACATCGCGGTGACGACTATCGCACCCACGCCGCCGATGGCAACCGCGCCGACGGCCCCGAGCACGCCGGCCATCAGACCGGCGCGGAACTCGCCGAGCTCGTTCGAGGCGGAGATCGCCAGTCCGGAGATCGCCGAGACGCGCCCGCGCATCGTGTCGGGCGTGTTGAGCTGGACCAGCGAGTTGCGGATGAACACCGAGATCATGTCGGCCGCGCCGAGCAGGCCGAGCATCGCCAGCGAGAAGGCGAAGTTGCGCGACAGCGCGAAGGCGACCGTCGCGGCGCCGAAGCCGACCACCGCCCACAGCATCTTCACGCCGACGTCGTGCTCGAGCGGTTTCCACGACAGCCATGCGGCTACCAGCGCCGCGCCGACGGCGGGCGCGCCCCGCATCAGGCCGAGGCCTTCGGGCCCCACATGGAGGATATCGCGCGCGAATACCGGCAGCATCGCCGTCGCCCCGCCGAGCAGCACCGCGAACAAGTCGAGCGTGATGCAACCGAGCAGGAAGCGCTCCCGGCGCACGAACACGAAGCCGTCGGCGATCTGGCGCAACGGATGGCGCGGCGGGCCCTGGTGGACCGCCCGGACCGGGCGGACGCTCGAGATCAGCAGGCCCGACAGCAGCAGCATCGCGGCCGAGACGAAATACGGCAGCGACGGGCTTTCGGCGAACATGAAGCCGCCGGCGGCGGGACCGACCACGGTCCCCACCTGCCACCCCATCGAGCTCAGCGCGATCGCCTGCGGCAGCAGCGCCGGCGGGACGATGTTGGGGGCGATGGCCGCCAGCGCCGGCCCGTTGAACACTCGCGCCGAGCCATGCGCGGCGGCCAGCCCGAATAGCAGCGGCAGGGTCAGCGCGTCGCTCGCGGTGGCGAAGGCGAGCGCGAGCGCTATGCCGCAGTCGATGGCGTTGGCGAACAGCACCACGCGGCGGCGGTCGAAACGGTCGGCGGCGACGCCGGCGACCGGGGTCAGCAGCAGCAGCGGAACGAACTGCGCCGCGCCGAGCAGGCCGAGCATGAGCGACGCGTCGCGCAGGCCCATCCCGTAGTCCTCGCGGGCGACGTCGTACGTCTGGTAGCCGATCAGCACCACCATCGACAGGGTGGCGAACGTGGCGAGGAAGCGGGCGAGCCAGAACCGCCGGTAGTCGGCGATGTGCAGCGGCGATGTCGGTTCGACGCCGGAGCCTGTGATCGTCTCGCTCACCCGCGCGCCATGGCAGGCACGGGGGAGAGTGCCAAGATACTTGGGCTAGCTCACCGCCAACTCGTCATTGCGAGGAGGCGACGCGACGCACCGCAATGACGAAAGGGGTGCCGGATCAGCCCCGCCGGCGCAGGCGCGGGTTGGGCTGGAGGCCCTCGATCATCATCACGAAGTCGTCGAGGCGGATGATCCGCTCGAACTGGAAGCCCGCGCGGTCCTCGGTCAGCCAGATGCAATACGCCTCGATCCGGCCGATGACGGGCAGGCGGATGATCACCCGGTCGCCGCGCGCCATGTCGGCCGCGCCGTCGACCATGAAGCCGTGGGCCGAGAGGTTGCAGACGTGCAGCTTGAGGTCGCCGCGCGTGCGGTGCTCGCCGATCACCGGATAATCGACCGGGTGCCGCGTCGAACGCCGCATGTCGGGCACGGACAGTTGAGCCCCGCCTGCCATCAATCCGATACCCCTTTTCCCGTCCCTTGAGCCGCCGCAATCGCAGCAAATGTTGGAAAAAGGGTAAAAGCCGGGGTCAGGCGCCGCGCAGCACCCCGTGCCGCTTGCGGCCGAGGCTGAGCTTGCGCTCCTCGCCGGGAGCCAGCCGGACGAGCAAGGCGGGGTCGGTCTGCGGCTCGTCGTCGATGCGCACCGCGCCTTCGGCGATCTTGCGCTTGGCCTCGCCGCCCGAGGCGGCGAAGCCGAGCGCGGTGCACGCCGCGCCGAGGCGAATCCCTTCGGCCGGCACCTCGAGCACCGGCAGGTCCTCGCCGAGCCCGCCGGCTCCGAACGTCTGCGCGGCGGTCGCCTCGGCGGCGCGCGCCGCCTCGTCCCCGCGGACCAGCCGGGTGACCGCGTTGGCGAGCACCACCTTGGCCTCGTTGATCCACGCCCCCTCGAGCGCCTCGAGCCGGGCGATCTCGGCGAGCGGCAGGTCGGTGAACAGGCGCAGGAACCGGCCGACGTCGCGGTCGTCGGTGTTGCGCCAGTATTGCCAGAAATCGTAGCTCGGCAGCTGGTCCTCGTTGAGCCACACCGCGCCGGCCGCGGTCTTGCCCATCTTGGCGCCGTCGGCGGTCGTCAGCAGCGGGGTGGTGACGCCGTAGACCTCGACCCCGTCCATCCGCCGGCTCAGCTCGACGCCGTTGACGATGTTGCCCCACTGGTCGCTGCCGCCCAGCTGCAGCCGGCAGCCCAGCTCGCGCGACAAGTGGCGGAAATCGTAGCCTTGCAGGATCATGTAGTTGAATTCGAGGAAGGTCATCGGCTGCTCGCGGTCGAGCCGCAGCCTGACCGAATCGAAGCTCAGCATGCGGTTGATCGTGAAGTGCGTGCCGACTTCCTGCAGCAGCTCGATGTAGCCGAGCCGGCCGAGCCAGTCGTGGTTGTTGACCATCACCGCGTCCGTCGGCCCGTCGCCGAACGTCAGGAAGCGTTCGAACACGGTGCGGATCGAGGCGATGTTGGCGTCAATCGTCGCGTCGCTGAGCATCTTGCGGCTCTCGTCGCGCCCGGTCGGATCGCCGATCCGCGTCGTCCCGCCGCCCATCAGCACGATCGGCTTGTGCCCGGCCTGCTGGAGCCGGCGCAGCAGCATGATCTGCACCATCGAGCCGACGTGCAGCGACGGCGCGGTCGCGTCGAAGCCGATGTAGCCCGGCACCACCTGCCGATGCGCCAGGGCGTCCAGTCCCTCGGCGTCGGTTAGCTGGTGGATGTAGCCGCGCTCGTCGAGTAGACGCAGCAGCTCGGACTTGTACTCGCTCATGATGCTCCCTCGTGAGGAGCGGGCGCGTAGCACGCGAGGAACTTCATGCAAACGCATCTGCTCGCCGCCCATCCGGACCACCCGCCGCTCGCCGTCAGCCAGGTCGAGGCGCGGATCATCGGCCGCGATGACAACTGGTTGCGGGTGCGCTGGCGGATCGAGGGGACGCGGCAGCTCGTCGTGCCGCCGTTCGCCGGCAAAGGGCGGTCGGACGACTTGTGGCGGACGACCTGCTTCGAGCTGTTCCTCAAGCCGGCCGGCGGCGAGGCCTATTGCGAGCTCAACCTGTCGCCCTCGGAACGGTGGAACGCCTACGACTTCGACGGTTATCGCGGCGCCATGCGCGAGCGCCCGTTCCCGCACGAGCCGGAATGCACGATGCGCCAGGGCAGCAGCTTCGCGATCTTCGACGCGGCCATTCCGGTCGCCGGCCTGCCCGACGCCGATTGCGCGATGGGCTTGTGCGCCGTGCTCGAGGAGCAGGGCGGGGCAGTGAGCTACTGGGCGCTGGCCCATCCCGCGGCCCGGCCCGACTTCCACGCCCCCGCTTGCTTCGCGGCGGAGCTTCCGGCAGCGGGAACCGCATGAAATTCGGCATCGACCGCCTGCTGGCGGAACCCGATCTGCGCAAGCCGCTCGACGGCAAGCGCGTCGCGCTCGTTGCGCATCCCGCCTCGGTGACCCTCGACCTGACCCATTCGCTCGATGCGCTGGTGGCGGCGGGAATCAACGTCACCGCCGCGTTCGGCCCGCAGCACGGCATCAAGGGCGACAAGCAGGACAACATGGTCGAGACCGCGGACGAGACCGATCCGCGCTACGGCATCCCGCTGTTCAGCCTCTACGGCGAGGTTCGCCGCCCGACCGGGCAGATGATGAGCGCGGCCGACGTGTTCCTGTTCGACCTGCAGGACCTCGGCTGCCGCATCTACACCTTCTGCACCACGCTGCTCTACCTGCTCGAGGAGGCGGCGCGGCACGGCAAGAGCGTGTGGGTGCTCGACCGGCCGAACCCGGCGGGTCGCCCGGTCGAGGGCACGCTGCTGCTGCCGGGCCAGGAAAGCTTCGTCGGCGCCGGGCCGATGCCGATGCGCCACGGGCTGACGATGGGCGAGATGGGCCAGTGGTTCGTGCGCCGGTTCGGGCACGACGTCGATTACCGCGTGATCGAGATGCACGACTGGCTGCCCGAGGCCGCGCCCGGCTGCGGCTGGCCCGAGAGTCGCATCTGGATCAATCCGAGCCCCAACGCGGCGAGCCTCAACATGGCGCGCGCCTATGCCGGCACGGTCATGCTCGAAGGCACGACGCTGAGCGAGGGCCGCGGCACCACGCGGCCGCTGGAGGTGCTGCTCGGCGCGCCGGACATCGACGCCCAGGCGGTGCTGGCCGAGATGCGCCGGTTCGCGCCGGCGTGGCTGGCGGGCTGCGCGATCCGCGAATGCTGGTTCACGCCGACCTTCCACAAGCATTCAGGCATGCTGTGCAACGCGCTGATGATCCATGCCGAAGGACCGTTCTACCAACACGAGGCGTTCCGGCCCTGGCGGCTGCAGGCGCTCGCCTTCAAGGCCATCCGCCGGCTCCATCCCGATTACCCGCTGTGGCGCGACTTCCCGTACGAGTACGAGCTCGAGCGGCTGGCGATCGACGTGATCAACGGTGGGCCCGGCTTGCGCGATTGGGTCGACGATCCGGCCGGCGAGGCGGGCGATCTCGAGGCGCTGGCCTCCCCCGACGAGGCGGCCTGGCGCGACGAAGTGGCGGACTTGCTGCTGTACTGAGGGTTCAGCGGATCCGTTCGAGCCGGCCGGGCCCCTCGAACGTCGGCAGCGGCCGGACGTCGCGGATGTCGTCGCGCATGACCAGGACCGAGCAGCCGTCGATGCGCTTGTCGACCGCGGCGATGAGCAGCGGCTCCTCGGCCGAGGCAGGCTCGCGCTCGAGCTTCGGCAGGCCCCGCTCCTCGCGCACGAGGTGGATGCGGTCGCGGCACACGGCCTTCGGCCCGATCTGGGCGACGATCGCGCCGGGGATCGGCTCCGGCAGCGCGGCTTCGCGGGCGGCGGCGCCGGTGGCCAGAGCGAGGGCGACGAGGGGAAGGACAACGCGCATGGGCTCTCTCCTTGCCGGCGATCCATAACAGATCGGCGGAATTTCGCCCACTTTTCGTTAACGCGATATTGCGGTTCCGGCGCTAGCCCGGGGCGATGGGCCAGGAACTCGCCATCGACGCCGCCGCGGCGGAGCCGGCCGCGTGCCATGTGTGCGGCGGGCGCGAGCCGCGGCACCTGTTCCGCAAGTTCGGCTACGACCTGGTGCGCTGCCGGGGCTGCGGCCTGGCTTATGTCGCCAATCCGCCCGGCCGGTCAGCGATCGAGGCGTTCTACAGCGCCGAGGCCGACTATCACGGCGAGCTGCTCGATCCGGCCGATCCGGCGTTCGCCCGGACGGGGCGGATCGCGCGCCAGCACTTGCGCATGCTGCGGCGGAGCATCCGCCATCCGCACCGCCACAAGCTGCTCGACATCGGCTGCTCGAGCGGGCTGTTCCTCGACGCGGCGCGCCGCGCCGGCTTCGAGGCCTACGGCGCCGAGCTGTCGCCCGACACCGCGGCGTTCGCGCGCACCCATTTCGGGCTCGAGGTTCACGCCGGCGATTGGCGCGACGCCGGCTATGCCGAAGGCAGCTTCGACGTCGTCACGCTGTTCGACGTGGTCGAGCACCTGCCTGACCCGCTGGCCGAGCTGGCGGCGATCCGCGCCCTGCTCAAGCCCGGCGGGCTGCTGCTGCAATCGACGCCCAACATCGACGGGCTGTTCCCGCGGCTGTCGTATCGGCTGGCGGCGAAACTGGACTACTGGCCGCATCCGGAGCCGCCGCACCACCTGTTCCAGTTCTCGCGCCGGACGCTCACGGCGCTGACGGAGCGGGCCGGCTACCGTGTCGCGCGCGCCGACCAGACGCGCATCCAGCTCGGCTACACCTTCGGCACCCCGGCGAGCTGGCGGGTCAGCCCCAAGCTGCTCGCCTATGCCGCGCTGTTCGCGCCCGCCGCCATCGTCGGGCCGTGGCTCGGCATGGGCGACTGGCTGTACCTCGCCGCGCGCCGGCCCGCTTAGCGCTTGCTCTCCGGCGCCGCGGCTCGCTAAGCCGGGGCGAGGGGGAACGCGATGACAATCACCGAAACCGAAGCCGCGGCGGCCGGCCGCCTGATGGAGATGACCATCGCCCACTGGGGCGGCGAGCTGCTGCTGCAGGCCGCCGAGATGAGCCTGGCCGACAAGTTCGCCGGCCGCGAGCCGCGCACGGCGACCGACCTCGCCGGCGAATACGGCATGCGCCACCGCGAGCTCTATCGCTACTTGCGCGCGCTGACCGGCATCGGCCTGCTCGAGTTCGCCGGCGACGACAGCTTCCGCCTGACCGACCTCGGCGCCGCCCTGCGGAGCGGCGCGCCCGGCGCCGCCCGCTCGGCCGTGATCGCGCTGGTCGGCGACATGGTCAAACCGGCGTGGAAGGCGTTCGACCACGGCCTCGTCTCGGGCGACCCCGGGTTCGAGAAGGCTCACGGCATGGGTTTGTTCGAGTACCTGCAGAAGAACCCGGGCATGGCGCAATTCTTCAACGAGACCATGGTCGGCTTCCACGGCCGCGAGCCGCCGGCGGTGGCCGAGGCCTACGACTTTGCGGGGATCGGCTCGCTGGTCGACGTCGGCGGCGCTTCGGGCAACATGCTCGGCCACGTGCTGTCGCGGCATCCGGGCCTGAAGGGGGTGCTCTACGACCTGCCGCACGTGGTGGTCGACGCGCCGCCGCTGCTCGAAAGCTTCGGCGTGCAGGACCGGGTGACGATCGAGAGCGGCAGCTTCTTCGAGCGCGTGCCCGCCGGGCACGACGCCTACCTGCTCAGCCACATCGTTCACGACTGGGACGACGACGAGAACGCGACCATCCTCGGCCACGTGCGCGAGGCGATGAAGCCCGACGCCAAGCTGCTGATCGTCGAGATGGTCCTGCCCGACGGCGACGCGCCGCACATGGGCAAGATGCTCGACATGATGATGCTGCTGGTGCCGGGCGGCGAGGAGCGCACCGCCAGCGAGTACGACGCGCTGCTCGCGGCGAACGGCTTCCGCATGACCCGGGTGGTGCCGACCGCGTCGCCGGTCAGCGTGGTCGAGGCGGTGCGGGCCTAGCCGCAAGTGTTACCCTTGGCGACACGCAGATCGCGGATTTTCGAGCAAGATTCGTCACCCCTCCGGTCGACTCGCGCCAGCGCCCGGTCGTAGTGCGACATCAGCCTGAGAAGCGCGGAATTGTCCGGTTTCTGGCGCGATCCGATGTACTTGCCGCCGCGGAAACGCGGGCGAATGAGGCCCTGATAGGCAAGGAATTGCAGGTCGGCGATTGTCACCCGGCGAACCGGCGATCCGAGCGCCGCGTCCCAGGCCGCGCAGAAGCTTTCAGCACCCGGCCGGTTGCGTAGCTGGTAGGCGCCCTTGCGGCTCATGCCCACGCGCGCGCAGGCGGCGGACACCGAGCCGGTCTCGGCCAGATAGCCGAGAAAGTGCGCCTGGCGCTCGGGCGTCCATCCGTGCGGATTGGCGCGCAGCGGCACGGGGTAGAACGCGGGGACGCGCGGCAGGCGGCGGCGCGGACGGCCCTTCGACACGCCCGGGGCGGTCGGTGGAGGTGATTCGCTGCTCATCCCGAGCATAAGCCCGATTTTGGGGGCTGTAGGACAGCGTTTTCTTGACCAGTTACGCGTCGCCGACCGCCTCGCCGGTCACCGGGTCGAGGCGGTGCGGGCCCGGGCGGCCCCTATTCGGCCGGTCCCGGGGTGTTGATCTGCACATTGCCGTCGCGGTCGTTGATTGCCAGCGCCTGCGCGTCCTGAGCTATCTCCCACGCTGTGGCGGGATCAGGAGGCCGATCCGTCATCGCCATCAGCATTATGCGGTCCGCGTCGGCGTAGATGATGGGCACGCCCTGATCGTGGCGGCCCACGCCCGGCAGTTCCTGCATCGATATGCCGACGAACAAGGCGTTGCCGCTGTCGCCGAAGGCGATCGCGTATCGATCCGTCGCCTCGTCCGGCCGGTAAACATTGAGGCCCTCGACCCGCTCGTCTCGGCACCAGCGAACGTCCGGCAACGGAACCTTTTCGCCCTGCTCGTTCTGCGACGATGAAACGCCGTCCATCATGACAGCAATCGCCGCGACGGCGGCCTGCTCCGGCTCGAGTCTCGTCGCGGTGCCGGCGGCAAGCTGCGTGCTGCACGCCTCGACGGCATAAGCCGGCTGAGACAGGAAGCCGGGCTCCGGTAGCTTCAGGGACGCCTCGACCCGCCTCAACAGCTGACCGAGTTGGCTGGCATCCAACGCCGAAGAAGTGGCGCGCAGCTTGATCAGCCATGACCCATGCGGAAACAGCAACGCGCCGGTTGCGCTGTTGGGCTGGCCGGGCGCGAGGTCATACGCAATCGCGAGTCCGGTCGAAGTCGCGCTGCCGGTGGGTCGGAACGTGGTCGGGACCAGCGAGCCGGTGCCGGCGGGCAGGAAGCCTTCGCGCGCGGCCATGACCCGAATAAGGCGATCGAACGACAGCGAGGCGTCGGGCAGGCCGGCGCGATAGACGTAAAGCGTCAAGAATGTCGCTTGATCGTCGGTCTCATACATTGCCGCGACGTCGTGCTGCTCCGTGCCGAAATCGCGGACGCGCTTGCGGTCCATGCCTTCGAGGTTCGGCGGAAAGCTGATCTGGGTGCGCTGATGATCGAAAGCCGCGTCCTCGGCGACTGCGATGTCGTCGACCGCCAGCGCCGGCCCTGCGGCCATCAGCAGGCCAAGAGTACCCACAAGCAGATGAAATCGCATTCAGCTCCTCCCCACCGACTTCGGGAGGATGTGCCGGTGCTGTCACCAGCGTCAAGCGTCGATCATCTCGCGATCGACCTCGCCGGCGCGGTTCTGGATGAAGTTGAAGCGGTGCTCGGGGTTGCGGCCCATCAGCTGGTCGACCAGCTCGGCGACGGCGTAGCGCTGCTCGTGGTGCTCGGGCAGGGTGATGCGGATCAGCGAGCGCGTCTCCGGGCTCATCGTCGTCTCGCGCAGCTGCTGCGGGTTCATCTCGCCGAGGCCCTTGAAGCGGCTGACCTCGACCTTCTTGCCCTTGAACAGCGTCGCCTCGAGCTCTGCGCGGTGCGCGTCGTCCTTGGCGTAGGCGCTCTCCTTGCCGGCGGTCAGGCGGTAGAGCGGGGGTTGGGCCAGGTAGAGGTGCCCGTTCCGCACGATCTCGGGCATCTCCTGGAAGAAGAACGTCATCAGCAGCGTGGCGATGTGCGCGCCGTCGACGTCGGCGTCGGTCATGATGACGATGCGGTCGTAGCGCAGCGCTTGCGGATCGCAGTCCTTGCGGCTGCCGCAGCCGAGCGCGAGGATCAGGTCGGCGATCTCGGAGTTGGCGCGGATCTTGTCGGCGGTGGCGCTGGCGACGTTGAGGATCTTGCCGCGGATCGGCAGGATCGCCTGGCTCTTGCGGTCGCGCGCCTGCTTGGCGCTGCCGCCGGCGGAATCGCCTTCGACGATGAACAGCTCGGTCTCGGCGTCGCCTTCGCCCGAGCAGTCGGTCAGCTTGCCGGGGAGGCGCAGCCGCTTGGCGTTGGTGGCGGTCTTGCGCTTGATCTCGCGCTCGGCCTTGCGCCGCAGCCGCTCGTCCATCCGCTCCATCACCGCGCCGAGCAGCGCGCGGCCGCGCTCCATGTTGTCGGCGAGGAAGTGGTCGAAGTGATCGCGCACCGCGTTCTCGACCAGCCGCGTCGCGTCGGGCGAGGTCAGGCGGTCCTTGGTCTGGCTCTGGAACTGCGGCTCGCGGACGAACAGCGAGAGCATGATCTCGGCCCCGGTGACGATGTCGTCGGCCGAGATGTCCTTGGCCTTCTTCTGCCCGACCAGCTCGCCGAACGCGCGGATGCCCTTGGCGAGCGCGGCGCGCATGCCCTGCTCGTGGGTGCCGCCGTCGGGCGTGGGCACGGTGTTGCAGTACCACGAGTAGGCGCCGTCGCTCCACAGCGGCCAGGCGACCGCCCATTCGACGCGGCCCTGGTCGTCCGGGAAATCCTGCCGCCCGGTGAAGAACTGGCTGGTGACGCACTCGCGGCCGCCGACCTGCTCGGCGAGGTGGTCGGCGAGGCCGCCAGGGAACTGGAACACCGCTTCGGCCGGCACGTCCCCGCTCGCCAGCGACGGCGCGCATTTCCAGCGGATCTCGACCCCGGCGAACAAGTAGGCTTTCGAGCGCGCGAGCCGGAACAGCCGCCCGGGCTTGAAGTCGCGCTCGCCGAAGATTTCGCTGTCGGGGGTGAAGGCCACCGTGGTGCCGCGCCGGTTGGGCGTCGGCCCGAGGCGCTGCAGCCCGCCCGTCGGGTGCCCGCGCTCGAACTCCTGCGCGAACAGCTCCTTGTTCTTGGCCACCTCGATGCGGACGTGGCTCGACAGCGCGTTGACCACGCTGACGCCGACGCCGTGCAGGCCGCCGCTGGTGGCGTAAGCCTTGCCCGAGAACTTGCCGCCCGAATGGAGCGTGGTGAGGATCACCTCGAGGCTCGACTTGCCGGGGAACTTGGGATGCTCGTCGACCGGGATGCCGCGGCCGTTGTCGGTGATCGACAGGCGGTTGCCTTCCGCCAGCTCGACCTCGATCCGCGTCGCGTGGCCGGCGACCGCCTCGTCCATCGCGTTGTCGAGCACTTCGGCGGCGAGGTGGTGCAGCGCGCGCTCGTCGACGCCGCCGATGTACATCCCCGGGCGCCGGCGCACCGGCTCGAGCCCTTCGAGCACTTCGATCGCGGAGGAGTCGTAATCGCCGCCGCCGACGGGCAGCTGGTCGAACAGGTCTTCTGACATGGTACGGCTATAAGGCGCGGATTCGCGCGGGTTCAAGGAGACGACGCCGGTTATCCGGAGGGTCCTTCGAGACGAGCCTTCGACTACGCGCCTGCGGCGCTTCTCTCAGCCTCTCCTCAGGACGAGCGGAGTTTGTTGACCCGCTCATCCTGAGGAGCGGCTGAGGAGCCGCGCAGCGGCGTTTCGAAGTCGCGTCTCGAAGGATCAGAACCGCTCGGGCGCGGGATCGACGACGCTGATCGAGCCGTTGCCGATGCGGCGGACCTCCATCGCCCGCTCGCCGACGCCGGTGCTGCGGAAGCGGAACGGCCCGTCGAGGCCGAGGAAGCCGTCGTCGGCGAGCATGCGGCCGGTCGGGAAATCGCGGCCCGGCTGCCAGTCGCGCGCGACGCGCAGCGCCAGCAGCACCGCGTCGTAGCCAAGCGTGGCGAGGCGATAGGGCTGCTCGCCGAAGCGCGATTCGTAGCTGGTGACGAATTGCCGGTAGCGGTTGTCCGACACCGCCGAGAACCACGCGCCGCGCAACGGCGCCGAGCCGGCGATGCTGGCTTCGCCGCTCCACAGCTCGGTGCCGAAGATCATCGGCTGCGCGCCGCCTTCCTTGAGCTCGGCCGCGGCCATGGCGGAGAGCCGCGCGCCCTCCGCCAGCAGCACCGCGTCGTAGCCGCCCTGGGCCTTGAGCCGCTGCGCCGCGCTGACGATCGAGGTGTTGCCGCGGTCGTAGCGCTCGATCGCCGCCAGCGTCCCGCCGACCCGGCCGACCGCCTGCGACAGCGCGTCGCCGGCGCGGCGGCCGTAGTCGCCGTTGGGCACCAGCGCGGCGAAGCGCCGGGCGCCCTGCGCGGCGGCGTAGGCGACCGTGCGCGCGACCGACTGCTCGGGCACGTGGCCCATCACGAACACGTCGGGCGCGGCGATCGTGGTGTCGTTCGAGAAGGTGATCAGTGGCACGTCGGCCGGGCGCGCCTGGGCGAGGATCGGCGTGACGTCCTCGCGCAGCAGCGGGCCGAGGATCAGCTTGTTGCCGTCGCGGATGGCGCTCGCCGCGGCGGTGCCGGCCCCTGTGGCGGTGTCGTAGGTGGTGATGCGCAGGTTCTGCGCGCTGGTGTCGAGCAGCGCCATCGTCGTCGCGTTGGCGATCGAGCGGCCGACCGCGGCGTTCTCGCCCGACAGCGGCACCAGCAGCGCGACGCGGTGGCGCGCGGTGTCGGTCGGCAGCACGTTCTCGCTCGGCCCCGGAGTCGGCGTGGGGGTCGGCACCGGGCCGGGCCGGCTCGTCTCGGGCACGACCTTGCACGCGGCCAGCAGCACGGTGAGCATTCCGACGGCGAGCGCCCGTCCAAAGGACCCCTGGGTGATCGCCAACATGCTTGCGGCATCCTCCGAATGTGGGCCACAAGCGCTCGCGTGAGCGACGCCGACCGACCCGAACCTCTACCTCCCGGCCTCTATATTGTCGCCACCCCGATAGGCAACCTCGGCGACATCACGCGGCGGGCCGCGGACGTCCTCGCGCGGTGCGACGCCATCGCCTGCGAGGATACCCGGGTGACGGCCAAACTCCTGCGCCATCTCGAAGTTTCCCGGCCGCTGTGGCGCTACGACGATCACAGCGCGGACAGGGACCGCGAGCGGCTGCTCGCGGCGATGCGGACGCAGGCGGTGGCGCTGGTCAGCGACGCCGGCACGCCGCTGGTGTCCGATCCCGGATACCGCCTGGTGCGCGAGGCGCGGGCGGCGGGGATCGCGGTGACCAGCCTGCCGGGCCCGAGCGCGCCGGTCATGGCGCTGACGCTGGCCGGGCTGCCGAGCGACCGCTTCCTGTTCGCCGGGTTCCTGCCGAGCAAGGACCAGGCGCGCCGCAAAGTGCTCGAGGAGTTGCGCGCGGTCCCGGCGACCCTGCTGTTCTTCGAGACCGCCCCGCGGCTGACGAAATCGCTGGCTGCGATCGGCGAGACGCTGCCCGGCCGCGAGGTGGCGGTCGCGCGCGAGCTCACCAAGCTGTACGAAGAGTGCCGCACCGGTACGCCCGAAGAGCTGGCCGCGCATTACGAAGCCCACCCGGCGCGCGGAGAGATCGTGCTGCTGGTCGGTCCGCCGGCGGCCGAGGAGGCCAGCGAGGCCGACGCCGACGCGCTGCTGCGCGAGGCGCTCGAGACCGAGAAGGCCTCGCAGGCGGCAGCGCACGTGGCCCGTGTGACCGGGCTCGACCGTAAGGCGCTTTACGCGCGGGCGCTGGAGCTGCGTCCCAAGTGAGGCGCCAGATTGCAGAAGCCGCCGGTCGCAAGGGCGAGGGTTGGGCGGCCCTGTGGCTGCAGCTCCAGGGCTGGCGCATCGTCGAGCGCCGCGTGAAGACCCCGCGCGGGGAAATAGACCTGATCGCCCGACGCGGCCGTGTCGTGGCCTTCATCGAGGTCAAGTGGCGCGGAGCCGCCGAGAGCCTCGACACCGCCATCGACGCCTACCGGCTGCGCCGCGTCGCCGCCGCCGCCGATGCCGTCGCGCACCGCTACGCCGGGCCTGGTGACACCATGCGCATCGACGTGCTGCTGCTTGCGCCGGGCCGCTGGCCGCGCCACATCGTCAACGCCTGGCAGCCCTGAGGGGATCGGAATGACATTGCGCGTCGCGGTCCAGATGGATCCGCTCGAGAGCATCAACATCGCCGGCGATTCGTCGTTCGCGCTGATGCTCTCGGCGCAGGCGCGCGGGCATCGGCTGTGGCATTACGACGTGCGCTCGCTGGCGTGGGAGGACGGCCGCTTGACCGCCTGGGCGGCGCCGGTGCGCGTCCAGCGCGTCGAGGGCCAGCACTACGGCTTCGAAGGCGACGAGGCGAAGATCGACCTCGCCAGCGACATCGACGTCGTGCTGATGCGCCAGGACCCGCCGTTCGACCTCGGCTACATCAGCGCCGCGCTGCTGCTCGACCGGCTCAAGGGCACGACGCTGGTGGTCAACGACCCGAGCAGCGTGATCAACGCGCCCGAGAAGATGTTCGTGCTCGACTACGCGCGGTTCATGCCGCCGACGCTCGTCGCCCGGCGGATCGAGGACGTGCGCGCGTTCCAGCGGAAGCACGGCGCGGTGGTGGTCAAGCCGCTCCACGGCAACGGCGGCAAGGCGATCTTCAAAGTCGACGCCGACGGCACCAACCTGTCGGCGATCGTCGAGCTGTTCGGGACGGTGTGGCCCGAGCCGTTCATGGTCCAGCCGTTCCTCCCCGAGGTCGCCGACGGCGACAAGCGCATCGTGCTGGTCGACGGCGAATTCGCGGGCGCGATCAACCGCCGGCCGGGCGAGGGCGAGTTCCGCTCGAACCTCGTCCAGGGCGGCTCGGCCGAGGCGACCTCGCTGACAGCGCGCGAGGAGGAAATCTGCGCCGCGCTGGGCCCGGAGCTGAAGCGCCGCGGTCTCGTCTTCGTCGGCATCGACGTGATCGGCGGGCGCTGGCTGACCGAGATCAACGTCACCAGCCCGACCGGCATCGTCGCCATCGACACGTTCAACGGCACCGACACCGCCGCGCGCATCTGGGACGCGATCGAGGCCCGGCTCTAGCCCCGCGCGGCCGGGCTGAACCCGAACGGCATCTGGTCCGTTTAGTCCCCCATGCAGGAGCTGATCTTCGACGCCATCGCGATCGGCGGCTACGGGGGCATCGCGCTGCTGATGGCGATCGAGAACGTGTTCCCGCCGGTCCCGTCCGAGGTCATCATGGGCATCGGCGGAGTGCTGGTGGCGCGCGGCGAGATGGAGTTCTGGCCGCTGATCCTCGCCGGCACGGTCGGCTCCACGCTCGGCAACTACGTGTGGTACTGGATCGGCGACCGCTGGGGGTACCGCCGCCTCGCCGCCTTCACCGCGAGGCACGGGCGCTGGCTGACGCTGACGTTCGACGACATCGAGAAGGCCGCCCGGTTCTTCCAGAGCCACGGCCAGTGGGTGGTGTTCGCGCTGCGCGTGTCGCCGTTCCTGCGGACGATGGTGTCGCTGCCCGCCGGCCTGGCCCACATGCAACTGTGGCGCTTCCTGCTGTTCACGTTTCTCGGCGCCGGGCTGTGGAATGCGCTGCTGGTCGAGGGCGGGCGCCGGCTGGCGCCGCTGATCGAGAAATACGAGAATGTCGCCAGCTGGATCATCGCCGGCCTGTTCGGGGCGATCCTGGTGTTCTACCTCTACCGCGTGATCACCTGGAAGCCGCGCGATCCGGCCGGGGACTAGCGGCCGGGAAACCGCTCAAGCGCCGAATTTCATCGGCCAACCCGCTTGAAAACGGGTCTCGCCGTGGGCATCCTCGGGGCCGAGGGAGAGGACCGAAGACATGGCATTCACCGCAGCCGAGCTGTCCTACGTCGAGCACACCGTCGCCAACGATTCGCCGATGACCGGATTGGCCTACTTCCTGTGGCTGTTCGGCTGGTTCGTCAGCGCGCACCGGTTCTACCTCGGCCGGCCGGGCACCGCGGTGCTGCAGATCCTGTCGTATTTCATCCTCGTCGGCTTCGTCTGGGTGATCGTCGACGCGTTTCTGATCCCCGGCATGGTGCGCGATAAGAAGAATGCCGTGCGCGGCGAGGTGATGAGCCAGCTGTCGCGCGCCGACCTCCTCGCCTTGCGCTAGCCTCGCTCGCGCGGGTGCGCCGCGCGGTAGGTGTCGAGCAGCGTCGCCGCGTCGACCTTGGTGTAGATCTGGGTCGAGCCGAGGCTGGCGTGGCCGAGCAGCTCCTGCAGGCTGCGCAAGTCGGCGCCGGCGCCGAGCAGGTGCGTGGCGAAGCTGTGGCGCAACGCATGCGGCGTCGCGGTCGCGGGGAGGCCGAGCGCGATCCGCGCGCGCGCCATCGCCTTTTGCACCATGCCCTGGCCGAGCGGCCCGCCCTTGGCGCCGCGGAACAGCGGCTCGCCGGGCGCGAGCGTCCACGGGGCGCGCGCCGCGTAATCCGCGACCGCGGCGCGGACCACTGGCAGCATCGGCACCACGCGCTGCTTGCCGCCCTTGCCGGTGACGGTCAGCGTCTCGCCGAGCGGGAAGTCGGCGCCTTTGAGCGACAATGCCTCGGCGATGCGCAGCCCGGCGCCGTACATCAGCAGCAGCACCGCCCGGTCGCGCGCGCCGATCCAGTCCTCGGCGGCCGACAGCTTGACGACGTCGGCGAGGTTGGCCGCGTCGTCGGGCGTGACCGGGCGCGGCAGGCCTTTCTTGATCCGCGGGCCGCGCAGGCGGGGCGGGGCGGGGTCGGCGCTTCCGGCCTGCTCGCGGGCGAAAGCGAGGAACGCCTTCAGCGCCGACAGCTCGCGCGCGGCAGAGACGTTGCCGAGGCCGCCGGCCCGCCGCTCGGCGAGCTGGGCGCGCAAGTCCCCCGCGCCGAGCCGCGCGAGCGCGCGCCAGTCCCCGGCATCGAGCCGCTCGAGCCAGCGCCCGGCGGCGGCGACATAGGCGCGCACGGTGTGCGGCGAGCGGCGGCGCCCGGCGGCGAGGTGCTCGCGCCACTGCTCGAGCAGGTCGGCTTCGCTCATGCTGCAGCCAGCGCGTCGGGCACCAGCTCGCCAAGCAGCGCGTCGAGCACCGGCATGCCGGGCGCCGTGATCCCGATGCGCGCGCCCTCGCCCCACGCCAGGCCGAGCCGCTCATGGAACGCCAGCCGCCCGCGATCGACCAGCGCCCCCGGGGAAAGGCCGAAGCGCCGCGCCAGGCCGTCGAGATCGACGCCCTCGCGCAGCCGCAAGCCCATCAGCAGCGCCTCGGTCGCCTGCTCGCGAGGGACGAGCGCGCGCTCCTCGGCGAGGCCATGGCCGTTGCGGGCGACGGCTTCGAGGTAGTTCTCCGGCTTGCGGTGCCGCCGGGTGGCCATGCCGCGGCGCCGACCGTGCGCGCCGGGGCCGATCCCGGCGTAATCGCGATAGCGCCAGTAGGCGAGGTTGTGACGGCTTTCCTCGCCCGGGCGGGCATGGTTGCTGACCTCGTAGGCGGGCAGCCCGGCGGCCGCGGTGCGCCGGCGGGTCAGCTCGAACAAGTCGGCGGCAGGATCGTCGGCCAGCGGGGCGAACGCGCCTTGCCGGACATCGGTGGCGAAACGCGTGTTCGGCTCGATGGTCAGCTGGTAGAGCGACAGGTGGCCGGTGCCGAAGCCGAGCGCGCGGTCGAGCTCGCCTTGCCACTGTTCGGCGGTCTGGCCGGGCCGCGCGTAGATCAGGTCGAAGCTGACGCGGGCGAAGTGGCGCTGCGCGGTCTCCAGCGCGGCGAGCCCTTCGCGCACGTCGTGCAGGCGGCCGAGGAAGCGCAGCGCGTCGTCGTCGAGCGCCTGCAGCCCGAGCGAGACGCGGTTGACGCCCGCCGCCGCCAGCGCCGCGAAGCTGGCCGCCTCGACCGACGAAGGATTGGCCTCCAGAGTGATCTCGACGCCGGGCGCGAAGCCCCACAGCCGCTCGGCCTCGCCGAGCAGCGCCTCGACCAGCGCCGGCGCCATCAGCGACGGAGTGCCGCCGCCGAAGAACACCGATTCGAGCGCCTCGCCGCCCGCCGCTTCGGCCTCGTGGCGCATGTCGGCCATCAGCGCCGCCTGCCACTGTTCCGCGTCCACCGCATCGCGCACGTGCGAGTTGAAGTCGCAGTACGGGCACTTCTTCAGGCAGAACGGCCAGTGGATGTATAACGCGCGGGTCACCGTGGCCTTTCAGTCGGTGTTAAGCACGGCCCGGTCAAGTTCCGCGGATGAGGACGGGACGGGTCATCGCGGCGCTCATGGCGCCGTTCATCGCTTTGGGTCTGACGGGCGCGGCGCCGGCGCCGCGCGCGGAGGCGCCGGCCAACGGCTTCGCCCGCCAGCTGCTCGCCGAGCACAACGCCGAGCGCGACCGCGCCGGCGTGCCGCGGCTGGCGTGGAGCGGCAAGCTGGCGAGCGACGCGCAACGCTGGGCCGAGCTGCTCGCCCGCGAGGGGGGGATGCGCCACTCCTCGAACGAGCAGCGTCCGGGCGCGGGCGAGAACCTGTGGATGGGCAGCGCCGGCTACTTCGGCGCCCGCGATATGATCGGCGCGTTCGTCAGCGAGAAGCGCCATTACGTCCACGCCGCCTTCCCCAAGGTGTCGAGCACCGGCAAGTGGGAGGACGTCGGCCACTACACCCAGGTCGTGTGGCGCGACACCAAGGAAGTCGGCTGCGCGGTGGCCCGCAATGCCCGGGACGACTTCCTCGTCTGCCGCTACTGGCCCGCGGGCAACTGGATCGGCCAGGTAGCCTACTGAGCTCGCCTACTAGGCGAACTGCTCCGCCACCAGCCTCGCGAACGCATCGGCGCGATGGCTGATGCGGTGCTTCTCGGCCGGGTCGAGCTCGGCGAACGTCTGCGCGTGGCCGTTCGGGACGAACACCGGATCGTAGCCGAAGCCCATCGTCCCGCGCGGCGGCCAGGTCAGCGTGCCGTCGGCGCGGCCTTCGTAGATCGCCTGCTCGCCGTCGGGCCAGGCCAGCGCGAGGACGCAGGAGAACCACGCCGCGCGCGACGTGTCCGCGCCCTTCGCCTGCAGCATCCCCTCGACCTTGCCCATCGCCATGTACCAGTCGCGGCCCGGCTCGCCTTCGAACCACTGGCGCTCGGCCCAGTCGGCGGTCCACACGCCCGGCCGCCCGTCGAGCGCGGCGACCGACAGCCCGCTGTCGTCGGCCAGCGCCGGCAATCCGGAGCTTTCGGCGGCGGCGCGGGCCTTGAGCAGCGCGTTGGCGACGAACGTCCGGCCGGTCTCCGCCGGCTCGGGCAGGCCGAGCGCGCCCGCCGAGAGGCAATCGACGCCGTATGGCGCCAGCAGCCCGGCGATCTCCTTGAGCTTGCCCGCGTTGTGCGTGGCGATGACCAGCTTGCCGGAGCCGAGCTTGCGGCTCACCGCCCGACCGCTTCCGCCTGCGCGGCAAAGATGCGCTCGCAGCCGATGCGCGCGAGGCGCAGCAGGCGCAGCAGGCTTTCCTCGTCGTAGCAGGCGCCCTCGGCGGTCGCCTGGGCTTCGGCGATCTGGCCGCCTTCGAGCAGCACGAAGTTGGCGTCGGCGTCGGCGCAGGAATCCTCCGAGTAGTCGAGGTCGAGCACCGGCACGCCGTTGCAGATGCCGCAGCTGACCGCGGCGACCTTGTGCAGGATCGGGTCGTCGACGATCGAACCCGCCTTGATCAGCTTGTCGACCGCCAGCCGCAGGGCCACCCACGCGCCGGAGATCGCCGCGGTGCGGGTGCCGCCGTCGGCCTGGATGACGTCGCAATCGAGCACTACCTGGCGCTCGCCGAGCTTCGTCAGGTCTGTCACCGCGCGCAAGGAACGCCCGATAAGCCGCTGGATTTCCTGCGTCCGTCCGCTCTGCTTGCCTTTGGCCGCCTCGCGGCTGCCGCGGGTGTGGGTGGCGCGCGGGAGCATCGAGTACTCGGCGGTGACCCAGCCCTGGCCTTTGCCGCGCAGGAACGGCGGGACCTTCTCCTCGACGCTGGCGGTGACCAGCACGCGGGTGTCGCCGAACGAGACCAGCACCGAGCCTTCGGCGTGCTTGGTGTAGCCGGTCTGAATGTCGATGGCGCGCATCTCGTCGGGCGCGCGGCCGGATGGTCGCATGTTGGCTCCGTAGCCGGGGGTTCGGCTTTTCTGCCGCCCCCGTAGCGACTAGACAGCGCGCTGTCATGGCCTCTCCCCCCGTATCCGAGCTGACCGAGCGCGCCCGTGCGATATTCCGCCTGGTGGTCGAGGGCTATCTCGAAAGCGGCGCGCCGGTGGGCTCCAAGACGCTGGCGGCGGACGGCGCGCTCAACCTGTCGCCGGCGTCGATCCGCTCGGTGCTGGGCGAGCTCGAGGGGCTCGGCCTGCTCGCCGCGCCGCACACCAGCGCCGGGCGGATGCCGACCGACAGCGGCCTGCGGCTGTTCGTCGACGGGATGATGCAGGTCGCCGAGCCGACGCCGGACGAGCGCGCGGCGATCGAGCGGCGGCTGGCGCAGCCGGGGCCGATCGAGGCCGCGCTCGAGGCGACCAGCGCGATCCTGTCGGACATCTCCGGCGCGGCCGGCATGGTCATGGTGCCGCGGCGCGAGCCGCGCCTGGCGCAGCTCAACATCCTCCCGCTCGACAAGGGGCGCGGGCTGGCGGTGCTGGTCGGCGACGACGGCTCGGTCGAGAACCGGCTGCTGATGCTGCCGCCGGGAACCGCCCCCTCGGCGCTGCAGGAGGCCTCGAACTACATCACCGCGCGGCTGGCCGGACGGACGCTGGGCGAGGCGGCGCGGGCGATGCAGGCGGAGATCGCCTCGGGCCGCTCGGCGCTCGACGCGGCGAGCCGCGACCTTGTCGAGCGCGGCCTGGCGGTATGGAGCGAGGACGCCGCGCGCCGCCCGGTGCTGATCGTGCGCGGCCAGTCGCGGTTGCTCGACGACACCGCGCTGCACGACATCGAGCGGGTCCGCTCGCTGATCGACGACCTCGAGGACAAGCAGTCGGTCGCCGAGCTGCTCGACCAGGCGCGCCAGGCCGAGGCGACGCGCATCTTCATCGGCAGCGAGAACCGGCTGTTCGGCCTCAGCGGCTCGGCGGTGATCGCGGCGCCTTATCGCGACCGCGAGGGACGGGTGGTCGGGGTGCTCGGGGTGATCGGCCCCACGCGGTTGAATTACGCGCGGGTCGTGCCCATGGTGGATTTCACCGCCCGCTCGCTGGGCAAGTTGATTGGCTGATCCGGGAACATCATGAGCGACAACGACAACCCGCGCGACGAAGCGGTCGAGAAGGAATTGGCCGGCGTGCCCGAGGACCTGCTCGACCAGGACGGCGAGGCGGCCGAGGAAGGCACGCTCGACGACGCGCTCAATTCGCTGCGCACCGATCTCGAGAAGGCGCAGCAGGAGATGCTCTACGCCAAGGCCGAGGTGCAGAACGTGCGCCGGCGGATGGAGAAGGACATCCACGACGCGCGCCAGTATGCCGCGACCGGCTTCGCCCGCGACATCCTGTCGGTGGCCGACAACCTGACGCGCGCGGTCGAGGCGATTCCGGTCGAGCTGCACGACGATCCGCGGATCAAGGGCCTCGTCACCGGCATCGAGGCGACGCAGCGCGAGCTCGACAAGGTGTTCGGCCAGCACGGCATCAGCCGCATCGCCGCCAAGGGCCTGCCGCTCGATCCCAACCAGCACCAGGCGATGCTCGAGATCCCCACCGACGAGGCCGAGCCCGGCACCGTGGTGCAGGAGATGCAGGCCGGCTACATGATCAAGGACCGCCTGCTGCGCCCGGCGATGGTCGGCGTGGCGAAGAAGCCGGGCTGAGGGTCCTTCGAGACGGGCCTTCGACTTCGGCTGCGCCTCCGCTCAGTCCCTCCTCAGGATGAGCGGCCTTTTGGCAATCTCCGCTCATCCTGAGGAGCCGCTGAGCTTGTCGAAGCGGCGTCTCGAAGGACGCTCAGACCAGCTGCGCCCGGTTCTCGTCGCGGTGCTTCTTGAGGTACTTCATGAACGGGGTGCCGCCGGTGCCGACGTCGGGGTCGTTCCCCGCGATCGAGCCGGCCTGCTTGTTGATGTAGCTCGCCGCGTACTCGAGATGCCGCGTGCGGAAGCGGGCGACCTGCTCGAGGCAGGCGTTGAACGCGTCGCGCAGGGCGGGCGAGTTCGAGCGCTCGACGAACGCGCGCAGCGTCGAATCGCGCGCGAGGTCCTCGATGAAGCGGCGGTGGGCCACCGGGCGGTAGTGGTGCAGCTCGTCGAGGAACGTCTTCAGCGGATCGGCGCTGTGATGCACCCCGAACAACGCATCCATCGACGGCACGATCGAGCTTTGCGATCCGGTCTGCCCGCGGAACGCCTGCGGCTGGCCGGCGAACTTGTCGACGCCTTCGTAGATCAGCCCTTCGCCGAGCGCGGGGTTGTTGGCCCAGCCGTGGATGTACGGCCGCACGCGATGGAAATAGACGTACGGGTCGCAGCGGTCGGTCATCTGCTTGAACACGGCGTAGATCCGCTCCCACGCGGCATCCATCTCGGTCAGTAGCGCCTCGCACTCGGCGGCGTCCTCGCGCCGCGCGGCGGCGACCAGGCGCACCGCGTCGTCGAGCAGCACGCCGGCCTCGGCTTCGATGGCCACGTGGATCATCACGAACCAGTTCTCGTCCGCCCCGCCGAGGAAGTTCTGCACCATGCGGATGTTGTCGAGCGCGATCGGCCCGGACTTGTCGATCCGCGCCCAGTTGTCGAGCACGTAAGCCGAGTACGGCAGCAGCGGCGCCTGGCCGAGCCGGTCGGCCAGCGCGACGATCGGGCGGGCGAGGTTGGCCGGCAGGTGCTCCGGCGGCTCGGGCTCGCCCCACACGTAAGTCTGCACCAGGAAGCTGTAGCGCACCATCATCGTGCGCACCTGCTCCTCGGGCGCCGTGCGCGCCCAGGCTTCGATCTCGGGCATGGGCAGGCGATCGAGCCAGTGCCGCACGCGCCCCGTCGTCAGCAGGTCGGTCAGCCGCTCGGCGGTGTCGACCACCGCGTCGAACCGCGTCGGCAGAAACACTTCGTCGATCTCGTAAGGCGAGAGGAAGCCCCGCTCGCGTGACATGCCGTAGTCGGAAAGCCGCATCGCTGGTCCCGGTCGGGCGCGGGTTGGGCCGCCCGACATGGTGTCACACGATACCGCTCGCGGCCCCCGGCCTCAATTTCAGATTGCTTCGCAACTCGGCAACAATGTTACAGGATTGGCGACCGATCAGATGTCCTCGTGGACCATGTCGATCTCGCGCACGCCGCGGCGCTGGCGGGCGGCGTCGACCAGCCGGCGCAGCTCCTCGCGGCGGGCTTGCGCTTTCTCGACTTGGCGCAGCACGAGGTCGCCCGTGCGCGTGGTCTCGTCGCTCGACGAAAGACAGATCGTGCCGATGCCGGCCCACTGGTTGAGCAGGCTGAAATCCATCCGCACGTCCTTGATGCGGTAGAGCTCGACCTCGTCGATGCTCTTGAACACGATCCCGCGGCGGACGATCAGCCGCTCGGGCGTGATCTCGTACTTGGCGCCCATCACCTCGAGCCACTTGACGAGGATGACGACGAGCGCGAGTCCGGTCAGAACCAGCGGCCACGCCCCCCAGTCGCCGGCGACGGCGATCATCGTGGCGAAGCCGGCGATGCCGACGAACACCGTCGCCAGGCCCGCCGCGGTGCCTCTCAGCCAGCCGCCGAGCGAGGAGCGAAAGCTGTCGCGCACGTCGTCCATCGGTATCCTCCCTGTTGTCCCGCCAGCTTAGCCCGCGCCGGGGAAATCGACCAGCAGGTCGTAGGCCGCCGGGTCGCCGACGCCGGCGAGGCGAATGCCGCGACGCAGCAGGAAGGCGTGGCGGACGATCTCGGCCTGCTGCTCGATGCCGTACCGTTCGAGCTTCCAGCCGGGCCTGAGGCTGTAGCCGTAGCGGCACCACGGGTGGCGGTGGAGCAGCAGGTACCACTCGCCCTTGGCCTGGGTCTGCCAGACGTGGGTCAGCTCGTGGATGAAGAGTCCCTGGCGCAGCGGATGCTGGGCGGCAAAATCGTCGGCGTAGGCTTCGCCGAGCGGATGGAAATGCAAGTGCCCGCGCGGCGCCATGGTGATCCGGCGCGGCTGGAACGGGAAGAACTTGCGCCGACGGATGGTGACTCTGGCATAATCGATCGCGCTGCCGAACACGCTGCGGGCGAGAGCGACCTCGCCGTCGGTCAGCCGGCGCTCGCCGCCGACCGGGCAGGCGAGCGCCGTTTCCGTCAGCGCTCGTCGCCCGCCGCGCGCACGGCCGCCGGGAAGCTCACCTTGTCGCCGCCGACGAACGTCAGCGTGACTTCGGCCTCGCCGCCGGCGGTGACCGTGTCGGCGAGATCCATCGCCATCACGTGCGTCCCGCCGGGCTCGAACTTCACCGTCTCGCCGGGCGGCACCATGACCTGCAGCGTCTCCTGCATGCCGGCTTCCGCGTCGGTCGTGTGCATCATCGATCGACCGGCGCCGGCAACCGAAGCGGCGCGGATCATCCGGTTGTCGGCGCCGCTGTTGGAGACGTCGAAATAGACCGCGGCCGGGTTGCCCGCCACCGCCGGGAGCATCAACCGACCGTTGGCGACGGCGATGCCGTCGGGCGCCTCGGGCGCCCCTTCCTCGACAGGCGCCGGCGCCTCGCTGCAGGCGGCCAGCCCGATCGTCGCCAGGCCGAGCGCCGCGGCCGTCCAAAGCCTTCTCTTCATGTCGTTTCCCCCTCGCGTACGGCGGTTTTTGTAACGCTGCGCCGCTCTTGTGCCAAGCCGGAGCCCACCTATATCACCCGCGTAAACGAGCCGCCGACCGGTCTTGCCACGGGACGGGAGACCGCCGGGCGGCGTCCAACTTGAAAGGGATGTGGGGAACATCATGGCCAAAGTTATCGGTATCGACCTCGGCACCACCAACAGTTGCGTCGCGGTCATGGAAGGGGGCAAGCCCAAGGTCGTCGAGAACGCCGAGGGCGCGCGCACGACGCCGTCGATCGTCGCCTTCACCAAGGACAACGAGCGCCTGATCGGCCAGCCGGCGAAGCGCCAGGCGGTGACCAACGGCGACAACACGATTTTCGCGGTCAAGCGCCTGATCGGCCGCCGCTTCGACGACCCGGTGACCAAGAAGGACACCGAGCTGGTCCCCTACACCATCGTCAAGGGCAAGAACGGCGACGCCTGGGTCAAGGCCGGCGGCGAGGACTATTCGCCGAGCCAGATCAGCGCCTTTATCCTGCAGAAGATGAAGGAAACCGCCGAGAGCTATCTCGGCGAGACCGTCAGCCAGGCGGTCATCACCGTGCCGGCCTACTTCAACGACGCCCAGCGCCAGGCGACCAAGGACGCGGGGCAAATCGCCGGCCTCGAGGTGCTGCGCATCATCAACGAGCCGACCGCGGCGGCGCTCGCCTATGGCCTCGAGAAGAACGACGGCAAGACGATCGCGGTCTACGACCTCGGCGGCGGCACGTTCGACGTCTCGATCCTCGAGATCGGCGACGGCGTGTTCGAGGTGAAGTCGACCAACGGCGACACTTTCCTCGGCGGCGAGGACTTCGACGCCAAGCTGGTCGAGTGGCTGGCCGACAAGTTCAAGGCCAAGGAGAACATGGACCTGCGCACCGACAAGCTCGCCCTCCAGCGGCTCAAGGAAGCCGCCGAGAAGGCCAAGATCGAGCTGTCGAGCACCGCGACGACCGAGATCAACCTGCCGTTCATCACCGCGCGCATGGAAGGCGGCAGCACCACCCCGCTGCACCTCGTCGAGACGGTCACCCGCGCCGACCTCGAGAAGATGGTCGCGCCGCTGATCGAGCGCACCAAGGAGCCGATGAAGAAGGCGCTCGCCGACGCCGGCCTGAAGGCCGCCGACATCGACGACGTCGTGCTGGTCGGCGGCATGACCCGCATGCCCAAGGTGCGCGAGACGGTGAAGGAGTTCTTCGGCAAGGAGCCGCACGTCGGCGTCAACCCCGACGAGGTCGTGGCGATGGGCGCGGCGATCCAGGCCGGCGTGCTACAGGGCGACGTCAAGGACGTGCTGCTGCTCGACGTGACTCCGCTGTCGCTCGGCATCGAGACCCTGGGCGGCGTGTTCACCCGCATGATCGACCGCAACACGACGATCCCGACCAAGAAGGCGCAAGTCTACTCGACCGCCGAGGACAACCAGCAGGCGGTGACCATCCGCGTGTTCCAGGGCGAGCGCGAGATGGCCGCCGACAACAAGCTGCTCGGCCAGTTCGACCTCGTCGGCATTCCCTCGGCGCCGCGCGGCGTGCCGCAGATCGAGGTCACCTTCGACATCGACGCCAACGGCATCGTCAACGTCAGCGCAAAGGACAAGGGCACCGGCAAGGAGCAGCAGATCCGCATCCAGGCCTCGGGCGGCCTCAGCGACGCCGACATCGAGCAGATGGTCCAGGACGCCGAGAAGTTCGCCGAGGAGGACAAGAAGCGCAAGGAAGCGGCCGAAGCCAAGAACAACGCCGACAGCCTGGTCCACGCGACCGAGAAGCAGCTCGAGGAGCACGGCGACAAGATCGACGCCGAGCTCAAGGGGCAGATCGAGGCGGCGCTGGCCGAGGCCAAGACCGCGATCGACGGCGGCGACGTCGAGGCGATCAAGGCCAAGTCGCAGGCGCTGACCGATCTCGCGATGAAGATGGGCCAGGCGATCTACGAGAAGGACCAGGCCGCGGCCGCGTCCCCCGGCGGCGAAGGCGGCGAGCAGGCCGCGGGCGCCTCGGCCGGCGACGAGGAAGTCGTCGATGCCGAGTTCTCGGAAGTCGACGAAGACACCAAGGGCTGATCGCCTGATGAAAACCGTGGCCGCCACCGTCGCCAAGCGCGCCGGTGGCGGTTAGGGTTTGGGCGGGGTCTCCAGTATGTCCGCGATGGAACACGATTTTTACGAGCTGCTGGGGGTCGAGCGGGGCGCCGATGGCGCCACGATCAAGTCCGCCTATCGCAAGCTGGCGATGCAATACCACCCGGACCGCAACGGTGGGTGCAAGGACAACGAGGCCAAGTTCAAGGCCATCAGCGCCGCCTACGAGTGCCTCAAGGACCCGCAGAAGCGCGCCGCCTACGACCGCTATGGCCACGCCGCCTTCGCCCAGGGCGGCGGGGCGCAGCACGCCGACTTCGGCGATCTCGGCGACATCTTCGAGACCATCTTCGGCAGCGCCTTCGGCGGCGGCGGGCGCAGCCGCCCGCGGCGCGGCGCCGACTTGCGCTACGACATGGAGATCGGCCTCGAGGACGCGTTCCACGGCCGCAGCCGCGAGATCGAGGTCGAGGTCTCGGTCGCGTGCGAGCCGTGCGGCGGGCAGGGCGCCGAGCCGGGCACCTCGGCACGCCGCTGCGAGCTGTGCCACGGCCACGGCAAGGTCCGCGCGCAGCAGGGCTTCTTCGTCATCGAGAAGGCGTGCCCGAGCTGCCATGGCCGCGGCGAGGTGATCGAGCGGCCGTGCCGCGAATGCCGCGGCGAGGGGCGCGTCGACAAGGTCCAGAAGCTCGGCGTCGAGATTCCCCCGGGGGTCGACAACGGCACTCGCATCCGCCTGTCGGGCAAAGGCGAGGCCGGCCCAATGGGCGCGCCTCCGGGCGACCTGTACATCTTCGTCCACGTCCGGAAGCACCCGGTGTTCGAGCGCGAGGGCACCTCGCTGTTCACCCGCATCCCGGTCAGCTTCACCACCGCCGCGCTCGGCGGCACGATCGACATCCCCGGGCTCGACGGCGAGACCCATTCGATCGAGATTCCCCCCGGGATGCAGTCGGGCAAGCAGCTGCGCAAGCGCGGCGCCGGAATGCCGGTGCTGCAGGGCCGCGGGCGCGGCGACCTCGTCACCGAGATCGTGGTCGAGACGCCGACCCGGCTGAGCGCGCGGCAGAAGGAGCTGCTGGCCGAGTTCCGCGAGACCGAGACCGGCGACGAATGCCCGGAGAGCGCGGGCTTCTTCGCCAAGCTGAAGAACGCGTTCAAGGCGTAACGCCCTCTCCCCTTGCGGGAGAGGGTTGGGAGAGGGGTCCGCCGCGTTAGCGGCGGCTGACGCCGCCGACCCCTCTCCCTCCGCGCCTTCGGCGCTCCTCCCTCTCCCGCAAGGGGAGAGGGCTGACAATGGCTCACCCGTTCGTTACCACTGCCGCGGGGGAGGCCTGTCATGAACTATCGTCCTTACCTGTTCGGTGGCGCCATCGCGCTGTCGCTCGCCGGCGCGGCGATCGCCCAGCAGCAGCCGAACTGGGATGCGATCCAGGTCACTGCGACCGAGATCCGGCCCGGCGTCGCCGTGCTGTTCGGCAACGGCGGCAACATCGGCGTGAGCTACGGCGAGGACGGGACGTTCATCGTCGACGACCAGTTCGCGCCGCTGGCGCCGAAGGTCCAGGCGGCGATCGCCGGGCTCGGGGCGAGCCCGGTCAAGTACCTGGTCAACACCCACTGGCATTTCGACCACGCCGGCGGCAACGAGCCGTTCGGCGAGGCCGGCGCGATCATCGTCGCGCAGACCCGCGTGCGCGACCGCCTCGCGGCGGGCGGCACCGTCGCCGGCAACACCTCGCCGCCCGCGGCGAAGGCGGCGCTGCCGGTGCTGACTTACGATCACGGCATGACGTTCCACATGAACGGCGACACGATCGACCTGATCCACACCGGCGGCGGCCATACCGACGGCGACACCGCGGTCTACTGGCGCAAGGCCAACGTGCTCCACACCGGCGACATGATGATGAAGGGCGCCGGCTTCCCGTTCGTCGACCTGAGCTCCGGCGGCAACGTCGAGCACCTGCTGGTGTCGCTCGACCAGCTGATCGCCATGACCAATGCCGAGACGGTGATCATCCCCGGCCATGGCCCGCTCGCCACCCGGGCCGAGCTGATCGCCTGGCGCGGCATGATCGCCACCGCGGTCGAGCGGGTCGCGACGCTCAAGACCGCCGGGCGCACGCTCGAGCAGGCCAAGGCCGCCAAGCCGGTCGCCGGGCTGGCGGACACGACGAACGCGTTCTTCCCCGAGGACCAGTTCGTCGAGGCGATTTGGGCCAGCCTCGAGGCGCACAGCAGTTGAGCCCTCGCGTGCCGGCCTGCCGAATGACGATGCGCCTGTTCATGACGATGCGCCTGTTCACCCTGTTGTCGGCCTTCGCGCTGGCGGCGGCCGCGAGTCCGGCGGCCGCCCGGGATGCCGCGCTGAGCGGACCCAGCTTCGACTGCGGCGGCGCCGGCACGAGGATCGAAACGGCGATCTGCGGCGATCCTGCGCTCGCCGCGGCCGACGCGTTGATGGCGCGGCTGTTCGCCGCCTCGCGGGTGAGCGCTTTCGGACGCGGCCCGACGAACCAGCTCGCCGTGCAGCGTCGCTGGCTGGCCGACCGCGACAGGCTTTGCGGCGAGGACTTCGGCACGAGCGAGGACGACGGCCGCCGATGCCTGCGCAATTTGATGGCCGCGCGGAACCGCGAGCTCGCCGCCGCCGCCATGGCGGGGGAGCCGGAGCTGGCGATGGACACGCTCCGCGCCTTGCTGCCCGCCGCGGCGCCGCTGGTCGAGGCGATCGGGCTTTATGCCAGCGAGCCGCCGGGGGCCGACTGGGGCGCACCGGCGCTGGCGGCGAAGCGCTCGCGCCTGACCGCCCTGCTGGAGCCCTTCGTCCGGCGCTTCGCCGAAGACGAGGACCTGCGCTTCGGCTGGCTCATCCTCGAGGACCAGGGCATCGTCGGCCTCGACGACGCGCTCGCGAGCGAGGCTGCCTTCGCCGACTTCGTGCGGGTCGCCTCGGCCTATACCGACGACAGCACCGAGACGGTGATGCCGTGCGCGGTCGTGGTGGGTCATCCCAAGCTGCTCGAGGCGACCGGTCCGGTATTCGGCAGCACGATCGACAGCTTCATCATCTCCACCGATTGCGCCACGATGCTGCCGCCGCTGCCGCAGCTCGACCGCCTGCTCGATCGGATCTCCGAGCGCTGGCCCGAGTGCGAGGGGACGATCCGCTTCGCCGCGTACCGCACCCACGCGCAGAACGTCGATGCCACCCGCCTGGCGACCGAAGCCGCGCTCAACGGTGAGAGCTTTGAGGGGCCGATGCCGCGCCTCGCCGGCGTCGCCAGCGCGCAAGTCGACGCCGCCGTCGCCGAGCTGGCCGAGTACTACGTCCGCTATGACCGCGCCTCCGCGGCGCGCGCACCGGCGCTGGCCCGGGCGATGATACGGCGGATCATGACGTCCGGGCACAGCTGCGGCTGACACGCCGGCGGCGCTTGTGTTCCCTCTCTGTTCCTGATAGCCCGCCGACCATGGCCAAGCCCAAGCGCCGCTACGTCTGCACCGAATGCGGCAGTGTCGCCCATCGCTGGCAGGGGCAGTGCGTCGATTGCTCGCAATGGAACACGCTGGTCGAGGATGCGCCCGAAACGGCCTTCTCGGCGCGGCACGACCTGTCGAGCGGCGGGCGGCCGGTCCTGTTCGAGCCGCTCGACGCGCCGTCCCCGCCGCTGACCCGGCGCGGCACCGGCCTTGCCGAGTTCGACCGCGCGCTCGGCGGGGGGCTGGTGCCGGGCTCGGCGGTGCTGATGGGCGGCGAGCCGGGGATCGGCAAGTCGACGCTGCTGCTCCAGGCCGCCGCGCAAGTCGCCCGCGCCGGCGGCAGCGCGATCTACATCAGCGGCGAGGAAGCCCCCGGGCAGGTGCGCCTGCGCGCGGCGCGGCTCGGGCTGGCCGATGCGCCACTCCAGCTCGCCGCCGCGACCTCGGTCCGCGACATCCTGACCACGCTCGGCAACAGCGCGCCGCCGGCGCTGTTGGTGGTCGATTCGATCCAGACGATGCACTCGGACACCATCGAGGGCGCGCCGGGCACCGTCACCCAGGTCCGCGCCAGCGCGTTCGAGCTGATCCGCTACGCCAAGGAGAACGGCGTCGCGCTGGTGCTCGTCGGCCACGTGACCAAGGACGGCACGATCGCCGGCCCGCGCGTGCTCGAGCACATGGTCGACGTGGTGATGAGCTTCGAGGGCGAGCGCAGCCACCAGTACCGCATCCTGCGCGCGCTCAAGAACCGCTTCGGCGCGGTCGACGAGATCGGCGTGTTCGCGATGGAAGGGCAGGGGCTGGCCGAGGTTCCGAACCCGTCGCTGCTGTTCCTCTCGGGCCGCGAGGAGCCGGTCGCGGGCAGCGCGATCTTCCCGGCGCTCGAGGGCACGCGCCCGGTGCTGGTCGAGGTCCAGGCGCTGATCGTGCGGCTGCAATCGGGCGCCACCCCGCGCCGCGCGGTGGTGGGGTGGGATTCGGGCCGGCTGGCGATGCTGCTGGCGGTGCTCGAGGCGCGCTGCGGGCTCAATTTCTCCTCGGCCGAGGTCTATCTCAACGTCGCCGGCGGCTACCGGCTGACCGATCCGGCGGCCGACCTGGCGGTCGCGGCGGCGCTGGTCTCGGCGCTGGCCGACAAGCCGCTGCCGCTGCGCGGCGTGTGGTTCGGCGAGGTCTCGCTGTCGGGCGAAATCCGTGCCGTGGCGCACTCGGGCGTGCGGCTGCGCGAGGCGACCAAGCTCGGCTTCGACCTCGGCTACGGCCCGGACGATGGCGGCAAGAGCGCGGGCGGCTTGCGCTACGCCGGCCTGTCGAGCCTGCCCAAGCTCGTTGACCGCGTGATGGCCTCGGCATAGGCTTTCTCCCGGGATGACGGGTTTCGACATCATCGTCTTGCTGATCGTCGGGGTGGCCGCCGTGGGCGGCTTCCTGCGCGGGTTCGTGCAGGAGGTGCTCTCGCTTGCCGCGTGGATCCTGGCGATCTTCGCCATCCGCTATCTCCACACCGATCTCACCGCATTCCTCTTCAATTACATCGGCACGCCCTCGGGCGCCGCGGTGCTGGCCTTCGCCATGCTGCTGCTGATCCCCTACGCGGCGATGAAGCTGATCGCCGGGCGGGCCGGCAAGGCCACGCGCGCCTCGGTGCTCGGCCCGATCGACCGGGTGCTCGGCTTCGGCTTCGGCGCGGTCAAGGGCGTGATCGTCGTGGTCATGGCGTTCTCGCTGCTGGTGCTCGGCTACGACACGATCTGGGGGCCGTCGGGCCGGCCGACGTGGATCACCACCGCGCGCACCTATCCGTTCGTCAACGCCAGCGCCGATGCGCTGGTCCAGCTGATCGACGAGCGCGAGCGGGCGATCGACGCCGCCGACGCGGTCGAAAGGGACGATACCGGCGAGGCGCGATGAGCGCCGCGCGCCTCTACACGCCCGAGCTGCTGGCGCTCGCGGTCGAGCTGGCGAGCTACCCGCCGCTCGAACCGGCTGCGGCGCGCGGCGAGGCGCGCTCGCCGACGTGCGGCAGCACGCTCGCGGTCGACCTCGAGCTCGACGGAGCGGGGCGGATCGCAGGCCTCGGGATGCGGGTCCGCGCCTGCGCGGTCGGCCAGGCGGCGGCGGCGATCTTCGCCCGCCACGCCCGGGGCCGCGGGCAGGCCGAGATCGGCGAGGCGCTCGCTCGAATGGAAGCGTGGCTGGCGCACGAGGGCGCGCAACCGGCGTGGCCCGATCTCGCGCTGATCGCCCCGGCGCGCGCCTACCCCGCGCGCCACGGCGCGATCCTGCTGCCGTGGAAGGCCGCGCTCGCCGCCCTTTCCACCACCGCGCCCGCGGGCTAACCCTCCGCCAGGAGAGGCGAAGGGCGGGCGTATGGCGACGATGGCTGAACCGGTGACGGCCCGCGAGCCCAGCGCGAAGGAGATCCGCCTCGTCATCGGCGCCTCGTCGATCGGCACCGTGTTCGAGTGGTACGATTTCTTCGTCTACGGCACGCTTGCGGCGATGGTCGGCCAGGCGTTCTTCCCGGCCGGGGACGCGACGCTGCAGATGCTGCTGGTGTGGGCCGGGTTCGCGGTCGGGTTCGGCTTCCGCCCGCTCGGGGCGATCCTGTTCGGCTACCTCGGCGACCGCCTGGGCCGCAAGTACACCTTCCTCGTCACGGTGACGCTGATGGGCGTCGCCACCGCCGGGGTCGGCTTCATTCCCTCGGCCGCGAGCATCGGCCTCGCCGCGCCGCTGATCGTGCTGTTCCTGCGCATCCTCCAGGGCCTGGCGCTCGGCGGCGAGTACGGCGGCGCGACGATCTACGTCGCCGAGCACTGCCCGCCGGAGAAGCGCGGGTTCTACACCAGCTTCATCCAGGCATCGGTGGTCGGCGGGTTCGTGCTCAGCGTGGCGGTGGTGCTCGCCTGCCGCCTGCTGCTGACGCCGGAGGACTTTGCCGCGTGGGGCTGGCGGCTGCCGTTCATCCTCTCGCTCGCGCTGCTGGCGGTGTCGCTGTGGATGCGCCTCAAGCTCAGCGAGAGCCCGGTGTTCCAGGCGATGAAGCGCGAGCGGCGGACCTCGCGCAACCCGTTCAAGGAAAGCTTCACCTATCCCGGCAACAGGAAGCGCATCTTCGTCGCGCTGTTCGGCGTCACCGGCAGCCTGACGACGATCTTCTACGCCGCCTATTTCTCGAGCCTGTCGTTCCTCAAGGGGCCGATGCGGGTCGATGCGACGACCACCGAGACGCTGGTGCTGATCGCCGGCCCGCTGATGATGGCGTTCTACGTCCTGGTCGGCAAATGGTCCGACCGCGTCGGGCGCAAGAAGCCGATCATCTGGGGCAACGTGCTGATCCTGCTGACGCTGTTCCCGGCGTTCTGGGCGCTCGGCCATTTCGCCAACCCGGGGCTGACCGATTCCGCGCGCGCCGCGCCGGTGGTCGTCGCCGGCCCCGATTGCGACTACGACCCCTTCGCCAGCTCCCAGGCCACCGCCTGCGGCAAGCTGATCTCCGATCTGACCGCCGCCGGCGTGCCGTACGAGCTGTCCGCCGGCGACAGCCTCGCGCTGAGCGTCGGCGGCGCTGCGGTCCCGCTCGCCGGGTTCGAGTGGGACGATGGCGCCGCACGCAAGGCCCGGCTCGAAGCCGCGCTCGCCGCCTCGGGCTACGATTTCGCCGTCCAGCACCCGGGCCTCGGGCGCCAGCTCGGGATCATCGGCGTGCTGCTGTTCTTCGGCTTCCTCTCGGCGATGAACTACGGCTCGGTCGCCGCCTTGCTCGCCGAGATGTTCCCGCCGCGGATCCGCTACAGCTCGATGTCGATCCCGTACCACATCGGCGCCGGCTACTTCGGCGGCTTCCTGCCGGTGATCGCCGGCTACATCGTGGCGCGCACCGGCGACGTCTATGCCGGCCTGTGGTACACCTGGGCGTTCGTCGCCATCGCCCTGGTGGTCGGCTGGTGGGGCATTCCCTCGGGCCCGCCGCGCGATTTCGCCGATGATCCCGCCTGAGCTTCCCCCGCCGACGCTGCGGCTGCGGCTCGACGGCGAGGCGCTGGCGGCGAACTGGCGCGCGCTCGACCGGCTGTCGGGCGCGGCGGCGGCCGGGGCGGCGGTCAAGGCCGACGCCTACGGGCTCGGCATCGACAACGTGGTCCCGGTGCTGCGCGACGCCGGGGCGGCCGATTTCTTCGTCGCCCACTGGAGCGAGGCGCCGGCGCTGCTGCGGCACGTGCGGCCGGGCCAGGTCGCGGTGCTGCACGGGCCGCTGCGGGCCGAGGACGCGCGCTTCGCCCGCGCCACCGGGGTGCGCCCCGTGATCAACAGCCTCCACCAGGCGCGGCTGTGGACGGAGTCGGGCGGCGGGCCGTGCGACCTGATGGTCGACACCGGCATCAACCGGCTCGGGCTGTCGCCGCACGAGACCGGCGACCCGCTGGTCGGCGCGCTGGCGATCGACACGCTGATGTCGCACCTCGCCTCGGCCGACGAGGACGTGGCGCAGAACGAACGCCAGCTGGCCTTGTTCGAGGAAATCTGCCGGCAGCTTCCGGCGCGCCGCCGCAGCCTCGCCAACAGCGCCGGCATCGCCCTCGGCGAGCGCTACGCGTTCGACCTGACCCGGCCGGGCCTGTCGCTCTACGGCGGGATCCCCCGACCCGAGCTGGCCGCCATGCGCCAGGTCGCGCATCCGCAGGCGGCGGTGCTGCAAGTCCGCGAGCTCTCGCCCGGGGACAGCGTCGGCTACAACGCCACCTTCACCGCCGAGCGGCCGATCCGCGCCGCCACCGTCTCGCTCGGCTATGCCGACGGCTTCCTGCGCTGCTGGTCGGGCCGCGGCGCGCTGCGCTATTGCGGGGCGCTGCTGCCGCTGCTCGGCCGGGTGTCGATGGACATGGTGGTGGTCGACTGCACCGCCGCCCCCGAACTGCGCGAGGGCGACTGGCTCGACGTTCCCTACAGCCTGCCCGAGTCCGCGGCGCGCTGTGGCCTGTCGCAATACGAGCTGCTGACCCTGCTCGGGCGAAGATTCCGCCGCGGATCCTAGGCTATTCGTTGCGCCGCCCATGTTGCGGGTGCTAAGCGCAGCAAAACCCTGAAATCCCCACGCTGGAGCCAGCCGGATGGCCGATCCCGAGACCCCGGGCGCAGAACCCATCATCATCAAGAAATACGCCAACCGGCGGCTCTACAATACCCGCTCGTCGAGCTACATCACGCTCGAGGATCTCTCGCGGATGACCCGCGAGGGGATCGACTTCCAGGTGCTCGACGCCAAGACCGGCAACGACATCACCCACGCGATCCTGACGCAGATCATCATGGAAGAGGAAACGCACGGCGAGCAGATGCTGCCGATCAGCTTCCTGCGCCAGCTGATCTCGATGTACGGCAACTCGATGCAGGCGCTGATGCCGCACTATCTCGAAGCGACGATGGACAATTTCCGCGCCAACCAGATGAAGCTGCAGGAAAGCTGGAAAGCGAGCATGTCGCCCGACGCGCTGGCCAAGATGGCCGAGACCAACATGGCCATGTTCAAGGCCGCCGCGAGCGCGTTCATGCCCGGCAGCCAGCCGGCCGAGCCCCCCGCGGCCAAGCCCGCCGCCAGCGGCAGCGACCTCGACGCCCTGCGCGAGCAAATGGCCGAGATGCAGCGCAAGCTCGACGAGCTGCGCAAGTAATCCTCCCCGGGACGGGGAGGGGGGACCATGCGAAGCATGGTGGAGGGGGCTGTCCCCACACGCTGCGCTTGATCGAGAGCCCGCTCCGTCAGCCGCTTGCGCGGCTGCCACCTCCCCTTACAGGGGAGGATCGTCGAAATCATTGTTGGGTTGATTCATGTCCGCCATCCGCCACGCCCTGACCGTCAAGCGCGAGGACGACTTCGCCGCCTGGTACCAGGACGTCATCTCCGCCGCCGACATGGCCGAGGAATCGGGCGTGCGCGGGTGCATGGTGATCAAGCCGTGGGGCTGGGGCATCTGGGAGCGGATGCAGCGGCTGCTCGATCAGCGGATCAAGGCCGCGGGCGTGCAGAACGCCTACTTCCCGCTGTTCATCCCGCTGGGCAACTTCGTGCGCGAGGCGGCGCACGTCGAAGGCTTCGCCAAGGAGATGGCGGTGGTCACGCACCACCGGCTGATCGCCGACGGCAAGGGCGGCCTGGTCCCCGATCCCGAGGCGAAGCTGGAGGAGCCGCTGATCGTGCGGCCGACCTCGGAGACGATCATCGGCGACGCGATGAGCCGCTGGATCCAGTCGTGGCGCGACTTGCCGCTGCTCTTGAACCAGTGGGCCAACGTCGTGCGCTGGGAGATGCGCACGCGGATGTTCCTGCGCACCAGCGAGTTCCTCTGGCAGGAAGGCCACACCGCGCACGACAGCCGCGAGGACGCCCTCAAGGAGACGATGCGCGCGCTCGAGATGTACCGCGCCTTTGCCGAGGATGACCTGTCGCTGCCGGTGATCGCCGGCGAGAAGCCCGAGAACGAGCGCTTCCCCGGCGCGGTCGGCACGTGGTCGATCGAGGCGATGATGCAGGACGGCAAGGCGCTCCAGGCCGGCACCTCGCATTACCTCGGCACCAGCTTCGCCGAGGCGGCGAACATCCGCTTCCAGGATCGCGAGGGCGGCCAGCAGCTCGCCCACACCACCAGCTGGGGGGTCTCGACGCGCATGGTCGGCGGCCTGATCATGACCCACGGCGACGACGACGGGCTGCGCGTGCCGCCGGCGGTGGCGCCGCAGCAGATCGTGATCCTGCCGATGCTGCGCGACACCGAGGCGGATTCGAACCTGCTCGCCTACAGCGAAGAGCTGCGCGACCGGCTGGCGGGCGCGCAGGCGCTTGGCGAGCCGCTGCGGGTGCTGCTCGACACCAAGCCGGCCAAGGTCGCGCAGAAGCGCTGGGACTGGGTGCGCAAGGGCGTGCCGCTGATCGTCGAGGTCGGCCCGCGCGACGTCGAGGCCGGGCAGGTCAGCGTGTTGCGCCGCCACCGCTTGTGGCGCGAGGACGGCAAGCCGGACTTCCACGCGATGGACCGGCAGCAGTTCGCCGCCGCCGCCGCCGCCGAGCTCGAGGGCATGCAGCGCGAGCTCTACGCCGAAGCCCGCGACCGGCGCGAGGCCAATATCGTCCGCGGCATCGACAGCTTCGCGGCGCTTGCCGCGTTCTTCGGCGAGGACCAGCGCTACCCGGGCTGGGCCGAGGTCCAGTGGTCGCGGCCGACCGGCGCCGCGCTCGCGGCCGTGACCGAGAAGCTCAAGTCGCTCAAGCTGACCTTCCGCAACGTCCCCCTCGGCGCCGCCCCTGCCGAGGGGGCCTGCCTGTTCACCGGGGAGCCCGCGGTCGAGCGGATTTACGTCGCCCGCGCGTATTGATAGCCTTCCTGCCCAAACGGGGGAGGGGCCGATGCTGGGATCGATCAAGTACAACCTGTCGCACCTGCTGGATTTCAGCGGCCGCGACGCGCGCCAGACGTTCTGGTTCTACGTGCTGTTCGTGTTCCTGCTGAACATGGCCGTCTCGCTGGCGATCACGATGCCGGCGGTCGGCCAGGCGATGGGCGGGGCGATGATGGCGGCGCGCTCGGGCGATCCGGCGGCGGCCAACGCGGCGCTCGCCGAGAGCATGACCGGCGTCACGATGAGGGCGATCTGGGCCGGGGCGATCCTCGGCGTGGTCAACATCGGGCTGCTGGCGGCGGCTTTCGTCCGGCGCCTGCACGATGCCGACTTCTCCGGCTGGTGGGCGCTGCTCGTCGGCGCGGTCTACGGCCTGTCCATCGGGCGCACGCTGCTCAACGCCGACAGCATGGAAGCGATGGCGCGCGAGGCGGTCGAGAACGCGATCGCCAACCCGACGATGGGGCCGCAGCTCTATGGGACGAACCCGCAGATGGCGTTCGACACGCTGATCGGGTGGATCCCGATCGTGCTGATGGTCGGCTTCGGCGTCCTCAAGTCGACCGCCGGGCCGAACCGCTTCGCCGAGGAGCCGGTGCGCTTCTGAAGGGCGCGAGTCCCCGCGAAGGCGGGGACCTCGGGCGGCAAGCGCTGCGCGCGCAGCCCGAGGCCCCGGCTTTCGCCGGGGCGCCCGGTTGCTACTGGTCCCGTTCCATCTCGGCGCGGTAGGCGTCGAGGCTGACGTCGCGGCCGAGGAAATCGCGCACCAGCTGCGCCGCCGGTTTGGTCCCGCCCGGCTCGAGGATCAGCTTGCGGTAGGCGATCGCGGTCGCCGGATCGCGCAGCCCGGCCGCGGTGAACCGCGTGTAGAGGTCGTCGGCGATCACCTTCGACCAGCGGTAGGTGTAGTAGATCGCCGAATAGCCGTTGAGATGGCCGAACGCGTCCTGGAACTGGACCCACTCGGGCGCCGGCACGATCGCGTACCTGTCGCGCCACTCGCGGGTGGCGGCGCCGAGGTCGTCGGGCACCGGGTTCTGGTGGAACTGCAGCGAGATGTTCGAATAGCCGAGCTGGGTCATGTCGCCCAGGCCGAGGTTGAAGTAGCGCGCCTTGTTCATCCGCTCGACGAGGTCGCGCGGGATCGTCTGGCCATCCTTGTTGACGGCGAACTGGGCCAGCGTGTCGTAGTCGTAGACCCAGTTCTCGAGCATCTGGCTCGGCGCCTCGACGAAGTCCCATTCGGTGGCGACGCCCGACTGGCCGAACCAGCGCTGCGTGCCGCCGAACATGCCGTGCAGCATATGCCCGAACTCGTGCAGGAACGTGGTCACCTGACTGTGCTCCATCAGCCCGGTCGAATGGTCGCCGTCGGGCAGGTTCATCACCAGCGCCGCGACCGGCGGCTCGCCCGGCACGCCGGGGCGCAGCGGGATCATGTTGGCGTGGGTGTACTTGCCCGGCCGCGGGTGCGAATCGAAGTAGAACCGGCCGATCACCGTGTCGCCCTCGACCATCTCGTAAGCCTCGACCTCGGGGTCCCACACCGGCGTGTCCCACGGCCGGATGTCGACGCCGAACATGTCCTCGGTCAGCTTGAGGATGCCGTCGCGGACGTTGTCGTAGGCGAAGTACTGGCGCGCTTCCTGCGGGCTGTAGGCGTAGAACTTCTGCTGCACCTTGGGCGAGAGCCAGGCGGTCTGCCAGAACTCGATCTTCTCCGCGTCGGGCCGCAGCTCGCGCAGCACCTGGAGGTTCTTGGCGTAGTCGCGCTCGGCTGCCGGACGCGCGGCCGCCGCCATGTCCTCGATCAGCGCCTGCACCCGCGCCGGGCTGTCGACCATCTTGTCCTCGAGCACGAGCGTGGCGTAGTTCGGCCGCCCGAGGATCGTCGCCAGCTCCTGGCGCAGCGTGAACATCTGCCGGAGCACCGCGTCGTTGCCGGGAAACGCGCGCCGGTTGTAGACCTCGGACAGCCGTCGCCGCAGCGCGTCGCTCTCGGCATAAGTCATCACCGGCTGGTAGTCGGGCGAGTCGGTGGAGATCTCGACCAGCCCGTCCTCGCCCGGTTGGTGCGCGGCGATGAAATCGGCCGGCAGCCCGGCGAGCTCCGCCGGCTGGACCTTGATGACCTGGCGGCCGTTGGCGATGTTGGTGTCGAACTCGGTGCCGAGCCTGGCCAGCTCCTCGTTCAACTGCTGGACCCGCGCGCGCCCGGCGTCGTCGAGCGCGACGCCCGAGCGCTCGAACCCGGCCAGCGTGCGGGTCAGGTACCACGAGGTCGCCGCGTCGGCCCCGGCCGCGTCGATCGCCTTGAGCCGGTCGTAGATCGGCCGCGAGAGGCTGATCTCGCTGGCGAGCGAGGCGATCTTGACCTGGCAGTTGGCGCCGGCATCGCGCCGCGCCTGGTCGGCCATGACCTGCTGGTAGAGCGTGAAGTCGCCGAGGCCCGCGCCGATCAGCGCGGTCATCTCGTCGTAGCGCACCAGCGTGCCGTCGATCGTCGCCTGGCCGGTCTCGCCTTCGAGCGCGGCCTTTCGCTGGGCGATCTCGCCGAGGTAGGACTGGCACTGGGCGTCGAGCGTCGCCGCGTCGGGCGCGGTCGCCAGGATCGGGCCCATCGCGCCGAGCACTTCGGCATGGGCAGGCATGGCAGTGAGCGCTGTCGCCGCCAGAAGCGCGGCTGCAAGTGATGTGTGCATTGGAGGACCGTCCCGTCGAAAGCCTTGAATGGCGGCTTCCTATCGGCGAGGCGCCGGCTTGCCAATGAATTGCCGTTCAATCGGCACCGGAGGTCGACCAAAAGCGTTTGTTGCGGGCGACCTGACCAACAGCCATAGGCCTCCCAGATGCCGCGTCCCCGCAAGCCCACCGGACTGCCCTCGCGCGAGCAGGTCGTCGAGTTCATCCAGAGCTCCGAACGCCCGGCCGGCAAGCGCGAGATCGCCAAGGCCTTCGGGCTCAAGGGCGACGAGCGCATCGCGCTCAAGCGGCTGCTCAGGGACATGGCCGACGAGGGCCTGATCGACGGCAAGAAGACCGCGTTCCACCGCATGGGCGGCGTGCCCAAGGTGACCGTGCTGCGCGTGGTCGACGTCGACGAGGGCGAGGCGATCGCCATCCCCGACGCCTGGCAGCCCGACGACGGCGCGCCCCCGCCGCGGCTGCGGCTCGTCGAAAGCAAGCGCCACGCCGCGCTCAAGGCCGGCGACCGCGTGCTCGCGCGGACCGAGGAGACCGGGGGCGGGTGGACCGCGCATCCGATGAAGAAGCTGCCCGCGCGCGAGGAAGGCATGCTCGGGGTGGTCGAGCTCGACGGCTCGGGCAAGCCGTGGCTGGCGCCGACCGACAAGCGGGTGCGCAACAGCGCGCCGATCGCCGACTTGGGCCACGCCGAGCCGGGCCAGCTGGTGCTCGCCGAGCCCGGCCGCACCCCGCGCTCGGGCGTCAAGGTGATCGAGGTGCTCGGCGATCCGCTGGCGCCGAAGAGCTTCAGCCTGATCGCGATCCACAAGTACGGCATCCCGCACGTGTTCCGCGACGAAGCGCTCGCCGAGGCCGAGACGGCGGCGCGGCTGCCGCTGAGCGAGGACGACCGCGAGGACTTGCGCCACCTGCCGATCGTCGCCATCGACCCGGCCGACGCGCGCGACCACGACGACGCGATCTGGGCCGAGCCCGACGGCGAGGGCGGCTTCCGCGCGGTCGTCGCCATCGCCGACGTCAGTTTCTACGTCCGCCCCGGCGGCGCGGTCGACCGCGAGGCGCGGAAGCGCGGCAACTCGGTCTATTTCCCCGACCGCGTCGTGCCGATGCTGCCCGAAGTGCTCAGCGCCGACGTCTGCTCGCTCAAGGAGGGCGCCGACCGCGCGGCGATGGCCTGCCACCTCACCATCGACCGCCATGGCCGCGTCAGGGACTGGCGCTTCACCCGCGCGCTCGTCCGCATCGCCGAAGTCATCGCCTACGAGGACGCGCAGGCGCGCATCGATGGAAAGCCCCTCCCCTTCAGGGGAGGGGTTGGGGTGGGGAATGTAGACAGCCCCCACCCCCCGACCCCCTCCCCTGGAAGCGAAGCTGGCCCGGAGGGCCAACGGGAGGGAGAGAAGAACCTCCGCAACCTGTGGGCCGCGTGGCGGGCGCTCTACGCCGCGCGCGAGGCGCGCGATCCGCTCGAGCTCGAGCTGCCCGAGCGCCGCGTGATGCTCGACGAGAAAGGGCGCATCGCCGAGATCACCATCCGCGAGCGGCTCGACGCGCACCGCGTGGTCGAGGACTTCATGATCGCCGCCAACGTCGCCGCCGCCAAGGCGCTCGAAAGCAAGGCCAGCCCGGTCGTCTACCGCGTCCACGAGCCGCCGACGCGCGAGAAGCTGGTCGCCTTGCGCGATTACTTCGACTCGATCGGCCGGAAGCTCGCGCTCGGCCAGGTCATAACCCCGAGCCTGTTCAACCGCATGATCAAGGACATCGCCGACGAAGCGGAGAAGGCGCTGGTCATGGAAGCGGTGCTGCGTAGCCAGACCCAGGCCTACTACGGCCCGCAGAACATGGGCCATTTCGGCCTCTCGCTCGGCAGCTACGCGCACTTCACCTCGCCGATCCGCCGCTACGCGGACCTGCTGGTGCACCGCGCGCTGGTCGACGCGTTCCACCTCGAGCAACCCGCGCCCAAGGCCAAGCTACCGGCGAAAAGCGGCCTCAGCGAGCTCGACCGCGCCGACCTGTCCAAGGTCACCGAGGCGATCAGCCAGACCGAGCGCCGGGCGATGGAGGCCGAGCGCGACACCATCGACCGCTACGTCGCGGCGTGGCTCTCCGGCCGCGTCGGCGAGACGTTCAAGACCCGCATCACCGGGGTGCAGACCTTCGGCTTCTTCGCCACCATCGTCGGCCTCGGCGGCGACGGGCTGGTGCCGGTCTCGTCGCTCGGGCGCGAATACTTCCGCTACGACGAGGGCGCCCGCGCTCTGGTCGGCGAGGACAGCGGCACGCGCTACGCGGTCGGCGACACGCTCGAGCTGCGCCTCGGCGAGGCCAACCCGCTGACCGGGGCGCTCAAGTTCGAGGTCCCCGACGCCGACGGCGGCCAGCGCATAGAGCCGCGCGGCAGCCGGCCGGAGGCGAAGAAATGCCGCTCGAAGCACCAGCAAGGAACGCGCGGCCGCCCCGGCAACATCCGCCACCAGGGGCGCGGGCGGCGGAAGTAAGTTTCCTCCCCGGCACGGGGAGGGGGACCACCCAAAGGGTGGTGGAGGGGCACGCGCAATCCATCGCAACCGCGGAGCGCTCGGACCACCCACTGGTGCCCCTCCACCATGCTTCGCATGTCCCCCTCCCCATTCTGGGGAGGAGCTCAACTCAGCTTGTCGATCTCGTCGTCGCTCAGCCCGCCGGGGACGATGAACAGCGGGCACGACAGCTGCCCGGCGCAAGCCGAGAAGTGGCTCACCAGCGGGCCGGGATTGCCTTCCGCCGCCGCGCCGAGCACCAGCGCGGCGACCTCGGGGTGCTCGGTCAGGTACTCGTTGATGACGGTCTTGCCGTCGCCCTCGCGGACCGCGATCTGCGGCATCAGCCCGCTTTCGCTCATCAGCTCGCCGGCGGCGCTGTTGGCCATCACCTCGGCGCGGTCGCGCGCCTCTTCCTCGATCGTCGCCTGGATCGCCCCGAAGGCGCTGAAGTCCTGCTTCGGCACCAGCGCGAGGATGTGCACCGCGCCGCCGGTGTCGACCGCGCGGCGCGCGGCGAAGCGCAAGGCCCCGTGCGCTTCCTCGCTTTCGTCGATGACGACCAGATAGACGCGCATCCGGCGGTGCCTCCCCGCGCGGATATCCGCCGAAAGCGCCAGCCGCGCAAGAACCTTGCTCCCGCCCGACAAATTGGCTTTAGACGATTGCCGTCAACCCGTCCGACAGGAAACGCGCCGCGCCATGCCGATCGCCATCAAGATGCCCGCCCTGTCCCCCACGATGGAAGAGGGGACGCTGGCCAAGTGGCTGGTCAAGGTGGGCGACACGGTCAGCGCCGGCGACATCATGGCCGAGATCGAGACCGACAAGGCGACGATGGAGTTCGAGGCGGTCGACGAAGGGGTGATCGCCGACATCGCCGTGGCCGAGGGCACCGAGGGCGTGAAGGTCGGCACCGTCATCGCCACGCTGGCCGAGGACGGCGAGGACGTGGCGAGCGCCAAGGCGGCGGGAATCCCGGCGCCGGCTGGGACCTCGGGCGACGGGACCGCACCATCCGCCCGGCCGAGCGAGGCCCCTGCCTCCGCAGGGGCGCACGAAAAGGAGACCCCCGCTCCCGCTCCCGTTGCGGCACCCGCTCCCGCTCCGGCTCAAGCGAAAGCGGCCTCCGGCGACCGGGTGATCGCCTCGCCGCTCGCCAGGCGCATCGCCGCGGACAAGGGCATCGACCTCGCCGGCGTGAAGGGCACCGGCCCCAATGGCCGCATCGTCAAGGCCGACCTCGAGGGCGCGCAACCGGGCGCCGCGCGGGCGGCCGCCGCGCCCGCCGCCGCTCCGTCCGCGGCTGCGGTCGCCCAGCCCGGCGAGACTCCGCACGCGGTCGAGAAGCTCAGCAGCATGCGCAAGACGATCGCGCGCCGCCTGACCGAGTCCAAGCAGCAGGTCCCGCACATCTACCTCACCGTCGATATCCGGCTCGACGCGCTGCTCAAGCTGCGCGGCGAGCTCAACGCGGCGCTCGAGGCGCGCGGCGTCAAGCTCAGCGTCAACGACATGCTGATCAAGGCGCTCGCCCAGGCGCTGCTCCAGGTGCCGAGCTGCAACGTCCAGTTCGCCGGCGACACGCTCATCAAGTACAGCCGCGCCGACATCGCCGTGGCGGTGTCGATCGAGGGCGGGCTGATCACCCCGATCGTCGCCGATGCCGGCCACAAGCCGATCAGCGTCATCAGCACCGAGATGAAGGACCTCGCCGGCCGCGCCCGCGAGGGCAAGCTGCAGCCGCACGAATACCAGGGGGGCACCGCCAGCCTGTCGAACATGGGCATGTACGGGATCAAGCAGTTCGAGGCGATCATCAACCCGCCGCAGGCGATGATCATGGCCATCGGCGCCGGCGAGAAGCGGCCCTACGTGGTCGACGACGCCCTGCAGATCGCCACCGTGATGAGCGCCACCGGCAGCTTCGACCACCGGGCCATCGACGGCGCCGACGGGGCGCAGCTGATGCAGGCCTTCAAGGCGCTGTGCGAGAAGCCGCTCGGGCTGGTGGCATAAGCGCTTTCCTACAGGCCCCCGGCTGTGCCAGAGCCTTTTGCATGACCTCGCTCGCTCCCCGTTTCCACCTTCACGGAATCGCGAATCCGGGGGTGACAGCCAAATTTGCGCAAGGCCGCGGAATGAGGGGGATTGCGGCCGATTGCGTGTCACGAAGGGTGACACTCCGGCCATGACCGGGCGTCGCGATCCCGCCATCCGCGTCGTCGCCATGCCGGCGGATGCCAACGCCTACGGCGACATCTTCGGCGGCTGGCTGATGAGCCTGATGGACAACGGCGCCGGCCTCACCGCCGCGCGCCGCTCGAAGGGGCGGGCGGTGACGGTGGCGATGGACGGGATGGTGTTTCACCAGCCGGTCAAGGTCGGCGACGAGGTCTCGGTCTATGCCGAGATCGAGCACGTCGGCCGCACCAGCATGACCATCGCCGTCGAAGCCTGCCGGCGCGCGCGGCACCAGGAGGAATCGATCAAGGTGACCGAGGCGAAGTTCACTTTCGTCGCGATCGACGACCAGGGCCGGCCGCGGCCGGTGGATGGGTGATGCCGGCGGGCTTGCCCCAGTACTCCTCTCCCCTTGCGGGAGAGGAAGGGGCCCGCGCCGAAGGCGTGGGAAGGAGAGGGGTCGGCCGCGCAGCGGCCGCTCGAGAGGCACGCCTGACGCATCGGCGGCTCCGCCGCGGACCCCTCTCCCAACCCTCCCCCGCAAGGGGAGAGGGCTAGTGGACTTGCTGCCTCTTGCGAAGCGAATGCGCCGGGAGCCTACAGATGCCGAGCGCAGACTTTGGTCGATCCTGCGGGCAAAGCGCTTGGTCGGATGGAAGTTCGAGCGCCAACAGCAGATCGACCATTACATCGTCGACTTCGTGTGCTTCGCCGCGCGGCTGATCGTCGAGGCTGATGGATCGCAGCACGCAGAGAACGTCGCAGATCAAACTCGCACTGCCTATCTGGAGCGCGAAGGCTTTCGGGTGCTGCGCTTTTGGAACAACGATATTTTGACCAATCCGGACGGGGTCGCGATGGCCATTCTCGCTGCGCTCGAAACCCCTCTCCCCAACCCCTCTCCCGCAAGGGGAGAGGGGCTCGATGGCAACGGGCCTTCCTCTTCCTCCTCTCCCCTTGCGGGAGAGGAAGGGGCCCGCCGCGAAGCGGCGGGAAGGAGAGGGGGCGAAGGAGCGCTTCATGGCTGAACAATACGACGTCATCGTCCTCGGATCGGGCCCCGGCGGCTATGTCGCCGCGATCCGCGCGGCGCAGCTCGGGCTGAAGACGGCGATCGTCGAGCGCGAGCTGCTCGGCGGGATCTGCCTCAACTGGGGATGCATTCCGACCAAGGCGCTGCTGCGCTCGGCCGAGATCTTCCACTACATGCAGCACGCCAAGGATTATGGCCTCGTTGCCAAAGGGATAGAGGCCGATCTTGAGGCGGTGGTGAAGCGCTCGCGCGGTGTGGCCAAGCAGCTCAACCAGGGCGTCACGCACCTGATGAAGAAGAACAAGATCGCGGTGCACATGGGCGAGGGCGTGCTGACCGGCCCGACCGCGCTGACCGTCAAGGGCGAGAAGGGCGAGGAGAAGCTCACCGCCAAGCATGTCATCGTTGCCACCGGGGCGCGCGCCCGCGACCTGCCGTTCGCGCCGGCCGACGGCAAGCGGGTCTGGACCTATCGCCACGCCATGACTCCGCCCGAGATGCCCACGAAGCTGCTGGTGATCGGCTCGGGCGCGATCGGGATCGAGTTCGCAAGCTTCTACAACGACATGGGCGCCGAGGTGACCGTGGTCGAAATGCTCGACCGGATCGTCCCGGTCGAGGATGCCGACGTTTCGACGCTCCTCGAGAAGTCGCTGACCAAGCAGGGCATGACCATCCGCACCGGCGCCGCGCTGGAGGAGCTGAAGGTCTCCGCCAACGGCGTCAGCGCCAAGATCAAAGGTAAGGACGGCAAGGTCGAGACCGCCGAATACAGCCACGTCATCGTCGCCATCGGCATCGCGCCCAACACCGAGAACCTCGGCCTCGAGAAGGCCGGCGCCAAGCTCGATCGCGGGTTCATCCAGATCGATCCCTACGGCCGCACCGCCGCCAAGGGCTTGTGGGCGATCGGCGACTGCACGCCCGGTCCCTGGCTGGCGCACAAAGCGTCACACGAGGGCGTGACCGCGGCTGAGGCGATCGCCCAGGAACTCGGCAACAAAGACGTCCACCCGCACCCGCTCGACCGCAACGCGATTCCCGGCTGCACATATTGCCATCCGCAAGTCGCCAGCGTCGGGCTGACCGAGGCCAAGGCCAAGGAGGCCGGCTACACCGTCAAGGCCGGCACCTTCCCGTTCATCGGCAACGGCAAGGCGATCGCGCTCGGCGAGCCCGAGGGGTTCATCAAGACGGTATTCGACGCCAAGACCGGCGAATTGCTCGGCGCGCACATGGTCGGCGCCGAGGTCACCGAGCTGATCCAGGGCTACACCGTCGGCAAGGTGCTCGAGACCACCGAGGCCGAGCTGATGGGCACGGTGTTCCCGCACCCGACGCTGAGCGAGATGATGCACGAGAGCGTCCTCGCCGCGTACGGCCGCGCGCTGCACATCTGACATAGGTTAAACCGCTCGCGGCACAGGGAATTCGGCGCCGGAACCGCTCTCCAAACGGGGCGTTTCGACGTCATGGAATACGAGATCTCCGACGAGGACCGGCTGTTCGACGACAGCACCAACCCGAGCCTCAAGCACGAGCACGCCCAGGCGATCCGCCACCAGTCGAGCGTGCGGCCGCAGGACTATCCGGCGGACAAGCGGCGGATGCAGAAGGCCGAGCTGATCCCCGAGGAGGAAGAGCCGCTCGCCTAGCGGCCAGTTGCCTTTCAGTTCCCGATATGTTCTAGTGCGCCGATGCCGCGCGCCGCCATCCCGATTCCCGCCGGACCGGCGCGATGAGCCGCCGCTCGGGCAGCGCCGACCTGCCGCTCCACGGCGGCCGCGTGCCGGCCTGGCTCGGCCGGCGGATGAGCCGGCTCGGCGCGGTGATCGCCGAGGCGATCGTGGTCGAATACGGCCGCGACGAGTTCCTCCGCCGCCTGGCGCATCCGTTCTGGTTCCAGTCGTTCGGCGCGGTGATGGGGATGGACTGGCACTCGTCGGGCATCACCACCAGCGTGCTCGGCGCGCTCAAGCGGGGCCTCGCGCCGCTCTCCGGCGAGCTCGGCATCCACGTCTGCGGCGGGCGCGGCAGGCATAGCCGGGCCACGCCGGGCGAGCTGGCGCTGGTCGGCGAGCGCGTCGGTCTCGACGGCGCGGCGCTGGCGCGGACCAGCCGGCTGGTCGCCAAGGTCGACAGCGCCGCGCTGCAGGACGGCTTCGACCTCTACCTCCACGGCTTCATCGTCGCCGACGACGGCCGCTGGGTGGTGGTGCAGCAGGGCATGAACGGCGCGCGCGGCCAGGCGCGCCGCTACCACTGGCACAGCGAAGGCCTCGCCAGCTTCGTCGACGCGCCGCACGCCGCGATCGACGGGCCGGGGCAGGGGACCATCGTCAACCTCGCCGACTGCCGCGCCGCCGCCTCGCGCGCCGGCCAGCTCGACTTGCTGGCGCGGCTCGGGCCCGACGGGATCGTCGCCGAGCTCGCCCGCCGCGAGCCGCCGCCGGCGCAAGCCTCGCTGCCGCACCTGACGATGCCCGATCATCACGACGTGCGCGCCGGGAACGTCGTCATGCGCCGGCTGCACGGGGCGCTCGCCGCGGCGGCCGAATGCGGCCCGCGGGACTTTCCCGAGCTGCTGCTGGTGCCGGGCGTCGGGGCGCGCACGGTGCGCTCGCTGGCGCTGGTCGCCGAGGTCGTCCACGGCGCGCCGTGCCGGTTCAGCGATCCGGCGCGCTTCTCGCTCGCCCACGGCGGCAAGGACCGGCATCCGTACCCGGTGCCGACCAAAGTGCTCGACCACACGATCGCGGTGATGAAGTCGGCCGTCCGCAAGGCGAGGCTGGGGCAGGGCGAGGAGCTCGCCGCCATCCGCCGGCTCGACGCCCAGGCCCGGCGGCTCGAGGCGACCGCCGGCGGGCCCTCGCTCGAAACGCTCGTCGCCGACGAGCTGGCCCGCTCGCCGGAGTACGGTGGCCGCAGCGTGTTCGGCTGGGAAGGGGAGGCGCCGCGCGCCGTGCTTGGAACGCGCCGCGAGCGGTGATAGGTCGCTCGCGAGGGGGGCGCTTGCCGGAAGGCACGAGGACATTCGCGGCCCTGCAATGGAGGGATGTGAATGCGGCTTCTCGACAAGTTACTGCCCGAGCTGATCAAGCGCGGCGAGCTCACGGTGATCGACCACGCCGGGCGGACCCACCGCTTCGGCGCGCCCGACCCGGAGCTCAAGCCGGTCACCGTGCGGCTGATGGACCGTACGGTGCCGCTGCAGATCGCCCGCGACCCGGCGCTCGGCACTGCGGAGGCATGGATGGACGACCGCCTGCGCTTCGAGCAGGGCGAGATCATCGACCTGATCCTCATCATCCGCCGCAACCGGCGGTGGGAGGAGCGCACCCGCCCGGGCTTCCAGAAGAAGACCGGCAAGCTGCGCCACAAGCTCGACATGATGAACTACAAGGCGCGGGCGCTGAAGAACGTCCAGCACCACTACGACATCGGCAACGACCTCTACCGCCTGTTCCTCGATCCGGACATGCAATACAGCTGCGGCTACTTCACCGATCCCGGCAACAGCATCGAGCAGGCGCAGCTCGACAAGAAGGCGCACATCGCCTCCAAGTTGCGGCTCGAGCCCGGCCAGAAGGTGGTCGACATCGGCTGCGGCTGGGGGGGGCTGGCGCTCTACCTCCACAAGGTGGCCGACGTCGACGTGCTCGGCGTCACGCTGTCGAAGGAGCAGCTGGCGGTGGCGCGGCAGCGCGCCGAGGAGGCCGGCGTCTCGGACCGGGTCAAGTTCGAGCTGTGCGACTGGCGCGACATTCCCGGCGAGTTCGACCGCATCGTCTCGATCGGCATGTTCGAGCATCTCGGCCCGCCGTACTTCCAGACGTTCTTCCACAAGGTCCGCCAGCTGCTCAAGCCGGACGGCGTCGCGCTGATCCACACGATGGGCCGCATGGGCAAGCCGGGCACGACCGACCGCTTCATGCTCAAGTACATCTTCCCCGGCGGCTACCTGCCGGCGCTGTCCGAGATCGTCGGCGCCAGCGAGCGCGAGAAGCTGATCATGTCGGACTGCGAGGCGCTGCGCCTGCACTACATCTACACGCTCCACGCCTGGTACTTGCGCTTCATCGACAAGGAAGCCGAGATCACCGCGATGTACGACCGGCGCTTCTTCCGCCTTTACGCGTTCTACCTCGCCGCATCGATGACGATGTTCACCGACGGCGGGATGGTCGTCTACCAGCTGCAGTACTTGCGCGACCGCTACGCCGCGCCGGCGACGCGCGACTACATGCTCGACACCGAGCGGCGCCTGCGCGCCGAGCATCCGCTGGCGGAGCAGGCCGCGGCCGCGCTGGAAGTCGTTGCGGCGGAGGGTGGTGGACGCACTAGGGCTCGAACCTAGGACCCGCTGATTAAGAGTCAGCTGCTCTACCAACTGAGCTATGCGTCCGTCCGGGGCGTTTCCGCTGGACCCCGCGAATCGCGGGAGCGGCTCATATAGCGATTGTCGCGCCGCTGAAAAGGGGCGCGGCCATCGCTAGGGCAGCCCGCCGCCGCCCGGCCGGCGGCTCCACCGCTCGATCATCATCAGCGTGCCGATGCAGATCATGTTGGTCATCATCGACGAGCCGCCGTGGCTCATGAACGGCAGCGGGATGCCGACCACCGGGGCGAGGCCCATGACCATCATCAGGTTGATGCAGGCGTAGAAGAAGATCGTCGCCGTCATCCCGCCGGCGAGCAGCCGCGAGAAGCGGTCCGGCGCGCGGCGCGCGACCGTCCAGCCCCAGCGGATGACGATGCCGAAGATCAGCAGCACCAGCAGCCCGCCGAGCAGGCCCCACTCCTCGGCCATCGTCGCGAACACGAAGTCGGTATGCGGCTCCGGCAGGTAGTTCAGGTGGCTCTGCGAGCCCTCGCCGAAGCCTTTGCCGGTCAGGCCGCCGGAGCCGATCGCGATCTTCGACTGGGTGATGTGATAGCCGGTCCCGAGCGGGTCGCTTTCCGGATCGAGGAAGGTCGTCACGCGCGCCCGCTGGTAATCGTGCAGCGCGAAGAAATAGGCGAGCGGCGCCGCCACCAAGACCGCCGCGCCGCCGCCGACGAACCATTTGACCGGCAGGCCGGCGAGGAACAGCACGACCGCGCCGCCGAAGCCGATCGCCAGCGCCGTGCCCAGGTCCGGCTGGAGCAGCACCAGCGCCATCGGGAAGCCGATCAGCACCCCCGCCGGGATCAGCGCGCGCCAGGTGTTGGTCATCCCCGCCGGCAGCGAATGGTAGAAGTGCGCCAGCACCAGCACGATCGTCGGCTTCATGAACTCGGACGGCTGCAGCACCAGCGGGCCGATGTTGAGCCAGCGTTGGCTGCCCCCGCCGATCGCGCCCATCGCCTCGACCGCCATCAGCAGCAGCAGCACGGCGCCGTACGCCGGGTAGGCGGCGAGCTGGACCAGGTCGCGCGGGAAGCGCGACAGGATCAGCGCCATCGTCAGGAACACCGCGAAGCGGATCACGTGCGACAGCGCGTACGGCTCGAGCGAGCCGCCGGCCGCCGAGTAGAGCACCGCCGCGCCGAACGCGACCAGCGCGGTCAACGGCAGCACGACGCGCCAGGGGATGCCCTGGAACGGCGCCGGGAGCATCGCCGATCTCATTGGGCCGCCCCCGCGGCCGGCGCGGTCGGCTCGGGCGGCGGCGCCACGGCCCCGGTCGCGACCTCGGCCTGTTGGGCCGCGGCGCGCGCTTCGGCATCGACCTCGCGGGCGATCTCGGCCGGGTCGGACGGGGCCGGCGGGACGTCGATCCCCGCCGCCGCCGCGAACCGGGCATAGTCGGCGTCCAGCCGCTGCTGCGCCGTGCCGCCCCATTGCTCTTCCATCGCGTGCAGCGCCTCGAGGCCCTTCGCCGGATCGAACAGGAAGGTCATCACGTCGCGCGCGATCGGGTAGGCCGCGCCGGAGCCGCCGCCATGCTCGATCACCACCGCGCCGGCGTAGCGCGGCTTGTCGAACGGGGCGAAGAAGATGAACAGGCCGTGGTCGCGGTACTTCCAGCTGCCGCCCTTGCCCCCGCCGACGTTGAGCGAGACGACCTGGGCGGTGCCGGTCTTGCCGGCCATCAGCACGTTCTCGACCGGGATGCGCGCGCGGCCGGCGGTGCCGGGGCCGTTGACCACGTCGCTCATCGCCTGCTGGATCACCTGCACGTGGTCGCCGTGGAAGTTCATGCTGTCGAAGCGCGGCTTGCTCTTGTCGAGCATCAGCCGCGGCATGATCTTGTTGCCGGTCGCCAGCCGCGAGGCCATCACCGCCAGCTGCAGCGGGTTCGCCAGCATGTAGCCTTGGCCGATCGTCGCATTGACGGTGTCGAAGGATTGCCACGGCTGCCCGTATTTCTTCAGCTTCCACGCCGGGTCGGGCACGGTGCCGAAGAACTGGCTGGCGACGGGCAGGGGGAACTCCTGGCCCATCCCGAGGCGCTTGGCCATCGGCGCGATCACGTCCATGCCGAGCTGCTGGGCGAAGTGATAGAAGTACACGTCGCACGACTGGTAGATGCCCTTGGCCATGTTCACGCTGCCGTGGCCGCCGCGGTTCCAGCAGTGGAACACGCGGTTGCCGACGCGCAGCCCGCCACCGCAGCCGGTCGTCTCCTCGGGGTCGAGCCCGGCCTCGAGGAACGACATCGCCACCATCGGCTTGACCGTCGAGCCGGGCGGGTAGAGCCCCTTGAGCACCTTGTTGCGCAGCGGCACGCGCTCGTTCTCGCTGAGCATCTGGTACTCGACGCGGCCGATGCCGTCGGAGAAGCTGTTGGGATCGAAGCTCGGCATCGAGGCCATGCACAGCAAGTCGCCAGTCAGGCAGTCGAGCACCACCACCGAGCCGCTCTCGAGGCCGAGCCGGCGGGCGGCGTAGTCCTGCAGCGGCCCGTCGATGGTCAGCTGGATCGGCTTGCCCTGGACGTCCTCGCGCGTCTCGAGGTCGCGCACGATGCGGCCCGAGGCGGTCACCTCGACGCGGCGCGCGCCGGGCTCGCCGCGCAGGACCTGCTCGAACTGCTTCTCGAGCCCGTCCTTGCCGAGCTTGAAGCCCGGGGTGACCAGCAGCGGCACCGGCTCCTGCTCGTACTCCTCGCGCGAGGCGGCGCCGACATAGCCGATCAAGTGGCCGACCGCGGGCCCGGTGGGATAGTAGCGCGAGAAGCCGCGCTGCGGGACGACGCCGGGCAGCTCGGGCAGGCGCACGCTGACCGCGGCGAACGTGTCGTAGTCGAGCCCGTCGGCGACCTGGACCGGCTGGAACCCCGCCGCCTTGTCGATCTTGTCGCGCAAGTCCTGCAGCTCGACCGGGGTGAAATTGAGCAGCCGGCCGACCTCGGTGATCTCGCGGTCGGCGTCCTTCAGCCGTTCGGGAATGATGTCGACGCGGAAGTCGGCCCGGTTGGAGGCGAGGGGGGAGCCGTTGCGGTCGAGGATCCACCCGCGCCGGGGCGGGATCAGGGTGAGGTTCACCCGGTTGCTCTCCGCCTCCATCTCGTATTTCTCGTTCTCGGCGACGGCGATGTAGCCCATGCGCGCGGCGAGCAGCAGGCCGACGCCGCCCTGGATCGCGCCGACGACGAAGCTGCGCCGGTCGAAGCTATGGGCGAGCGTGGTCGAGGTGAACTTGTGGCGCATGCCGCTAGCCGAGGTAGCGCACGCGCATCAGGCGCAACCGGTCGAGCAAGGCGACCATCCGGGCGACGAGCGGGACGAGCACGATCGACAGCAATAGCTGCGGTCCGATGACCGTCAGCTGCACGAACGTGAGCTCGGCGCCCGAGAGCAGCGCGGCGAAGGCGAGGTACAGCGCCAGGATCAGCCCGGCGGTCAGCCAGTCGAGCCAGAAGCTGCGCCACGGGAAGCGGATCTCGAGCAGCTCGATGGCGATCAGCGTCAGCGAGAACAGCACGATGCCGCTGCCGAGCGGCTGCCCCGAATAGAGATCGTCGAACAGCCCCAGCGGCAGGCCGGCCCACAGCGGCAGCAGGCCGGGCCGCAGCAGGCGCCAGGCGAGCATCAGCATGAAGCCGAACGGCGGCAGCACCGGCGCCGGGGCGATGATCGGCAGCCACGGGGTCAGCGAGCCGAGCAGGATGGTCAGCCACGGCAGGCCGTAAGCCAGCAGCGGCGATTGCGCCCGGTTGATGCGGCTGCCGAACGGATCGCGCCGCGATTGCGGGTTGAGCCGCTCCATCAGCCCGTCGGCGCTTCGGCGGCTTCGGGCGCCGGCGCGCGGACCGCTGCGGCGGCCTCGGGCTGCCAGATCGGCTCGACGACCACGACGTCGGTCGCGGCCGGGTTGCTCAGCAGCTGGGCGATGGCGCCGTCGCGGGTGATCTCGGTCGCGAGGGCCACCGGGATGTTGGGGCGGAACAGGCCGCCGGCGCCGGACGTGACGAACACGTCACCCGGCTTGATCGGGTTGATGCCGAGATTGATCAGCCGCAGCCGCAGCGAGCCGTCGGAGCGGCCCTCGGCGAAGGCGACGAGGTTGTCCTCGGCCCGGCGCACCGGGACCATGCTCTCGCTGTCGGTCAGCAGCAGCACGCGCGAGCTGCGCCCGCCGACCTCGAGGATCCGCCCGACGAGGCCCATCGGCGAGGTCACCGGCATCCCCGGCCTCACGCCGTCGGCGCGGCCGGCGGAAAGGTAGCCGATGCGCCGCGCGCTCGACGAGGTCGAGCCGATCAGCCGCGCCACCGCCACGGTCCGCGCGTCGTCCGCGGCGAGGCCGAGCACCGCCTTGAGCCGGGCGTTCTCCTGCCGCAGCGCTTCGGCTTCGGCGAGGCGGACGCGGGCGATCTTCACTTCCTCCTCGAGCTCGGCGTTGCGGCTGCCGGCGCGGTAGTAGCCGGCCACCGCCTCGAAGAAGCCCTGGCTCTGGGTGCGGCCCACGGCGCCGGCCTCGCCCGCGGGAGAAGCCGCGTCGGCGGCCATCGTCCGCAGCCCGTTGAAGGTCTCGGGCCGCAGCAGCGAGATGACCAACAGGGCCGCGCCGAGCAGCGCGCCGAACCCGGCCACGAGGTAGCCGGCGAACACGCCCATCTGGGCCTTCTTGTTGCTTCGCGAGCGGCGGCCCGGGCCCGTATTGATGACCGGCGGCGCCATAACCGCCATTCCCCTCTAGATCGTTGCCGTCACGCGGTCATCAGCACGCCGCGGTAGACCGGGTCTTCCATCGCCCGGCCGGTGCCCATGGCCACGCACGACAGCGGATCCTCGGCGACGGTGACCGGCAGCCCGGTCTCTTCCTTGAGGTGGTCGTCGAGGCCCTGGATCAGCGCCCCGCCGCCGGTCAGCACGATGCCCTGGTCGACGATGTCGGCGGCGAGCTCGGGCGCGGTGTTCTCGAGCGCGATGCGCACGCCCTCGACGATCGCCCCGATCGGCTCGCTCAGGGCCTCGGCGATGTTGGCCTGGTTGATGGTGATCTCCTTGGGCACGCCATTGACGAGGTCGCGGCCCTTGATGGTGATCTGCTCGCCGACGCCGTCCTCGGGCACGGTGGCGATGCCGTACTCCTTCTTGATCCGCTCGGCGGTGGCGTCGCCGATCAGCAGGTTGTGGTGGCGGCGGACGTAGCTGACGATCGCCTCGTCCATCTTGTCGCCGCCGGTACGCACCGAGGTGGTGTAGGCGAGGCCGCGCAGGCTCAGCACCGCGACCTCTGTCGTGCCGCCGCCGATGTCGACGACCATCGAGCCGACCGGCTCGGTCACCGGCATGTCGGCGCCGATCGCCGCGGCCATCGGCTCGAGGATCAGGAAGACTTCCGATGCCCCGGCGTTGCTCGCCGCGTCGCGGATCGCGCGGCGCTCGACCGAGGTCGAGCCCGACGGCACGCAGATGACGATCTCGGGCGGGCTGAACATGCTCGTGCGCTTGCCGTTCACCTTGCGGATGAAGTGCTTGATCATCTCCTCGGCGATCTCGATGTCGGCGATCACGCCGTCGCGCAACGGGCGGATCGCCTCGATGCTGTCGGGGGTCTTGCCCATCATCAGCTTGGCGTCGTCGCCGACCGCCTTGACGCGCTTGACGCCGTTGAGCGTTTCGATGGCCACCACCGACGGCTCGTTGAGCACGATGCCGCGGTCCTGGACGTAAACCAGCGTGTTCGCCGTCCCCAGGTCGATCGCCATGTTCTGCGACCCGAACTTGAAAAATCGTGAGAAGAAGGAAGCCATCGAAAAACCGTATCCTACCGCGGCAAGAAGGGGGTGCCCGGACAGGCAGCCGGACGGCGACTGCGGGCATGGCGATGCCTTAACCGGAGTTACCGGCAAAGGCTAAAAATTTGTGTTCATAGCGGCGCGGTTTTGCACCGGTCGGCTCGAAAAGCCGCCGCTTGGGCGTTACCACTCGGCGATGCCCGCAATTCGCCGCCTGCCGGAGACGCTCGTCAACCGTATCGCCGCGGGCGAAGTGGTCGAACGGCCGGCCTCGGCGCTCAAGGAGCTGGTCGAGAACGCCATCGATGCCGGCGCGATGCGGATCGCGGTGAGCATCGCCGAGGGCGGGCTCGCGCGGATCGAGGTGGCCGACGACGGCTGCGGGATGACGCCCGACGAGATGGCGCTGGCGCTTGAGCGGCACGCGACCTCGAAGCTGCCCGACGAGGCCATCGAGCAGGTCGCCACCCTGGGGTTCCGCGGCGAGGCGCTGCCGTCGATCGCCAGCGTCGCCCGGCTGACGCTCGACAGCCGGGCGCGCGGGGCCGCGCAAGGCTGGCGCCGGCGGGTCGATCACGGCGCGCTCGTGGAGGAAGGCCCGGCCGCGCTGCCGCCGGGCACACGGGTGCGGGTCGAGAACCTGTTCGCCAAAGTCCCGGCGCGGCGCAAGTTCCTGCGCGCCGAGCGCAGCGAGTACGCCGCGTGCCTCGACGTCGTCCGCCGCCTGGCGATGGCGCGGCCGGACATCGGCTTCACCTTCGAGCACGGACCGCGGCGGATCCTCGGGCTGCAACCCGGAGACGCGCTCGCCGCCCGCGTCGCCCAGGTGATCGACCGCTCGCTGGCCGATAACGGCGTCGCGGTCGACCTCCAGCGCGAAGCCCTGCGGCTGACCGGGATTGCCGGGCTGCCGACGTTCAACCGCGGCGTCGCCGACCTCCAGTACCTGTTCGTCAACGGGCGGCCGGTGAAGGACCGGCTGCTGACCGGCGCGGTGCGCGGGGCTTACGCCGGGATGCTCGCGCGCGACCGCCACGCGGTGCTCGCGCTGTTCCTCGAGCTGCCGCCCGAAGAAGTCGACGTCAACGTTCATCCGGCCAAGACCGAGGTCCGCTTCCGCGACGCCGCGGCGGTCCGCGGGTTCGTCGTCTCGGGCTTGCGCCAGGCGCTGGCGAGCGGCGACAAGCGCAGCGCCCAGGCCCCCGATGCCGCGGCGATGGCGCGCTGGCAAGTCGAGCCGCCCCGCGCCGGGCCGGAAGCGGCGCTGCGCTCGATCTTCGCCGGCCGCGACTGGTCTGCGTCCTCGGCCGTGCGGGCGCCGGCGCCGGCCTGGCGCGGGGCGGACTCGGAGGTCCTCGACCTGCCGCAGGCCCGGGCCGAAATCGCCGAGCCGGCCGCGGCCGAGGCCGAATACCCGCTCGGCGTGGCGCGCGGGCAGGTGGCGCAGACCTACATCGTCGCCGAGGCGGCCGACGGGCTGGTGCTCGTCGACCAGCACGCCGCGCACGAGCGCCTCGTGCTCGAGCGCCTCCACACCGCCCGCCAGGCGGGGGCGAGCGGGGCCAGCCAGGCGCTGCTGCTGCCCGAGGTGGTCGAGCTCGACGAGCCGGCGTGCGACCGGCTCGAGGAGCAGGCCGAGCAATTTGCCGAGTATGGGCTCATGCTCGAGCGCTTCGGCCCCGGCGCGATGCTGGTGCGCGCGTTGCCGGCGATCCTCGCCGAGGCCGAGCCGGCGGCGCTGCTGCGCGACCTCGCCGACGATCTGGCGCAGCACGGCGAAAGCTTGCTATTGCCCGAGCGGATCGAGCATGTGCTGGCGACGATGGCCTGCCATGGTTCGGTCCGGGCCGGCCGCACGCTCTCGGTCGCGGAGATGAACGCGCTGCTCCGCGAGATGGAGCGCACGCCTCGCTCCGGCCAGTGCAACCACGGCCGGCCGACGTGGATCAAGCTGTCGATGGCCGATGTCGAGAAGCTGTTCGGGAGGCATTGATGCGGCGATTGATGGCGCTGGGGGCCGCCGCCCTGTTGCTGGCCGGCTGCGGCGACGAGCCGACCCCCGAGGAGCAGGCGTTGGCCGACGAGCGCGACATCGCGCTGGTCGAGAAGGCCAACGACACCATGCCGCCGCTGATTCAGGTCACGCCCGAGCCGCTGTTGTTGCCCGACATCGAGCGCTACGACATCTACGGCGAGGCGTGCAACTACGCCCCGGGCACCAGCCTCGGCACGCGGGTGATCGCGCGCGAGGCCGACGCGTTCATGAAGATCTCCGGCGAGGTCGTGCGGTTCGCCGCCGATCCGGGCGCGCGCGCGCTGCCGATGCGCACGCGCTCGCTGTACAACGGCCGGGAATACTCGCTGCGGCTGCGGATCGACGCCGACGGCGAGCAGGCGGACGGCCCGCGGTCGAACTACGAGGGCTCGGTCACCCTGTTCGACGCGCACGGCCGGGTGGTCTACGAAGGGACCGGGCTGGCCCAGTGCGCCGGCTAATGGAGCGTCGGGCGTAAGTCCTGCCGGTCGAGATCGGCGACGATGACGTAGCGCGCCAGCAGCAGGCTGAACACGCCGAACAGCAGCAGCCCCACCGCCACCAGCGTATAGAGCGTGCCGTGGCCGGCCAGCGAGTCGACCGCCTCGCCGAGCGTCTTGACCCGGGCGG